>NZ_DAOMOQ010000015.1:0-70370 GCF_035444425.1 Ottowia sp. | reverse complement strand
CGGCGACCCACACCGCTTCCACGACAGCCGTCGTCCAGAATGAACCATCGCAGGTGGGCGTTGTTGTTCCCAAGGTCTTGTCCATCGATGGCGATTGAACCCACGACGCGCTCGTTATGAGTTGCGACCCATATGCCGTTGCATGGCTGATCCAGTCGTCCAACGAACTCGGCCACGCCGGTGGCAACCTGACTCTCGAAGTACTGCCCGAATCCAGAGTGCTTGGAGTAGAAGGCTGCGTGCATCTCGGTCACTCGACCGACCATCCCTGGCAGGTAACCCGAGCGGACGTTGAATGAATTGTTTGAGACCTCCGCCGTTCCCTGGCGGCAAGTCTTCAAGGCATGGGCATACGCCGCGAGCCCTTGGGCAACTGCTTGTTGCTGCGACGGATTCAATTGCTCCATTGCGGTTTTGACCTGCATTTGGCCGTAGGCATGGATCTCTCCGACTGTGCGCATTCCTTGCGCAGTCAAATGCAATCGCTTGACACGGCCATCGTCTTCGCCGGCAACTTCCTCCACTTCTCCTGCTTCGACGAGCTTGCCCACCATCCGGCTCACACTCGACTTTTCCAGTCCTAGCGTGTGCACAAGCTGAGCAGCCGTCATGCCACCTCGGACTTCAATCTCAAGCAACGCATGTACTGTGGAAGGGGAATAGGCCGTGCCCGCGAGTGTTGCGCGCATGAAGCCCAGCTCGCGAACCATCACACGTGATGCGGAACGAATTTCCTCGACTAACGACAGATCGGTGCCCATTTTCAGAATTCCTTATGCAATAAGGTTGCATCATACAACCATGTAGTTGTATGCGACAACCAAATGCATCGGTCTCGTCAGGCCGCTGCTGCACTCATACGAGCAGCGTGAGCGTCCGCCTCTGGTCGCTCCAGCCGCTGGGCAAGGCGTGGCGTATTACCTTCTCCAGCACCGCGTCGGACGAGCACGCAAGCCGTTCCACGATTTCCGGGGCCAGGAGGGTCAATCGCATGACCCGGCGCACCTGCGTCACGTCCATGCCTTCGGCCTCGGCAATCTCTGTCACCGACGCCGCTCGCTGCTCGTCCAGCAGGCGTTGCCAATGGTGCGCCAGTCCGAGCGCCCGCATCAGGGGTGTGTCCTGCGCCATCTCGCGCACCTGCCGCTCACGGCGGGCCTCGTCCAGGAACTCTTGCGGCGCGTCCAGCGGCGTGATGACTTGCTTCTTCAGACCCCGGCGCACCAGCGTCCAGGGCAGGAAGGTTTCCATCTGCACGCCGCCAGCAGGCAGCGGCGTCTGATACGTCACCGGGTCGCCCTTGGCGTGGCCGCGATGCTTCTTGCTCATGCCTCCTCCTCAAAACTGGCCATGAGCTGGCGCTGGGCGTGCCAGTCGACCATCAGGCGGTTTCGCTGAAACCACATCAGCGTCAGCCGCCGTGGCTGCTTGCCCGCCATGAACTGCTCAATGATGTCGGGGGCCAGCAGGGTCAATCGCAGCAGTTCGTTGACCACCGAGTGGTGCAGCTTCTCGGCGCGGGCGATGGCCGACCCGCTCTGCATCGCGCCGGTGTCCAGCAGGTGCTGCCAGTAGAAGGCCCGTGCCACACCGTCGAGCAGTGTCACGTCGTGGATGTTCCGGTCGTCGGCAGCCACGCGTTGGACGCCCCGGCGGCGAAACGTCAGGGGCACAAAGGTTTCCATCGACTCGTCCATCAGGCTTCGACCTCCAGCAGTTCAGCACCGATGCTGTCCGGGGCGAACTCCGCGATCAGCGCATTCCAACCCACCTCACGCCACTTCACCTTGATCCCCTGCACCTCGCCCGCGTGGACGAGGTCGATGCGCTCGATCATCAGATTGGCGATGCGGTGGCGCTCGACCGGGAACAGTTGATCCCACACGTTGTTGAGGCGTCCCATCGCCATCACGGTGGTGGCCTCGTCGATCTGGGCCCCGTTGCGTTGAATGTGCCGCACCACCGACGCCACGGTCTCCGGGCTGGTCAGCACCGTTCGGATCTGGGCCACCACCGCCCCCTCGATCTCCGGCGCGGGCACCCGATGGCCTTTTTGTTGATCACTCAACCGCGGGCCGGGGCGGCGCAGCGTGGCCTCACGAGATGGCGATGACCGGCAACCGACGCGCTCCGGAATCGACTGTGGCGAATCAACGACAATGCGGTGAGCGCGTCAAGGGAGCGCCTGACGCGCAGGAGCGGCCGGGTACCAACCGGCACGGCCTTTCCGTACCGATCGGTGACTAGGATTGGCCACTCCACGACCGGTTGGGTAGAGTCATATCATTGGCCGTGTGCGCGACGAGAGTGGCGGTGGTCGCTCATCGCACGGAGGCAGGAAACACATGCTCATCAGACTTGCACAGATCACGTGGTGGTTCGGCACGGCAGCGCTGGCGCTGCTGCTTTATGCCTACTTCAACGACGGCCCGGACCACCCGCATCTCGTCAGGCAGTTGATGCTGCTGGGCGTCACCACGCTGCCTGCTTGGCTGGTGTCGCTCTTGCTTGGGGGATCGTTCTTCACGCCGCCACGGTCGGATCGCGAGTGACGGAACCGGTTGTTGTCGCGTCGCTCAATTTTGGCTTGATTCGTTGCTGGTTCGCGCGCGGCGTCCGGTCTGGCCAGCGCAAGCGGCCACAAGCAGGAGCAAGAAGATCGTCCGGTGCCTGCCGTCATGTGTCGGCCGGATCGCGCTGGCCTGCGGCGACGACGCCGGAAATGCGTGGGCCGGGCCTGGAGCAGGCTGCGGGGCTGAGCGCGTTGCCGGCGGCCAAGGCGTCGGTGACGAAGCCGTGCGTACTGAGCAGAAGCTGACCCGCGCAGCATCGATCGATTACTGAGATCCCCTGAGGCCATGCCGGCTTACCGGTGCGCGCGGCGCAACGCCGCAGCGGACGTGGCCGGCGCGGCGTTGTTCGACCTCCCTGGCCGTGCGGCAACGCCAAGCGACCGCAACGGCATCGAATTCCACCGCGCCGGCATTGCCGTCCGGGTCACTGCCAGCGCGCGTCCTGCAGATGACCCGGCTCTCCCTGGGCGGCCCGACAAGCGGGCGATGACGCGTGACAAACCGGGTGTTTCGACGACCTGCTGCTATGGCTGCGTGGTGCAGCGCGTCAGGCTGATCGCGAAGTGGGAGAATGCTACGGAAAATGAAGCCGCCTGTATGTCCCCCGAAAGGGTCACAATCGCCCGCAGCCGATGCTCCCGCTGTCCCCCTTTCGGGGGACAAGGCGGTACAGGCTGTCGCCCGAGCGGGTGACAGACAGACGGCGCGAACTGATCGAAGATCGCGTTCGGGCGCGCGCACGCGCCAGCCACCTGACCCACGTCCCATGCCGTCGACCCTGGATCCCAGCGTACCCGCCCAGTCGCCTGACGGGTCGGTTCGGGTGGCCGTGGTCGAGGACGACACGGCCTGCCGCTTCAGCTTCATGCAGGCGCTGGAATCGGCGCCGGACATGCGGCTGGCCTGGGGCGCGGCCACGCAGGCGCACGCATTGCTGCTGCTGCCGACCGAGCCGCTTGACGTGCTGCTGGTGGATCTGGGCCTGCCCGACGGCTCGGGTCTGGACGTGATCGCCGCCGCACGCGGGTTCTGGCCGCATTGCGCGCCGATGGTGTGCACCATCTTCGGCGATGAGGGCCACGTGCTGGCGGCGATCGAGGCCGGCGCCATGGGTTACCTGCTGAAGGATGCGGTGGCCGATGCGGTGGTGCAGGAAGTGCGCAGCTTGCACGCCGGCGGCAGCCCGATCAGCCCGCTGGTGGCGCGCAAGCTGCTGCTGCGGGCGCAGGCCGAAGTTTCGGCGCCGGCACCGGTGGCGAATGCCGCGTCGTTGTCGGTGCGCGAACTGGAGGTGCTGCGGCTGGTGGCGCGCGGCCACACGCTGGCCGAGGTGGCGCAGGCGCTGGGCGTGACGCTGCACACCACGCGCACCTTCGTGCGGCGTATCTACGCCAAGCTGCAGGTGAGCTCGCGGGTGGATGCGATCAACAAGGCAACCCAGCAAGGGCTGCTGGATGCGCCTTGAAGCACTTGCGCGCGTCATCATCTGGCGCTGGCTGCCGGCGCTGATCTGCTGGCTGGCTGCGCTGCCGATGGCGCAGGCGCAGGCGCAGGCTGGCGATGGGTTGTTGGAGGCGGCCACACCCTGGCAGACTGTGGTGCTGCCGCACGCGCGGCCGCGTGCCGTGGCGACGACGGCGCAGACGGCACAGGCGCCGCCGGAAGTGGTGTGGTACCGGCTGCGGGTGCCACCCGAGGCGCTGGCGGCGACGCCGCAGGGGCCGCGCCTGTATATCCCGCGCTGGCAGACCTCGGGCACGGTGGCGGTGTATGCCGACGGCCGGCTGTTGTGGCAGACGCGTGGCAGCAGGGTGTGGAATGCCACCAACCGGCCGGTGTGGATCGACCTGGGCGGCGCCGTTCAGCTGGGCCAGGGACTGACGGTGCACGTGCGCATGGCCAGCCAGCAGGGCGTAGGCGGGGCGCTGTCGTCGCTGTGGGCGGGGCCGGCCGAAGACCTGCTGCTGTCGTGGCGCGCGCGCACGCTGCTGCAAGCCGACGGGGTGGCGTTCTCGCGCGGCTCGTACCTGGTGATCGGGTTGTTCGCGTTAGGGGTGTGGCTGCTGCGGCGGCGGCGCGAGGAACGGCTGTACCTGCTGTTCTTCCTGATGTCGGTGTTCCAGCTGATGTCGATGCTGCACTACATGGTCGACAGCGAAGGCTTCGGCATCGCGGACGAATGGTTCGCCTGGCTGGCCTACGTGGCCGGCTCGGGCGGGTCGGTGCTGTGCTCGTTCTACTTCCTGTGTGTCATCAACCAGTTGTCGCTGCCAGGCCTGAAGGCGGCCATGCTGATGTACGTCGGCACGATGGTGGTGGTCACGCTGCCGCTGCTGGGCCTGCTGGAGCTGAACAGCGCCTTGCCGGCCCTGCGCCTGGCGCTGGTTCCGCCGGCGCTGGTGATGATCGGCACCGGCGTGTGGGGCGCCATCAAGCGCCGCACGCCGGCCAGCTGGATGCTTGCAGCCTGGCTGCTGCTGTCGCTACCGATCGCGTTTCACGACCTGGGGCTGCAGCGCTACCGCGGCGACATGGAGTCGATCTACCTGACGCCGTACATCTATCTCGGGCTGTTCACCATGTTCCTGCTGGTTGCCTACACGCGCTACGTGCGTGCGCTGGACGTGGCGGCGCAGGCCAACGTGACGCTGGAGCGGCGCCTGGCTGAGCGCGAGGCCGCGCTGGCCGCCAGCCACCAGCGTCTGCGCGCGGCCGAGCGCGAGCAGACGCTGCTGCAGGAGCGCCAGCGCCTGATGCGCGAGATGCACGACGGCGTGGGCTCGTCGCTGATGACCGCGCTGCGGCTGGTCGAACACGGTGACATGGCGCAGATCAACGTGCCGCAGGTGCTGAAGGAATGCGTCGACGACCTGAAGATCTCGATCGATTCACTGGAGCCGGTGGACGCCGACCTGCTGGTGCTGCTGGGCAGCCTGCGCTTCCGGCTGGCACCGCGGCTGGAGGGCGCCGGCCTGACGCTGCACTGGCGGGTGCAGGACCTGCCGCCACTGCCCTGGCTGGATGCGCAGAGCGCGCTGCACGTGCTGCGCGTGCTGCAGGAGGTGCTGACCAACATCATCAAGCACAGTGGCGCGCGCACCCTGGTCGTGAGCACCGCCGAGCAGGCACGGGCCGGCGCAGCCGGCGTGGTGGTGCGCGTCGCCGACGATGGTGCACTGTTCACGCCGCCCGATCCCGAGGCGCTGCCGCCCGGCCGCAAGGGTCTGGCCAACATCCGCGCGCGCGTGCAGGCGCTGGACGGGGATTGCCAATGGTCGGCAGCCGATGGCGGCGGCACGGTGTTCACGCTGTGGCTGCCGCTGACGCGGTCAAGGCCAGCCGAGCATTGGCCGGCCGGTTGAGCCGAAGCGCGGGACCGGGGGCCGACTCCGGCAGCGCTGCCGACGGTACATGACAGTGATTGGGTAATAGGCGCAGTGGGTGCTGATAGGATCACCCGTGCCAGGGTCTGGGCTTCGTGTCTTCTTCGCGTCAGTGGGACGACAAGGCATCGAGTGACATGGGCCTGGCGCGGGCTACCATCCCGCCACCATCCGATCAATTGCGACCGTGCGCTGGCAAGCAGCGACGATCAGCGTATGCATTCACCCGACAAGCTGACCCTGACGCGCCCCGACGACTGGCACCTGCACGTGCGCGATGGCGCCGCGCTGGCGGCCGTGGTGCCGCACACCGCGGCGCAGTTCGGCCGCGCCATCATCATGCCGAATCTGCGGCCGCCGGTGACCACGGCGGCGCAGGCGCTGGAATACCGGCGGCGCATCCTGGCGGCGGTGCCCGCCGGCACGGCGTTCGAGCCGCTTATGACGCTGTACCTGACCGACAACACGCCGCCGGACGAGATCGCGCGCGCCCAGGATGCCGGCGTGGTTGCCCTCAAGCTGTACCCGGCCGGCGCGACCACCAACAGCGATGCCGGCGTCACCGACATCCGCAAGACCTACCGGACGCTGGAGGCGATGCAGCGCGCCGGTCTGAAACTGCTGCTGCACGGCGAGGTGACCGACCCGGAGATCGACCTGTTCGACCGTGAGGCGGTGTTCATCGACCGCGTGCTGGTTCCGCTGCGGCGCGACTTTCCCGAGCTGAGGCTGGTGTTCGAGCACATCACCACGCGCGAGGCGGCGCACTATGTGCAGGAGGCCGGCGCACACACCGCTGCCACCATCACCGCGCATCACCTGCTCTACAACCGCAACGCCATCTTCGTGGGCGGCATCCGCCCGCATTACTACTGCCTGCCGGTGCTCAAGCGCGAGGTGCATCGGCAAGCGCTGCTGCGGGCGGCCACCAGCGGCAGCCCGAAGTTCTTCCTCGGCACCGACTCGGCGCCGCACTCGGCGCACCTGAAGGAACACGCCTGCGGCTGTGCCGGTTGCTACACGGCGCACGCCGCGCTGGAGCTTTATGCCACCGCCTTCGAGGCGGCGGGCGCGCTGGACCGGCTGGAGGGATTTGCCAGCTTCCATGGGCCGGATTTCTACGGCCTGCCGCGCAACAACGGCAGCGTGACACTGCGGCGCGAGCGCTGGACGCCGCCGGAGATCTATCCTTTCGGCGACAGCGTGGTCAAGCCGCTGGCGGGCGGCGAGGCGCTGGGCTGGCGGATGGCTGGCGCAGCGTAGCGCCGGCGCCGCCCCATCGCCGGCGCGCGGCTTGGCGGCTCTTCAGGCCGCTGCGTGCTCGACCACCAGCCGGCCGCGCAGCGAGTGCGGCAGCGCCTCGGTGATCATCACGTCGAGCAGCCGGCCGACCAGGCGCGATCCCTCCGGTCCGCCGTCGAAGTTGACGATGCGGTTGCACTCGGTGCGGCCCATCATTTCGCGCGGGTTCTTTCGCGACGGCCCTTCGACCAGGATGCGCTGTGTGGTGCCGACGCGCGACGCGCTGATCGCTCGCACGTTCTGCTCAACCACGGCCTGCAGGTGCTGCAGGCGCTTCAGCTTGACCTCGTGCGGCGTGTCGTCGTGTAGGTTGGCGGCCGGCGTGCCGGGGCGCGGGCTGAAGATGAAGCTGAAGGAGGCGTCGTAGCCGACGTCCTGGATCAGCTTCATCAGCTTGTCGAAGTCCTCATCGGTCTCGCCTGGGAAGCCGACGATGAAGTCGCTCGACAGGCTGATGTGCGGCCGCACGGCGCGCAGCTTGCGGATGATGCTCTTGTATTCCATGGCGGTGTAGCCGCGCTTCATCGCCATCAGGATGCGGTCGGAGCCGTGCTGCACCGGCAGGTGCAGGTGGCTGACCAGCTTGGGGACCTTGGCATAGACGTCGATCAGCCGCTGGGTGAACTCGTTCGGGTGGCTGGTGGTGTAGCGGATGCGCTCGATGCCGGGAATCTCGGCTACGTACTCGATCAGCAGGGCGAAGTCGGCTGTTTCTCCCGAGTCACCCATCCTGCCGCGGTAGGCATTGACGTTCTGGCCCAGCAGGTTCACTTCCTTCACGCCCTGGTCGGCCAGCCCGGCGACCTCGGTCAGCACGTCGTCGAACGGGCGGCTGAATTCCTCGCCGCGCGTGTAGGGCACGACGCAGTAACTGCAGTACTTGGAGCAGCCTTCCATGATCGAGACGAAGGCGGAGGCCCCCTTGACGCCCGCCGTTGGCAGGTGGTCGAACTTCTCGATCTCGGGGAAGCTGATGTCGACCTGCGGGCGCTGCTGGCGCTGGCGCTTGGCCAGCAGATCGGGCAGCCGGTGCAGGGTCTGAGGGCCGAATACCACGTCGACGTAGGGCGCGCGCTCGATGATGGCTTCGCCTTCCTGGCTGGCGACGCAGCCGCCGACGCCGATCAGCACACCCTTCTTCTTCAGGTGCTTGACGCGGCCGAGGTCGGAGAACACCTTCTCCTGCGCCTTCTCGCGCACCGAGCAGGTGTTGAACAGGATCAGGTCGGCCTCGTCGACGTTGCTGGTCGGTTCGTAGCCTTCGGCGGCGCCGAGCACGTCGACCATCCTGTCGGAGTCGTACTCGTTCATCTGGCAGCCGAAGGTCTTGATGAAGACTTTGCGTGACATGGGGGAGTGCCTTCTTGATGCGGCGCCGGGTGGCGCGAATGGTGCCGGTGACGCGGCAAGCCGGCGGGCCGGCGCTGGCGTCGATCAGTTGAGGTAGGCTGGCGTGGCCCGCTCCAGCGGCCGGCCATCGAGGGTGCCGCCGGCTTCCTGCGGCGTCAGGATCCAGATGTCGCGCACCACGCCGGCGGGGTCGCGCAGGTAGTTGACGACGAAGGTCTTGCCCCGCAGCGTGCCCGACAGCGCGATCATGTTGTGCTCGTTGCGCACGCGGGCGCCCGGCGCGAGCCGTTCCGGCCGGCCGTCGAGCAGCACCTGCGGCGGCTCGACGAAGCTGATCTGGGCGCGCTGCACGCCATGCGGGAACAGGCGCTGCATCTGCGCCTGCGCAGGCGGGCTGAGCAGCGCGGCGAAGGCGCCGAGACAGATCGATGCCGCGATCAAACGGTGATGGCGGTGGAAGGTCCAGCAGCGGTTCATGGTATATGTCCAGAGGCTGTTGAGAACGCGGGGGAAAGCGTGATTCTACGCGCGGTCGCGTGATCCAGCACCTCATCTTCAGCCGGCTGCGATCCAACGGCGACCCTCCGGGACATCACGTCATGACCATCAGCGCACTCGACCTGTTCAAGATCGGCATCGGGCCGTCCAGTTCGCACACCGTCGGACCGATGCGCGCCGCCTGCGCATTCACGCGGGAGTTGCGGCAGGCCGGCCTGATGGACGCGGTGCGGCGCATCCAGGTGCGGCTGTACGGCTCGCTGGCAGCAACCGGCGTCGGCCACGGCACCGACCGCGCGGTGGTTGCCGGCCTGATGGGCATCGAGCCGGACCAGGCCGATCCCGACGCCATGGCGCAGGCGGTCGATTCACGATCGACGAGGATCTTTCGTGCACTGTCGAAGGGCGGCTTTGGCCGTCTGTTTCGAGGTGCGTGGACACCAAAAAATACCCTCTCGCGAGTCGTCTTTCAGTCCGCGAAACGCGACAGTGCAAGAATGCGCAGGTTGGTCGCCTGATTTGCTTCGCCAGGCAGTTTTTGAGCTTTCTCCAGAGATTCGGAATCACAATATGAAAAGAGACCCACTCCCCAATCCTGCCGCCATGCGCCTGCCCGACCAACCCATCTGCCACGACGTCCTGACCGAGAAGTACTTCAAGCCGGGCGAGACCTCGCTGGAGCAGTTGTACGGGCGCGTGGCGCGGGCACTGGCCTCGGTGGAGAAGCCCGAACTGCGGACCGAGTGGGAGCAGAAGTTTCTGAGCAACCTGTGGGCTGGCGCCATCGGTGCCGGCCGCATCATGAGCGCCGCCGGCACGGACATCCAGGCCACGCTGATCAACTGCTTCGTGCAGCCGGTCGGCGACGCCATCCAGGGCCGCGACGAGGACGGCTACCCCGGCATCTACGAAGCCCTGCGCGAGGCTGCCGAGACCATGCGGCGCGGCGGCGGCGTCGGCTACGACTTCTCGCGCATCCGCCCCAAGGGCGCCTACGTCAAGGGCACGCACAGCATGGCCAGCGGGCCGTGCAGCTACATGAACGTGTTCGACCAGTCGTGCTCGACGGTCGAGAGCGCCGGCTCGCGCCGCGGTGCGCAGATGGGTGTGCTGCGCATCGACCACCCCGACGTGCTGGAGTTCATCACCGCCAAGCGCACGCCCGGCCGCTGGAACAACTTCAACGTCTCGGTCGGTGTCAGCGACGCCTTCATGCAGGCGGTGGCGGCAGGCACCGACTGGGAACTGGTGCACAAGGCCAAGCCCGGCCAGAAGGTGCTCGACGAGGGTGGCTACCAGCGCGCCGACGGCCTGTGGGTGTACCGCAGGCTGCCCGCGCGCGAGCTGTGGGACACCATCATGAAGTCGACCTACGACTTCGCCGAGCCGGGCATCCTGTTCCTGGACCAGATCGGCCGCGACAACAATCTGAACTACTGCGAGCGGATCGAGGCGACCAACCCGTGCGGCGAGCAGCCGCTGCCGCCCTACGGCTGCTGCGACCTGGGCCCCATCATCCTGACCAAGTTCGTGCGCCATCCGTTCGGCGTCGGCGGCGAACCGGTGTTCGACTTCGAGGCCTTCGAGGAGGTCGTGGCGACCCAGGTGCGTGCGCTCGACAACGTGCTGGACGTCACCTTCTGGCCGCTCGAGCAGCAGCGCGCGGAGAGTGCGGAAAAGCGCCGCATCGGCGTCGGCTTCACTGGCCTGGGGAACGCGCTGACCATGCTCAGGCTGCGCTACGACCGTGACGACGGCCGCGTCATGGCGACTGAAATCGCGCGCCGCATGCGCGATGCCGCCTACCGGGCCTCGGTCGGCTTGGCGAAGGAGAAGGGCGCCTTCCCCAAGTTCAAGGCCGACGGCTACCTGGCCAAGGGCACCTTCGCCAGCCGCCTGCCGGATGACATCCAGGCGGCGATTCGCGAGCACGGCATCCGCAACAGCCACCTGCTGTCGATCGCGCCCACCGGCACTGTCAGCCTAGCGTTTGCCGACAACGCGTCGAACGGCATCGAGCCGGCCTTCAGCTGGGGCTACACGCGCAACAAGCGCGAGGCCGACGGCAGCACCAGCAGCTACCTGGTCGAAGACCATGCCTTCCGCGTCTACCGCTCGCTGGTCGATGAAACGGTGACGCCAGACAAGCCCGAGGCGCTGCCCGGCTACTTCGTCAATGCGCTGCAGATGAGCGCGCAGGAGCACGTGGCGATGATGGAGGCGGTGCAGCCTTACGTCGACACCTCGATCAGCAAGACCGTCAACATCCCGGAAGACTATCCCTACGATGATTTCAAGGACCTGTACCGGCAGGCCTGGCAAGCCGGCCTGAAGGGCCTGGCCACCTACCGCCCCAACAGCATCCTGGGCGCCGTGCTCGAGACCACGCCGGCCAAGAAGGAAGAAGCGCCGCAGCCGCCCGCTGGCGCGCCGGCGATGCCGTCGACGGTGTACGACCCGATGCGCTCGGTGATCGAGAAGCGTCCCTCCGGCGGCCTGCCCGCGGTGACGGAGAAGATCGAGTACTGGACCCACGAGGGCCAGCAGCGCCTGTACCTGATTGTCTCCTTCCTGCCGGTGCCCACGGCCGACGGCAAGGGCACGGTGGAGCGCGCGATCGAGTTCTTCATGCCGGTCGGCCAGAGCGGCGAGTCGCAGCAGTGGATCACCGCCACCATGCGCATGCTCAGCCTGGCCGCGCGCGGCGGCTTCCTGGACCGCGCGCTGTCCGACATGCGCAAGGTCAGCTGGGACCGCGGCCCGGTGCGCCTGGGCACCTACGAGAAGGCCGACGGCACCCACGTGCCGCGCTGGCACGACAGCGAGGTGGCGGCGATCGGCTATGCGGTCGAGAACCTGATTGCCCAGCGCGCGCTGGCGGCGCAGGGCTCGCTGTTCGATGCCGACGAACTGCCGACGGTCGAGCCCCGTGTCGAGCCGGCCGCCATGCTCACCGGCGCCGTCATGGCCGGCAAGAAGTGCCCCGAATGCGGCGCGCACGCCATGATCCGCAAGGACGGTTGCGACTACTGCACGCAGTGCGGCTTCGTGGGTGCCTGCGGGTGATGTCCCATGGCCGTGCCAACGTACGATCGGTTCATTGAGCCGATTCTTCGTTTTCTGGCGGCGCGTCCTGCCGGCGCGCTGGCGCGCGATGTTCACGAAGCGGCCGCTGAAGCGCTCAGCATTTCCGACGCCGATCGTCAACTCATGCTGCCCAGCGGTGCTCAACTGGTCTACAAGAACAGGGCCGGATGGGCACACGATCGACTCAAGCGTGCCGGCTTGTCGTGCAGCCCGCGGCATGGATACTGGCAGCTGACATCGGACGGTGTGGCATTCGCCGCGCAGCATCAGGAAGCGCTTACCCCGGAGCAAGTGGAGCGCCTGGCCCGGGTCTATCCCGATGCGCGTCTGTGCACGGGGAGCGATCGGGAAGAGCAAGATGCGCTCGCGAGCCAGCTTGAATCCGCGCCGGACGCGCTCGCAAGTCCGGATGATCGTTTGAGCGAGGCGCTGCTCGAGTTGCGGCGATCGGTCACCGAAGAGTTGCTGGAAACCTTGAGTGGCGTAGCGCCTACCTTCTTTGAATCCATCGTGCTCGATGTCCTGCATCGGATGGGCTATGGCGCCCACCGTGCGGATCTGCAGCGTATCGGCGGCACGGGCGATGGTGGCGTCGACGGCGTGATTTCGCTCGACCGGCTCGGCCTGGAAAAGGTCTATGTCCAGGCCAAGCGATGGCAGGGTGCGGTAGGCCGACCCGAGGTTCAGGCGTTTTACGGTGCGCTGGCGGGTCAGCGCGCCAGAAAGGGCGTGTTCATCACCACATCCACCTATACGACTCAAGCGCTGGAATTCGCGCGCTCCGTTGAAGGCATCGTTCTCGTGGACGGCGCCCGACTTGCCAGCCTGATGATCGATCACGAGGTTGGCGTGACGTTGCGCACGGTCCGCGTGCCTCGGCTCGATAGCGATTACTTTGATGCAGGTGGCTGATGTGTGCGCACTGAAGCGGGCCGCAGGTTCTTGTGGTGCCCACGCGGATTCCACGGATCAACCGCATTGCGCAGCGGTTATGTCTGCACGAAGCCACCGAATCGAGTACCGCAAGGGCCAACCCAACGTGACCCGATACCAGGCTGTGCAGGGGATATATTGACCCCGATCATGGTCAGAACTTCAGCCAGCGGCGTACAAGTCGAGCATGTCGGATAGCACCCCTCATCCAGCGCCGAGCGCTGCCGCCACCCGAACAGCGCCGCCAACCGCATCGGCGCCCGTGAGCGCGGCGTGGCGGCCGGCCATGCTGCTGGTGGCGCCGCACCGGCTGGCCTTTTCGCTCGCCATGCTGATCCTCGTTGCGGCCAGCGGCTGGTGGCTGCTGGTGCAGGTTGATCGCGTGCATGGCTGGTTCGGCCTGGGCTACGCGGTATCACCGACGCTGACGCACGCGGCGGCGATGGTGTTCGGTTTTATGCCATTGTTCTTCGTCGGCTTTCTGTTTACCGCCGGGCCGAACTGGCTGCGCGTCGAGCACCCGACAACGCGGCAAGTGCTGTGGCCGCTGGTCCTGCAGGCCGCCGGCTGGCTGCTGTGGCTGGCAGGCGCCCACCTGCACGCGGGGCTGGCGCTGGCGGGGTTGGTGCTGGCCTGCGCCGGGCTGGCCTGGGTGGTCGGCCTGTTCTGGCGCCTGATCCTGGCCAGCCGGGCGCCGGACCGGATGCACGCCAGGACGGCGGGCGTCGGCGGCATCGTCGGCATGCTGTGCCTGGCCGGCACCGGTATCGCCTTCAGCGCCGGGCAGGACGCGCTGGCGCTGCTGCTGGTGCGCAGTGCCCTGTGGGGCTTCATCGTCGTCACCTATGTCAGCGTGGCGCATCGGATGATCCCGTTTTTCACCGCCAACGTGCTGCCCGCGATCCAGCTCTGGCGGCCATACTGGCTGCTGTGGCTGATGCTGGGCACGGCGGCGTTCGAGGTGCTGGCGCTGTGGGTGGATTTCGCGCGGCCCGACGATGGCAGCGGCACGGCCTGGACCCTGCTGGTGATCGCGGTCGAGCTGGCGGCCGGCGCCGTGCTGCTGTGGCTGGCGCTGGCCTGGGGCCTGGTGCAAAGCATGAAGATCCGCCTGCTGGCGATGCTGCACGTGGGCTTTGCATGGCTCGGCCTGGCGCTGCTGTACAGCGCGGCGTCGCAGGCGTTGTGGCTGGCCACTGGCCGCGCCGTGCTGGGCCTGGGTGCGCTGCATGCGCTGGCCATGGGTTTTCTCGGCTCGGTCATGCTGGCCATGGTCACGCGCGTGTCCTGCGGTCACAGCGGGCGCGCGCTGGTGGCCGATGGCGCCGTGTGGGCGCTGTTCTGGCTGCTGCAGCTCACGGTGGGAGTACGGCTGATCGCCGCGGTGCTGGGCGCGTCGCCCTGGCTGACCGGCCTGGCGGCGCTGCTGTGGGCGGCGGTGGTGACCGTATGGGCGCTGCGCTACGCTAGCTGGTATGGAAAACCACGCATCGACGGCAAGCCGGGCTGACGGCGCCCGCACCCTCAGCCAGCCGCGCCCGCCCGAAGTGGTGGAGCTGGCGCAGGCGCTGATCCACACGCGCCAGACCATCCTGCCGCGGCGCTTGGGGGATCCCGGCCCGGATGCGACGCAGATCCAGTTGATCCTGGGTGCCGCCGCCAGCGCGCCCGACCACCACGAACTGCTGCCCTGGCGCTTCGTCATCGTGCCGGCCGAGGCACGCGGGCGGCTGGCCGACGCCTTCGCCGCCGCGCTGGTACAGCGTGACGCCGGCGCGACGCCGACGCAGACCGAGCAGGCGCGCGAGAAGGCCTTCCGCGCACCGCTGCTGCTGCTGGCGGTGGTGCGGCTGCGTGATGGCGATGCCGAGATCGAGCCGCCCGAGCGCATCGTCTCGGCCGGCTGCGCGCTGCAGAACATGCTGCTGATGGCGCATGCACTCGGTTTCGGCGCCGCGCTGACCAGCGGCAAGGCGCTGGCATCGAACGCGCTGCGCCGCCTGTTCGCTCTGGGTGACGACGAGCAGGCGCTGTGCTTTCTCAGCGTCGGGAGCGTGATCAAGGGCCGGCCGCCGCGCGTGCGGCCGCAGCCAAGGCAGTATGTGACGACGCTGCCAGTCGCCTGATGTGCGCTCGCGCTGTGCGCTGGGCTAACCGGTAGGACGTGATGATTTTGGGGTGAGGCCCGGGCTGCACCCAGGCACTACGGTCATCCTCAGACTATCGTCAGCCGATCAATCCGAAAGCGCGCCGGTGCGTCTTCCGCCTGTGGCACCAGCTGCCAGCGGTAGCGGTGGAATTCCGCGACCGAGGGTCGGTGGGCGATCGACACCAGGGCGCCGCCGCGGCGCTCGGTCAGCGCGCGCAGGCGTTGGTACAGGCTGTGCTCGGCGCTCAGGTCAAGCGCGGCGGTGGCTTCGTCGGCCAGCACCCACGCGGGTTGCTTCAGCAGCACGCGGGCGATTGCCAGGCGTTGCTGCTCGCCGCCAGAGAGCTTCTGCGTCCAGTTGTCGCGCTCGTTCAGCCGCTCGGCCAGCCTGGGCAGCAGTGCGTCGTGCAGCGCCTGCCGCAGTTGCTCGTCGGTGTACGCATCGGCGTCGTCCGGGTAGGCCAGCGCGTCGCGCAGCGCACCGTCGGGGAAATAGGGGCGCTGCGGGATCACCATCATGCCGTCGGGCAGCTTCACGCGCCCGCGTGCCCAGGGCCAGATGCCCGTCAACGCGCGCAGCAGGGTGGACTTGCCGCTGCCCGAGGGGCCCTGGATCAGCGTGTGCTCGCCGGGCGCGGCGTGCAGCGAGGCGTCCTGCAGCAGCGTGACGCCGGTCGGCAGCTGCAGGCTGAGACCGTCGGCCTCGATGGTGGTGGCATCCGGTGTCGCCGGCACGCGCTCGATCCGTGACGGCGTGGCGTCCAGTAGTGCCAGCCCGGCCTCGAAGCTGGTCAGGCGCTCGGTGGTGGCACGCCACGCCGCCAGGTTGTCGTAGTTGTTGACGAACCAGGACAGCGAATTCTGCACATAGCCGAAAGCGCCGCTGATCTGCATCACCTCGCCCAGCTTGATGGCGCCGCTGAACAGGCGCGGAGCCGCCAGCATGAACGGAAACAGCACCGCGGTCTGGCCGAACAGCTCGGTGAAGCCGAGCAGCTTGGTGCGTTTCCTGATCAGCGCCAGGTAGTTGGCCAGCACCGATGAGAAGCGCCCATCCAGGTTGCGGCGCTCGGTGCCGCCGGCCTGGTCGAGCGCGATGGCCTCGCTGTACTCGCGCACCCGCACCAGGTGGTGGCGGAAGTCGCCTTCGCGCCGCTGCTGCTCGAAGTTCAGGCCGATCAGTGGCCGGCCGATGTAGTGCGTGAACACGCTGCCGACCAGGCAGTACAGCAGCACGGCCCAGACCATGAAGCCGGGGATGGCGATCTCGCTGCTGCCGAGGCTGAACGAGAAATCGCCCGACAGCTTCCACAGGATGGTGACGAAGCTGAGCAGCGTGACCACGGCGTTCAGCAGGCCCATCGACAGATCGACGCTGCGCATGGTGAAGATGTGCACGTCCTCCTCCAGCCGCTGGTCGGGGTTGTCGGGCACGCGCTGGCCCTGTTCGGGCAGCCCGGTCGGCGTGGTCTCCTCCTGCGCGGCGCCGGCGTAGCGGCCGAGTTCCATGCGGTAGAAGGCGTTGCCGGACAGCCAGCGACCCATCAGCTCGCGCGTCATCCAGGCGCGCCAGCGCAGCTGCAGCAGTTCGGTGAGGTAGAACCGGTAGATCGCCACCAGGATGAACACGGTCGCGATCAGGGTGAAGAAGACTGCTTCGCGCCAGAACGTGGCCTGGTCGAGGTTCTGCATGGCATCGAAGAAGCGGCGCTGCCAGTCGTTGACCAGCACCATCACGTAGACCATGCCGAGGTTGAGCGCAATGATCGCGGCCAGCAGGCCGCGTGCCTTCCAGCGTTCGTCGGAGCCGCGGAAGTAGGGCGATGCCAAGTGCCAGACCTGGTGCAGGAATTGATGCAGGCGGGCGAGTTTGTCGGACCAGGTCATCCAGGGGCTCCATTTCAGCGGAGCGTGGATGCTAGCGGTTTTGGGTGGGGTGACCGACGTCAGGCCTGTCGGCGGCCAAAGACGAGACTCAGCGTGCTTGCGTGCGCTCGGTGGACGCGGCCGCCCTGCTGATCGCAGTCCCTGGCGTCGCAGCAGCCTGTGCGGCCTCCTGTTGGCGCCGCCGCTGGCGTTCGGCGCGGCGGCGCTCGGCGACGGTGCGGATTTCCTGCTGCGTCAGGTAGCCGTCGCCATCCAGATCGGTGTCACGGAAGTATTCGGCCAGCGTCGGGCTGAGGCGGAATGCTACCCTGGCTTCCTGGCGCGAGATGCGGCCGTCCTTGTTGGCGTCCAGCATGGCAAACCACTTGAGCGCCTGCTGCTCGCCCTTGCTGACCCGCTTTGCGGCGGGCTGTTCCGCCGCGGTAGCGGCGTCCACCGGCTGCGCCAGCACGGGCGCGGCGGCCAGTGGCAGGGCGACGAGGATGGGCAGGAGATAGCGACGCAGCGTCATGCCTGCTTGGAGCTGCGTCGGCGGCGCGGGGTTTCAGCGGAATCGGGTGAATTTGTAACACCGGCCGCGACATGGCCTGCAGGCACGTGGCGGGCAGCGTGTTCGATGTGGCCGGTCTGATCGTCGAAGAAGAAGTCAGGTTCGAACTCGCGCAGGAACTCGCCCTTGGGCAGGCCGCCGAGGAACATGGCCTCGTCGACGCCGACGCCCCAGCTCATCAGCGTCTGGATGGCGCGCTCGTGCGCCGGCGCGCTGCGCGCCGTGACCAGCGCGGTGCGCAGGCGCATCGGCGTGTCGCCGGCCTGCTGCAGGCGGTGCAGCGCGTCCAGCAGCGGTTTGAACGGTCCGGCCGGCAGCGGCAGCAGGGCCTTGCGCTTCTCGTGCTTCTGGAACGCCTCCAGGCCGCGGGCCTGGAACACGCGTTCGGCCTCGTCGGCGAACAGCACGGCATCGCCGTCGAAGGCGATTCGCACCTCGTCAGGGTGGTTGTGGCCAGCCTGCTGCGCACCGATCGCCACGCGTGCGGCCGGAAAACCCAGGCCCAGCGCCTCGCGCACATCGGCCTCGTTGGCCGACAGGAACAGGTGCGCGCCCAGCGGCCTCAGATACCGGAACGGATCGCGCCCCTGCGTGAACACGCCGCGCTCGACCGCCATCCCGGCCGCCGCCACGCTGCGGAACACCCGCATGCCACTGACCGGGTCGTTGCGCGACAGCACCACCACTTCGACGCGGTGATGGCCCGGCTGGTTGAAGGCCAGCAGCTTCTTGACCAGCGAGAACGCCACGCCCGGCTGCGCCGGCATGTCGAGCCGGTCGAGCTGCAACTGCATATAGGCCTGCGCGTTGCCGGATTCGAACAGGCGGTTTTCCTCCTCGAAGTCGAACAGCGCGCGCGAGGAGATGGCGACGACGAGCTGGTCTTGCAGGGAGGCGGCCATGGCCTATTTCACCCATTGGTTGAGCTGGATGATCGGCAGCATCACCGCCAGCACGATCAGCATCACGACCAGACCCATGGCGACGATCAGCAGCGGTTCCAGCACGGTGGCCAGCTGCAGGGCGCGGCGCTGCACCTCGGCGCCGAGCTGGCCCGCAGCGCGCTGCAGCATCAGCGGCAGCTGGCCGGTCTGCTCGCCCAGGCGCGCGAACATGGCCAGCAGGCCGGGGAAGCGTTTCTTCTGCGCCAGTGCGCTGGCCAGCGGCGCGCCCTCGCGCACCATCACCAGCGCGTCCTCGGCATCGGCGCGCATGGCGGTGTTGTTCAGGGTTTCGGCGGCGGCCTGCAGCGCCCGCAGGATCGGCACGCCGGCACCGGCCAGCATGGCCAAGGTGCTGCCGAAGCGCGCCGCGTTGTAACCGCGCGCCAGCCGGCCGACCAGCGGCAGCCGGAGCCACAGGGCGTCGAAGCGCTGGCGCAGCACCGGATTGCGCAGCGCCAGCCGGCCGCCGATGGCGAGCAGCGCCAGCGCACCCAGCAGCCACCAGCCCCAGGCGCGCACGAAGTCGCTCAGGCCCAGCATCGCCACCGTGAGCCAGGGCAGCGAGCGCTTGCTGCCGGCGAACACGTTGGCCACCTGCGGCACCACGTAGCTGACCAGGAACACCACGATGACGATCGACAGCAGGGTCACAATGGCGGGGTACAGCGCCGCGCCAATGAGCTTGGCCTTGAGCGCCTGGCGCTCCTCCAGGTCATCGGCCAGGCGCTCCAGCACCAGGCCCAGGTTGCCGCCTTGCTCGCCGGCGGCGATGACGGCGGTGTAGACGCCGGAGAATTCGCGCGGCTGCTGCGTCATCGCCTTGGCCAGTGGCGAGCCGGCATTGACTTCGGCGCGCAGGCCGGCGATCAGGTTGCGCTGGCGCTCGTCCTCGGCCTCGTCGGCCAGCGCGGTGAGCGCGCGCTCCAGCGGCAGGCCGGAAGTGATGAGGCCGGCGAGCTGGCGCGTCCAGATCGCCAGCTGGGTGCCGTTGAACACACGCCCGCCGGCGATCGGCCGCGTCAGCAGCGAGCCGGCCGTGCCGCCGGTGACCGGGTCGACCGACAGCGGCACCAGCGCCTGCCCGCGCAGCAGTGCGCGTGCGGCCTTGGCGGAGTCGGCCTCGATCACGCCCTTGCGGCTCTTGCCGTCGGCTTGCAGGGCTTCGAAGGTGTAGGCGGGCACGGGTGCGGCGGGTGGTCGGGGCGGCGGGCTGGTCTGCCAATGGTAGCGGCTGGGTCTGCCGCGCGGCCCGGTGGCGGCGCGTGGCGGGTTCGTTCACACCTTCTCAGGCCGGCGTGAACGCCAGCCGCACGTAGATCGGTGCGTAGGCCTCGGCCTGGGTGACCTCGACCAGGTTTTCCTTCGCCAGCTCGAGCAGTGCGATCAGCGTCACCACCAGCACCGGCACGCCCTTGGTGGCGTCGAACAGGTCCTCGAAGGGTGCGAAGCGACGACCCTGGAGTTTCTTGAGGACGATCGACATGTGCTCGCGCACGCTGAGTTGCTCGCGCGTGATCCGGTGGTGCTGCACCAGCCTGGCGCGCTTGAGGATGTCGGCCCAGGCCGATTGCAGGTCGATCAGCTCGACGTCGGGAAAGCGCGGCTGCAATGCCTGCTCGACGTAGACCTGCGCCTTCAGGAAGTCGCGCCCGAACAGCGGCACCTCGGCCAGCTGGGTGGCGGCCAGCTTGATCTGCTCGTATTCGAGCAGGCGGCGCACCAGTTCGGCGCGTGGATCCTCTGGCTCGGCGCCTTCGGCGGTCTTGCGCGGCGGCAGCAGCATGCGCGACTTGATCTCGATCAGCATCGCCGCCATCAGCAGGTATTCGGCGGCCAGCTCCAGGTTGCGGCCGCGGATCTCGTCGACGTAGCTCAGGTACTGGCGCGTCACCGCCGCCATCGGGATGTCGAGGATGTTGAAGTTCTGCTTGCGGATCAGGTACAGCAGCAGATCCAGCGGCCCCTCGAAGGCCTCCAGGAACACCTCCAGCGCATCGGGCGGGATGTACAGGTCCTGCGGCAGCGCGAACAGCGGCTCGCCGTACAGGCGCGCCACCGCGATGTGGTCGACCACATCGGGCAGCGGCACCTGCACTGGCGCGCTGCCCAGCAACTGATCGGGATCAGCCAACACCACGGGCGCTGGTGGCTGCGGCGGTCGGGTGCGCCGTCACTCAGGCCGGCGTCTGCGTCGGATTCGGGCTGGCTTCGGGGGTGCTGGCGGACTCGTGCGGGGCCAGGTCCCACTCGTAGTAGACGTAGCCCGGCTGTGCCACCCGGCCGGCGCGAAACTCTGCTTGCAGCTCGCGGTCGATGCGCTTGTCCCACAGCAGCGAGCGGCCCTCGCGCTGCTTGCGGTCGAGATCGGGCTTGGCGTTCTTCAGGTCGCTGATGAACTGCGTGGCCTCGGAGCGGTAGTGCGGGCGTTGGAACAGGCGGGCGAGCGACATAATGCTTTCAGTATCCCTTGTCGGATTGTTCTGACGGCGAATTGCTGCCTCGCCGCGTTACATGAGGGTTTTCATCCATTTTACCGAGCATGCCACCTATGACGCTCCGCTTTGACCGATTCCGCACCTGGGGCCTGGCCGGCCTGCTGGGCGCCACGCTCATGCTGGCCGCCTGTGACCCGCAGGCCATCAAGGAACTCGAGGAAGGTGTTTCCACCGAGGCCGACGTGGTGCAGCGTTTCGGCCAGCCCGAGCGCGTGTGGTCCGAAGCCGGCGGCGCCAAGACCTTCGAGTACAACCGCCAGCCCGAGGGCATGCGCAACTACATGATCACCATCGGCCCGGACGGCAAGATGAGCGCGCTGCGCCAGGTGCTGACGCCCGAGAATTTCCGCCGCGTGCAGCCCGGCATGGGCGTCGAGGACGTGCGCCGCATGCTCGGCAAGCCGGCAAGGCAGGTGCCCTACCAGCTCAAGAACGAGGTCGTGTGGACCTGGAAATTCCTCGAACCGCCGAGCGAGACCAAGGCCTTCAACGTCATCTTCAGCACCGATTATCGGGTGCTGCGCACCGAGGTCGGTCCCGATCCGGACGGGCCTGACATGCGCGGCGGTGGTTGATCGCGGCAGCCGTGGCGCCGGCCGCCTTTCAGGCGCTGCCGTGGTCTGGCGCGGTATCTTCAGGTGAGCTGGCCGCGCCAGCCAGATCGGCCAGCGCGGCATCGATGGCGGCTGCGACATCCGGCTGCACGTCAGCGGCCGAGTGCTGGGTGAACAGGGCCAGCAGGCCGGTTCTGCTGGCGATGTCGAGCGGCTGGTTCATCAGGCCCGAGACGATCAGCCGCACACCCTGCTTGCGGCAGGTCCTGACCAGGTTCTCCAGCGCTTCGGCGCCGGTCGAATCGAGGTAGATCACGTTCTTCAGGTCCAGCACCAGGACCTGGGACGGCAGGTCGTCCTCGAGTTCTTCCACCAGGCGGGTGGCGCCGAAGAACAGCGCGCCATACAGGCGCCAGGCCTGCATCTGGCCCTCGTGGCCGGCCAGCGCCGAGTGCTTGCTGGCGGTCAGGCGCTCGCTGCGCGTGAGGTTGGAGATGCGGTAGATGAAGGTCACGCAGGCGGCGAGGATGCCGAATTCCACCGCCACCGTCAGATCGAAGATCACCGTCAGCAGGAACACGCCCACCAGGGTCACGCGATACGGCATGCGGTAGTTCTTCAGGTGGGTGAACTCGTGCCACTCGCCCATGTTCCAGGCTACGTACATGAGGATCGCCGCCAGCGTCGCCAGCGGGATCGAACTGGCCAGCGGCGCCGCGACCAGGATCACCACCAGCAGCGCCAGTGCATGCACCATGCCGGCCACCGGCGTGCGGGCGCCGCTCTTGACGTTGGTCATGGTGCGCGCGATGGTGCCGGTGGCCGGCATGCCGCCGAACAGCGGCGTGACGAAGTTGGCCACGCCCTGCGCCATCAGTTCCTGGTTGGGATCGTGGCGGTCGCCGATCACGCCGTCGGCCACGCGCGCGCACAGCAGCGACTCGATCGCGCCCAGCAGCGCCAGCGTGATGGTCGGCATCAGCAGGAAGCGCGCCGACTCCCAGCTGAAGCCGGGCAGCCTGAATTCGGGCAGCGCCGCCGGGATGCCGCCGAAGCGGCTGCCGATGGTCTCGACCGGCAGCGCGAACAGGCCGACCGCCGCGGTCGCCAGCACCAGCGCCACGATCGAGCCCGGCACCGTGCTGAGCTTGCCCGAGAACTGCACCTTGGGCCCCAGCGCCGGCATCCAGCGCTGCCAGCCGATGACGATCAGCAGCGACACCGCGGCGACGCCCAGCGCCCAGGGGTTGACGGTGTCCCAGTGGGTCCACAGCGCGCCCAGGATGCCGAAGAAGTCGCTCGGCATCTTCTCGATCCGCAGGCCGAAGAAGTCCTTGACCTGCGACAGCGCGATCAGTACCGCGATGCCATTGGTGAAGCCGATGATGACCGCGATCGGGATGAAGCGCACCAGGGTGCCGAGCTTGAACAGGCCCATCAGGAACAGCATCACGCCCGACAGCGCGGTGGCGATGATCAGGTTGCCGACGCCGTAGCGCTCGACGATGCCGTAGACGATGACGATGAAGGCGCCCGCCGGGCCGCCGATCTGCACCCGGCTGCCACCGAGCAGCGCGATCAGGAAGCCGGCGATGATGGTGGTGAAGATGCCGGCCTCGGGTTTCAGGCCTGAGGCGATGGCGAATGCCATCGCCAGCGGCAGCGCCACCACCGCCACCGTCAGCCCGGCGCCGAAGTCGCGGCCGAAATCGGCCCGGCCGTAGCCGTGCATGGCGTCGAACAGGCGGGGACGGAAGCGGGCGATGGGCATGGACTTGGTGGGCTAGACCCAGGGGCTGATGACCGGCACGGTGCGGCGGCCGTGGCGGCGGTAGATCTGGAAGTCGCGGTCGAGCGTGAACACCTTGCAGGGTTCGTGCAGCTCGCTCTGGCGCAGCAGGCAGGCTTCGGCCAGCGATGCGGGCAGCTTGTCCTGGCGCTCGAACAGGGCGCGCACCGAGGCGATCTGCGCGGCCAGTGCGAAATCGATGCGCACCACGCCGCGCTCGATCATCTTCAGCGGTGCGGCCGGATCGAAGCCGTGCCGCGCCAGCAGGAAGCAGGTTTCGGCCACCACCGCCTCGCAGCTGAGTACCGGCTGCTCAAGCGCGGCCCACTGCGCGCGGCTCCACTCGTGGTGGGCGTCGTCGCGGCACAGCAGTGCCACCCAGGGACCCGTGTCGAGCAGCACCTGCATGGATCGGTTTCAGTGTTGCCCGAGTTCGGCCAGATGCGCCGGGTTCGACGACAGATCGGCCGGTCCGCCGCTAAAGCAGCCGACCAGGTCGGGGATGGCGTCGAGCAGGCTGGCGCCGTCCGTGTCCGCCTCGTGCGCCTGCACGTAGGCTTGCAGCGCCCGCCGCACCAGTTCCGAGCGCGACTGGTGGGTTCGCGCCGCCAGCGCATCCATGGCCTGCACCAGTTCGGCCGGGATCTTGACCGTGAGCGTGATCATGTCGGGATAATACCGACTGTCATGCTGTAATACAAGTGCCGGATGCGCCCGCGTCCGGGAAGTCGCCGATGGTCGCTGGCAGGCGCCGGCCACATGCGCCCGAGCCCGCTGGCGGGGCACAGCAAGGTCGTGCAATTTCCAGCCCGGATAATCACGGCGTCCGAAGCCAGGGCATTGACCGAGAAAAAAGGAGTTGTCTGCATGCCGCTTGTCGTGTTCAACCAGAAGGGTGGGGTCGGCAAGTCCACCATCGCCTGCAACCTGGCCGCCATCAGCGCCAGCCAGGGGCTGCGCACCCTGCTGATCGACCTGGACCAGCAGGGCAATTCGACCCAGTACCTGCTTGGCGGACCGGCCGATGAGGATCAGCCGACCGTGGCCACGCTGTTCGATCAGTCGTTGAGCTACAGCTTCCGCCCGGTGCCGCCGACCGACTTCGTGCTCGCCACGCCGTTCGAGAACCTCGAGTTGATGGCCGCCAGCGCGCGGCTCGACGAGCTGCAGGGCAAGCTCGAATCGCGCCACAAGATCTACAAGCTGCGCGAGGCGCTGCAGCAGCTCAAGCAGGGCTACGAGCGCATCTACATCGACACGCCGCCGGCGCTGAACTTCTACACGCGCTCGGCGCTGATGGGTGCGCGCGGCTGCCTGATTCCGTTCGACTGCGACGATTTCTCGCGCCAGGCGCTGTACACGCTGCTGGACAACGTGCAGGAGATCCGCGCCGACCACAACCCCGAGCTGGCGGTCGAGGGCATCGTGGTGAACCAGTTCCAGTCGCGCGCCAAGCTGCCGCAGCGGCTGGTGCAGGAGCTGATCGACGAAGGCCTGCCGGTGCTGCAGCCCTACCTGCCGTCCTCCGTCAAGGTGCGCGAGTCGCACGAGCAGTCGCGCCCCATGATCCACTTGGAGCCGGGCCACAAGCTGACCCAGGCACTGGTGGCGCTGCACGACGGGGTATGGGCGGCGCGGGCTTGAACACCGAACAGCTGGACGCAGAAGACGCGAAAACTACGCAAAGGACGCAAGAGATTCAAAGAAAACCTTTGGTGGTTCTCTTCTTGCGACTTCTGGGAAACCTTTGCGTCGTCTGAGTCCGGCTGTTGAATAGGACGGTTCCAGCTCGGCGGCTCAGCGCACCCGCATGCCTCGCTGCGCGCCGGGCGTGGGCTCCAGCACGAAGATGCCCGGGTGCGCCTTCTCGTCGCCATGGCTGGCGGCCAGCACCATGCCTTCGCTGACGCCGAACTTCATCTTGCGCGGCGCCAGGTTGGCGACCAACACCGTCAGCTTGCCCTTGAGCTGCTCGGGCTGGTAGGCACTGGCGATGCCGCTGAAGACGTTGCGCAGCCTGGGCTGGCCGTCGTCGCCCAGCTCGCCGGCGTCCAGCGTCAGGCGCAGCAGCTTGGTCGAGCCCTCGACCGCCTGGCAGTCGACGATGTACGCGATGCGCAGGTCGACCTTCGCGAAGTCGTCGATGCCGATGGTCGGCGCCAGCGACTCGCCGCCGGGCGCGGGTGCGGCGGCGGGCACCGCAGTATCGGCGGGCGTGGCGGCTGCGGCCTGCGGCGGCGGCTCGAACAGCGCCTCCAGCTGCTTCATGTCGACGCGCTGCATCAGGTGCTTGTACTCGCCGATCTGCGCACCGGCGCCGAGGGGCTTCAGCACGTCGTCGAAGCCCTCGGGCGGCATCATGGTGAACAGCGCCACTTCGGATGCCAGCTTCGGCAGGATCGGCTTCAGGTAGATGGTCAGGATGCGGAAGGCCTCGATGCAGGTGCTGCAGACATCGTGCAGGCGCTGCGTCAGCTCGGGTTTCCTGGCCAGCTCCCAGGGCTTGTTCTGGTCCACGTACTCGTTGACGCGGTCGGCCAGCAGCATGGTCTCGCGCACCACCTTGCCGTAGTCGCGCTGCTCGTACAGCGCGGTGATCTCGGGCAGCGCGTCGCGCAGCCGCGTCAGCAGCTGCTCGCCGTCGGCCGACACCTCGCCCAGGCGGCCGTCGAAGCGCTTGCTGATGAAGCCGGCCGCGCGCGAGGCGATGTTGACGTACTTGCCGACCAGGTCGGCGTTGACCCGCAGCATGAAGTCCTCGGCGTTGAAGTCGATGTCCTCGTTGCGGCCCGACAGCTTGGCGGCCAGGTAGTAGCGCAGCCATTCCGGGTTCATGCCGAGCTTGAGGTACTTCAGCGGATCCAGCCCCGTGCCGCGGCTCTTGCTCATCTTCTCACCGTTGTTGACGGTGAGAAAGCCATGCACGAACACGTTGTCGGGCACCTTGCGGCCGCTGAACTTGAGCATCGCCGGCCAGAACAGGGTGTGGAAGGTGATGATGTCCTTGCCGATGAAGTGGAACTGCTCCAATGCGGGCTGCGCCATGTAGGCCTCGTAGCTTTCGCCGCGCTTTTCCAGCAGGTTCTTCAGGCTGGCCAGGTAGCCGATCGGCGCGTCGAGCCAGACGTAGAAGTACTTGCCCGGCGCGTCGGGGATCTCGATGCCGAAGTAGGGCGCGTCGCGCGAGATGTCCCAGTCGCCCATCTTGGGCTTGCCGTCCTCGCCCGGCGCGATCCATTCGCGCACCTTGTTGGCGACGTCGGGCTGCAGGCGGCCGTCCTGGGTCCACTGGCTCAGGAACTCGACGCAGCGCGGATCCGACAGCCGGAAGAAGAAGTGTTCGCTGCTCTTGAGTTCGGGCCGCGCGCCGGACAGCGCCGAATACGGCTCGATCAGCTCGGTTGGCGCATACACCGCGCCGCAGACCTCGCAGTTGTCGCCGTACTGATCCTTGGCGTGGCAGTTGGGACACTCGCCCTTGATGAAGCGATCGGGCAGGAACATGCCCTTCTCGGGGTCGAAGAACTGCTCGATGACGCGCGACTCGATCAGGCCCCCTGCCTTCAGGTCGCGGTAGATCGCCTGCGAGATGGCGGTGTTCTCGGGGCTGTGCGTCGAGTGCCAGTTGTCGAAGCTGATCAGGAAACCGTCGAGGTACTGCTGGCGTCCGGCGGCGATGTCGGCGACGAAAGCTTCGGGCGTCTTGCCGGCCTTTTCGGCCGCGATCATGATCGGCGCGCCGTGCGCGTCGTCGGCGCCGACGAAGTTCACCGCATGGCCCTGCATGCGCTGGTAGCGCACCCAGATGTCGGCCTGGATGTATTCCATGATGTGGCCGATGTGGAAGGTGCCGTTGGCGTACGGCAGGGCGGTGGTGACGAAGATCTGGCGGGGTGCGGACATGCGCGGCTCTCACGACGGGGAACCCGTCATTTTAGGTAGCGCGCCAGCGCGACTCAGTGGGCGGCGGGCCTGTCCAACCAGCCGAAGAAGCGGCAGATGGTTTCGCGCTGCGCCAGCGCGTCGTTCCAGCCGAGGCGGATCAGTTCGCGGGTGAAGCCGGGCTCGAACAGCAGGTAGCTGGCGAATGCGGCAGATCGCGGGCCGAGCCCGTTGCCGCGCACGCCCAGCATGCCGAGCAGGGCGCGCATCGAACTTGGCAGGTCCTGCACGTGGCGCGCCGCGATTTCGTCCAGGCGCAGCGAGGGCGTGATGCTCAGCAGCTCGATCGAGCGCAGCGGGGAGCCGGAGCGGCGCTCGGGCGGAATCAGTGCCAGCGTATGGTTGACGCGCTCCAGGCGTTCGACATCGGCCGACAGCGTGTCGAGGAAGATGCTCGACAGCGCGTGGCCGGCCACCTCGGCCAGGCTCGGGTAGCCGGTCGATGCCGAAAGATCGGCAGGATCCGGACGATGGTGTGCGCGGCCGACGCCGACCACCAGCACGCGCTCGGCGCCAAGGTGGATCGCCGGCGACAGCGGTGCGGTCTGCCGCATCGCGCCATCGCCGTAATAGGCGGGCATGCCGTCCTGCGTAATCGCCGCCGCCGGAAACACGAACGGGATGGCGGACGAGGCCATCAGGTGGTCGACGGCGATGGGCGTGCGTACGGCGCGCCGCCGCTGCATGTCCGACCAGTCGTGCATCTCGCCGACGGCTTCGTAGAAGGTGACGTGCTCGCCGTTGGCGTAGCAGGACGCCGTCACCCCCAGGCCGCGCAGGTGGCCATCGGCCAGCATCCGGGGCAGGCGCCGCAAGGGGATCTGGGCCTGCAGCATGTCGCGCAGCGGCTGGTTGTCGAGCAGGGATCGCGGTTGCGCCCGCCGCCAGCGCGCCAGTGCCCAGCCCAGCGAGATCAGGCGCAGCCACTGGGTGCCGGCGCGCGCCGCCTGCAGCGCGCCGGCATGGTAGATCTGCTCGGAGCGCAGCGTGCGCCAGACCCGCGCCAGTTGCGCCACCGCGTGGCCAAAGCGGTCGGCGCCGGCGGCCAGCGCGGCGGCGTTGATGGCGCCGGCCGAGGTGCCGATGATGATGTCGAAGGGTGATCCACGCTGGCCCGGCTGGCGGTGCCGCCGCAGCGCCACCAGCGCCTGCAGCACGCCGACCTGATAGGCGGCGCGTGCGCCGCCGCCGCCCAGTAGCAGTGCGGTGCCGGGGCGGGCTGCTGGCGCAGGCGCTGCAATCATCGTTCGCGGTACGGTCTTGATGGCACCATTCGGCGTTCAGCCGGGTAGCGACTAGACTAGCGCGTCCACCGAAAGAGAGCAAATGAGCATCCAGGAATCTGACGTACTCCAGGCCCTCGCGGGCGTCACCGACCCGAACACGGGCCAGGACTTCGTGTCCACCAAGCAGATCAAGAATCTGCAGATTGCCGGCGACGATCTGTCGTTCGACGTCGAGCTGGGCTACCCGGCCAAGAGCCAGATCCCGGCGCTGCGGCAGGCGCTGGTGGCGGCGGCGCGCGCCGTGCCCGGTGTCGGCAACGTGTCGGTGAACGTGGTGACCAAGGTGCAGGCGCACGCGGTCCAGCGTGGCGTGCAGCTGATGCCGGGTGTCAAGAACATCGTCGGCGTGGCCTCGGGCAAGGGCGGTGTCGGCAAGAGCACCACCGCCGTCAACCTGGCGCTGGCGCTGGCCGCCGAGGGCGCTGCGGTGGGGGTGCTGGATGCCGACATCTACGGGCCCAGCATGCCGATCATGCTGGGCGTCAGCGGCAAGCCGGAGAGCCTGGACGGCAAGAGCATGGAGCCGCTGCAGAATCACGGCGTGCAGGTCAGCTCGATCGGCTTCCTGGTCGATCCCGACGAGGCCATGGTCTGGCGCGGCCCGATGGCCACCCAGGCGCTGGAACAGCTGCTGCGCCACACCAACTGGCGCGAGCTCGACTACCTGATCGTCGACCTGCCGCCCGGCACCGGCGACATCCAGCTGACGCTGAGCCAGCGCGTGCCGATGACCGGCGCGGTGATTGTCACCACGCCGCAGGACATCGCGCTGGCCGACGCGCGCAAGGGCGTGACCATGTTCGAGAAGGTCGGCGTGCCGATCCTCGGCCTGGTCGAGAACATGGCGGTGCACGTGTGCTCCAACTGTGGGCACGTCGAGCACATCTTCGGCGCCGAGGGCGGCAAGCGCTACGCCGAGGAGAAGGGCCTGGACTACCTGGGCGCGCTGCCGCTGGCGCTGTCGATCCGCGAACAGGCCGATTCCGGCCGGCCGACGGTGGTGGCCGATCCGGACGGCGAGGTCGCGGCGATCTACAAGAGCATTGCGCGCCAGGTGGCGATCAAGATCGCGGCCAAGGCCAAGGACTTCTCGTCGCGCTTCCCGTCGATCAAGATCTCGCGCGATACCTGAGCGCCTGACGCGCCCAGCAAGCAGACCAGCCTTCCGCTGGTGCGCCAGCGGAAGGCGCCGGCGCCCGCGGCACCGGCTTGCGCGCGATCAGGCCCGGAGTTCGCGCTCGCGCAGCTTGTAGCGCTGGATCTTGCCGGTTGCCGTCTTCGGCAGTTCGGTCACGAACTCGAAGTAGCGCGGGTACTTGTAGGGCGCCAGGCGCTCCTTGACGAAGGCCTTGAGCTCCTCCTCGGACGCCTCGGCGCCCGACTTGAGGATGACGAAGGCCTTGGTCTTGGTCAGGCCGTCGCCGTCCTCCTTGCCGATCACGGCTGCTTCCAGCACCGCCGGGTGTTGCACCAGCGTGGCCTCGACCTCGAACGGCGACACGTAGATGCCGCTGACTTTCAGCATGTCGTCGCTGCGGCCGCCGTAGGTGTAGGTGCCGTCCTCGTTGCGCACGTACTTGTCGCCGCTCTTGGTCCAGCCGCCCTGGAAGGTCTCGCGCGTCTTGGTGCGGTTGCCCCAGTACATCATGGCGGCGCTGGGGCCGGCGATGTACATGTCGCCGGGTTCGCCGTCGGGTACCGGCTCGCCATCGTCGCCGCGCAGCTGGACCTCGTAGCCCGGCACCGGCCAGCCGGTGGTGCCGTAGCGCACCTTGCCGGGCAGGTTGGACAGGAAGATGTGCAGCATCTCGGTGGAGCCGATGCCGTCGACGATGTCGACGCCGAAATGCGCCTTGAAGCGTTCGCCGATCTCGGCCGGCAGCGCCTCGCCGGCCGAGGAGGCTAGCCGCATCGCCACTTGGTCGCGGCTGGGCAATTGCGGGTGTGCCAGCATGCCGGCGAAGCCGGTCGGTGCGCCGTAGAACACGGTCGGCTTGACCCCACCGACGCCGCCGACCCAGCGCTTGAAGGTGGCCTCCGGCGTCGGCCGCTCGCCCATCAGCACGGTGGTGGCGCCCACCGTCATCGGGAAGGTCAGCCCGTTGCCGAGGCCGTAGGCGAAGAACAGCTTGGCGGCCGAGAAGCAGATGTCCTTCTCCGTCAGCTGCAAGATGCCCTTGCCGTACAGCTCGCTGGTCCAGTAGGGGTTGGCGTGCGAATGCACGGCGCCCTTGGGGCGGCCGGTCGAACCGCTGGAATACAGCCAGAAGCCGGGATCATCGGGGCCGGTGTGGGCGGGCTTTTCCAGCGGTACCTGCGCGGCCAGGAAGGCCTCGAGCTCGACCTCCGACGGGTGCAGCGGCGCCTGCGGGTGCGACACGATGACCTTCTGCACCTCGTGGTCGCTCTTGATCATCGCCATGTTCAGCGTCGGCAGCAGCACGCCCGACACCAGCACCGCCTGGGCGCGCGAGTGCTCCAGCATGTAGGCGTAGTCGTCGGCGGTCAGCAGGGTGTTCACGGCAACCGGCACCAGGCCCGCATACATGCTGCCGAGGAAGGCCACCGGCCAGTCGTTGCAGTCCTGCATCAGCACCATCACGCGCTCTTCGCGGCGCAGGTACAGGCGGCGCAGGCCGGCCGCCAAGCGGCGCACGCGGTCACTCAGCTCGCCGTAGCTGAGCGCGCCGTTATCGTCGATGAAGGCGGTCTTGTTGGCACGGCCAGCATTCAGGGACAGCAGGTGTTCGGCGTAGTTGAAGCGCTCGGGTGGTGCGGGAACGGCAGGGGCGGTGTTCATGGTGGGTTTGTCTCCGGTTCGGGCGATGGTGGCACGGGCCGCCGCTGGGAGCCAGCGTTTTGCGTTGATCTTTTGACGGCATCGTGGTGAAATGAATTATTATGCGTGTTATGTGGCGTGCAGTAAAGTGCATGTCAAGCCGGGTTGTCCAACCCGCGCTCGTTCAAAGGAGCGGCTGAGAACATGGCCACCGCATTGGAAGACAGCACGCGCAGCAGCCTGCAGACCGAAAACGACGCCGGCGCGCGCCACCCGTTCCTACTGGCGCTGGGTGAACGGGTGCGCAACCTGCGCTCGCGCCGCGGCATGACGCGCAAGGCGGTGGCCGTGGCGGCCGATGTGTCGGAGCGGCACCTGGCCAACCTCGAATACGGCACCGGCAACGCCTCGATCCTGGTGCTGCTGCAGGTGGCGCAGGCGCTGCACTGCGAACTGAGCGAACTGCTCGGCGACGTCACCACCTCCTCGCCCGAATGGCTGATGATCCGCGAGTTGCTGGAGCATCGCAGCGAGGCCGACCTGCGGCGCGCGCGCCAGAACCTGTCTGAGCTGTTCCACGCGCCGGGCACCGCCGACCGCGCGCGCACCACGCGGCTGGCGCTGATCGGCCTGCGTGGCGCCGGCAAGTCGACGCTGGGGCGGCGGCTGGCCGAGGATCTGGGTTACGCGTTCATCGAACTGAGCCGGCAGATCGAGCAGTTCGCCGGCTGCAGCATCCACGAGATCCACAGCCTGTACGGCACCCACGCCTACCGCCGCTACGAGCGCCGGGCGCTGGAGGAGGCGATCCAGATCTACCCCGAGGTGGTGATCGCCACGCCGGGCGGGCTGGTCGCGGATGCCGCCAACTTCAACCTGCTGCTGCAGCATTGCTACACCATCTGGCTGCAGGCCGATGCCGCCGATCATATGAACCGGGTGCGGGCCCAGGGTGACGTGCGGCCGATGGCGGCCAGCGCCGAAGCCATGGATGACCTGAAGCGCATCCTGGTCGGGCGCACGCCGTTTTACGCCAAGGCCGATTTGCGCTTCAATACCAGTCTCTACAGTGAAGAGGAGGCGTTCCAGGCGCTGCGGCGCCGAGTTCGGGAGGCCGTCGGCATGACGGCCTGACATGCAATAAAATGCATTGACATCAGCCGGAAGATGCACTATTATTCATCTTGTGCCGGTCGGATGTGCTGTATCTCCGGCGACCAGCAGACCCGTTGAATCCACCCGAGGACCTCTTTGACCATGAGCCAGATCAACCCCAAAGTCGACTACCGCACCGACCCCGGCCAGTACCGCCACATCCAGCTGTCGTTCGACGGCCCGGTGGCCCGGCTGGCCATCGACATCGACGAGAACGCCGGCATCCGCCCTGGCTACAAGCTGAAGCTGAACAGCTACGACCTCGGCGTCGACATCGAACTGCACGACGCGCTGCAGCGCATCCGCTTCGAGCACCCCGAGGTGCGCACGGTGGTCGTCACCAGCGGCAAGGACCGCGTGTTCTGCTCCGGCGCCAACATCTTCATGCTGGGCCTGTCCAGCCACGCCTGGAAGGTCAATTTCTGCAAGTTCACCAACGAGACCCGCAACGGCATCGAGGATTCGAGCCAGCACAGCGGCCTCAAGTTCGTCGCCGCGCTGAACGGCGCCTGCGCCGGCGGCGGCTACGAACTGGCGCTGGCCTGCGATGACATCGTGCTGGTCGATGACCGCAGCAGCAGCGTCAGCCTGCCCGAGGTGCCCCTGCTCGGCGTGCTGCCCGGCACCGGCGGCCTGACCCGCGTGACCGACAAGCGCCACGTGCGCCACGACCTGGCCGATATCTTCTGCACCACCAGCGAGGGCGTGCGCGGCCAGAAGGCGGTCGACTGGCGCCTGGTCGACGCGGTGGCCAAGCCGCAGCAGTTCGACGCCTTCGTCGCCGAGCGCGCAGCCAGGCTGGCCGAGCAGAGCGATCGCCCGGCTGGCGCCAAGGGCGTGCAACTGCCCAAGGTCGAGCGCAGCGAGTCGGCCGACGGCATCGCCTACCAGTACGTCAGCGTCGACATCGACCGCGCCAAGCGCGTTGCCACCGTGGTCGTCAAGGCGCCGAGCGGCGCGCAGCCGACCGACGTCGCCGGCATCGAGGCCGCAGGTGCCGCCTGGTACCCGCTGCAGATGGCGCGCGAACTCGACGACGCCATCCTGCACATGCGCACCAACGAGCTGGAGGTCGGCACCTGGGTGCTCAAGACCGAAGGCGACGCGGCCGCCGTGCTCGCCAACGACACCCTGATGCTGGCCAACCAGGGCCACTGGTTCGTGCGCGAGACGCTCGGCATGCTGCGCCGCACGCTGGCGCGCCTGGACGTGTCCTCGCGCAGCCTGTTCGCGCTGATCGAGCCGGGCTCGTGCTTCGCCGGCACGCTGGCCGAACTGGCCTTCTGCGCCGACCGCGCCTACCAGCTGGTGCTGCCCGAGACGCCGGCCAAGGCGCCGACGCTGACGCTGCACGAGGTCAACTTCGGCAGCTACCCGATGGTCAACGGCCAGTCGCGCCTGGCGCGCCGCTTCTACGAGGAAGCCGCGCCACTGGCCGCTGCCAGGGCCGCGATCGGCCAGGCGCTGGGCGGCGAGCAAGCCGAGAAGCTCGGCCTGGTCACCGCCGCGCCGGACGACATCGACTGGGATGACGAGGTGCGCATCGCGCTGGAAGAGCGCGCCGCCATGAGCCCGGATGCGCTGACCGGCCTGGAAGCCAACCTGCGCTTTGCCCAGCAGGAGAACATGTTCACGCGCATCTTCGGTCGTCTGACGGCCTGGCAGAACTGGATCTTCCAGCGCCCCAACGCGGTGGGCGACAAAGGCGCGCTGAAGGTGTACGGTAAGGGTGACAAGGCGCAGTTCGACATGAACCGCGTGTAAGTTCCCAAGACAAAGACGGGACGCGAAGGACGCGGGGGTTTCGCGAAGTTCGCGAGATAACAAGAAGAGTTTTCCTTGTTTCGCGTCCCTTGCGTGTCTTTGCGTCCTTCGCGTCCGGCAGTTTTTTCGTTCATTCTCAGGAGACCACTATGAGCAGCATCAACTACAGCGAGAAGATCCCCAACAACGTCAACCTGTCCGAGGACCGCACGCTGCAGCGCGCGCTCGAGAGCTGGCAGCCCGACTACCTGCAATGGTGGTCGGAGATGGGTCCGGAAGGTTCGACCGATTTCGACGTCTACCTGCGCACCGCGATCAGCGTCGATCCGCAGGGCTGGGCCCAGTTCGGCTACGTCAAGATGCCTGACTACCGCTGGGGCATCTTCCTGAACCCTGCCGAGCAGGATCGCAAGATCCACTTCGGCGACCACCTCGGCGAGCCGGCATGGCAGGACGTGCCGGGCGAGCACCGCGCCAACCTGCGCCGCATCATCGTCACCCAGGGTGACACCGAGCCGGCCTCGGTCGAGCAGCAGCGCCACCTGGGCATGACCTGCCCGAGTCAGTACGACCTGCGCAACCTGTTCCAGGTCAACGTCGAGGAAGGCCGCCACCTGTGGGCCATGGTCTACCTGCTGCACAAGTACTTCGGCCGCGACGGCCGCGAAGAGGGCGAGGCGCTGCTGGAGCGCCGCTCGGGCCACGCCGACAATCCGCGCATCCTGCAGGCCTTCAACGAGAAGACGCCCGACTGGCTGAGCTTCTTCATGTTCACCTACTTCACCGACCGCGACGGTAAGTTCCAGCTCTGCGCGCTGGCCGAGAGCGGCTTCGATCCGCTGGCGCGCACCACCAAGTTCATGCTGACCGAGGAAGCGCACCACATGTTCGTCGGCGAGACCGGCGTCAGCCGCGTGATCCAGCGCACCGTCGACATGATGAACCAGCTTAAGACCGACGACGTGCAGAAGCTGCGCAACGCTGGCGTGATCGATCTGCCCACCGTCCAGCGCTACCTGAACTTCCACTTCTCGGTCACGATCGACCTGTTCGGCGCCGACGAGTCGAGCAACGCCGCGACCTTCTACTCGACCGGCCTGAAGGGCCGCTTCGAGGAAGGCAAGCGCACCGACGATCACGTGCTGAAGGGCCAGACCTACAAGGTGCTGAACGTCCAGGACGGCAAGCTGTCCGAGAAGGAAGTGCCGATGCTCAACGCGCTCAACGAAGTGCTGCGCGACGACTACATCAAGGACTCGATCGGCGGCGTCGAGCGCTGGAACCGCGTCATCGACAAGGCCGGTATCCCGTTCCGGCTGAAGGTGCCGCACAAGGCCTTCAACCGCAAGATCGGTGCGCTGGCCGGCATCCGGGTATCGCCGGAAGGCCAGGTGGTGAGCGAGGCCGAATGGAACGCCAAGGTCAAGGACTGGCTGCCCACGGCCGAGGACCGTGCCTACGTCGCCAGCCTGATGGGCCGCGTGGTCGAGCCGGGCAAGTTCGCCAACTGGATCGCGCCGCCGGTGATCGGCATCAACCGCCAGCCGATCGATTTCGAGTACGTGCGCTTCAACTGAGCGCAGACATCCGGCAAGCAAGGGCCACGCGCGGCGGCGGTCGGCGTGGCCTTTTTGCCTGCTGAGGCCGTCGCCGGCCACACTCCGCGGAGACCATCATGAGCAAAGCACCACCCGATGCGGCGCTGCTCAAGCAGCACCTGATCGACCCGGCCATCTGCATCCGCTGCGGCGCCTGCGAGGCCGCCTGCCCGATCGACGCGATCTCGCACGATGCCAACAACTACGTGGTCGATCCGTCGATCTGCGAGAAGTGCATGGCCTGCATTCCGGTGTGCCCGACCGGTGCCATCGACAACTGGCGCATGGTGCCCAAGGCCAAGGCCTACACGCTGGCAGAGCAGTTCAGCTGGTTCGACCTGCCCGAGGAGCTGACGGCGGCGCAACTGGCCGAGGCCGGCGTCAACCTGCAGGCCGACGGCGCGGTGGCCGAGGATGCGCTGCAGACGCTGGCCCAGGCCGAGGCGGCGGCGCTGCAGGAGGCCGCGGTCGACCCGACGCAGCCCGGCACCGATGCGGCGCCGACCAACTTCAGCGCCCAGTTGCCGCCCTGGTCGGCCGCGCACGCCTACACCAACCTGTACGGCGCGCGTGCGGCCGAGAAGACCGTGACCGCCACCTGCGTCGGCAACGTGCGCGTCACCGAGGTCGGCAAGGAATACGACACCCACCACATCATCCTGGACTTCGGCACCATGCCGTTCCCGGTGCTGGAGGGCCAGTCGATCGGCGTCGTGCCGCCCGGCTTGGACGCGCGTGGCAAGCCGCACTTTGCGCGCCAGTACTCGATCGCCAGCCCGCGCAACGGCGAGCGGCCGGGTTACAACAACCTGTCGCTGACCATCAAGCGCGTGCTGCAGGACTTCCAGGGCAACCCGGTGCGCGGCGTGGCCAGCAACTACATGTGCGACCTCAAGGTGGGCGACAAGGTCGAGGTGATCGGCCCGTTCGGCAGCACCTTCCTGATGCCCAACCACCCGAAATCGAACATCGTCATGATCTGCACCGGCACCGGCTCGGCGCCGATGCGTGCGATGACCGAGTGGCGTCGCCGGCTGCGCAAGAGCGGCAAGTTCGAGGGCGGCAAGCTGCTGCTGTTCTTCGGCGCGCGCACCAAGGAAGAGTTGCCGTACTTCGGCCCGCTGCAAAGTCTGCCGAAGGACTTCATCGACATCAACTTCGCCTTCAGCCGCACGCCGAACCAGCCCAAGAAGTACGTGCAGGACGCCATGCGCGAGCGCGCCGCCGACCTGGTGGCGCTGCTGCAGGACGCCAACACCTTCATCTACGTCTGTGGCCTCAAGAGCATGGAAGAAGGCGTGATCCTGGCGCTGCGTGAAGTGGTGCAGGGCGCCGGCCTGAGCTGGGACGAGATCGGTCTGCGCCTGAAGAAGGAAGGGCGGCTGCACCTGGAGACCTACTGATCCTGGAAACGGCAGTCTCGTAGGGGCGGCGGCCGCGAACAAGGCGCTGGCCCAGGGCCAACATCCTTTTTGCGGCTGCCGCCGCTCCCGCATTCTTGGAAACCGCAAGCCGCGCTCGACGCGGCTTCGTCGTTTCAGGCGCCAGCCGGCGCGGGAGAACGGCGGTCGGGCGGTTCGGTCGTGCCGTCGTGGGTGCCGCTATCGGCCAGCGGCGGCGTCAGGCCGGCGGGCGCGCTGCCGAACACGTCGATGCCCTCACTGGCGGCGGCCTTCAGCAGGTCGGGCGTGGCGCGGATGTGCGCCTCCAGTTCCAGTGCCGCACGCAGCTCGTTGCCCGACATCGCTGCCTCGTAGATGGAGCGGTGCTCCTGATGCACGTCGCGCTGGCCCTGGTTCAGGCCGATGGCGTAGCGGCGATAGCGTTCGCTGTGGCGGTTCAGCAGGCGCAGCAGGTGCAAGGTCCAGTCGGAGCCGCAGTTGGCCAGCAGGGCTTCGTGGAACTGGCTGTTCAAGGCTTCCCAGCGCGGCGTCATCTCCGGCAGGATCGGCTGCTCGATGGCCGACATCTGCTCGTAGATGTCGCCGACCTGCTCGCGCCAGTCGGCGTCGCTGTGCCGGATCGATTGCCGCAACGCCTCGATCTCGAGTTGTACGCGCAGGTTGGTGAGGTCGTCCATGTCCTCGAACGTGACCGGCATGACGCGAAAGCCGCGCTGGCCCTCGGCCTCGACCAGCGCGTCGCTGACCAGCCGGGTCAGCGCCTCGCGCAGCGTGCCGGCACTGACGCCGTAGCGCTGGCGCAGGTGCTCGATGCGCAGCTTCTCGCCCGGCGCGATGCGACCTTCGACGATGTCGCTGCGCAGGCGGGCGTAAGCCTGCTCGATCAGCGTGCGCGGCGCGGCGTCGGCGCGATGCGGCGTGCTGTCCGTGGACAGGCTGGTGAGGGCAGGGCGTTTGGCCATGGATGTCGAGTATCGGTGCGTTGGGCCCGAGCGGCGTGACCCGCTCGGCGAGCGGGCTCGGATGACAGTCAAGCTACATCTCAATTTTGCATGAATATCGATAAATAAAGCAAATGATGCTGATGCTGTCTGAACGGCGATTGCGTTCTCGTTTCCCCGCAGGATTCAGGTCCTTCTCCGTTTTTATCAATGGATTAAGAGAGCGGTACAAAGTGTTTCAACCACAGTTGTCACGCTCTTGCAGCTGTATTCTTGCTACAAAGCCCCTGAAAATTATCGATATTCTAGTGGACAAGACATCTGCTTGTGAGTAAGATTCCGCCCATGTCACCCGCGAGCCACACCTGTCGATCCGAGTTGCCGGCGTTCCGCGTGCGGGCCGTGGTTGAAATGTGGTCGTCGGGTGGTGCGGACGTCGCGCTGCTGCGTGCCCGATGGGCCATCGGCGCCTGAGTCGGACGGCGAACATGGCGGCCTACACCATCACCATCGAGGACACCGGCGAAAGCTACCGCTGCGTCGACTACCGCTCGGTGCTGGAAGGCATGGAAGCGCTCGGCAGGCGCGGCATTCCGGTCGGGTGCCGCCAGGGTGGCTGCGGGGTCTGCAAGGTGCAGGTCACCAGCGGCAGTTACAGCAAGCGGGTGATGAGCCGCGCGCACGTCAGCGCTGAAGAAGAGGCCGCCGGCTGCGTGCTCGCCTGCCGCATCAAACCCACCAGCGACCTTCGCATCCGCGTGCTGGGCCAGATGAAGAAGAACGTTTGCCGGGTGGTTGAGCCGGCTCCTGTTCAACATGTTCACTCAACCTGAGGAATTGGAGACTTCCCGATGGCGATGACAGGTGTTTTGCGTCCCGGCCACGCACAGATCCGCGTGCTGGACCTGGATGAATCGATCAAGTGGTACACGGACGTGATGGGCCTGGTGCCCATGGGCAAGGACAGCCAGGGCCGCGCCTACTTCAAGGCGCGCGCCGAGCGCGACCACAACAGCATCATCCTGCGCCAGGCCGACCGGGCCGGCATGGATTTCTTTGGCTTCAAGGTACGCGACGACGCCACGCTGCAGGCGCTCGAGCAGAAACTGCATGCCGCCGGCGTCGCCACCGAGCGCATGCCCGCGGGCGAGTTGCTGGAGACCGGCGAGCGCGTGCGCTTCAAGATTCCGACCGGCCACACCATCGAACTCTACGCCGAGAAAAAGCACGTCGGCAATGCCACCGGCTGCCTCAACCCCGAGGTCGACGTGATCGACGGCCCCGGCATCTGCCCGATCCGCCTCGATCACTGCCTGATCTACGGCGGCGACATCGACGGCAGCCGCAAGCTGTTTGAGGAGGTGCTGGGCTTCAACCTGGTCGAGCGCGTCAAGCTGGAGGACGGCACCACCGACCTGGCCACCTGGCTCACCTGCAGCACCAAGGCGCACGACATCGCCATGGTGCGCCACAGCGAGGACGACAAGCTGCACCACGTCTCGTTCCAGCTCGGCAGCTGGGAGCAGGTGCTGCGCGCGGCCGACATCATGAGCAAGAACCGGGTGTCGATCGACGTCGGCCCGACGCGCCACGGCATTACCAACGGCACCACGATCTACTTCTTCGATCCGTCGGGCAACCGGCTGGAAACCTTCAGCGGCGGCTACGACCATTACCCGGACATGGAGCCGATCACCTGGACCTGGGACGAGGTCGGGGCCGGCATCTTCTATCACAACCGCAAGCTCAACGACGCCTTCCTGAGCGTGGTGACCTGATGTCGCTGGCGCCAGAAAGCCTCGCCGTGCCCCAGTCGGTCATCAGCGCCGAAGCCGCTGCGCTGGCGGTGCGCGCGACCGTGGACAAGGCGGCCGAGCTGGGCATCCGCATCAACGTCGCCGTCACCGACGGCGGCGGCGTGCTGGCGGCCTTCCTGCGCATGCCGGGCGCCTTCCTGCATTCGGTCGACATTGCGATCGACAAGGCCTACACCGCGGCCAGCTTCGGCTTTCCGACGTCCGACTGGGAGCAGGCGCTGGCCGGCGATGCGGCGCTGGGCCGCGGCATGCCGCACCGCCCGCGCATCGTCGTGTTCGGCGGCGGTCTGCCGATCCGGCATGGCGACGCGCTGATCGGCGGCATCGGCGTGTCGGGCGGCTCGGCCGAGCAGGACGAGCAATGCGCCCGCGCCGGCCTGGAGGCGATCGGTCTCTGAGCGCCGGCGCGGTAGCTGTTTTCATTCAAGCGTGAATCCCATGAAAGAATTCCTGAACTTCATCAACGGCGAATACGTCAAGAACGCCAGCGGCAAGACCTTCGAGGACCGCAATCCGGTCGACAACAGCGTGATCGGCCATGTGTACGAAGCCAGCCAACCCGAAGTCGATGCCGCCGTGGCCGCGGCTAAGGCGGCGCTCAAGGGCGAGTGGGGTCGGATGTCGGTGACCGAGCGCGTCAAACTGCTGGACGCGGTGGCCAACGAGATCAACCGCCGCTTCGACGACTTCCTGCAGGCCGAGATTGCCGACACCGGCAAGCCGCACGCGCTGGCCTCGCACGTCGACATCCCGCGCGGCGCGGCCAACTTCCAGATCTTCGCCGACACCATCAAGAGCATGTCGACCGAGTCGTTCAACATGCGCACCCCGGACGGCAAGAACGCGCTCTCCTACGGCGTGCGCGTGCCGCGCGGCGTGATCGCCGTGGTCTGCCCCTGGAACCTGCCGCTGCTGCTGATGACCTGGAAAGTGGGGCCCGCGCTGGCCTGCGGCAACACCGTGGTGGTCAAGCCCTCGGAAGAGTCGCCGGCCACCGCCGCGCTGCTGGGCGAGGTGATGAATGCCGTCGGCATGCCCAAGGGCGTCTACAACGTGGTGCACGGCTTCGGCCCCGGCTCGGCCGGCGAGATGCTGACCACGCACCCGGACGTCAACGGCATCACCTTCACCGGCGAGACCCGCACCGGCACCGCCATCATGCAGGCGGCCGCGGTCGGCATCCGCCCGGTGTCGCTGGAGCTGGGCGGCAAGAACGCTGCCGTGGTGTTCGCCGATGCCGACTTCCAGGTCGCCGTCGACACCATCACGCGCTCGTGCTTCGAGAACGCCGGCCAGGTCTGCCTGGGCACCGAGCGCGTCTACGTCGAGCGCCCGATCTTCGACAAGTTCGTCGCCGCGCTGAAAGAGAAGGCCGAGACCATGAAGCCCGGCCTGCCGTTCGACCAGGACACCAAGATCGGCCCGGTGATCAGCAAGGAGCACCAGCAGAAGGTGCTGTCCTACTACCAGAAGGCGGTCGACGAGGGCGCCACCGTGGTCACCGGCGGCGGCGTGCCGGACATGCCCGAGGCACTCAAGGACGGCTGCTGGGTGCAGCCGACCATCTGGACCGGCCTGCCCGAGACCGCGGCCGTGATCACCGAGGAGATCTTCGGTCCCTGCGCCCACATCGCGCCCTTCGACAGCGAGGAAGAGGTGCTGGCCAAGGTCAACGCCAACCGCTACGGCCTGGCGACCGCGGTGTTCACGCAGGACATCGGCCGCGCCAACCGCATGGGCGCGGCGATCGAGGTCGGCCTGTGCTGGATCAACAGCTGGTTCCTGCGCGACCTGCGCACCCCGTTCGGCGGCTCCAAGCAGTCGGGCATCGGGCGCGAGGGCGGCGTGCACTCGTTCGAGTTCTACACCGAGCTGCGCAACGTGATGGTGAAGTTCTGATGGGCCGGGCCGGCGTTCGCGCCGGTCCACGAAGCAAGCGAATCGACATGAACACTGAACAGATCAATCAACTGGGCGACGAGCTGTACGACGCCCTCAAGGCCTGCCGCATGGTGGAGCCGCTGACCAACCGCCATGCGGACATCAGCATCGACGACGCCTACGCCATCCAGCAGCGCATGATGCAGTGCCGCATCGAAGCCGGCGAGAAGGTGATCGGCAAGAAGATCGGCGTCACCTCGAAGGCGGTGATGAACCTGCTGGGCGTGTTCCAGCCGGACTTCGGCTGGCTCACCGACGCCATGGTCTACAACGAGGGTCAGGCGATCGAGGCCAGCAGCCTGATCCAGCCCAAGGCCGAGGGCGAGATCGCCTTCGTGCTGAAGAAGACGCTCAAGGGCCCCGGCATCAGCGCCGCCGACGTGCTGGCCGCCACCGAGGGCGTGATGGCCTGCTTCGAGATCGTCGATTCGCGCATCCAGGACTGGAAGATCAGGATCCAGGACACCGTGGCCGACAACGCCAGCTGCGGCGTGTTCGTGCTGGGCGACCGCCTGGTCGATGTGCGCGACGTCGACCTGGCCACCTGCGGCATGGTGCTGGAGAAGAACGGCGAGATCGTCGCCACCGGCGCCGGCGCCGCCGCGCTCGGCCACCCGGCCAACGCGGTCGCCTGGCTGGCCAACACGCTGGGCGCGCACGGCATCGCGCTGGAGGCGGGCGAGGTGGTCCTGTCGGGCTCGCTCGGCATCATGGTCCCGGTGCAGGCCGGCGACAACCTGCGCGTCACCATCGGCGGCATCGGCGGCTGCTCGGTCCGCTTCGTCTGAGTGCGGCAAGTCAACCAGGATTCAGGAGAAACCATGAGCAAGAAAATCAAATGCGCCCTGATCGGTCCCGGCAACATCGGCACCGACCTGCTGGCCAAGCTGCAGCGCAGCCCGGTGCTGGAGCCGGTGTGGATGGTGGGCATCGACCCGACTTCCGACGGCCTCAAGCGCGCCCAGGAGATGGGCATCAAGACCACCGCCGAGGGCGTCGACGGCCTGGTGCCGCACATCAAGGCCGACGGCGTGCAGATCGTGTTCGACGCCACCAGCGCCTACGTGCACGCCGAGAACTCGCGCAAGGTGAATGCCGAGGGCGCGATGATGATCGACCTGACGCCGGCCGCCATCGGCCCGTTCTGCGTGCCGCCGGTCAACCTGCGCGAGCACGTGGGCAAGCGCGAGATGAACGTCAACATGGTCACCTGCGGCGGCCAGGCGACGATCCCGATGGTGGCCGCGGTCAGCCGCGTGCAGCCGGTGGAATACGGCGAGATCGTCGCCACCGTGTCGAGCAAGTCGGCCGGCCCGGGCACGCGCAAGAACATCGACGAGTTCACCCGCACCACCGCCGGCGCGATCGAGAAGGTGGGTGGCGCGAAAAAGGGCAAGGCCATCATCATTATCAACCCGGCCGAGCCGCCGCTGATCATGCGCGACACTGTGCACTGCCTGGTCGAGGGCACGCCCAACGAGGCCGCCATCACCAAGAGCATCCACGACATGATGGCCGAGGTGCAGAAGTACGTGCCCGGTTACCGCCTGGTCAATGGCCCGGTGTTCGACGGCAATCGCGTCTCGGTGTTCCTCGAGGTCGAGGGCCTGGGCGACTACCTGCCCAAGTACGCCGGCAACCTGGACATCATGACCGCCGCCGCCGCGCGCACCGCCGAGATGTTCGCCGAGGAAATCCTCGCCGGCACGCTGACGCTGAAACCCGTGGCCGCCTGAACAAGCAAGGAGAACAGGACATGAGCACACTCAAGGGCAAGAAGATCACACTGCACGACATGACGCTGCGTGACGGCATGCACCCCAAGCGCCACCTGATGACGCTGGACGAGATGAAGACCATCGCGCAGGGCCTGGACGCGGCGGGCATCCCGCTGATCGAGGTCACCCACGGCGACGGCCTGGGCGGAAGTTCGGTCAACTACGGCTTTCCGGCGCACAGCGACGAGGAATACCTGGGCGCCGTGATCCCGCTGATGAAGCAGGCCAAGGTGTCGGCGCTGCTGCTGCCGGGCATCGGCACCGTCGAGCACCTGAAGATGGCGCGCGAGCTGGGCGTGCACACCATCCGCGTGGCCACGCACTGCACCGAGGCCGACGTCGCCGAGCAGCACATCACGCTGGCGCGCAAGATGGAGATGGACACGGTCGGCTTCCTGATGATGAGCCACATGAATAGTGCCGAGGGCCTGATCGGGCAGGCCAGGCTGATGGAAGGCTACGGCGCCAACTGCATCTACGTCACCGACTCGGCCGGCCACATGCTGCCGGGCGACGTCAAGGACAAGCTCGGGCGCGTACGCGATGCGCTCAAACCCGAGACGGAGCTGGGCTTCCACGGCCACCACAACCTGGCCATGGGCGTGGCCAACAGCATCGCCGCCATCGAAGTCGGCGCCAACCGCATCGACGCCGCTGCCGCCGGCCTGGGTGCCGGCGCCGGTAACACGCCGATGGAAGTGCTGGTCGCGGTGTGCGACATGATGGGTGTCGAGACCGGCGTCGACACCTTCAAGATCCAGGACGTGGCCGAGGATCTGGTGGTGCCGATGATGGACTTTCCGATCCGCATCGACCGCGATGCGCTCACGCTGGGCTATGCGGGCGTGTACGGCAGCTTCCTGCTGTTCGCCAAGCGGGCCGAGCAGAAGTACGGCGTGCCGGCGCGCGAGATCCTGGTCGAGATGGGCCGGCGCGGCTGCGTCGGCGGCCAGGAAGACATGATCGAAGACACCGCGCTGACGCTGGCCAAGGCGCGCCAGGGCGCGGCGCGCAAGGCAGCCTGAGGAGACTGAACATGGCACTCGACAAGAAGACCCTGGACCAGCTGGCCGAGCACCTGCACAACTGCCAGATCAAGGCGCAGGACACGCCCAAGATCACCGACGACCACCCGGACATGGACTGGGACGACGCCTACGCGATCCAGGACCGCATCCTGGCCGCCAAGCTGGCGCGCGGTGCGCGCGTCGCCGGCTACAAGGCCGGCCTGACCTCGCACGCCAAGATGAAGCAAATGGGCGTGACCGATCCGGTGTTCGGCTTCCTGGTCGATGAGTTCACGGTGGCCGAGGGCGCCGAGATCAAGGTCAGCGAACTGATCCATCCGAAGGTCGAACCCGAGATCGCCTTCGTCACCCGCACCGAGCTGAAAGGCCCCGGCTGCAGCATCGCCAGCGTGCTCGCTGCCAGCGACCTGGTGCTGCCCGGCATCGAGGTGATCGACAGCCGCTACCGCGACTTCAAGTTCGACCTGAAGAGCGTGGTGGCCGACAACACCTCGGCCAGCCGCTTTGTCGTCGGCGGCCGTGCGGTCGACGCGCGCAGCGTCGATCTGCGCACCACCGGCATCGTGCTGGAGAAGAACGGCGAGGTCGTCGCCCTGGGCGCCGGCGCCGCCGTGCTCGGCCATCCGGCCGCCGCCGTCGCCATGCTGGTGAACCACCTGGGCCGGCGCGGCAAGAGCCTGCCGGCCGGCAGCCTGGTGCTGTCGGGCGGCATCACCGAAGCCGTGGCGGTGCAGGCCGGCGACAACGTGACGCTGCGCGTGCAGGGCATGGGCAGCGTGTCGGTGCGCTTCGTCTGAGGCAACCGGCTTTCGATCCAAGTTTCATACAACCCTTCCACCCCGAGACAAACATGAAACGACGCGACTTCATCGCGGCCGCCGCGGCCGCTTCCACCGCCGGTCTGCCCGGCCTGGCCTGGGCGCAGGACAACTATCCGGGCAAGCCGGTGCGGCTGATCGTGCCGTTTCCGCCCGGAGGCCCGACCGACATCATGGGCCGCACCGCGGCCAGGGCCATGGGCGACAAGCTCGGCCAGCAGTTCGTGGTCGAGAACAAGGCCGGCGCCGGCGGCAACATCGGCACCGACGCCGTCGCCAAGGCCCAGCCGGACGGCTACACCATCGGCCTGGCGGCGATCAGCAGCCTGGCGATCAGCCCGCACATCTACAGCAAGCTGCCGTTCAACGTCGAGAAGGATCTGGCGCCGATCTCGCTGGTCGGCACCACACCGTGCGCGCTGGTGATCAACCCGGCGGCACCGTTCTCCGACCTGAAAGGCCTGATCGCCTACGCCAAGGCGAACCCCGGCAAGCTGAGCTACGCCACCTCGGGCATCGGCACCAGCAACCACCTGGCAGCCGAGTACCTGCAGTCGACCGCCGGCATCCAGCTGACGCATGTGCCGTACAAGGGCTCCAGCCAGATCATGCCGGACCTGCTGTCGGGCGTGGTGCAGATGAGCATGGAAAGCTCGCTGGTCACCACCTTGCAGCACGTCAAGAGCGGCAAGCTCAAGGCTGTCGCCGTCACCTCGCCGCAGCGCTCCAAGGCGCTGCCCGAGGTGCCGACCATCGCCGAATCGGGCTATCCGGGCTTCGCGGTCGAAACCTGGTTCGGCCTGATCGCGCCCGCCGCCACGCCGCCGGCGATCATCGCCAAGCTGCACGAAGCCTGGGCGGCCGGCGCCAAGACCGCCGAGGCGCAGACGCAGTTCGAGAACATCTCGGCCAACCTGCGCGTGACCTCGCCGCAGGAGTTCGGCCAGTTCATCCGAGCCGAGGACAAGCGCTGGGGCGACCTCGTGCGCACGCTGGGCATCAAGGCCGACTGATCGCCAGCGCCGGGAGCACGCCATGCCGTTCGCGCAGATCTACATGCTGGAAGGCCGCACCGAGGAGCAGAAGCGCGCGGTGATCGAGAAAGTCACCGAAGCGCTACACGAGGCCGTCGGCGCGCCCAAGGAGACCATCCGGGTCTGGATCCACGACATGCCCAAGACCAACTGGGGCATTGCCGGGGTCACGGCCAAGGACCTGGGGCGTTAGCGCCCGGTCGGCGCCGGCGCACGCAAGAGGATCGCCCGGCCGGTGCCTGGCGCTGCCGTCCCCGCCCGGCAGCTGCCGGGTTCGGACCGGTGCCTCACTCGAGCACGAAGCTGATCGGCACGTTGAACCACATCGCCTCCGGCACGCCCGCGCGCGTGCCGGGGACGTAGCGCCAGCGGTCACGCACCGTCTCCAGTGCCAGCCGGTCCAGCCGGTCGAAGCCGCTGGAGCGCTGGATGCGCGCCTCCTGCGCGCGCCCGTCGGCGCCGATCAGCACCCGCACCACCACGCGGCCGGACTCGCCCAGGCGCTGGCTGATGGCCGGGTAGGGTGGCGGCGCGTTGTTCAGATGCCTGGCACTGGATGAAGGCGGCACTACCACCGGGCTTGCCGCGGGTGTCGGCGCGGGTGCGACGCTGGCAGCCACGGGCGCCGCGGGGAGCGCCGCCACTGAAGAGCTGGTGCCGGACTCGACCGCGGGTGCGTCCGGCGGCGCGGCCGGCGGCGGTGTGGTGGCGATGGTGGATTTGGTGGCTGCCGTATCCTGCGTTGACGGAGCCGGCGGCTCAGGTGCGGGTCTCGGCTTCGGTCGCACACTGGCCACCGCGGGGCGGGGCTTGGGTGGCGGCGTGGTCCGCGCTGGCGTTGTCTTGCGCGGGGCCGGGGTGCTGCGTGGCGCCGCGGCCGGAACCGGCGCGGGCGCAGGCGCGGGCGGCACCTCGTCGGGTGCCGGAACTGCCGGCGCCGGGCTTGCCGGCGGTGCGGCCAGTGGCTCGGGCGCCAGCGGCGCAACCGGCACCACGATGAAGCGCGCCGGCACGATCGGCTCCATCGGCGTGCGCTGCAGGCCGCCGTTCAGGGCCCACAGCGCCAGTCCATGCAGCAGGATGACGCCGCCAACGAGAAGGGCCTTGCGGCCCGGATACAACACGGTGGAAGAGAGGTGAAGCGGTGGCAATGGCCCATGATACGAAAGCCTCGCTGACGCCGGCACCGCGGCGACGCAGTTTACTGAACCAGATCAATTGCGAGCCTGCTGGCGCGCCGTCAGCGCGGGTTCAGTGTCGAGCAGGCTTCACGCTTCGCAGCGCCTGCGCTGGCTACCGCCGTTTCCGCTGCAAGCGCGCGAGCCTGGGCGTGTCGCGGCGCCGCCAGCCAGCAAATCCGCGAGCAGGCTGCGGATATGCGTCTGGCGCCGGACGTTTGCATGACAATGCATAAGACCATGAGCGAATCCAGCATCCAGCTTCACAAGCGCCGGCCGCGTCATCAACTCAAGGGCCGACAGCCCGACGCGCAGGCGGTCGCCGAGGTTCGTGCGCTGATCGGCGCGCCACCGGCCGATGGGCACCGGCGCGATCTGCTGATCGAGCACCTGCACCAGCTCAACGACCGTTACCACGGCCTGTTCGAGCGCCACCTGGTGGCGCTGGCGAGCGAGATGCGCCTGGCCATGACCGAGGTCTACGAAGTGGCCAGCTTCTACCACCACTTCGAGGTCCTGAAGGACGACGCCACGCCGCCGCGTGTGACACTGCGCGTATGCGAATCGCTGAGCTGCCAGCTGGCGGGATCGCACAAGCTGATCGAGCGCCTGCCGGCGCTGCTGGGCAAAGATGTGCAGGTGCTGCGCGCGCCCTGCATGGGACGCTGCGAGCAGGCACCGGCGGCGCTGCTCACGACACAGGGCCAGATGCGCTCGCTCGTGAATGTCAGCGCAGAAGGATTGCGCGACGCGGTGAATGATGGGCCTGCAGCAGGTGGTGCCTGCGCACCTGACGCCCCGGAAGTCCTGACGCTGGCACGCTACCGCGAAGCCGGCGGCTACCGCCTGGTGCAGCGCGTGGCAGCCGGCGAATTGGCGCACGAGGACGTGATCTCGACGCTGGAACATGCCGGCCTGCGCGGCCTGGGCGGGGCCGGCTTTCCGGCCGGGCGCAAGTGGCGCATCGTGCGCGGCTTCGATGCGCCGAGGCTGCTGGCCGTGAACATCGACGAGGGCGAGCCGGGCACCTTCAAGGACCGCTTCTACCTTGAGCGCGACCCGCACCGCTTCCTCGAAGGCATGCTGATCGCCGCCCAGGTGGTCGGCTGCGAGGTCATCTACATCTACCTGCGCGACGAATACCCGGAGTGCCGCGCCATCCTTGCCCAGGCCATCGCCGAGCTGCAGGCCGATCCGCCCTTCGCGCTGCCACCCATCGAGCTGCGCCGTGGTGCCGGCGCCTACATCTGCGGCGAAGAGAGCGCCATGATCGAGTCGATCGAAGGCAAGCGGGGCGAGCCGCGCCTGCGCCCGCCCTACATCGCCGAAGTGGGCCTGTTCGGCCGGCCGACGCTGGAGCACAACTTCGAGACGCTGTACTGGGTGCGCGCGATCCTGGAGCAGGGCGCCGACTGGTTCGCCTCCCAGGGCCGCCATGATCGCAAGGGTCTGCGCAGCTTCAGCGTCAGCGGGCGCGTGAAGCAGCCGGGTGTCAAGCTGGCGCCGGCTGGCATCACGCTGCGCGAGCTGGTCGACGAATACTGCGGCGGCATGCAGGACGGCGACGAGCTGTACGCCTATCTGCCCGGTGGCGCCAGCGGCGGCATCCTGCCGGCGCGCCTGGCCGATGTGCCGCTGGACTTCGACACGCTGCAGCCGCACGGCTGCTTCATCGGCAGCGCCGGCATCATCGTGCTCGGCCACCACGACAAGGCGCGCGATGCGGCGCTGAACATGATGCGCTTCTTCGCCGACGAGAGCTGCGGCCAGTGCACGCCGTGCCGCGTCGGCACCGTGAAGGCGGCGCAGCTGATGAATGGGTCGGTGTGGGACGCCGGCACCATGGGTGACCTGAGCCAGGTGATGGTCGATGCCTCGATCTGCGGCCTGGGACAGGCGGCGCCCAACCCGATGCTGTCGGTGCAGCGCTATTTTCCGCATGAGGTGGAGCCGTGAACGCGCCTGACAAAGCCGCCCGACTGATGCCGCCCATGGTGGGGTTCGAGCTTGACGGTCGGCCGGTCGAGGCCTTCGAGGGCGAAAGCATCCTGCAGGCGGCCGAACGCCATGGCGTGGCGATCCCGCGCCTTTGCTATATGGACGGCATGCGTGCCGAGGGCAACTGCCGCGCCTGCATGGTCGAGATCGAGGGCGAACGCGTGCTGGCGCCGAGTTGCTGCCGCAGCGTGCAGCCGGGCATGAAGGTGAAGGCCAGCAGCGAGCGGGCGCGCAAGTCGCAGGACATGGTGCTGGAACTGCTGCTGGCGGAGATGCCGCAGGATGGTTTCAAGTGGCTTGAGGACGATGCCGCGCAACCACACGGGGAGTTGAGCCAGTGGGCCGCCAAGGCTGGCGTGAACGTGCGCCCGACATTGCAAGCCTTGACACGCGAACAACCCGCGCCCGACCTCAGCCATCCCGCCATGGCCGTCAATCTGTCGGCCTGCATCCAGTGCACGCGCTGCGTGCGTGCCTGCCGCGAGGTGCAGGTCAATGACGTGATCGGCTACGCCGGCCGCGGCGCGCAGGCGCGCATCGTGTTCGACCTGGAAGATCCGATGGGTGCCAGCAGTTGCGTCGGCTGCGGCGAGTGCGTGCAGGCCTGCCCGACCGGGGCGCTGAGCGCCAAGACGCACATCGGCCCGCAGAAGGTGGACCGGCAGGTCCATTCGGTGTGCCCGTTCTGTGGCGTCGGTTGCCAGATCACCTACAACATCCGCGACGAGCAGATCATCAGCGTCACCGGCCGTGACGGCCCGGCCAACGAGAAGCGCCTGTGCGTCAAGGGGCGCTTCGGCTTCGACTACGTGGCCAGCCCCGAGCGCCTCACCAAGCCCCTGGTCCGGCGTGCCGACGCGCCCAAGGACGTGGCGCACTGTGAGCACCATCCCGACTGGCGCGAGGTGTTCCGCGAGGCGACTTGGGATGAGGCACTTGAACTCGCCGCCGGCAAGCTGGTGGATCTGAAGGCCACGCACGGGCCGAAGTCGCTGGCCGGCTTCGGCAGCGCCAAGGGCAGCAACGAGGAAGCCTACCTGTTCCAGAAACTGGTGCGCACCGGCTTCGGCAGCAACAACGTCGACCACTGCACGCGCCTGTGTCACGCCTCCAGCGTGGCGGCGCTGCTGGAGGGCGTGGGCTCGGGCGCGGTCAGCAACCCGGTGCGCGACGTCGAGCATGCCGATCTGATCTTCATCATCGGCTCCAACCCCACGGCCAACCACCCGGTGGCGGCGACATGGATGAAGAACGCCGCCCAGCGTGGCGCCAGGATCGTGCTGGCCGACCCGCGCGTGACCGACATCGGCCGCCACGCCTGGCGCGTGCTGCAGTTCAGGCCCGGCGCCGACGTGGCGATGCTGAATGCCATGCTGCACGTGATTGTCAACGAAGGGCTGGTGGATGAGGACTTCATCCGCGCGCGCGTCGATAACTACGAGGCGCTGAAGGCCAACGTGCAGGGCTATTCACCCGAGGCCATGGCGCCGATCTGCGGCATCCCGCCCGGGACGCTGCGCGAGGTCGCGCGCGCCTACGCCACCGCCCGGTCGGCCATCATCCTGTGGGGCATGGGCGTGAGCCAGCACGTGCACGGCACCGACAACGCGCGCTGCCTGATCGCGCTGGCCACCTGCACCGGCCAGATCGGCCGGCCGGGCACCGGCCTGCATCCGCTGCGCGGCCAGAACAACGTGCAGGGCGCCAGCGACGCCGGCCTGATCCCGATGATGTACCCCAACTACCAGCGCGTGGCCGATCCGTCCGCCCACGCCTGGTTCGAGGACTTCTGGGGCCAGCCGCTCGACGACGAGCCCGGCTACACCGTGGTCGAGATCATGCACAAGGCGCTGGCGCCCGAGAGCGACCCGCACAAGGTGCGCGGCATGTACATCATGGGCGAGAACCCGGCCATGAGCGACCCCGACCTGAACCACGCGCGTGCCGCGCTGGCTGCGCTGCAGCACCTGGTGGTGCAGGACATCTTCCTCACCGAGACCGCCTGGCTGGCCGACGTGATCCTGCCGGCCTCGGCCTGGCCCGAGAAGACCGGCACCGTCAGCAACACCGACCGCATGGTGCAGCTCGGCCTGCAGGCGCTGCAGCCGCCCGGCGAGGCGCGCGCCGACCTGTGGATCATCCAGCAGATGGCCAAGGGGCTGGGGCTGGACTGGGACTATGACGCGAGCTCCCTGCAAGCGGAGAAGGAGCCAGCCCTCCACGGCGTCGCCGCCGTCTACGACGAGATGCGGCGCGCCATGCACGGCGCCATCGCCGGCATCACCTGGGACCGCCTGCAGCGCGAAAGCAGCGTCACCTACCCCTGCCTGGACGAGGAGGACCCCGGCCAGCCGATCGTCTTCACCGACGACGTGCCGACGTCCAACGGCCGGGTGCAGCTGGTGCCGGCCGACATCATCCCGGCCGACGAGCGGCCCGACGCCGACTACCCGATGGTGCTGATCACCGGCCGCCAGCTCGAGCACTGGCACACCGGCGCCATGACGCGGCGCTCGGCCGTGCTGCACGCGATTGAGCCCGGCCCCACGGTGTCGATGCATGGCGACGACTTGGCGCGCCTGGGCCTGCAGGCGGGTGGCTTGGCGCGGGTGCGCTCGCGCCGCGGTGAAGTCGAGCTCACGGTGCGCCGCGACGACGGCACGCCGCCCGGCAGCGTGTTCATCGCGTTCGCCTACCGCGAGGCGGCGGCCAACCTGCTGACCAACGCCGCGCTCGATCCGTTCGGCAAGATCCCCGAGTTCAAGTACTGCGCCGTGCATGTGTCACCCGCTTGAAGGGGCTTGACAGCAGCGTCGCCATCGGCAGCATGGGAGGCCATGCAAGCCGTCATCAAGTCGCCCTCCGACCTTCGCGCCGACATCGACCCGGCGCCCGAGAGCTATGGCAAGCGCTTTCTGGCCGAGGGGGATTCCTGGTTCACCTTCAGCACGTTGTGGCTGCCCCGGAACAGCAACCTGCTGTTCGGCCTCGACGTGCCGCAGAGCACTTTCATCATCAACTGCGCGGCGCCGGGCGACACCCTGCGGCACATGGTCCGGTTCCCGAAGAACCGGGGCTTCGCCAACCTGCTGCGGGGCCGGGAGGCGCGCATCTGGGACGCCATCCTGATCTCGGCCGGCGGCAATGACCTGATCGACGCGGCTGGGGTGCCGCCGCTGGATCCCGGTGGGCAAGCGCTTGCGCCCGAACTGCGGCTGCTGCGCACGCCGGAAGAAGCCGCCGCCGGCCCGCCTGGCGAGCGTTTCATCAGCGAGCCGGGTTGGGATGCATTGGCGCACTACCTGCGGCTCAGCCTGCGTTAACTGGTGGATGCGCGCGACAAGAGTATCAACCGCGCCGCGCCCATCATCCTGCACACCTACCACACGCCCGTGCCGCGCCCATCAGGCGTGGCGGGCGCGCCGGCGGGCTGGCTATGGCCGGCCTGCGAGAGCTACGGCATCCCCGACCGTGAGCGGACTGATCTGGCGCGTGCCCTGTTCGAGCGCCTGCGGGCGCTGTGGCTGGCGGCGGATGCCGACTCCGGGCAGCCTGGGGCCTTGCCAAGCGTGCATGTGTTCGATTCCGCTGCCATCACGACCATCGAGCCGGCCGTCCCGGGGTCGAAAGGCGTATCCGGCGACTGGCAGAACGAGATCCACCTCACGCGCACGGGCTATCGCAAGCTCGGCCGGCCGATGGCGGTGTGGCTGTGGGCCCTGCTGCGCGAGCACTACGGCCACCCGTAGAGCGGCCGGCAGCGGGCTACCACGACCCGAAGGGGCCGACCGGCCTCAGCGATGCCCTGCCAGCGAGGTCGCGATCGCCCACTTGAACGGCGTCACGCGGTCGGCCACGCGCAGCACCAGCTCGCGCAGGGGGCGTGCCGGTCGCGAGTCGTTGGTGTAGAGCATGGCGACGATGCGCGTGGCCTCGTACAGCGGGCGCGTCGCCAGGCGGTGCAGGCGCTGATAGCGCGCCAGCGCCTCGGGCGCGCCGAGGTCGCGGCTGGCGGCGTGCGCCGCGCCGAGCTGGCGTGCCAGCGTCTCGACGCTGGCCAGGCCGAAGTTGAAGCCGTGCGCCGTCACCGGGTGCATGCCGACGGCGGCGTCGCCGATGCAGGCGAAGCGCTGCGCCACCAGCCGGCGGGGATACACGCCCACCAGCGGGTAGGCGTGGCGCGTGCTGGTAGAGCGCATCGCGCCCAGGCGGCGGTCGAAGCGGCGCGTCAACTCGGCGCCGAAGGCTTCCTGGTCCAGTGCCAGCAGCGGCTCCATCTGCTGGTGCGGCAGCGTCAGCACCACCGAGGCGCGGTGCGCGCCGCTGGCCGGGTCGTCGTTCATCGGCAGCAGCGCCATGGTCTGGCCGTCGTGGCCGAACCATTCCCAGGCCATGTGATCGTGCGGCAGCTCGTGCTCGACCTGCGACACCACCATGGTGCGGCCGAAGTCGTGCATGGTGGCGCCGATGCCCACCGCGCGCCGCGTCGGCGAGAAGCGGCTGTCGGCCGCCACCAGCAGTTGCGCCGAATGCGTGGCGCCGCTGGCCAGCGTGACCCGGGCCGCCTCGGTGTCCGTGCTGACATGCGCGACACCGTCACCGGCGATCAGCGTGATGTCGCCATGCCTCGCGATGCTGTCCTGCACCTCCTGCCAGGCCGCGCGGCGGATCAGGTGGTTGGACACCAGCCAGCCTAGCTCGCTGCGCGAAGTCAGGCCGTGGCCGATCACCATCGAGAACTTCGACGGCCCGTTCAGTACCTGCGCATCGCGCAGCGGCGACAGTGCGGCCGGGTTGTCGGCTTCGATGCGCTCGAGCACGCCAAGCCGGCGCAGCGTCGCGGCCGAATGCTGGCTGAGCGCGATCTCGCGGCCGTCGAAGGCCGGGTTCTCGATGGCGTCGGCGGCTTGCTGCTCCACTACCGCGATCGACAGGCCCAGGCCCGAGAGCGAACGCGCCAGGCACAGGCCGGCCGGGCCGGCGCCGCTGATGAGGAGGTCGTAGTGCATGGCCAGGCAGCGTAGCGGACTGGCTCAACACCTCGTTTGAGGATGGTCAATCGCCGAGGATGCGGACTAGATCGGCGATGTGGCGACGGCCATTCGGCCACGGACCAAGGCGGCGGCGCCTCAGGTGCTGCCGAAAACCAGGCGCGTGCCGGTGGAGGAACGCACCATCCGGTCGCCAAAGATCTGTTGCGCCATGCCGATGAAGGCTTCGCCGGTGCAATGCATCGGGATCAGCCAGTCGGGCTCGATCGACTTGAGCGCCTCGGCCGTCTGCCGCTGGTACTCGACCGGATGCGGCGCCAGGTGAAAGCCGCCCAGCACCGCATGCACCTTCTGTACGCCCGAGACCTGGCGCGCAGCAGCGACCGAGTTGACGATGCCGCGATGCCCGCAGGAGGTCATGACCACCAGGCCCTTGCCCTTGACGTGGTAGACGGTGGCCTGCTCGTGCTGGAAGTCATCGGGAATCATGGTGGTGATGCCGCGCTTGGCTTCGGGCAATCCCTCGGGCGCGCAGCCGATGCCGTCCTTCAGGCCGACCGCCATGCGGGTCGGCGCCAGCACGCGCTCGAAGCTGTCGGCCGGGATGCGTCCGGTGGAAAAGCCGTGCCCGGCGATCAGGCTCGGCCGCTCGGCGAACTCGATGCGCAGCCGCGCTGCGCGGATGGCGTCGCGATCCAGCGCGCCGAAGAAGCCCGCCGCGTCACCCACGCCAGCCTCGCGGGTGCAGAAGCATTCCTCGCCGCCGAGCACGAAAGGCAGGTCCGGGCGCAGGCGAGCCTGATGGCGCCGCAGGAAACCGACCAGCCCGCCGAAGTGATCGTAATGACCATGCGACAGGACCAGGGCGTCGAGCTGCGCGGGGTCGATGCCGAGCAGCTCCAGGTTGTTGTTCAGCGTTTCCGGGGTGTAGCCGAAATCGATCAGCACCTGGCGCCTCTCGGAGTCGCGCGTCGACTCGACGTGCAGCGACAATCCCCATTCGTTCTGCAGCGTGCGCGGCGCGCCACCGCTTCTTGACAGGCCGAACGCGTAGCGCTGCAGCTGCAGGTCACGCAGCCTGCGCGTCGGCTCGAAGGCGTGATGGTAGGAGTCGGTCACCACGCGCACCGCCAGCTGGTCGACCTGCGGCGGTCCACCGGCCAGGGGCTGCGCCGAGACGACGTTGGCGCAACCGGCCAGGCCGCCGGCCAGCGCCCACAGCATCGATCCCGGCGCCGCGCGCAGCAGGCCGCGGCGGCGCGGAGAGGCCAGGTAATCGTCATGGTCGTCGGCGTTCATGAGGGCTCCTCCGGTCTTGGAATGATGGGCCCTGCCATCTTAGACGCGATGGCGAGACGATGGCAAGCGACCCAGCGCGTGGCTGCCGCCGGCCAGCGTGATCTGGCCGGCCACGGCTGGCATCCGCCGCTGCCGCGAATGTCCCCACGGCGGCATCGGCAGCGGCAGTGGTCGCCAGGCCCTGCCCGACCGCAGGACCTACACTGACGCGCAGGCGGCGCGGCAGGTGCCCGCGGCCAGTCCACATTTTTGACAGGTGCTTCGAGTCGCATGATTCCCCGGCTGAGCCAGGCCAGCGCGCCGCTGACCGAGCGGGTGCGCGTGATCGACGAGCACGGGCAGGCGCGCGAGGCCTCGATCCCGGCCGAGCGCGCGCTCACCATCTACGTCGACAAGCACGAGCTGGTGACGCTGATGACGCTGGGCGCGCAGCCGGAATGGCTGGTGCTGGGCTACCTGCGCAACCAGCGGTTGGTGGCCGCGCTGTCGGAAGTGGAGTCGGTCACGGTCGACTGGGAGGTCGGTGCCGCCTCGGTGCGCACCCGCCGCGGCATCGAGCGCATCGCCGAGCGCACGGCGCAGCGCGTGGTTACCACCGGCTGCGGCCAGGGCAGCGTGTTCGGCGGCCTGATGGAGGACCTGGACCGCATCCGGCTCGGCGAGGCCGTCGTGACGCAGGCGCAGCTGTACGGCTTGGTGAACGCGATCCGGCTGCAGGAGAGCACCTACAAGTCGGCCGGTTCGGTGCACGGCTGCGCGCTGTTCGCCGGCGAGCGCATGCTGATCTTCATCGAGGACGTGGGCCGCCACAACGCCATCGACACCATCGCCGGCTGGATGTGGCTGCAGGACGCCGCGCTGCAGCGTGGCGACGACAAAATCTTCTACACCACCGGCCGTCTGACCAGCGAGATGGTCATCAAGTCGGCGCAGATGGGGGTGCCGATCGTGGTCTCGCGCAGCGGCATCACGCAGATGGGTCTGCAGGTGGCCGAGCGGCTCGGCCTGTGCGCGATCGGGCGCGCGGTGAACAAGCGCTTCCTGTGCTACAGCGCGCCCGAGCGGGTGCGGTGGGAGCCGGGGCTGGCGGACTGAACCTGCGTGATCCGGCTGTCTTCCCATGTGGGAGCGGCGGCAGCCGCGAAACAACCGTAGCCCATCCGAACGCATGTTCACGGCTGCCGCCGCTCCTACAATGAGAATCAGGCCGTGATCGTGGTGCCCCGCCTTTCATGGCATCGGCGCGCCTGATCGACAAGGCGCGAGCGACTTGCGTACAGTGTGCGCCATGAACGTTTCCAGCTGGACCCTGGGCTGGCGCTCGCTGTGGCGCGACCTGCGCTCGGGCGAATTGCGCCTGCTGATGGTGGCGGTGACGCTGGCGGTGGCCGCGTTAACGGCGGTGGGTTTTTTCTCCGACCGCCTGCAGGGTGGCCTGCAGCGCGACGCGCGCCAGTTGCTGGGCGGCGACGCGGTGGTGGTCAGCGACAACCCGCCGGCCGATGCCTGGGCGGCGCAGGCGCGTGCGCTGGGCCTGGAGCAGGCGCTGACGCTGAGCTTTCCAACCATGGGCCGGGCGCCCGATGCCCAGGGCGGTGCCACGCGCCTGGTGGCGCTGAAGGCGGTCGACCAGGGCTATCCGCTGCGCGGCCGGTTGCGGCTGGCGCGCGACGTCACCGATCGCTTGGGCGAGCCGACCGACGCCATCCCGGCGCGCGGCGAGGTCTGGGTCGACCCCGCGCTGCTCGAGGCGCTGGCGCTGCAAGACGGCGACACCCTGCTGCTGGGCGACGCCAGCTTCCGCATCGCGCGCCTGATCGCGCAGGAGCCCGACCGCGGCGCCGGTTTCATGAGCTTCGCGCCGCGCGTGATGATGCACGCCGCCGACCTGGCCGAAACCGGCCTGGTGCAGCCGGCCAGCCGCATCACCTGGCGGCTGGCGGTGGCGGGGCCGGAGGCCGAGGTGCAGCGCTTCATGGCCTGGGCCGGGGCCGAGATCAAAAAGCCCGGCGTGCACGGCGTGCGGCTGGAGTCGCTGGAAAGCGGCCGGCCCGAGATGCAGACCACGCTGGACCGGGCCGAGAAATTCCTCAACCTGGTGGCGCTGCTGGCGGCGCTGCTGTCGGCGGTGGCGGTGGCGCTGGCGGCGCGCGGCTTCGCGGCGCGGCACCTGGACGATTGCGCCATGCTGCGCGTGCTGGGGCTGCCGCAGCGGCGCATCGCCGGCGCGTACACGGTGGAGTTCGTGCTGGTCGGCCTGACCGCCAGCATCGCCGGGGTGCTGATCGGCTACGCCACGCACCATCTGTTCGTGGTGCTGCTGGCCGGCCTGGTCGAGACCGCGCTGCCGGCGCCCGGCCCGTGGCCGGTGCTGTTCGGGCTCGGCATCGGCCTGACGCTGCTGCTCGCGTTCGGCCTGCCGCCGGTGCTGCAGCTGGCGCAGGTGCCGCCGCTGCGCGTGATCCGGCGCGATGTCGGCGCACTGAGGCCAGCCTCGCTGGCGGTGCTGGCGCTGGGCGTGGCCGGGTTCGCGGCACTGCTGCTGGCCGTGAGTTCAGACCTGAAGCTGGGCCTGATCGCCGTTGGCGGCTTCGCCGGCGCGGTGATGGTGTTCGCGCTGCTGTCCTGGGGTGCCGTCCGCTTGTTGCGCGGTGTCGTCAACGAGCAGACCGCGCCGCGCTGGATGGTGTTGGCGACGCGGCAGATGTCGGCGCGGCCGGCCTGCGCGGTGGTGCAGGTCAGCAGCCTGGCGGTGGGGCTGCTGGCGCTGGTGCTGCTGGTGCTGCTGCGCACCGACCTCATCAGCAGCTGGCGCGCCGCCACGCCGGCCGATGCGCCGAACCGCTTCGTCATCAACGTGATGCCCGAACAGGCCGAGCCGTTTCGTGCCACGCTGGATGCGGCCGGCGTCACGCGCATGGACTGGTACCCGATGTTCCGCGGCCGGCTGGTGGCGATCAACGGCCAGGAGGTGTCACCCGAGAGCTTCGCCGACGAACGCGCGCAGCGCATGGTGGACCGCGAGTTCAACCTCTCGCACGCCCTGCACCGGCCGCCGCACAACCAGATCGCGGCCGGCCGCTGGCAGGAGGGCGAGGCCGGCGCCATCAGCGTCGAGGAGGGCCTGGCCAAGACCCTGAACCTGAAGCTGGGCGACGTGCTGCGCTTCGACATCGCCGGCATGCCGACCGAGGCGCGCATCAGCTCGCTGCGCAAGGTCGACTGGGCCTCGATGCACGTCAACTTCTTCGTCATGTTCCCGCTGGCCGAGATGCCGGATGTGCCGATCACCTACATCGCCGCGTACCGCGCGCCGGAAATCTGGCCCCCACGCTCCTCCGCTGCGCATGATGCGCTGCCCTCCGAGGGGACGTCCGCCAGCTTGGGGCGGCCCGGCGGTGGCGCGGCCGGCTTCGACAACGCGCTGGTGCGGCAGTTTCCGAACATCACCAACGTCGACATGAGCAGCACCATCGCGCAGGTGCAGCGCGTGCTGGACCAGGTGATCCGGGCGGTGGAGTTCCTATTCGGCTTCACGCTGGTGGCGGGGCTGATCGTGCTGTTTGCCGCGGTCAGCGCCACGCGCGAGGAGCGTGCGCGCGAGTTCGCCATCATGCGCGCGGTTGGTGCCGGCAGCCGCCTGCTGGGGCAGGTGCAGCGCGCCGAGCTGATGGGGGTCGGCCTGTTGGCGGGCTTCCTGGCCAGCGTGGTGGCGATCGGCGTCGGCTGGGCGATGGCGCGCTACGTGTTCGAATTCCACTGGACCGCATCGCCGCTGGTGCCGCTGGCGGGCAGCCTGGTCGGTGCGGTGCTGGCGCTGCTGGCCGGCTGGTGGGGCCTGCGCGAGGTGCTGCGGCGGCCGGTGGTGGAGACGCTGCGGCGCGCGGCCGAGTAGGCCGCTGCCCTGGCGGACGCGCGGGTTGTCGGCGCCGCGCCACGGATGGGCGGTGGTCTGGGCCGTGGCGCTGATGGCCATGTAGGCCAAGATCGCCAATAGTGCCGAAATAGAGTCCAGCATCCAATCTTTCCGGGTTCGCCGTGCTCAACTTTCCGGCATGAGTGAAACCGGCAAACCACAGAAAACCATCCACCTCGCGCTGCAGGGCGGCGGCGCGCACGGCGCCTTCACCTGGGGCGTGCTCGATGCGCTGCTGATGGACGGGCGGCTGGACTTTGCCGGCATCAGCGGCACCAGCGCGGGCGCGATCAACGCGGTCGCACTGGCGCATGGCTGGGCGCTGGCCGCGGCCGAGCAGCAGGATCCCGCCGAGGGCGCACGGGCCGCGCTGGCGCGGGTCTGGACCAGGATCATGGAACTGGGCGCGGCCAGCCAGGGCACGGCGAGCCTGACCCGGCTGATGCTGGGCGCGCTGCCGGGCGCGCTGGGCAAGTTCTCGCCCTACCAGGTCAATCCGCTCGACTACAACCCGCTGCGCCAGCTGATCGAGGAGCAGATCGATTTCGAGCGCCTGGGCCGGCTGAAGACGCCGCGCGTGTTCATCGCCGCCACCGACGTCGAGACCGGCCGGGCCGAGATCTTCTCGGGCCGCCGGCTGAGCGCTCAGGCGGTGATGGCCTCGGCCTGCCTGCCGCAGCTGTTCCAGGCGCCCGAGATCGACGGCAGGCTGTACTGGGACGGCGGCTACGCGGCCAACCCCGCCCTCGGCCCGCTGGTCGAGATGGGCGAGAGCCGGGACATCCTGCTGGTGCAGATCAATCCGCTTAAGCGGCCGGGCAAGCCGACCTCGGCGGCCGAGATCGCCGACCGCGTCGGCGACCTGACCTTCAACGCCAGCCTGATCGCGCAGATGCGCAGCATCGCGCTCATCAACGAACTGATCGAGCGCGGCCTCGCGCACCAGGGGCTGCAGCCGATCCACATGCACCGCATCGACGGTGGCGCCGCGCTGGCCGAGCTGCCGACCTCCAGCAAGGTGTCGCCGCAGCCGGCCACGGTCGAGAAGCTGTTCGCGCTCGGGCAGGAGCGTGCCCGGCACTGGCTCAGCCGCCGCTTCGCCGCCGTCGGCGAGCGCAGTTCGATCAAGCTGCAGCGCGACTACGGCGATCCGCTCAAGCTTGATTTCGCGTCGGCCGATGCGGTGGAGGGCGAGGCGGATACCGAGGCGCAGCCGGCCTGGGCCCGTTTCCTGTGGCCGGCGGAGGAGCGGGCGCGCTCGGCCGCCGCCGCCGAGGCCGCCGCCGGCCAGGCGGTGCAGGCTGCGCGCGCCGTGCAGCAACAGGCCGGCGGGAACGGCGGACAGGATGGCAGCGTGCCCGCCGCATCGGAAGGCACCACCATCGTGGTGCTGCCGCCAGCATGAGTGCGGCCGCCGACCTAAAATCAGCGCCGTGCGCCGAGCTTGCAAGCCATCGAGAATGAAGACACGGGCCGGGCTCGCCGTGGCTGCGCGGACCGGCATGCGGCGCGTATCAGCCCCCTCACGGCTGTCCACCGGCTCGTCAGCAAGCCGGCAGGGCTTTGCCGACCGCACCGCAGGCACGCGCCGGAGCCCGATTTGACCGCTGATCCCGACGACCCCGCCGTCACCCAGGCGGCTGCCACGCCGTTCGACTGGATCGGCGGCGAGCCGGCGGTGCACGCGCTGGTCGAGCGCTTCTACGACCTGATGGACCTGGAGCCCGGCTACGCCGCCGTGCGCGCCACGCATGGCAGCACGCTGGACGATGCGCGGCGCAAGCTGTTCTGGTTCCTGTGCGGCTGGCTGGGCGGGCCGGATCACTACGCCGAGCGCTTCGGCCATCCGCGCCTGCGCTGGCGCCACCTGCCGTTCGCCATCGGCATCCGCGAGCGCGATGAGTGGCTGGCGTGCATGGATCAGGCGATGCGCGAGACCGGTGTCGACGAGGTGCTGCGCCTGCGCCTGAACCAGAGCTTTTTCCAGACTGCCGACTTCATGCGGAATCGGCATGGCTGAGCCGGGCGACGAGCACGCGCCCGCGGCACCGGCGGCGGACTTGCCGGCCGTCGGCACCTGGTCGAGCCTGATCGTCACCACGGCGATCCAGGCCATGGTGTCGATGGCGCTGCTGACGCTGCCGGCCATGGCGCCGGCGGTGGCGCGTGCGCTGGGCGTGTCGACCACGCTGGTCGGCACCTACGTCGCCATCTGCTACCTGGCGGCGATGCTGGGCAGCCTGATCGGCGGCACGCTGGCGCGGCGCCTGGGGGCGATCCGCATCAGCCAGGTCGGCCTGCTGCTGTGCGCCATCGGCCTGGTGCTGTGCGCCGTGCCCTGGCTGCCGGCGGTGGCCGTGGGGGCGCTGTTCATTGGCACCGGCTATGGGCCGATCACGCCGGCCAGCTCGCAACTGCTGGCGCGGACCACGCCGGCGCCGCGCATGGCGCTGGTGTTCTCGATCAAGCAGACCGGGACGCCGGCAGGCGGCATGCTGGCCGGTGCGCTGGTACCGGGGCTGTCGCTGTGGCTGGGCTGGCAGGGCACGCTGGTGGTGGTGGCCATGGCCTGCCTGCTGTGCGCCAGCGTGTCGCAGCCGCTGCGTGCGCCGCTCGATGCCGACCGCCAGCCGGGCGAGCCGCTGGCGCTGGGTGCGCTGTTCAAGCCTATCGGCATGGTGCTCGGCCACAAGCCGCTGGCGGTGCTGGCGGCGGTGTCGTTCCTGTTCTCGGCGGTGCAGGTGTCGGTGACGGCGTACATGGTGACCTACCTGAACGAATCGCTGGGCATGACGCTGCTGGCCGCCGGCGTCGCCTTGTCGGTGTCGCAGCTGGCCGGCGTGGTCGGCCGCATCGGCTGGGGCGCCATGGCCGACCGCGGCATGGGTCCGCGCAATACGCTGATGCTGCTGGCACTGCTGATGATCATCGGCAGCGTGCTCACCGCGCTGCTCCAGGCCGATTGGCCGACGGCACTGATCTGGGCCATCGTGGCGCTGCTCGGCGCCTCGGCGATCGGCTGGAACGGTGTCTATCTGGCCACGGTGGCGCGCCAGTCGCCGCCCGGCCAGGCCGGCGTGGCGACCGGCGGCACGCTGCTGTTCACCTTCATGGGCGTGGTCTGCGGCTCGCCCGCGTTCGGCGCCGTCGCGGGCCTGAGCGGCAGCTACCGCGTGGCGGTCGCGGCACTCGCCGTGCCGGCGGCGCTGGCATTGGCGCTGCTGGTCTGGCGTGCGATCCAGGCGCGGCGTGCCTGAGCGCACGGCCATCGGTGCGCTCTGCATTCGCGGCGGCGCAGTGTCCATGCTGTCAACGGTGCGCATCGAAGTGCCGATGGCGTGGCGGACGGGAACCGCTGCATCATTCGGTCATCCCGGCGAGCCACTAGGTGAGTTGCATTTGCATCCGCGATGAACTTGGCTGCCGTCTGATCGAACGCTGATTGCAGGAGGTTCCCATGTCCCCACCCACGATCGCTCAAAGGCGCGCGACCTTTCGCGCGCTGCACCAGACCGGCTGCTTCGTGCTGCCGAACCCCTGGGATCTCGGCAGCGCCCGCGCGCTGGAGGCCATGGGCTTCAAGGCGCTGGCCACCAGCAGCGCCGGCCATGCCTGGTCGCGCGCGCGGGCGGACGGGCAACTCGCGCGTGATGACGCGCTGGCCCACCTGCGCGAGATGGTGCAGGCCACCAGCCTGCCGATCAATGCCGACTTCGAGAGCGGTTTCGGCGACACGCTGGAGGAACTGGCGAGCAGCGTGGGCATGGCGGTCGACACCGGCGTGGCAGGTCTGTCGATCGAGGATTCGACCGGCAACCCCGAGGCGCCGCTGCGCGCGATGGATGAGGCTGCGGAGCGCATGCGCGTGGCGCGCGCCGCCATCGACGCGGCGGGCGGCGACACCTTGCTGGTCGGGCGGGCGGAGAACTTCTTCGTCGGCGTGCCCGACCTTCGTGACGCCATCGCGCGCCTGCAAGCCTATGCGGCGGCCGGTGCCGATTGCCTTTATGCGCCCGGCATCAGGACCCGCGAGCAGATCGCAGCGGTGGTCGCGGCGCTGGCACCCAAGCCCGTGAACGTGCTGGTCGGCTGGGCCAGCGAGCTTGGCGTGGCCGATCTGGCCGAGCTCGGCGTGCGGCGCATCAGCGTCGGCGGCGCACTGGCGCGCGCGGCCTGGGGCGGATTCCTGCAGGCGGCGCGCATCATCGCCGAGCAGGGCCGCTTCGATGCCTTCGCCGGAACGCCTACGGGAACTGAATTGAACGGCTTGTTCAAGTGAGCCGGCCGCACCGACGGCCCGGCACGGCTGCGGTGCACAATGCGCCGATGCTGCAACTTGCCGACATTCAACAAGCCGCCGAACGGGTGCGCGGCCAGGTGCTGGAAACCCCTTGCGTCGAATCGCGCACGCTGTCGCAACTGACCGGCGCGCAGGTGTTCCTCAAGTTCGAGAACCTGCAGTTCACCGCCTCGTTCAAGGAGCGCGGCGCCTGCAACAAGCTGACCCAGCTCTCGGAAGAGGAACGTGCGCGCGGCGTGATCGCCATGAGCGCCGGCAACCACGCGCAGGGCGTGGCCTACCACGCCGAGCAGCTCGGCGTGCGCGCGGTGATCGTCATGCCCAGCTTCACCCCGGGCGTGAAGATCGCCCGCACGCGCGGCTTCGGCGCCGAGGTGGTGCTGCACGGCGACACGCTGGAAGCCGCCAGCCAGCACGCACGCGCGCTGGCGGCCGAGCAGGGGCTGGTGTTCGTGCATCCCTACGACGATGAGGCCATCATGGCCGGCCAGGGCACCATCGGACTGGAGATGCTGCAGGCGCGCCCCGATCTCGACACCCTGGTGGTGCCGGTGGGCGGCGGCGGCCTGATGGCCGGCATCGCCACCGCGGCCAAGGGGCTCAAGCCGGAGATCGAGGTGGTCGGCGTGCAGACGCAGCGCTTTCCGGCCATGGTCAACCTGATGACGAGCCAGCACCACGCGCAGGGCGTGAGCACGATTGCCGACGGCATCGCGGTCGGTGCGCCCGGCCGGCACTGCACCGAGGTGCTGCACCAGCGCGTCGACGGCTGGCTGCTGGTCGACGAGAGCGATGTCGAGCAGGCCATCGTGATGCTGCTGGAGATCGAGAAGACCCTGGTCGAAGGCGCCGGCGCGGCGGCGCTGGCGGCGCTGCTGCGGCACCCGGCGCGCTTTGCCGGGCGGCGCGTCGGGCTGGTGCTGTCGGGCGGCAACATCGATCCGATGCTGCTGGCCTCGATCATCCGGCGCGGCATGGTGCGCTCGGGTCGGCTGGCGCGCATCGTGGTCAGCACGCGCGACGTGCCGGGCTCGCTGGCGCGCATCACCCAGGTGGTGGCCGACACCGGCGCCAACGTGCAGGAGATCAGCCACCAGCGCGCCTTCACCATGCTCGCAGCGCAGAACGTCGAGATCGAACTGGTGTTGCAGACGCGCGACCGCGCCCACGTGCGCGAACTGCTGGCACGGCTGCAGGCCCAGGGCATGGAAACGCGCTGGCAGGACGAGGCCTGAGGCCCGCACCCGCCCGCTCGCCAGAAGAGAGCGATCGGGTACTTGCCCCGCGAGGCAACCGCGCTTCGAAAAGCTCGTGTGAACCGGATTCTCAGGGATCGAATGCTGACCCGTAGTGCGGCCTCGGGGTTCCGTTAACCGCGCCCGGCCGCCGCCAGCAGCACCAGCAGAGCGCCCGCGCCGCCTTCCAGCGGCTTGGCCTGCACGAAGGCCAGCACCTCCTTCTTCTGGATCAGCCAGCCATGCACCCTGGCCTTGAGCACCGGCGTGCGGCCGGGTGAGCCCAGGCCCTTGCCGTGCACCACGCGCACGCAGCGCAGGCCGGCTTTCGTCGCCTCGCGCAGGAAAGCGCCGAGCGCCTCGCGCGCCTCGTCGGTGCGCATGCCGTGCAGGTCGATCTCGGCCTGCACGGTCCAGTCGCCGCGGCGCAGCCTGGGCGGGACGTCGGGGCCGATGCCGGGACGGCGGAAGCTCAGGTGCTCGTCGGTGTGCAGCAGCGTGCTGGCGTCGAACTCGTCGGAGATCGCCTCGCGCAGCACCGCCTGCTCGTCCAGCGCGCGCTGGCGCGGCTCGGGTGTGACCGGTGCCGGCGCGTGCACCACGCGGCCATGCGCGCGCAGCGGCTGCGTCGGGCCGATGGCACGCGCGAACAGGTTCTTTGCGGCCTCGGCCTGCTTCTCGGCGGCGGCGCGCTCGGCCGCCTGCTGCTCGGCGCGCGCCGCGGCCTCGGCCAGCTGCCGGCGCATGCCTTTCAGCTCGGCGAAGGACTTGGCCTTCATACGAGTCCCTTCTCGGCCATCGACAAGGCCTCGCCCGGCGCCACGATCACATGGTCGATCACGCGCACGTCGATGAGCGCCAGTGCGGCCTTCAGCGCCTGCGTGATGGCCTCGTCGGCGCGGCTGGGCTGCACGCTGCCGCTGGGGTGGTTGTGCGCCAGCACCACGGCGGCGGCATGGTGGTGCAGCGCGCGCAGCACCACCTCGCGCGGGTACACGCTGGTCTGCGTCAGCGTCCCGCGAAACAGCTCTTCCAGCGCGATCAGACGGTGCTGGCTGTCGAGGAACAGCACCGCGAACACCTCGTGCGCGCGCTGCGCCAGCTGCAGCTGCAGATAGCTCTTCACCGCGGCGGGCGAGTCGAACACGGCGCGCTGCTTCAGCTGCTGTGCCAATGCGCGGCGCGCCAGCTCCAGCACGGCGACCAGTTCGGCACGCTTGGCCGGCCCGCCCAGCCCCTTGACCCGCCGCAGGTCATCGGCGCCGGCATGCAGCAGGCCGGCGATGCCATCGAACGCATCCAGCACTTCCTGCGCCATCTGCAGCACGCCGCGCCCGGCGGTGCCGGTGCGCAGCAGCAGGGCCAGCAGTTCGGCGTCGCTGAGCGCGCCGGGTCCACGTGCCAGCAGCTTCTCGCGTGGACGCGCGTCGGGCGGAAGGTCTTTCAGGGCCATGCCGGTCGGGCAACAGGGGGTTTCCTACAATCCGGGGCAGTTTATCTGGGGTATGCATGAGCGTTGTCGAACCGGGATCTTTCCTCACCCTGCATTACCGCCTGGCCGGGCCACGCGGTGACGTCATCAACACCTTCGGCGGCAAGCCGGCGACGCTGTCGCTGGGCACCGGCGAGCTGGCGCCGGCGGTGGAGGCCTGCCTGATCGGCCTGAACGAGGGCGCGCACACCAGCTTCGACCTGCCCGCGGGCGCCGCCTTCGGCGAACGCAACCCGGACATGATCCAGTGGCTGGCGCGCAAGGACCTGGATGCGCTGGGCGATCCTGGCGAACGCTACGAAGTCGGCGAGGTGGTGCAGCTGCCGACACCTGGTGGCGAGGGCCAGTTTGCCGGCGTGGTGCAGGCGGTGCGCGAGGACGGTGCGCTCAGGCTCGACTTCAACCACCCGCTGGCGGGCCAGCCGGTGACTTTCGAAGTACATGTGATTGGAGTGCTGTGATGGAGCCGCGTGCTGAAGTGCTGCTGGCCGAACCGCGCGGCTTCTGCGCCGGCGTCGACCGGGCGATCGAGATCGTCGAGCGCGCGCTGGCCAAGTTCGGCGCGCCGATCTATGTGCGCCACGAGATCGTGCACAACACCTACGTCGTCAACGACCTCAAGGCCAAGGGCGCCATCTTCATCGAGGATCTGGCCGACGTGCCGCCGGGCGCCACCCTGATCTTCAGTGCCCATGGCGTGCCCAGATCTGTCGAGCTGGAAGCCCAGGCCCGGGGCTTTCGCATCTTCGACGCCACTTGCCCGCTGGTCAGCAAGGTGCACGTCGAGGTCGCCAAGCTGCACAAGGAAGGCTACGAGTTCATCATGATCGGCCACAAGGGCCATCCCGAGGTCGAGGGCACCATGGGTCAACTCGACGGCGGCATCCACCTGGTGGAGGACGTCGCCGACGTGGCGCGCATCCAGCCGAGCCAGACCGAGAAGCTGGCGGTGGTGACGCAGACCACGCTGAGCGTCGATGACGCGGCCGAGATCACCGCCGCCGTGAAGGCGCGCTTTCCCAACATCCGCGAGCCCAAGCAGCAGGACATCTGCTACGCGACACAGAACCGGCAGGACGCGGTCAAGCTGATGGCGCCGCAGGTCGACGTGGTGGTGGTGGTCGGCAGCCAGACCAGCAGCAACTCGAACCGCCTGCGCGAGGTGGCGCACAAGCTGGGCACCACCACCTACATGGTGGACAGCGCCGAAGAACTGAAGCGCGAATGGTTCGAAGGCAAGAAGCGCATCGGTCTCACGGCCGGTGCCTCGGCGCCCGAGGTGCTGGTGCAGCAGGTGATCGACCGGCTCAAGCACCTGGGCGTGCTGTCGGTGCGCAAGCTCGACGGCATCCAGGAAACGGTGAAGTTCCCGCTGCCCAAGGGCCTGAAGCTGGACGGCGCGGGCCAAGCCAAGCTGTCGCATCTGCGCTGAGTGGCGGGCCCGGTGGCCCGGTTGTCGTGCCTCGGCCCGCGCGCATGGACACCTACAATCGCCGTCCATGCTTGATCCCATTCTGCTTCGCAAGGACCTCGACGGCGTGCTGGCACGCCTGAAGACGCGCAAGGACCCGCAGCCCTTCCTCGACGAGAGCGCGTTCCGTGCGCTCGAAGCCGAGCGCAAGACCATCCAGACCCGCACCGAGGAACTGCAGGCGCAGCGCAACAGCGCGAGCAAGCAGATCGGCCAGCGCAAGGCCAAGGGCGAAAGTGCGGATGAACTGATGGCGCAGGTGGCGTCGATCAAGGACGAACTCGACGCTTCCGCCGCGCGGCTCGACGTGATCCAGGACGAGCTCAACGATCTGCTGCTGGCCGTGCCGAATCTGCCGCACGCGAGCGTGCCGGTGGGCGCCGACGAAGGCGCCAACCAGGAAGTGCGCCGCTGGGCGCCGCACGGGCTGGCGCCGCGCGCGTTCGACTTCCCGGTGCGCGACCACGTCGAACTGGGCGAGCCGCTGGGCCTCGACTTCGAGACCGGCGTCAAGCTCGCCGGCACGCGCTTTTCCTTCATGCGCGGCCCGGTGGCGCGCCTGCACCGGGCGCTGGCGCAGTTCATGCTGGACGTGCAGACTACGCAGCACGGCTACGCCGAGTGCTACACGCCCTACATCGTCAACGCCGAGACCCTGCGCGGCACCGGCCAGTTGCCCAAGTTCGAGGCCGACCTGTTCGCCGCCAAGAAGGGCGGCCAGGAAGGCGAGGGCGAACTTCTTTACCTGATCCCGACTTCCGAGGTCTCGCTCACCAACCTGGTGCGCGGCGAGATCGTCGCCGAAGCCGATCTGCCCATCAGGCTGACCGCGCACACGCCGTGCTTCCGCTCGGAGGCCGGCAGCGCCGGGCGCGACACCCGCGGCATGATCCGCCAGCACCAGTTCGACAAGGTCGAGATGGTGCAGATCACGCATCCCGAGCACAGCTACGACGCGCTGGAACAGATGGTGACGCACGCCGAGGCGATCCTGCAGAAGCTGGAACTGCCGTACCGCGTGGTGCTGCTCAGCACCGGCGACATGGGCTTCGGCGCCAGCAAGACCTACGACCTCGAAGTCTGGGTGCCGGCGCAGCAGACCTATCGCGAGATCAGCTCAGTCAGCAACTGCGAGGCCTTCCAGGCGCGCCGCATGCAGGCCCGCTTCAAGAACGCGCAGGGCAAGAACGAACTGGTGCACACCCTCAATGGCTCCGGCCTGGCCGTCGGCCGCGCGCTGGTGGCGGTGCTGGAGAACCACCAGAACGCCGATGGCTCGATCAGCATCCCGAAGGCCTTGCAAGCCTACCTCGGTGGCCTGGAGACCCTGACAGCCGAACCGGCGTGAACCCCAGCCGCGCGGCTGCTAGAATCCGCCCTTCGACACGAAGCAGGAGAGGTGGCAGAGTGGTCGAATGCGCCGGACTCGAAATCCGGTATACGGTTTACCGTATCGAGGGTTCGAATCCCTCCTTCTCCGCCAGCCCAAGACCTTCCAACTTGCTAACTGCGATTTGAAGGCGCCCGAAGCCCCGCACCACGTGGGGTTTTTTGATATGGGCTCCTGACTGCCCAGTCGGGCCGGCGACCTCAAAACCCGTCTCAGAGCGCGTTTGTCTTAGAACCTCCTGACTTTTTCAGGGGCGGTACGGCATTTTGTATTGACCCAGCAGAACCTGCACAGGCTAGGCCGCTGAAGCGAATGCTTCAGC
>NZ_DAOMOQ010000014.1:0-70565 GCF_035444425.1 Ottowia sp. | reverse complement strand
CGCCAGTGCTAGCTTTTCGTACCGTCACTTATTGCACTGAAAACGAGGAGACCCCGTGCACCGCGTCGCCCGAGTTCAGCAGCATCCGGTCGGTCAGCGGCCCGATGTTGGGCCGGGCTATGCCCATCTGGCGGCGCATCACTTCCGACGTGTAACCCAGCTTCCACCCGACCACGCGCTCGCCGGCGGCCAGGCGCAGGCCGAGCAGCGCGCGCTGGATGGCGTAGGCGGTGGCGAGGTCGGGCGTGCCGATGGTGGCTGCGGCGTCCAGTGTCCGACCGGCCTGGCGGGCGGCCCAGATCGCTTCGGCGAGTTGGTTGGGCGTCTGGGTCATGGGGGGGCTCCGCCTGGAAAGGTTGAGGGTGGGGCGCGCCGGCTATGGCAGGTCGGGCGCGCCCAGCAGCGCGTGGCCCTGGCCGATGAGGGCCTCGATGCCGAGCGCGATGCCGATCAGCCGCGCTTCGGCGCGCGGCGGCCCCATCAGCTGCAGGCCCACCGGCATCCGGTTGGCGTCGAGGCCCACGGGCATCGTCAGCGCGCACCAGCCGAACAGGTTGCTGATGGCGGTGTTGCGCATGGCCTTCATGTTGGCCGGCGCGTAGGTCTCCACCGTGCCGATGTCGGCCAGCCGCGGCGGCGAGGCGGGCACGGTGGGCGTGAGCAGGACGTCGACGTCGTCGAACAACCGGGCCGCGCCCGCGCCGCAGCGCTGCAGCACGGCCTTGCGCCGCAGGTACTCGACGGAAGACACCTGCTCGGCCCAGCGCACGCGGTCGCGCACCACCGGGTCCAGCCGCTCCACCTTGTGCGGGAAGTGCTGGTCGAGGTAGGCCGCGAGTTCGGACGCTGCGAGGCCGCCGCGGCGGAAGATGTCGAAGGCTTCCTCGCAGTGCGGCAGCGGGAACCGGACCACCTGCGCGCCGGCCTGGGCGAGGCGCTGAACGGCCGCTTCCACGGCGGCGGCGATGCTCGGGTCGATGTCGTCCCAGAAGTGGTTGGTCGGCACGCCGACGCGCAGTCCTTGCACGCGCACCGGGGCAGGCGCGGGCAGGCCCTGGCTCTCTGTGTCGAGGGCGGCGAACGCGTAGGCCAGGTCTTCCACCGTGCGGGTGAGCACGCCCGCGGTGTCGAGCGAGGACGACAGGGGCACGATGCCTTCGACCGGCCAGCGCCCCACGGTGGTCTTCAGGCCCACCTGTCCGGTCATGGACGCGGGCACGCGCACCGAACCGGCGGTGTCGGTGCCCAGCGCCAGCAGGGCGCTGCCCTGCACCAGCGAGACGCCCGCGCCCGCGCTGGACCCGCCTGGCACGCGGTGCTCGTGGGGTGACCAGGGGTTCCGGGGCGTGCCCCAGTGGGCGTTGACGCCAAGACCCCCGAACGCGAACTCGACCGTGTGCGTCTTGCCGACCACGATGCCCAGTTGCCGCTGCAGCCGCGCGACCAGCGGGCCGGCCGCCTGCCAGGCTTCGGGCAGGGCCTCGTCGCTGCCCGCAAACACCGGCAGGCCGGGCACGCCGTACAGGTCCTTCACCGACACCGGCAAGCCCATCAGCGGGCCCAGGTCCTGGCCCTGGTCCAGCAGGGTGTCGACCGCAGCGGCGGCGCTGCGGGCGCGCGCGCCGTCCCAGGTCTTGTAGGCGTTGAGCCGGGGTTCCATGCGCGCGTGGTGTTGCGCGCAGGTGTCGATCAGGGCCACCGCCGTCAGTTCGCGGCGGCGCAGGCGGGCGGCGTGCTCGGCCAGCGACAGGTGGGCAGCGTTCAAGGGCCTTCTCCTCGGGGTGTGGTGAACAGGGTGTGTCCCATTGTCACCACCCGGCCGCCAAGTCCGCGGCGATCTCTTCTGGTGTGCCCAGGCGGTTCATCGGCGTGTCGCGCAGCAACTGGGTGTAGATGGCTTTCATCCAGCCGGTCTCGGCCTCGCTCAGCGGCTGCGGGTTGCGCGGCACGATGCGCTGGCCGTTGTCGATGGCACCGGGCGAGACGCACCCAGATGGTGCCGCCCACGTTGTGCACCGACGCGTCGACGCGGCCATGGGCCTGCAGGGCCGCCTGCACCACGCGCCCCTGGTAGCGCTGGGCGGCGATTCCGGTCCTGGTCAGCGGCCGAGGTCTTTGGCGCTGACGCCCGCGATGCCCCAGTTCTCCTTGGGCATTTCGTGGATCCAGACGCGGATGGTTTCCTTCTTCGCGTCGATGGCCTCGTGCAGCGCCTGGGTGACCTTCTCGATCACGGCCTTCTTCTGCTCGGGCGTGCGGCCTTCGAGTATGTAGATCTGTGCGAACGGCATGGTGGTGGTCTCCTGGGTCAGTTGGCTTTGATGTCCAGCTTGCGGATCAGGGCACCCCAGCGGTTGTTCTCGGCCTTGATGAAGGCGTCGAACTCCTGGGGCGTGGTGACGCGCAGGTTGCCGGAGATGTTGTCGAACGCGGCCTGGGCCTCGGCGGTCTTGGCGCCTTTGGCCCAGGCGTCGTGCAGCTTCTGCACGACGGCGGCCGGGGTGGCGGCGGGGGCGACCAGGCCGAACCAGGTCTCCACCGCGAAGCCGGGGTAACCGGACTCGGCCACGGTCGGTACGTCCGGCAGGGCCTTGGCGCGCGTGGGCGAGGTGACGGCCAGCGCCTTGAGCTTGCCGCTGCGGATGTGCTGCAAGGTGGTGGCCAGCGAGCTTTCCATGCTCATGATCACCGTGCCCGAGAGCAGGTCCGGCACGATCTGGCTCGACCCCTTGTAGGGGATGTTGGTGAGTTCGATGCCGGCCACCGACTGCAGCAGCTCGGCCGCCAGGTGGTTGCTGGTGCCGATGCCGGACGTGGCGTAGCCGAGCTTGCCCGGGTTGGCCTTGGCGTAGGCCACCAGACCCTTGAGGTCGGCGAACGGTGCGCTCGGGTGCACGACGATCACGCAGGGCGTGGTGCCCACCAGCGAGATCGGGGCGAAGTCCTTTTCCACCTGGAACGGCAGCTTGTCGTAGAGGTAGGGCGCGATGGCCAGGCTGCTGATGGCCGACAGCCCGATGGTGTAGCCGTCCGGTGCGGCCTTGGCCACCGCGTCGGTGCCGATGTTGCCGCCGGCGCCGGCCTTGTTCTCGACCACGAAGGACTGGCCCAGCGCGTCGCCCATGGCCTTGGCGGCGGTGCGGCCCATGATGTCGGTGGGTCCACCCGGTGGGAAGGGCACGATGAGCTTGACGGGACGGGCGGGGTAGGCGTCCTGCGACCAACCAGCGGCGGGTGCCAGGGCCAGGCCGGCCCCCACGGAGGCGATGAAATCTCTGCGTTGCATAGGGTGCGTTCCTCAGGCCGCTTTTTTCTGCTCGCGCGCATCTCGCGCGCGAGCCATGGTCATGGCCGTGTCTTCGATCATGTCTTCCTGGCCACCGACCATCTTCTTGCGGCCCAGTTCGACCAGGATGTCGCGCGCCGACAGGCCGTACTTGACGGCGGCGCGTTTGGCGAACAGCAGGAAGCTGCCGTACACGCCGGCGTAGCCCAGCGTGAGCGCGTCGCGGTCGATGCGGATCGGGAAGTCCATGATGGGCGTGACCAGGTCTTCGGCCACGTCCTGGATCTTCCAGACGTCCACACCGGTCTGCACGTCCATGCGGTCGAGCACGGCGACCAGCACTTCCATCGGCGTGTTGCCTGCGCCCGCGCCCAGGCCGGCGGCGGCAGCGTCGATGCGGGTGGCGCCACATTCAATGGCGGCGACCGAGTTGGCCACGCCCATGGCCAGGTTGTGGTGGCCGTGGAAGCCCAGCTCGGTCTCGGGCTTGAGCGCGTCGCGCACGGCCTGCAGGCGGGCCTTCACGTCGGCGGGCAGCATGTAGCCGGCCGAGTCGGTGATGTAGATGCAGTTGGCGCCATAGCCCTCCATCAGCTTGGCCTGTTTCACCAGGCCTTCGGGGCTGTTCATGTGGGCCATCATCAGGAAGCCCACGGTGTCCATGTCGAGCTTTCGGGCGAAGGTGATGTGCTGCTCGCTCACGTCGGCTTCGGTGCAGTGCGTGGCCACGCGGATGGTGTGCACGCCCAGGCCGTGCGCCATCTTCAGGTGGTCGACGGTGCCGATGCCGGGCAGCAGCAGGGCCGAGACCTTGGCCTGCTTCATCAGCGGGATCACGGTGCCCAGGTACTCCTCGTCGGAGTGGGCCGGGAAGCCGTAGTTGACGCTGGAGCCGCCCAGGCCGTCGCCGTGGGTGACCTCGATCAGCGGCACACCGGCGGCGTCGAGGCCGCAGGCGATGCTCTTCATCTGTTCGAGCGTCATCAGGTGGCGCTTGGGGTGCATCCCGTCGCGCAGGGTCATGTCGTGCAGGGTGATTTTTTGCTGGCTCATGGGGTGCTCCGGATCAGGCGGCGACGGGTTCGAGCACGAGCTCGCCCTTCAGGATTTCTTCGGCAAACATCTCGGCGGTGCGCGCGGCGGCGGCGGTCATGATGTCCAGGTTGCCGGCGTACTTGGGCAGGTAGTCGCCCAGGCCCTCGACCTCCATGAAGACCGAGACGCGGTTGCCGTCGAAGACGGGGCCGTTGACCAGCTTGTAGCCCGGCACGTACTTCTGCACTTCCTTGATCATGTCGTGCACCGACTTCGTGATCGCGGCCTCGTCGGGCGTGCCTTCGACCAGGCAGTGCACCGTGTCGCGCATGATCAGCGGCGGCTCGGCCGGGTTGATCACGATGATGGCCTTGCCCTTCTTGGCGCCGCCCACCTTCTCGACCGCGCCGGCCGTGGTGCGGGTGAACTCGTCGATGTTCTTGCGCGTGCCGGGACCGACCGATTTGCTGGACACGGTGGCGACGATCTCGCCGTAGCTCACCGGCTGCACGCGGCTGACCGCGTAGACCATGGGGATGGTGGCCTGGCCGCCGCAGGTGACCATGTTCACATTCATCTCGCGCTGGCCGACGTGCTGCTTGAGGTTGACCGGCGGCACGCAGTAGGGGCCGATGGCGGCGGGCGTGAGGTCGATCATCATCGCGCCCTGCTCATTGACCTTGCGCGAGTTCTCGGCGTGCACGTAGGCGCTGGTGGCGTCGAACACGATCTGCACACCGTCGGCCTTCATGTGCGGGATCAGGCCGTCCACACCCTCGGCGGTGGTCTTGATGCCCATCTCCTTGGCGCGCTTGAGACCGTCGGAGTTGGGATCGATGCCCACCATCCACACGGGTTCGAGCAAGGGGCTGCGCTGCAGCTTGGCCAGCAGGTCGGTGCCGATGTTGCCGGGCCCGATCAGGGCGCACTTGATTTTTTTGGTCATGGGTTGACTCCTGGGGGAAGAAGAAAAAAGGTTCAGGTGAGCGTGCGCACCACGCCACCGTCCACCCGCAGCGCGGCGCCGGTGGTGGCGCTGGCCTGCGGGCTGCAGACGTAGGCCACCATGGCCGCCACCTCGTCGGGGCGGATGAAGCGGCGCAGCAGCGAGGTGGGGCGCGCGTCGCGGAAGAAGCGGGCCGCGGCTTCGTCGAAGCTCAGGCCCTGCTGCGCGGCGAGCGTGTCGAAGAAAGCGCGTGCGCCTTCGGTCAGCGTGGGGCCGGGCAGCACGCTGTTGACCGTGACGGCGGTGCCGGCGCAGCACTCGGCCAGGCCGCGTGCCACGGACAGCTGGGCCGACTTGCTCATGCCGTAATGCACCATCTCGGCCGGCGGGCAGATGCCCGACTCGCTGGAGATGAAGACGATGCGGCCGCGGTTGCGCGTCAGCATGCCGGGCAGCGCGGCGCGGGCGAGGCGCACGCCGCTCATCACGTTGACCTCGAACAGGTGCTGCCAGTCGGCGTCGGCGATCTGCTCGAAGGGCTTGGGCTCGAAGATGCCGAGGTTGTTGACCAGGATGTCCACATCGGCCAGCCGGGTCGCCACCTGCTCGCAGCCGGCGGCGGTGCCCAGGTCGGCGGCGATGCCCGACACCTCGGCCTGCGGGTGCTGTTGGCGCAGGGTCTGCAGGGCGCGCTGCACCGACGCCTCGCCGCGGCCGTTGAGCACCACATGGGCGCCGTCGGCCAGCAGGGCCTGGGCGATGGCCAGGCCGATGCCAGCGGTCGAGCCCGAGACGAAGGCGGTCTGCCCCGCCAGGGGGCGTGGTGCCGGGCTCATGGGCGCCCTCCTACGGGCGGACGGGCGTGCAGCCAGCCGGCCAGCCAGCGGGTCAGGCGCGGCGCCACCACCCAGGTCATGAGGACCACCACCAGCACGGTGATGACCATGGTGCGCGGCACCAGCGGCCAGTCGGCCAGCAGCGGCGCCACGGTGAGGAACAGCAGCAGCACGGTCGGGAAGATGCCCAGCCAAGTCACGATCGCCACCTTCCAGCGCGGCGGCGCCTTGGTGGTGCTGCCCGCCGGCGCGAACCAGTAGTCCAGCCCGCTGACCCGGCGCATCTCCTGCGCACCGACGGTGTGGGGTGCGACTTGCGCGAGCCAGCGGGCCCGCTCGGGCGAGTCCTGCCAGGCGGCCAGGTGCGCCTCGTTGTCGAAGGCGAAGACCACGTGGTAGAGCAGGGGCTCGTCGCCGCCGCCGGCCTCGCCAGGGCGCACCAGCTGGCCGCCCAGGTGGCCGCCCAGGTGGCCGGGGAAGTGGGTCGCTGCCTCGATCATGCCGGCCATGGCCGTCTCGAAGCCGGCCACGCCTTGGGGTGCGACCCGGCGCGTGACCAGCACGGTCACGGCGCGCGACGGGGTGGCGGGTGCGTTCATGGGTGCAGGCGGCTCAGGGCGGCGCTCAGACGAATCGCATGCCAACCGTGCCCAGGTCCTGGAAGCGCACGTTCACGCTGTCGCCGGCCTGCACCGCAATGGCTTCGGTCACGCCGCCGGTCATGATGAAGCTGCCCGTCGGGATCTCCTGACCGCGCGCGCCCAGGTGGTTGGCCAGGGCGGCGATGGCGGCGGCCGGGTGGCCCATCACGGCGGCGCCGGCGGCCATGGCCACGATCTGGCCGTTCTTCTCCAGCACCACGCCCAGCGTGCGCAGGTCCAGGTCTTCCACACGACGGGCGCGGCCACCGATCACGAAGCGCGAGGCCGAGGTGTTGTCGGCGATCACGCTCTTGAGGTCGAACTTGAAGTCGCGGTAGCGGCTGTCGATGATCTCCACGCCGGGGATCACGAAGTCGATCGCGGCCATCACGGCGCCGACGTGGCAGCCCGGACCTTTGAGCGGCGCCTTGGTGACGACGCAGATCTCGGCCTCGACCTTGGGGTGGATGAGTTCGGAGGTCTTGATGTCGCTGCCTTCGGCGCAGGCCATGTAGTCGCTGACGAAGCCGAAGACCGGCGTGTCCACGCCCATCTGCTTCATCTTGGCGTAGGAGGTCAGGCCGCACTTGAGGCCCACCGTCTTGTGGCCACGGCTTTCCTTGCGCGCGCGGATCAGGTCCTGGATCGCGTAGGCGTCGTCCCAGTCCATGTCCGGGTGGTCGTCGGTGATCTTGGTGACGTCGTGCGCCTTCAGCTCGGCGTTTTCCAGGTGCTCGGCGAGCTGGGCGAGGGTGTTCTTGTCGAGTTTCATGTGGTTGTTTCCTTCCCGCTCAGGCGACGAAACGCACCGACGTGCCGCCCAGGCCGCCGACGCTGCAATACAGGCTGTCGCCCGCGACCACCGGCACCAGCGGCGACTGCGAGCCAGAGAGGATGATGTCGCCGGCCTTGAGGCCGATGCCCAGACGGCCGAGCGTGTTGGCCAGCCAGGCCACCGCGTTGACCGGCGAGCCCTGCACCGATGCGCCGCAGGACGTGCTGATGATTTCGCCGTTCTTTTCCAGCACCATGCCGGCCAGCGCGAGGTCGAGGTCGCGCGGGCTCTTGCGCAGGCCGCCGAGCGTGAGCACGCCGCAGGAGGCGTTGTCGGCCACGGTGTCCTGGATCTTGATCTTCCAGTCCTTGATGCGCGAGTCGACGATCTCGAAGCACGGCATCACGCAGTCGGTGGCGCGCAGCACGTCGGCCGCGGTGACGCCGGGGCCTTCGAGGTCGCGCGCCAGGATGAAGGCGACCTCTGCCTCGGCCTTGGGCGCGATCATGCTGCTCACCGGGATGGGCTGGCCTTCGTTGTAGACCATGCCCGAGAGCAGGTGGCCGAAGTCGGGCTGGTTGACCTTGAGCATGTCCATCACGACCTTGCTCGTCACGCCTATTTTCTTGCCCACCACGCGCTCGCCCGCGTCCAGCCGGCGCTGGATCATGCGCAGCTGGATCTGGTAGGCGTCCTCGATGGTGATGTCCGCTTCGCGGTCGGTCAGCGGAGCGACGGGTTGGCGGTCGAGCAGCGACTGGTAGAGCTCGTCGCCGTAGTGCTGGATCTTGGAGTTGTCCATGGTGTTCTGTGTGGGAAAAGGGGTCAGGCGGACGCGGCGCCCTGCGCGTCGGCTTCGGCGAGGAAGTTCGACACCAGCTGGGCGAAGCGCGCGGCGTGTTCGATCTGCGTCCAGTGGCCGCAGTGGCCGAACACGTGCAGCTGGCTGTTGGGAATCCACTGGCTCAGCGTGAGCGAGGTCTGCAGCGGAATCACCTGGTCCTCGCGGCCGTGGACGATGAGCGTCTCGTGCGGCAGCGCGCGGATCGCCGATTCGGGGCTGGCCATGGCGTCGACCCAGCGCTGGCGCGGGGCCGGGAACATGGCCGAGAAGGATTCCTGGAAGCCGGGGCGGATGCTGGCCTGGTAGCGCAGCTCGGCCAGCTCGTCGGTGACCAGCGCGCGGCTGTGGGCGAAGATGTCCAGCAGGCGCTTCATGGTGGCCAGCGAGGGCTCGTAGCCCCAGACCGCGTCCAGGCCCGGCGTGATCGGGAAGGGCACACCGACCGAGCCCATGAGCACCAGGCGGCGCACGCGCTGCGGCGCGCGGATCGCCAGCGCCAGCGAGAGCGCGCCGCCAAAGCTGTTGCCGACCACGTCGGCTTTCTCGACGCCCATCGCGTCCATGACATCCAGCGCCTGCTGGACCCAGGTGTCCATGTTGTAGGTCATGCCGGCGGGGCGGTCGGTGTAGCCGAAGCCCACCATGTCGGGCGCGATGACTCGCCGATCCTTGGCGATGACCGGCATGGCGAGGCGCCAGTTGGCCCAGGCGCTTACACCCGGACCGGAGCCGTGGATGAACAGCACCGGAGGCTGTCCCGGCTTGGAGCTGCCGAGGTCGTGCACGTTGGTGTTGAAGCTGCCTGTGCGAACGCTCAGCGCAATTTCAGGGTTGTGTGGGGCATTCATGTGTCTTGTCCTTGAGGTCTTTGCTTTGAAGGGGCGGCGAGTGGGCCGGGACGACTGGTTCCGTTCATGTCCCCCGTCGGTCGCTGCGCGCTCGCCTCCTCCTTTACTTCACTGCACCAGTCGCCCCGGCCCACTCGCTGTCGGCGCACGAGGCCGTTCGTCCAGGGCAGCCGTGGAACCGGCTATGCCGGGCCACAGGCGGCGTCCCCCTCGAAGCGTCGAAGACGCGCAACGGAGGGGGGAAGCCGCGCAGCGGCGCAGGGGGGAGATCACAGCTTCACCATCACGTTGCGGAGTTCCGTGTAGAACTCCAGCGAGTGCACGCCGCCTTCGCGGCCGATGCCCGAGGCCTTGCTGCCGCCGAAGGCGGTGCGCAGGTCACGCAGGAACCAGCTGTTGATCCAGCACAGGCCGACCTCGATGGCCGAGGCCATGCGGTGCGCCTTGCCCAGATCCTGCGTCCACACGGTGGTCGCCAGGCCGTAGTCGGTGGCGTTGGCCAGCGCAATCGCTTCCTCTTCGGTGTCGAAGGGGGCGATGTGGCAGCAGGGGCCGAAGATCTCCTCGCGGATCACGCTGGCGCTTTCGGGCAGGCCGGTCCAGATAGTGGGCTGCACGAAGTGGCCGTTGGCGTACTCGCCCGTCATGGCCGGTTCACCGCCGCCGGTGACGACGGTCGCCCCCTCGGCCCTGGCCTTGGCGTAGTAGCCCATGACCTTCTGCTTGTGTTCGGCCGAGATCAGCGGGCCGATGCCCACGCCCGGCATGTCGGGGCCGCCGATCTTCAGGCCCTCAGCCTTTTCTTTCAGCGCGGCGACGAACTTGTCGAAGATCGGGCGCTGCACGTACACGCGTTCGGTGCCCAGGCAGACCTGGCCGCAGTTCTCGAAGGCGCTGCGGGTGATGCCGGCGATGGCCTTGTCGAAGTCGGCGTCGGCGAACACGATGCCGGCGTTCTTGCCGCCGAGTTCGAACGACACCGGGCGCACACCCTTGGCGGCGGCGGCCATGATGGCTTCACCCGTGCGGGTCTCGCCGGTGAAGGTGATGCCGTTGACACCCGGGTGCTTGGTGATGAATTCGCCGGCCGAGCCGGGGCCGAAGCCGTGCAGCACCTGGTACACGCCCTTGGGCACGCCGACCGCGTTCATCACCTCGCCCAGCAGGGTCGCGGTGGCGGGGGTTTCCTCCGAGGGTTTGACGATGACGGTGTTGCCGCAGGCCAGGGCCGGGCCGACCTTCCAGGTCATCAGCAGCAGCGGCAGGTTCCAGGGGCAGATCACGCCGACCACGCCCAGGGGTGTGCGCAGGCCGTAGCTGATGGCAGTGCCGCCGTCGGGCGTGGTCATCTGGAAGCTCTCGGTCGGCACGTTCTTGACGATGTCCGCAAAGATCTTGAAGTTGGCGGCGCCGCGCGGGATGTCGATGTGCGAAGCCAGCGAGCGCGGCTTGCCGGTGTCGGCCAGTTCGGCGGCGAGGAAGTCGTCGAAGCGGCGGTTGATCTCGTCGGCCACCGCGTGCAGCAGTTCGGCGCGCTTGACCACGCTCATCGTGCCCCACTCGCCCTTGAGCGCGGCGCGGCCCGCGGCCACGGCCGCGTCGACCTCGGCCTGACCGGCCTCGTGCACCAGACCTACGACCTCGTTGGTGGCCGGGTTGCGGTTTTCGAAGGTCTTGGCGGTGGCGACGAAATCGCCGTTGATGAAGTTCAGGAACTGTTTCATGGTGTGTGGATGAAATGAAAAATCAATCGAGCCCCAGGGCCTGCAGGCCGGCGCGGGCGCAGGCTTCGTCCTGCTCGGCCGAGCCGCCGGAAACACCGATGCCGCCGATGCGCTGGCCGTCGGCCACGATGGGCAGGCCGCCACCGAACAGCACCAGGCGCTGGCGCTGGTTCAGGCCGATGCGCAGCAGCTCGTCGTCGCCGATCACGCCGCCCCACTGCGAGGTGGGGAAGCCGAAGCTGGCCGCGGTGTAGGCCTTGTCGATCGCGATGTCGATCGAATGCAGAAAGGCATTGGGCATGCGCAAGAAGGCGGCGAGCGTGCCCGAGGCATCGGTCACGGCCACGTTGATGCGAATGCCCAATGCCTCTGCATGCGCCAGCGCCGCCTGACAGGCCAGAGAGGCCGCCGATGCGGTGATGACGGCAGAAGGAACAGAAAGAGCGGTTGTCATCAGAAGAACAATGAGAAGGAGGGGGAGCCAGTTCGAGGGGCACCGAGGAACCGGCTCCGCCGGGCCTCAGGTGCCGTCCCCCCTCCAAGCGCCGAAGGCGCGTCAGAGAGGGGGGAAGCCGCGTCAGCGGCGCAGGGGGGTGATCACGTGTACACCTCGGTGAAAGACGGCACCGCTTCACCCGTGTGATAGAAGATGCCGCTCCACAGCTGGTCCTCGGTCCAGGTGGTCACGGGGCGGTCGCGCTGGGCCAGGTAGCCCAGGCCGGCAAAGGTCTCGTTGCGGTTGCCACTGGGGTCGAAGAAATAGATCGTCTCGCCGCGGGTGATGCCGTGGCGCGTCGGTGCGACGTCGATCTTGGTCTTGTTCTTGGCCATCACGTCGGCCGACTTCAGCACGTCGTGCCACGAGTCGAGGAAGAAGGCGATGTGGTGCAGGCCGCTCTTGGCGCCGCCGACGAAGGCGATGTCGTGCGGCGTGGTGGTGCGGGCCATCCAGGTGGCGGCCTGCATGTTGCCTTCGGGGCCGACCAGCACCTGCTCGGTCAGGAAGAAGTCCAGCGCCTCGGTCATGAAGCGCGTGTTGTCGGCCACGGTGTTGATGCCGGCTTCGGGGTTCATCTCGCACATCAGCAGCAGGTGGTCCAGCCAGTGCACGCCCGAGCCTTTGAGTCCGTCCGGCCACGGGTCGGGGTTGGTGGTGCCGACCTCGGTGCCCACGTACTCCTTCATGGCGTACAGGCGCATCTCGTGGCCGCTGGGCAGGTTGAACTGCAGCATGCGGCCGGTGGACGGCAGGGTGCCTTCTGGCAGCACGGTGGTCTTCACGCCCCAGGCTTCCACCTTCTTCTGCAACTCGTCGAGGTCGCTGTCCTTCTCGACCTTGTAGGCCACGTGGTTCAGGCCGGCCTGGTCGGACGGTGTCAGGATCAGTGAGTACTTGTCCCACTCGTCCCAGCACTTGAGGTAGACATTGCCGGCCTTGTCTTTCATGGTGGTCTTGAGGCCGAGCACGTTTTCGTAGTGCTTGACCGCGGCGTCCATGTCCATCACTTTCAGGCTCGCGTGCCCGATGCGCATCACACCCATGTTGTGTCTCCTGGTGGTTGGTTACTGCTGCTGAATCGAAGGGCTGGCAGTCGCAGACTCTGCGCGCCCCTTGGAAAACGGTTTGCTCAACTTGCCGGCCACTTCGAGGTTCACCGGCGTCTGTGGCGCCACGCGGCAGGCCAGCGTGTAGCCCTGGTTCTCTTCGTCGAGCGTCACGTGTGCACGGCTGATCGGCCCCAGGGCCTTGATCTGTCCCTCGACGATGCGGACCTTGCAGACCCCGCAGCCGCCGTTGACGCAACCCACCGGGATGCCCTTGCGGCCCAGGCGGACCATGCCGGTGAGCAGGCTTTCATTGCCGGCGCAGGGAAAGGTCTCGTCCGTCTGGGCCACGTGCACGGCGAACTTGGGGCGGGAGTCAAACAGGGACATGTCTCAGTTCTTCTTCAACGCAGCAGCTCCAGCTGCCAAAGATAGGGTGGAGCGGTCATACCGTCCAATACCGAATTTTTGCGACCCTATACTGGTGAGGTATTGCGAACCGAACCAGGAGGCCTCATGGATCTCAAGGACATGCGCCAGTTTCTGGCGGTCGCCGAAGAGCGCAACTTCACCCGCGCGGCCGAGCGCCTGCACATGGCGCAGCCGCCGCTGTCGCGCCAGATCAAGGCGCTGGAAGACGAGATGGGGGCGCCGCTGTTCCTGCGCGCACCGGCCGGCGTGGAGCTGACCGAGGCGGGCCAGACGCTGCTGGACGAGGTGCCCAACCTGCTGCACCTGGCGCAGCGCGCGGCCGAGCGCACGCGGCGCGCGGCGCAGGGCCTGACCGGCCAGCTCGACGTGGGCATCTACGGCTCGGGCGTGCTGGACGTCATTCCCCGCGTGCTCGCGAAGTTCCACGCGCAGCGGCCCGAGGTGCGCATCGCGCTGCACAACCTCACCAAGTCCGAGCAGCTGCAGGCGCTGCGCGAACGGCGCATCAGCGTGGGCTTCAACCGCCTGATCCCGCCCGAGCCGGACCTGGTGGTCGAGTCGGTGCTGCGCGAGCCGCTGCTGGTGGCGATGCACGAAGCGCACCCGCTGGCGCAGCGCAGGCAGGTCGGGATGGCCGACCTCGACGGGCTGCCCATGATCCTCTACCCCAACGAGGCCATCCACGGGCTGGCGCAGGAAGTGGCCGAGGCCTTCCGCCAGGAAGGCGTGCGGCTGGCGGTCGAGCAGGACGTCGAGGACGTGGTGACGGCCGTGGCCCTGGTGGCCAGTGGCTTCGGGCTGACCATCGCCACCCGGTCGGCCGCCAGCCTGCGCCTGCCGGGCGTGGTGTTCGTGCCCTTGCGCAGCCGCCACCTCAAGGACCTGGAGCTGAGCTGCCTCTACCGGCGCGGCGATCCGTCGCCGGTGCTGGCCATGTTCCTGGAGGTGGTGCGTGCGCATGGGAAGAGCGAAACGAAGGGCGGCAACGGCCTCAGACCTGCCTGAACAGCGGGCTGCGGGCGGCCTGCGCGTCGGCCGCCGAGAGGAACTTCTCGGTGTAGATGTCGCGCTCGAACAGGCGGCCCTGCATCAGGGTGGAGATGCAGGCCTCGATCATGGGCGGCGGCCCGCACAGGTAGGCCTTCTGGCCCACAAAGCTGCCGCCGAAATGCGCCTTGGCCGCTTCGTGCACGAAGCCGCGGAAGCCGTCCCAGTCCGAGCCCTCGGGCTCGTGCGAGAGCGCCGGCACGTACGAGAAGTTGGCGTGCTGTTCGGCGAGCGCGCGGAACTCGGCGTCGTAGTACAGCTCCTCGTGCGAACGCTGTCCGTAGACCAGGGTGATGGGCAGCGTGCAGCCGCGCGAGAGCAGGTCCGCGATCATCGAGCGCGGGCTCGACAGCCCCGAGCCGCCGGCCATGAACAGCATCGGCTGGCGCGCCGACTCGCGCACGAAGAAACGGCCGTAGGGGCCGGCCACGCGCAGGCGGTCGCCGGCCTTGAGCTGCTCGTGCAGCCAGGTGGTGCCGGCGCCGCCGGGCAGCTTGCGCACGTTGAGCTCGATGCCCTTCGTGGCGGCCACGTCGGCGGGTTGATTGGCGATCGAGAAGGCGCGGCTGCCCACACCCGGGATTTCCACCTGCACGTACTGCCCCGCCTGGAAGTCGATGGCCTTGTCCAGCTGCAGGTGGATCGCCTTGATGGTGGGCGTGAGGTCCTCGACGCGGCTGACCGTGGCCGCGAAGTCGCGCACCGGGATCACGCGCGCATCGGGTTCCTCGTCGATGTCGGCCTCGATGGTGGTGTCGGCCTGCAGCGTGGCGCAGCAGGCCAGGGTCTTGCCGTCGTCGCGCTCGAAGTCCATCAGCGCGAACGGGTTGGCCGCGCCGTGGTCCACCTCGCCATCGCAGACCTGCACCTTGCAGGTGCCGCAGAGGCCGTGGCCGCAGGCGTGCGGCAGGTAGAGACCCTGCCGCAGCACCGCGTCCAGCACGGTCTGGCCTTCTTCGACCTCGATGGTCGCGCCCAGCGGCTCGATCGTCAGTTGGTAGCTCATGGCCGGATCAGCTGAACGAACCTTTGATCCCTGTGAGCCCAGGGGTTCTGAAGCGGATCGCGTCCTTGTGCACCAGGCCGTTCTCGGCCAGCGACTTGGCCGGGTCGGGCGTCCAGGGCTGGCCGTTCTTCTTCCACTCGGCCCGGGCCCAGTCGATCCTGGCGAAGTCCGGGTGGTAACCGTAGATGCCGGGCAGCACCGCGGCCGACATCGCGCCGAACGGGGTGTCCGGCGGCAGCGGCAGGCAGACGGGGGCGCAGAACATCAGGTGGTCTTCCCAGCCGATGTAGAGCAGCGGGGCGGGGAAGTTCTCGCGCACATCCCTGGGCGTGAACTCGTAGGGGGCGATGGCGACGACGCTCATTTCTGCTCTCCTTGCACCAGGGGCTCGCCCTTCCAGGCGGCAAAGTTCTTCTGGTCTTCCGAACCTTCGAAGTCGAAGTTGTCGCGGCCGACTTCCATCTCGTAGTACTTGAACACGGCCATCAGCGGGTCGAAGCCCTCGGCGGTCGGGTCGGTGCCTTCGGGGAAGCAGTGGCCCTGGTAGATCTGGTGCACCGGCAGCCAGCTCTGCACGTACTTCTCGGGCTCGTGGTCGAAGATGCTCTTGCAGTGGTCGCTGCAGAAGTGGTACTTGTAGGCCTTGTAGTCGCTGTCGCGGTAGCAGATCTTGCTGGGGTCACCCTCTTCGGTGAACAGCATCGGGATCTGGCAGGTGGTGCACAGCATCGGCAGCGTCTTGTTGTAGAAGCGCTTGCCTTCGGCGGCCTGGTCGCGCCAGAACTCCCAGCGCGGGCGGTAGTACTTGTCGAAGGTCTCGGGGTACTTCTCGCTCAGCCAGGCCAGTTCGTCTTCCTTGGGCACCCAGGTGTGTAACGGGGCGGCGCCGTTGTAGTTGTAGAAGGTGGCCCAGGTCTGGTGGCTGATGTGGTCCTTGCCTTCGCAGGCCTGCTTCCAGCCGGCCGGCTCGCGGATGCCGTAGCGCGCCAGGTCCTTGAACAGGGCGCCGCCGTTTTCTTCGGCGTACATCTCCCAGGCTTCCTTCCAGCTCATCACGCGCTTGGGCAGCATGTAGTCCTGCATCATCGCGACCAGGGTCAGCAGGCGGTAGCCGCGCCAGAACCACTTGTCGATCCAGCGCTGCACGATGGGCACGTTGTCCGGGTCCTGCTCCAGCATGAACTTGATGCACTCGATGCCCAGCGTCATGTGGCGGCTCTCGTCGCTCTGCGCCGAGAAGCCGAAGGTGACGGTGGACATGTCGCCGTTGTGCGCCGCGCCGCTCATGAAGGGCACGAACAGCAGGTTGGTCAGCACGTACTCGAAGCTGAAGCTGACGGCGGTGAGGAACTCGAACGGACCACTGGTGCAGGCGTCTTCGAAGAAGGACTTCGGCACCGACAGGTACCACACGCGGTCGTACCAGTGGTTCGAGTGGTGAATGCCGTTGAAGTACTTGTTGTAGTGGCTGATCGCGTGCGTCTCGGTCTGGTAGTGGCGCAGCTCGTCGATGGACTGCATCTGCGCCGCGACGCGGGCGCCTTCGCCGGTGAACTGGCGGCCCACATGGGCGAAGCCGCGGTGCGCGTAGTACTCCAGCGGCGTCACGCCCTGGATGAACAGCTTGAGCGCGTTGACGTAGCGCGCGTCGGACACGCCGAGCTGGCCGTTGTTCTGCGCGAAGGCCTCGATGACGGCGTAGAGCTTCTTCTCCTTCTCGCCCTGGTACTTCCAGTAGGCGTCCATGGTCAGGCGGAACGGGTCCTGCCACTTGTCCCAGTCGTGGATCTTGATGCCCTCGTACTTGTCGTACGGGAACACCTTGTCCATCGGCTGGTAGCTGGTCTCCCAGCCCAGGCCGCGCGTCATGGCGGCGTAGCGTTCTTTCAGGCCGAGCTTCTTGCTCGCAACTCTCGTGTCCATGCGTGTCTCCTTCTGCTCGTGATTCAGTGTTTCCAGCTCAGCGTGAGCTGGTCGTCGTCCTCGTCGATGTAGCCCGAGAGGGTGACGAGGTTGACGTGGATGGCCTGCAGGTCGTAGGGGCGACCGGTGAGGCCCTCGATGGTTTCGCGGCGGATGGTCAGGCTGCCGGGCGCGTTGATCTTGACCAGGCCGGTCGGGTGGGTCAGCACCGCGTTCGGGTTGTCGGCCACGATGGCGTCGATCACCGGACGGGACTCTTCGTTGTGCTGGAAGGCGATGAATACGTCGGACATGTTGTGGTCTCCTGTTCAGGCCTGGTCAGGTGGTGACGCCGGTCTTGGCCAGGCGCGCCTGCAGCTGCACGCGGGCGTCGCTCAACACGGTTTCTCCGGTCTCGCCCAGGGCCAGGCGGGCGATGGGCGAGAGGGCGGCCTGGGCGCGGTCCATCCAGTGGCCGGCCCAGCCGCGCAGCAGGGCTTTGTTGGCGTCCGATTCGGCGCCCGCGGCCTTGATGACGGCGTCGATCCAGCGCGCGGTTTCGTCGTGCCACTCGGGCATGAAGCTGGTCAGCATCGCGACCGCGGTGCCGCCCTGCAGGGCGACGTGGTCGTCCACGAAGCCACCGTAGATCAGCGGGTACAGCAGGCCGTCGAGCGCGAAGTTCTGCGCCACGAACAGCTCGAACGGGTCGCTGACCACGAAGCTGTCCTCGACCAGCCGGCGCAGGCCCTGCCACTCGGGGGCGTCCAGCCAGGCCTGCTTGCCGTCTTCCAGCGACTGCGGCTCGCCCAGCACCAGGCCCAGGCGGGTCAGGTACTGCGCCACACCCAGGTTGTCCATCGCGTGGAACATGGCCGGCGCGGTGAAGGCAGTGCCAAAACCGTAGGCGCAGATGGACGCGTTGTTCATGTTGGCGCCCCAGGCCGCGTGGCGCAGCGGCATCAGCACCGTCAGGGCCTTCTCGCGCACGCCGTCGGGCATCTTGCCGACCATGCCGCGCTGCTCGACGAACTGGAAGTTGGCCTCCATCGCGTCCTGCTGCTTGGCGCGGGTCATGGTCCAGGTGGCGTAATAAAACTGGCGCGGGTCTTTGAGCACGTACCAGTCGGCCAGCACGATCTTGCTGCGGCTGGCGTCGAAGAGTTCGTGGCCCGGGTCCCAGGTCGGCCGGTAGTGGAAGTTGACCATCGGCTGAGCGCCGAAGGTGGCCTCCTGGTAGCGGCTGGCGGTCTTGTCGCCGCCGATGTATTTCGCCACGTGGGCGTAGGTCTGGCGCAGCGGCGTGATCTCCCGCGCCTGCAGGTCGATGTTCATCGGTGCTTATCTCCGTTGGAATGGTTGTTGAACGGCTCTCGGGAACTCAGGTGTCCAGACGCTGCACCCGGTTGTTGGCGCAGAAGGCCTCGAAGGCCGAGGCCGGCAGCATCAGCTCCACCGCCAGCTCCGGCCAGCCGATCGAGAACTCGAAGGCGACCAGGCCGTCGGCACGGCGTTCGATCACCCGCACGAAGCGCAGCGAGGTGTCGACGGCGGGCAGGGAGGTGTCGGTGGTCTGGGGCATGGTGCTGGGGGCGGTCGGTGCGTTGTCGGACGCGTCCCCTCTCGCAGATGGCGTGCCAGTCCGACCGGGTCGGGCCAAAAATCTCGATATTTCAGGGAAATCCCTGATGAAAAAGCCGGTGTGCAGCGCAGCATCCGGATCGCCCGGCACTCTTCGATAGCCTGTTTCTTGAGCTGTTGCGGTGCAGCACGAAGGAAAAGTCTTGATTTGATGAGGCGCTTTTGGCCGCGAGTGATCAAATGATCAATTTCAGGCACTGCTTCGCCGGCTTGTCGATCTGGGGGAGCGTGGCGGAAAATATCGAGATTCCAGTCGCCGCAGAGCGACCCACCGGAGACACCTTTGGACCCCCATCTGACCTACCCGCCCGACAACGACCTGCGCCGGCTGCTGCGCTTCGAGCCGCACAGCGGCGCCATCTGGCTGGGCGAGCGGCGCATGGTGCTGCTGCACACCGCGGCGCTGACGGCGCTGCGCCACGACCTCATCACCTCGGTCGGCAAGGACCACGCGCGGCGCCTGCTCACGCGCATGGGCTATGCCTGCGGCCTGCACGATGCGGGCTTCGCGGCCAAGACGCGCGGCAAGAAGACACTGGAAGACATGTTCCTGGTCGGGCCGCAGCTGCACATGCTCGAAGGCGCGGCGCGCGTCACGCCGGTGCGGCTGGAGATGGACGCCGCGGCCGGCCGCTTCGAGGGCGTGTTCCGCTGGGACGACTCCTGGGAGGCGCACGCGCACCGGCTGCAATACGGCGTGGTCGACGAGCCGGCCTGCTGGACCCTGCTGGGTTACGCGAGCGGCTACACCAGCGCCTTCATGGGCCGGCTGATCCTGTACAAGGAGACGAAGTGTTCGGCCTGCGGCGACGACCATTGCCTGATCGAAGGCCGGCCGATCGACGAGTGGCCCGACGGTGACGCGCACCGCCAGTACTTCGAGGACGACTCGCTGCTGGAGAAGATGGCCGCGCTGAGCCAGCAGGTCGAGGCGTTGAAGAACACGCTGGAGCCGGCCGAGTCGGGTGGCATGCTGGTCGGCTCCTCGCCGGGCTTCCAGCACGCGCACGACCTGATGCGCCGCGCCGCGGCGACGCAGGTGACGGTGCTGCTCACCGGCGAGACCGGCGTGGGCAAGGAGCGCTTCGCGCGCGCACTGCACGAACACTCCGAGCGCGCCGCCGGGCCGTTCGTGGCGGTCAACTGCGCGGCGCTGCCGGCCGAGCTGATCGAGGCCGAGCTGTTCGGCGTCGAGAAGGGCGCCTTCACCGGTGCCCACGCGGCGCGGGCCGGCCGCTTCGAGCGGGCCGAAGGCGGCACGCTGTTCCTCGACGAGGTGGGCGACATGTCGCTGCCGGCGCAGGCCAAGCTGCTGCGCGTGCTGCAGGAGGGCGAGATCGAGCGCCTGGGCAGCGAGAGCGCGCGCAAGGTCAACGTGCGCCTCGTGACGGCGACCAACGTCAACCTCGAAGCCGCGGTCGAACGCGGGCAGTTCCGGCGCGACCTGTTCTACCGCCTCAACGTCTACCCGATCTGCATCCCGCCGCTGCGCGAACGCAGCAGCGACATCGAGCCGCTGGCTCGGCACCTGCTGGCGCGCTTCACCGCGCTGCACCAGAAGCGCCTGGGCGGCTTCAGCGACCGCGCGCTGCAAGCGCTGGCTCGCCACCGCTGGCCCGGCAACGTGCGCGAGCTGGAGAACCTGGTCGAGCGCGGCGTGATCCTGGCGGCGCAGGGCGGCGTGATCGAGGTCGAGCACCTGTTCCCCAACCAGTCCGAGCCGGCGCAGGACGGCATCGACCCGCAGGGCCGGCTGGCGCGCCGTGCGCCCGAGGACGAGCTGCGCCTGTGCGCGCAGGTGCTCGATGCCGGCGTGCCGATCGAGACCCTGGAGGCGCAGGTGCTGGCCCTGGCGGTCGAGCGCAGCCGCGGCAATCTGGCCGGCGCCGCCCGCCTGCTGGGTCTGAGCCGCGCGCAGCTGGCCTACCGGCTCAAACGCCAGCATCAACAGGAAGCCGATTGAGGTCATCACCATGCTGCAAGACCTGCTTCAACCCGCACACGCCGCCGGCCCCGCGCCGCGCAGCGACGAACCCGAGCCGCGCACCCTCACCGAACGCGCCTACCGGGCGCTGCGTCACGACATCGTGTGTGGCGATCTGCAGCCGGGCCAGCGCCTGCGCGTCGAGCACCTCAAGGACCACTACGGCGTGGGCGCCGGCACGCTGCGCGAGGCGCTGGCGCTGCTGGTGTCCGACGCGCTGGTCACGGTCGAAGGCCAGCGCGGCTACCGCGTCAGCGCGGTCTCGCTGGACGATCTGCGCGACCTGACCGACACCCGCGTGCGGCTGGAAACCGAAGCGCTGCGCCAGTCGATCCGGCTCGGCGACGCGGGCTGGGAGCGCTCGGTGCGCGGGGCCTTTGCACGGCTCAGCGTGGCCGAGGAGGGCGGCGCCGGCCGCGACCCGGACCAGTGGGAGCGCGCCAACCGCCACTTCCACGAAACCCTGATCGCGGGCCACAGCTCACCCTGGACGCGGCACCTGCTGGACATCCTCTACCGCCACGGCGAGCGCTACCGCCACATCGCCATCCGCATCGGCGCCACGCCGGGCTTCGACCGCGATGTGCACGCCGAGCACGAGAGCATCTTTCTCGCGGCGATGGCGCGGCAGGAGGCCCGCGCCGCGCTGGCGCTGGAAGCCCATATCCGCCTGACCTGCGACATCCTGACCCGCCAGGCCGCCGCGGCGACAGGCGGCGGATTTAAGGCTGCGCTGAACAAGCCGTAGATCTCAACGAACCTCGCTGGCCGATTTCGACATGCGGGATTAGGTCGGCGAATCACGCATTCTGAGGCGACCTGAGACCCTTCTGGGCGTCTTCATCCGCCCTTGGCGCCCGCTGCGGGCGCACTCATGCCACGAGGCGCTGGCGCGCCAGGTGGATGTTGGCCAGACCCAGCACCACAAACGAGCGCGTGGCGTTCTTGGCCAGGCCCCGGTAGCGCACCTTGGCAAAGCCCCAGAGCCGTTTGACCACAGCGAAGACGTGTTCGACCCGGGCGCGGACCTTGGACTTGTTGTGGTTCCTGGATCGCTCAGCCTCGTCGATCTCGCCGCCCCTCCGCACGCGCTGGTTGGTGAAGTCCCGGGCCTTTGGGGGCCTTCGATCCGATCAACGCCTTCTGGCTGGCGTAGGCACTGTCGCCATACACACGCTGCTCATTGCCGTGCAGCAGATCGGGCAGCGGGTGCTTGTCGTGCACGTTGGCTGCTGTCACCACAGCGCTGTGCGCCAGCCCGGTGCGGCTGTCCACGCCAATGTGCAGCTTCATCCCGAAATACCACTGCTGGGCAGTACTTCACTTCGTCCCACACCTTGGCCCATTTTTTGCGCCAGGCCATCGGGCGCTGGCAACAGGCGCAAAGCTTTGTTGGCAAATCGCCTTTTCGCTGGGCTGTCATGGTGCAATGCTTCAGGGTGAGGTGTGACCTTGCCCCTGTTTCGTGTAGTTCTTAACCCACGATTCACGCGGCCTTTTTACGCTGTGCCTCGTACCAGCGCTGCTCGTATTGCATCGGGCTGAGGTAGCCCAGTGACGAATGCAACCTTCGGTGATTGTAGAAGGCCATCCAGTCCATCACCGCCTGACTTGCCTGCTCACGGGTGGCGAATTTGCACCCATGCACGCTGGCGGTTTTCAGCCGCCCCCAGAAGCTTTCCGTCGGTGCGTTGTCCCAACAGTTCCCCTTGCGGCTCATCGATGATTGGATGCCCCAGTTCTTCAGGGCCTGCTGGAACTCTGCGCTGCAATACTGGCTGCCCCGGTCGCTGTGGAATATCACCCCAGGAGGCGGTCTACGGCGCCACCACGCCATGGCCAGCGCGTCCTTGACCAAGCCCGCCTGCATGTGCGGCTGCAGGCTCCAGCCCACCACCTGACGGCTGAACAGGTCGATGACCGCAGCCAGGTACAGCCAGCCCTCGTCGGTCTGGATGTAGGTGATGTCGCCACTCCAGAGCTGGTTGGGCTCCTCGGGCTTGAAGCGCCGCTGCACCAGGTCGGGCGCCACCGGCAGGCTGTGTCTGCTGTCGGTGGTGACCACAAACTTGCGTTTCGTCCTGGCCTTGATGGCGTGCTGCTGCATGAGCTTGCGAACCCGGTCTTTGCCCACACGGATGCCTCGGGCCAGCAGTTCCTTGTGCATGCGTGGCCAGCCGTATTCGCCCTTGACCTGGGCGTGGATGGCACGAATGTGCGCCAGCAAGGCTTCGTCGCTGTAGCGCCGGCCAGGGCCACCGTGGCCAGACTCGCCTCGGCGCAGCCAGTTGAAGTACCCGCTCGCGCTCACCTCCAGCACACCGCAGGACACACTCACCGGATACAGCTTTCTCATTTGGTGAATCCAGGCGTACCTCGCAGCGTGTCCTGCGCGAAGTACGCCGCGGCTTTTTTTGCAACGTCACGCTCCATGCGAAGCCGGGCATTCTCGGCGCGCAGCCGAGCAATCTCCATTTTCTCGGGCGAGACTTGGATGCTCTTGTCACCACCGCCCGCACCGTCCAATTCTCCCTTGGCTGACAGCCGCACCCAGTTGCCCAGGCTCGCTTTGGGGATGCCCAGTACCTTGGCCACCACCGCAATCGGCTGACCCGAGCGCACCTGCCGAACAGCCTCCAGCTTGAACTCTCGCGTGTACTGCGCACGCACCTGCTTTTCACTCATCTCTGAACTCCTTGTCGGTATTTTCAACAAGGGCTAAGAACTCCACTTTTCAGGGGCAACCTCAGTTGACCTTCTGGCCTGCATGCGCGGCGTTCACGTGCACCAAGTGCCAATGCGCTCCGTCACATCGCGCCATTGAGAGGAAGATGGTGTTTGGCACCACGGGGTTTCGAAATTTCCAGGAAGGGAAAGACATGGACACACAAGCAAAACACGACCATGCCGGCCACCCCAACGGCGCGTCAAAACCACTTCATCCTGCGACCGGGCTGAAAGATCCCGTGTGCGGGATGGCGGTCACCGAGCAGTCGCCACACCACCTGGAGCACGCGGGGCAGCCCTACTATTTCTGCAGCGCGAAGTGCCAAGCCCGGTTTGCGGCCGAACCGGCCCGGTTTGTTCACGCCGAGGTGGGGCGTCACGCAGCCCCAACGCCCGCGCCGCAGGGCAAGCCCGGCACGCTCTACACCTGTCCCATGCACCCGGAGATCCGGCAGGACCACCCGGGCAACTGTCCCAAATGCGGCATGTCGCTGGAGCCGGTCATGCCCGAACTGGACGCTGAGGAGAACCCCGAGCTGGTGGACTTCCAGCGGCGGTTCTGGTGGACCTTGCCGCTCACGGTGGTGGTCGCCGTGCTGGCGATGTTCGGCCACAACCTCGGCTGGTTCGACATGACCACACAGAGCTGGATCGAGCTGGTGCTGACCGTGCCGATCGTGCTGTGGGCCGGCTGGCCATTCTTTGTGCGCGGCGCGCAGTCGATCGTGAACCGCAGCCCCAACATGTGGACGCTGATCAGTCTGGGCACCGGTTCGGCGTTTGTGTACAGCGTGGTGGCCACGGTGGCGCCGCAGGTGTTCCCCGACTCCTTTGTGTCGATGGGGCGGGTGTCGGTGTACTTCGAAGCGGCGGCGGTGATCATCTCGCTGACCTTGTTGGGTCAGCTGCTGGAACTCAAGGCACGGTCCCAAACCTCGGCCGCCATCCGCTCGCTGCTGGGTCTGGCGCCCAAGACCGCGCGGCGCATCGCGGCCGACGGGCAGGAAGAAGACGTGCCGCTGGCCCATGTGCATGTGGGCGACCTGCTGCGTGTGCGCCCCGGCGAAAAGGTGCCGACCGACGGCACCGTGGTCGAGGGCAGCAGCGCACTCGACGAATCGATGCTCACGGGCGAGCCGCTGCCGGTGACCAAGCGGGTCGGTGACAAGCTGATCGGCGCCACGCTCAACACCAGCGGTGCATTGGTGATGCGCTCCGAGCACGTGGGCTCGGATACCGTGCTCTCGCAGATCGTGCAGATGGTTGCCATGGCCCAGCGTTCGCGCGCGCCCATGCAGCGCATGGCCGACCAGGTGGCGGGCTACTTTGTCGTGGGTGTCGTGGTCGCGGCACTGGTCACCTTCTTCGGCTGGGGTCTGTTCGGACCCGAGCCGAGCTGGGTCTACGCACTCATCAATGCGGTGGCCGTGTTGATCATCGCGTGCCCCTGTGCGTTGGGCCTGGCGACGCCCATGTCCATCATGGTGGCGACCGGGCGCGGCGCCACCAACGGCGTCTTGTTTCGCGACGCCGCCGCCATCGAAAACCTGCGCAAGGTCGACACACTGATCGTCGACAAGACGGGCACGCTGACCGAAGGCCGCCCCACCTTCGAGCGTGCCATCGGACACGGGAGCGTCCCCGAAGACGAGGTCTTGCGCCTCGCCGCCAGCCTGGACCAGGGCAGCGAACACCCGCTGGCCGCCGCCATCGTGGCCGCAGCAAAGCAACAGGGGCTCACACTCGACAAGCCCGAGCAGTTCGACTCCGAGTCCGGCATCGGGGTCAAGGGTGTTGTGAGCGGCAAGCCCCTGGCCTTGGGCAACACGGCGCTGATGCAACAGCTGGGGGTGGACGTCGCGCCCCTGGCCGCCCAGGCCGAAGCACTGCGCGCACAGGGCGCCAGCGTCATGTTTCTCGCGGTGAACCAAGCGCTGGCCGGTCTGCTGGCGGTGTCCGACCCGGTCAAGACCACCACGGCGGACGCACTGGCCTCGCTGCGCCAGGCGAACATCCGCGTGATCATGGCCACCGGCGACGGCCTCACCACCGCGCGCTCCGTGGGTCAACGCCTGGGCATTGACGAGGTGCACGGAGAAGTGAAGCCCGCCGACAAACTCCAACTCGTGGAGAAACTCCAGGCGGAGGGCCGCGTGGTCGCGATGGCCGGTGACGGTATCAACGACGCGCCGGCACTGGCCCGCACCGATGTGGGCATTGCCATGGGCACGGGCACCGATGTGGCGATGAACAGCGCGCAACTCACGCTGGTCAAGGGCGATCTGCGGGGCATTGCGACGGCCCGCGCGCTCTCGGTGGCGACGGTGGAGAACATGAAGCAGAACCTGGCTTTCGCCTTCGTCTACAACGCCCTGGGCATTCCGCTGGCCGCGGGCTTGCTGTACCCGTTCACCGGCTGGCTGTTGTCGCCCATGATCGCCGCGCTGGCCATGTGCCTCAGCTCGGCCTCGGTGATCGGCAACGCGCTGCGGTTGCGGGGCGCAGTCATCCGGGAAGAGTGATTAGGACGCAGAAGTCCAAATGAAGAGACCTTCTCGTCAGAACTGACGAGAAGGTCTTGAAGGTCTGGCTCGCATGCAGCGAAGCCTTGACCGCAGGAGCGCAGGTGGCCAGCCTCAGTTGTGATGGCCTTTGTTCAGCAAGACATACAGACGCGCGACTTCGTTGCCCATCGTCGCGATGCTCTTCCCGTCGGCCGTCTGCATGACGGCACCCTTGCCGAGATGAATAGCACGTCCAAACTTGCTTTCCTTCGCCATCAGGCCGTCCTTGAAGACGTAGAGCTTTTGCCGCCCTGCAGCGAAATGACCTGCTTGGCCTCGGACTGCGCTGCGTCCATGGCGAATGCATGGGCCAGTCCGCCAGAGGAAATCATGCGATCTGAAAACCCATTTCTGATGCCTATGCCAGCAGACTAGAAGCGGGGTTTTTGGAAAGCCCACCGCGGCGCTGGTATCCGAGCACCACGGCCACGGACTGGTGGCCTGTCATCGCCATCGTGTCAGCGATCGAGACGTTCTGTGCGGCAGCTTCCGTCACAAAGCCCGACCGTAGCGAATGCGCAGAAAACTCCCCCTCAACACCCGCCAACAAACACCGCGCCTGAACGATGTCGCGCACGGACGCTGCCGACAGCGGGCCACCCAGGTGGCCGCCCTTGAGCACCCGACGGAAGAGGGCGCCCTCGCGGATCCCGCTGATCAGTAGCCAATCTTCCAGGGCAGCACCCGCAGCACCCAGCACCGGCTTGTGGTTCTCGGGCCGGTCGACGCCACTCTGGTTCGTTTTCGAGAACGCGAGCTCGTAAGAAAACTCCCCCCGCGCCAGACGCTTCAAAAATTTAACGTCGGCCGCGGCCACTTCGGAGCGCCGGCGCCCACCACTGGCCCAAGCAAAGAGGAGGAGGGCACGATCACGCTTCCCTTTCAATGTGTCGTCGCAGGTGGCCAGCACAAGCTGCAGCGGATCCTTGGTCAGCGCGTCTTTTTTCTTGGGCAACTCGCCGCGCTTGGCGTAGGCCTTGCGCGTGCGCGAGAGCAGCTCGCGCACCTTGGGGTCCTGACAGGGGTTTTTCACGTCGCGCATCTTGTGCGCTTTGGAGAGCACGGCCAGGCGGTGCACCAGCGTGTTGTGCGCCATCGGTCCCGTCTTTCCCTTGTAGCCGGCCTCGACCAGGGCGGCGTCGATCTTCGCCGGCAGCTCGTGCACCAAGCCCTTGGGCGTGGTGCGCTGCGCGTGGTCGACGATGAACTGCAGCACGCAGGCCGCGGGCAGCGGCAGGCTGATTTGCGCGCCGTAACGGATCCCGTACCAGGCGGCCCAATATCGAAGTGCGCTGCGGTAGCTCAGTTGCGTGTTGAGCGATTCGCCCTCGCGCAGCAGGTCGGCCACGGCCTGCGCGGTCATATCGCTCAACTCGTGCGGCTGCAGGGCCGGGGTTTTCTGGAGGATGGGCAGGCGCATGTTCAGGGCAGGGTGATTGAAGGATATTTCTCGCACATACTATGTATGATTTGATACGAAATTGGCCGATAAGTCACGATAAGTATCCCTTATCGTTGGTAATTTAACCGTTGAAGCAGGGCGATGCAAATGAAAAGTACGAGAGTCACTCGAGGCGTCCAGGTCGACGAGGTTTGGGCCGCGGCCGATGCGGTGCTCTCGCAGGGTGAGCGGCCCACGATCGAGCGCGTGCGCGCGTACCTTGGCCGGGGGTCGCCGAACACCGTGGCGCCCATGCTCGATGCCTGGTACGGCTCTTTGGCCAAGCGACTGGACGCGAATGGTGGCGAAGAGGGAACCGGAGAGCAGGGCGCCCTGCCAGCACCGGTTCTGCGGGTGGCCAAGGCGCTGTGGGGTCGCGCCCAGCAGCATGCCCAGGAGCAGGCGGCGCAATCGGTACAGGTCGATCGAGACGCACTGGAAAAGCTGGTAGAGCGGCTCGCTGCCGAGCGAACAGCCTTGGATCAAGAACAGCAACGGTTGAACGAGCGCTCGGAAGCACTGGGCGCAGCGCTTCTGGCCAAGGATCACCAGATCGCCGATCTGATGCGCCAGGTCACCGACCTCCAAAAAGGGCTGGCGGGTAGGGACGCCGACATTGAATCCGTGCGCACCCAGCATGCTGCGGCAACGCAAGCGTTGCAAGCCGAGCGTGGTCGCCTCAATGCGCTGAACGAGGAGCACCGGCAGGAGCGTGAGCGCCTGGAGCAACGAGCTTCCGCTCAGGAACGACGGCTGTTGGAGGACGTCGATAGGACCCGGCAGGAACTGAAGCGCGTCACCCTCTTGCTCGCAGATGACAATAAAAAAGCGGCCAAGTCGTTGGCAGATTCGCACGAGCAAGCCCAGTCGCTTCGGGTGCAGGTCAGCGCCCTGATCGCCGAGAACGCAGGCTTGGCCCGTGAGATCCTTTCTGCACGCGAGGATCTGCAGATGGCGCACTCGCACCAGGAGCAGTTGCAAAAAGACATGGCTGACCTATTGGTCCAGCTCAAAGCACGCCTACCCAAGGGGGGCGCCAACACTGAGACGCCCGCGACGCGGTCCAAAATGAAGACCGTGCTCAAACGCTAGTAGCGCGACAGCACGATGCTTTCGCTCCAAGCTCCAGGCCCTGGCTGCGCACCAACCATACGCTGTACAGCGTATGGAATGCTTTGAGCACATAGTCGAAGGCGCGTTGGATGGTAGCTACGGTCACTCAGTTGAAAAAATATTAGTTAAATCAAATACTTAGCCTCCTTTCTGCGGATTTTGCAGGAATCACGGCCGACCCTCCGGTACGCCGGGAATCTGGCCACCTTCAATTGGTAGGCTACCGAGCGCACCTCCCGCTCGGCGGTCTCGGCCTTGAGCAGTTGAGACAGGATGGGCTGTGCCGCATCGAAGGCCGGTGCACCTTGCTCAGCCAGTTCCGCAACCGCCTGGGCCATACCGTGCATCTTGAGCTCGCGCAACATGATCACGATGGAAGCGATGGCAGGGTCATGACGCATAGCGCACCTCCCTCAATTGGTCGTAGCGAAGCACATTGGCCTGGGGTTCCACCGCCAGCTTGAGGGCCTGGGGCGAAGTGACCGGTGCTGGAGCGGGCTTGCCGTCCAGCAGGCGATGGAGCACGTTCAGGATGTGGGTCTTGCTGGCAGCACCTGACTCCAGTGCCAGCTCCACTGCGGTGAGTACCGCCTGCTCGTCGTGGTGCAGCACCAGTGCCAGAACCTCCACCATCTCCCGGTCGCCGCCGGGTTGCTTGAGCAAGGTGGCCTGCAGTCGCTTGAAGGCCGCTGGTAGCTCCAGGAACGGAGCACCATTGCGCAAGGCTCCGGGCTTGCGCTGCAGCACCGCCAGGTAGTGGCGCCAGTCGTAGACGGTCAGCCCAGCACCATGGTGGTTACGCTCGATCAGGCGCTGGTGCTCGCACACGATCTGGCCTTCGGCGGCAATCACCAAGCGGTCTGCGTAGACCCGCAGGCTTACAGGCCGGTTGGCATACGGGGCCGGCACGCTGTAGCGGTTGCGCTCGAAGTGGACCAAGCAGGTGGGCGAGACGCGCTTGGTGTGCTCCACAAAGCCATCGAAGGGCCGAGGCATCGGCATCAAGGTTGCCTTCTCTTGAGCCCAGACATCCGCGACGGTGCCCGGCAACTTGCCATGCTCGATCTCATTCCATAAGGCCACGCAGCGCTCCTCAAGCCAGGCGTTGAGCTCAGTCAGGCCTGGGAATGGCGGCACCACCTGCCACAAGCGATGGCGGGCGTCGCGCACGTTCTTCTCCACCTGGCCCTTCTCCCAGCCCGACGCGGGATTGCAGAACTCGGCCTCGAACAGGAAGTGGCTGACCATGGCCGCAAAGCGCGCATTGACGTCGCGCTCCTTGCCACGGCGCACCCGGTCTACAGCGGTGCGCATGTTGTCGTAGATGCCACGGCGGGGCACACCGCCCAGAACTACGAACGCATGGTTGTGAGCGTCAAACAGCATCTCGTGCGTCTGCAGCGGATAGGCGCGCAGGTAGAACGCTCGGCTGTGGCTGAGCTTGAAGTGGGCCACTTGCAGCTTGGTGCGCACTCCGGCCAGCACTGCCCAGTCCTCGCTCCAGTCGAACTGGAAGGCCTCACCTGGGCCGAAGGCCAGGGGAACGAAGGTGCCGCGGCCGGTGGTCTGCTGGGCCACCACGCGCTGCTCTTGCCACAGCCGGGCAAAGGCGGCAACCCGGTTGTAGGAGCCGGTATAGCCCAGGGCCTGCAGATCAGCGTACATCTGCTTGACGGTACGCCGCTGCTTGCGGGATCGGCCAGCTTCCGTCTTGAGCCAGCCCGAGAGCTTCGATGCGAAGGGATCGAGCTTGGATGGACTGACCCGCTTGGCATAGTGCGGCTCGGCCTCGCCTGCGCGCAGGTACTTGCGGATGGTGTTGCGCGAGAGGCCCGTGCGGCGGGCGATCTCTCGGATGGACAACTGCTCTCGCAGGGCCCAGCGCCTGATGACACTCAGTGTTGCCACGTCTATCACTCCTGGTCTCCTGCTGCTCAACAAAGCAGCAGGTTAGGGTTAGTACGTGGGTCAGGTTTGGATGGAAATCCTGGGGGTTAGTGGGTCACTTCTGCGTGGAAATCAACATCAAGCACGTCCGCGCCCATTGGGACGAAATCCTGCGGCTGGCCACCTCGATCAAGCAGGGCACGGTGACGGCCTCGCTGATGCTCAGGAAACTCGGCAGCTACCCGCGCCAGAACGGCCTGGCCGTAGCGCTGCGCGAGCTGGGGCGCATCGAGCGCACGCTGTTCATTCTGGACTGGCTGCAAAGCGTCGAACTGCGCCGCCGCGTACATGCCGGGCTGAACAAGGGTGAAGCGCGCAACGCACTGGCGCGCGCCGTGTTCTTCAACCGCCTGGGAGAAATCCGCGACCGCAGTTTCGAGCAGCAGCGCTACCGGGCCAGCGGCCTCAACCTGGTGACGGCGGCCATCGTACTGTGGAATACGGTCTATTTGGAGCGGGCGACACACGGGCTACGTGGCACTGGTCATGCCGTCGATGATGTGCTGTTGCAGTACCTATCGCCGCTAGGCTGGGAACACATCAACCTGACCGGCGATTACCTCTGGCGCAGCAGCGCCAAGATCGGCGCGGGCAAGTTCAGGCCGTTGCGAGCATTGCAACCGGCTTAACGTGCTTTATTTTCCGAATTCTGAGACGACCCCGACTACGAGGTGCTGGGCGAGACCAACGGCATGATGCTGGTGTCGGTGACCGGCACGGCGGTGAAGATGGGCTGAGCGCGCTCGTCGGGCGGCGCGGGGCATCAGCGCTTGCTGCCGGTGGAGGCAGAGGCAGCCGCGCCGCCGGTCAGCAGCTGCCTCAGCACCACGGCGTCGTTGTGCTGCTCGTCGCGCGCCGAGTACACCAGCGTCAGCACGCCGTCGCGCGCGAACCCGCGCAGCTGCGCCATCAACTCGGGTTTCTGCGCCAGTTCCTCTGCATAACGCTGCTGGAATTCGTCCCAGCGCGCGGGGTCGTGGCCGAACCACTTGCGCAGCTGGGTGCTGGGGCCGAGCTCCTTCAGCCACAGATCCAGCGCCGCATCCTCCTTGCGCACGCCGCGCGGCCACAGGCGGTCGATCAGGACCCGCTTGCCGTCGCTGGCGGCGGGTTCTTCATAGGCGCGTTTCAGCTTGACGCGCGCGGCGGCGATGCGGGCCATGGCCGTGGGCCGGGGCGGGCGTTCAGCCCTTGGCTGGATGGCGCGCCGCGTACTCGTTCATGGCGTCGAGCGCCAGGTTCGAGTGCGCGTAGGCCGCGCCGGCACGCATCTCGGACGCGACCCAGATGGCTTCCATGATCTCCTGCTCGGTCGCGCCCTTGCGCAGCGCGCCGGCGGTGTGGCCGCGGATGCAGTAGGGGCACTGCGTCACGTGTGCCACCGCCACGGCGATCAGCTCCTTCATCTTGGCCGGCAGCGCCCCATCGGCGAATGCGGCCTTGCTGAAGGCCTTGAAGGCCGCGGTCGCATCGGGCGTGAGCTGCTCGCGCTTGTCGCTCAGCTCGCGCGAGGCGGAGGGAAACATGTCATGGCTCATGGTCAAACTCCTCGAACGGGATGCATCTACGCTTGGCCGGCAGCCAGGGCGTTCTCGAACTCGACCTCGGTGCGCAGGCCATCGAGGTCGCGGTGGACGAAGGCCGCCGCCAGCTCCTTGCCGGCCCGGCGGTACGAAATGCGGCAGTCGCGCTTGTCGAGGTCGCCATCGATCTTGATCTCGTCGAAGCGCTCGGCGTGGCCGACGTAGGCGAGCCCGAAGTCGTACTGCTCGGTCCAGAAGAACGGCACCATGTCGAAGCGCTCGCGCTGTCCCAGCATGTTGTGTGCCGCCACCTGCCCGAGCCGCTGCGCCACCACCCAGTGCTCGACCCGGATCGGCTCGCCGCTGTGCGGATCGGGCCAGCGCACGATGTCGCCGGCGGCGTAGATGCCCGGCACGCTGGTCTGCAGGTACTCGTCGACCTTGACGCCCTTGTCGATCGCCAGGCCGGCCTGTTCGGCCAGTTCCAGCGCAGGCCGCACGCCGACACCGATCACCACCAGGTCGGCCGCCAGCGACTCGCCGCTGGACAGCTTGACCGCCTGTTCGCTGATCGATTCCGGCGTGACGCCGAGGTGGAAGCGCACGCCGTGCTGTTCGTGCAGGCGCTTGAGGAAGTCGCCCACCTGGGCGCCCAGCACACGCTCCATCAGCACGGTTTCGCGGCCGACGACATCGACCTCGAGGCCGCGCTTGCGCAGCGACGCCGCCACCTCGAGTCCGATGAAGCTGGCGCCGATGACGACGGCGCGGCGCGCCTTTGCCGCTGCGGCGACCAGGTTCCGCGCATCGGCCCAGCTGCGCAGGTAGTGCACGTGCGGCAGGTCGGCGCCCGGCAGCGGCAGCCGCACCGGGTTGGCGCCGGTGGCCAGCAGCAGGGCGTCGTAGCCGTGCCGGCTGCCGTCCTCGAGTTGCACCTCGCGCCTGGCGGTGTCGATGGCGCCGACGCGGCTGTTCAGCCGCAGGTCGATGCGCTGCTCCGCATAGAACTCGGCTGGACGCAGCGGCACCCAGTCGTCGGGCGCGCTGCCGTCCAGATAGGACTTGGACAGGTTGGGGCGGTCGCAGGGTGCATCGGCGTCGGCGCTGAAGATCGTGATCGAACCCTCGTGGCCGGAGCTGCGCAGCGCCTCGGCGGCGGCGCTGCCGGCGGCGCCGCCGCCGATAATCACGATCGAGCGCGGCGTGCCGGTAGTGGCGGCGGGTGCCGGCGGCGCAGTGTCAGGTGCGCGATCGCGGACGTAGATACGACCGTCATCCTCATCGACCTGCCAGGTCGACACCGGCTTGAGTGCTGGCGCACGCACCGCCTCGCCGGTGCGCAGGCTGAAGGCGGCGTGGTGCCAGGGGCAGCGCACCGTATCGTCGACCAGCAGGCCTTCATCAAGCGGGCCGTTCCAGTGCGTGCAGACGGCGCCGACGGCGAACAGCTCGCTGCCGCGACGCACCAGGATCATCGGCTCGCCATAGGCGTGGCCGAGCAGCATCTCGCCGTCCTTGACATCGGTGGCGGCCACGCCCAAGGCAAAGTCGGGGCCGGAAATCGGGAAATCGTCGCTTGCCATGATCATTCTCCTGCGCCAGGCGCCGGCCCTTGATGGCCGGGAAGCCCGGCGCTCGCATCGACGATGCATCAAGCGCCGAACGCGCCCGTGCAGCCCACTGTAGGCGCAAATGCATTTCAGTTCACCCCCGGGGCGGTTTACCCCGATGAACTGTCAACTTCCGCGCCCATGCCGCAGGCACGCTGACAGACACGAAGGGCCCGAAAGAAAAGCGGCAGCCGTCGGCTGCCGCTTCTGGGTGGCGCAGGGGAACGCTTACGGCGCGCCGACCTTGCCACTGCCGTCGTGCATCCAGCGCGCATGGGTGGGGGCCTGCTTGGTGCGGTCCCACTCGTTCAGCATGTCCCACTTGACCTCGTCCAGCGCCTTGTCCATCTGGGGCGTGGAGGTGTTGGCGGCCAGTTCCAGCCGGTGGCCGCTGGGATCGCGGAAATAGATCGACTGGAAGATGGTGTGGTCGGTCGGGCCGACGACCTCGATGCCGTCCGCCTCGAGCCTGGCCTTGACCTTCATCATGGTGTCGACCGAATCGACCTTGAGCGCCAGGTGCTGGGTCCAGGCCGGCGTGTTGGCGTCCGACGGCGCCAGCATCGGCGCCTTGGTCGGCAGCTCGAAGAAGGCCAGCACGTTGCCATTGCCGGCGTCGAGGAAGATGTGCATGTACGGGTCGGGTTCCTTGGTGGACGGCACCTGGTTCTCGGCAATCGCCAGGATGAAGTCCATATCGAGGTACTTCTGGTACCACTCGACGGTTTCCTTGGCGTTCTTGCAGCGGTAGGCAACGTGGTGGATCTTTTCAACGATCGCCATGGGGTGTCTCCTTTGGGTTGGTGAGCGGAATTTACACGCCCTCGCGCGCGATCGCCATCGCCTCGCGCAGCACGCCGATGTCACCGATGTGGTTGGCCAGCAGCAGGATCAGGCGTGCGTTGACCATGGCGCTCTGCTCGTCGCTGAGGTCGCGGTGGGTGTCGATCAGGGCCTCGTAGAAATCGTCGCCGGGCGAGTAGGCCTGGAAATAGCGATGGCCGGCTTCGCGGAAGTTGGGTTCGGTGTTCAGGGGCATGGCGGGTTTCCTTGATGGGGTCAGACGTTGCAGGTGGCGCGGGCCACGGCGGCCTTGACCTTGCCGGCGTCGAACGTGCGCCAGCGAGCGGCCACGTGCTGGTCGGGGCGCACCAGGTAGCTGCTGCCGGGCTTCAGGTCGTAGCGTTCGGCGATGCAGCCCTGGGTGTCGATCAGCGTCTTCAGCCCGCCCGGCGCCTGACCCCGCCGGGCGACGATGACGGGCTCGACCTCGATGCCATTGGCATCCGCGTTCAGCTCGCCCAGCGCCTTCGCGGTGGCGGCGTCGAGCCCCGATGCGTCCTCGACATGGTGCAGCAACTGGAAGCGGTTGCCGAGCTGTTGCAGCAGCCACCCGTCGCTGCCACCGACCTGGACCGGCGCATCGGCCATCGGCGCGCCGGGAATCATGTGGCCCTGGAACTCGTCCGTGTCGGGCGTGTTCAGGCTGGAACTGGCCAGCCAGCTCGGCACCGACAGCCGGCCGGAGTTGACCAGTGCGCGTGCGAACGGGTACTTGGCGGCCAACTCCAGCACCGCGTTGCGGAAGGTCTTGCTGGTGTTGCTCTTGGGCGTGATGAAATCGGTCGAGCGGGTCGAGTTCGCGATGTTCTCGTCGGCCGCGTAGCCGCGTTCCTCCGAATAGCTGTCGAGCAGGGTGGCTGGAGCCTTGCCATCCATCACGAGCTTGAGCTTCCAGGCCAGGTTGTCGGTGTCCTGGATGCCCGAGTTGGCGCCGCGCGCGCCGAACGGCGAAACCTGGTGCGCCGCATCGCCCACAAACAGCACGCGGCCGTGGTTGAACTGGTTCATGCGCCGGCACTGGAAGGTGTAGACGCTGACCCATTCGAGCTCGAACTCGCGCTCGTCGCCCAGCATCGCCTTGATGCGGGGGATCACCTTCTCGGGCTTCTTCTCCTGTTCCGGATCGGCCTGCCAGCCGAGCTGGAAATCGATGCGCCACACGTTGTCGGCCTGCTTGTGCAGCAGCACCGACTGGTTGGGGTGGAAGGGCGGGTCGAACCAGAACCAGCGCTCGGCCGGGAAATCGGCCTTCATCACCACGTCGGCAATGAGGAAGCGGTCCATGAAGATCTTGCCGTCGATGTCCAGGCCCAGCATGTTGCGGATCGGCGAGCGCGCGCCGTCGGCGACCACCAGCCAGTCGGTGGTGAGTGAGTAGGGGCCCTCGGGCGTTTCCACGCGCACCGTCACCTTGTCATCGCCCGGCACCACCGAGATGACATTGCTCTTGAAGCGCATCTGCAGCTTGCCCTCGAGCTGGCGCGCGCGCTCGATCAGGTACTCCTCGAGGTAGTACTGCTGCAGGTTGATCATGCCCGGGCGGTGGTGGAACGGCTCCGGGCGCAGGTTGAAGTTGAACACCTCGCTCTCGCGCAGAAAGGTGCGGCCGACGTCCCAGCTGACGCCTTTCTGCACGAACTTGTCGCCGCAGCCCATGCGGTCGAGCACTTCCAGCGCACGCTTGGCGTAGCAGACGCCGCGCGAGCCGATCGACACCGTGTCGTCGTTGTCGAGCAGCAGCACATCCTGGCCGAGCTGGGCCAGGTCGATGGCCGCCGACAGGCCGACCGGGCCGGCGCCGACCACGACCACGGGATAGTGACCTGGCTTGCCCTCGGTCAGCTCGGGTGGCTTGACGAAATCGAATTTTGGGTAGGTGAAGGTTTTCTGCACCGTTTGTCTCCTCTTGTGCTCCGCCTGATTCAATCGGCCGCGGAGCGGGCCGGATCCGCAAATGCCGTGCGCTGAGCGGTATCAGGCACGGCCATGCTCCCGCTTCAACAGCGAGGGGAAAGCGCCGTCAGGTGGCTGGGCGCTTACGCCTTCTGCAGTTCATGCCACATCTCCTGATCGCGCTCGGCGGTCCAGATGCGCGGATCGCGGATGCCGCTGGCCTCGTCGTGGGCGCGGGTCACGTCGAACGGCAGGCAGTGCTCGTAGATGAAAACATGGCCGAACTTCGGGTCCATGGCCTTGCGCGTGTGTTTCATGCAGGCGTTCAGATCCATGCCCTGCGCCACGGCTTCCCGCGCACTCTGGTACAGCGTCGACACGAAGTCGCGTGTGTAGGCCAGGCCCAGGTTCACCGCCTCTGGCGTCATCAAAGCCGGGCCGCGGCCGGGCACCAGCTTGTCGAACTTCATCGCGGCGAGGTTGTCGAGCGTCTGCGGCCAGTCGGCCAGGTAGGCGTCCCCGGTGTAGCAGGCGGCATCCGCCTCGACCAGATCGCCCGAGAAGCAGATGCTCTGCTGCGGCAGGTAGACGATGGTGTCGCCCTTGGTGTGGCCGCGGCCGATCTGCTTGATCTTGACTTCCAGCTTGCCCAGCCACAGCGTCATGTCGCCGGTGAAGGTGAGGGTGGGCCAGGTCAGTCCGGGCACGCTCTCGACGGCCTGGAACAGGCGCGGGAAGCGGCCGATCTCGGAATCCATGTCCTGCTGGCCGCGCTCGACGATCAGGTCGTAGGTGTCCTGGCTGGCGATGACCTGCTGCAGGCCTTCGTCACGATAGCCCGAGGCGCCGAGCACACGCACCGCGTGGTAGTGCGTCAGCACCACGTACTTGATCGGCTTGTCGGTGATCTCGCGAATCTTCCTGATCACGCCCTGCGCCGCCACCGGGGTGGCGGTGGCGTCGATGATCATGCAGCCGTCGTCGCCGATGATGACGCCGGTGTTCGGGTCGCCCTCGGCGGTGTAGGCGTAGGCGTTGTCAGACAGCTTGTCCCAGCTGATCTGCTTTTCTTCCAGGTCGGCCTGGGAAGCGAACTTCTTTTCGGTCATCAGGGTGTCTCCAATGCAAAGTGGGAACCGAGGCCTGATTATCGATGTTTTTAGCTATTAGTCAATGCATTTGCCTATGTTTAATAAACTGCCTTGGGAAGCGGGGCCGACAAGCGTCCGGTGGTCACGCTGGACGACCTCAAGAGAAACGGCTTTCACGCCCCCGCTGAAATCCCGGTCTCGTGGGCCGCGGTGCGCGACCAGTGGCGTGCATCGGCCAGGCGGTTCGCCTGACCACACGACCAAGAGGTAGCACTCGCCGCTTGCCCCGACAGCCGGAATTGGAGCCCCCAGGATCCAAATCCGGCCGTCAGCAGCCTCATCGACGACCCTGCGCCCCCAGCCGGCGCGAAACGGCGTCGGCATGCTCGCGCAGCATGCGTCCGGCCGGGCCGTCGATGTCGGCGTCGAACGCACCCTGCGGGCCGAACATGGTGATCACCAGCGCGATGTGCCCGGCGGTGTCGAACACCGGCGCGCACAGGGTGTTGACACCGGGCAGCGGCACCGACTGGCCGCGCCCCATGCCGGTGGCGCGGATCTCCTGCAACAGCTGCTGCACCTCGGGCGAATCGAAATCCGCGGATGTGCCACCGACCACGCGGCGATGCTCGTCCTCCAGCATGGTGCGCACCATCCTCTCGGGCAGGTAGGCGGCGAACACGCGGCCGGTGATGGTGTTGAACACCGACATCACCGTGCCGACACGCAGGTTGACATGCAGCGGGTAGCGCGGCTCGTCCAGCCGCACCACCGTCGGCCCCAGGTGGCCCCAGACCGCCAGCGCCACGCTCAGGTCGGCGCGCGCGGCGAGCAGGGCGGCCTCCTGGCTGGCTTCGGTCAGCGGATCGAGCTGCTGCAGGGCCGCCAGCCCCATCTGCAAGGCCATCGGCCCCAACTCGTAATGGCCGGTCAGCGGGCTTTGCTTGACCATGCCGGCGGCCATGAAGCTGACCAGGTACGGATGCGCCTTGCCGGGCGGCATGCCCGCCAGCTGGGCCAGTTCCTTCAGGGGCAACGGGCGGTGCTGCTCGGTCAGCACCTGCAGCACGCGCATGCCGACCACGACCGACTGGATGCGACGCTGGCGCTTGGGTTGCTCGTCCGCAGGCGGGCTCTCCAGGCCACCGCTCGGGTTCGACTCAGGACGCCGTGATGAAACCATGCCGGGATTATCCGTGCACGGCCTGATGGCACGAAGCTTGCCGATCACGCTGCCAGCAGGTTTTCTGATTTGGCGGCATGATCCGTCATCGTTTCACGTTCAAGCAAGGAGAACAACCGTGAGCCAACTCAACATCGCCGTCGTGGTGGGCAGCATTCGCAAGGAATCCTACAACCGCCAGTTCGCCGAGGCGCTGGTCAAGCAGTTTCCGGCCGAGTTCAAGGCCAGCTTCGTCCGTATCGACGATCTGCCGCTGTACAACCAGGACAGCGACGCTGCGCCGCCGGTGGCGCCGGTCAAGCGCCTGCGCGACGAGATCGCAGCGGCCGATGGCGTGCTGTTCGTCACGCCCGAGTACAACCGCTCGATCCCCGGCGGACTCAAGAACGCCATCGACCAGGCATCGCGCCCCTGGGGCGAGAGCAAATGGGCGGGCAAGCCGGCGGCGGTGGCCGGGGTGTCGATCGGCGCCGTGGGCACGGCCGTGGCGCAGGCCAATCTGCGCAGCGTGCTTTCGTTCCTGGCCATGCCCGAAATGGGCCAGCCCGAGATGTACATCCAGTGGAAGGATGGCCTGGTGGTGGACGGCGCGATCGGTCCGGACAGCCGCGAGCACGTGCAGAAGTTCGTCGACGCCTTCGTGGCCTGGGTCAAGAAGCACGCCTGACACCGGATTCCGGCCACTGCTGGCGACACGCCCGCCACCGCGCGGGTGTGCGGGTGCCCATGCGGCGTTCCGGGGAAGCCATAGAATCGCCCGCTGAAGTGCGTTTGACGACACGGCCACGGGAACCTTGACGGCGGGTTTGGGCTCCAGCCATGCGCCACGGCGCGAACCATCCCGGAGAAGACCATCTTGCCCAGTTCCCTGTTCACCCAGCCACGCCGCGTGTTCGCGGGCATCGCCATCCTGTGCGCCGGCATGCTCGCCTACGGCATCCTGTACCTGCAGAACGTGGTCGGACTGGAGCCTTGCCCGATGTGCATCGTGCAGCGCTACTGCCTGATTTTGCTGGGCGTGTTCAGCGCGCTGGCGGCATTCTCGAAAGGGCCGGTCGGCTGGCGCTTCTGGGGTCTGCTGGGAGTTGCCATCGGCAGCTTCGGCGCCTTCACCGCAGCGCGCCAGAGCTGGCTGCAGTGGAACCCGCCGGAGCTCGCCACCTGCGGACGCGACCTGTTCGGCATGATCGAATCATTTCCCCTGCAGCGCGCAATCCCCATGATCTTTCGCGGCGCCGGCGACTGCAGCGCGATCGACTGGACCTTCATGGGTCTGACCATCGCCAACTGGTCATTCGTCTGGTTCGTGATCTTCATCATCGCCATCCTGGTCACGCTGCTGAAACTGCCCAGCCGGCGCAACGGGGTCATGCCGGCCTGACTTGGCTTGGCTCTGCAGAACGGGAAAGCGGCCATCGGCCGCTTTTTTCATGGTGGTTCCGCAGCGCGTCGTCAGGTCCGCTTGAGCACGCGCAGCAGCAGGACCAGGATGACCGCTCCGAGCGTCGCCACCACGATGCTGCCCAGCAGGCCGCCACCGACCGCGCCACCCAGGGAGCCGAACAGGAAGCCGCCGAGCAGCGCGCCCAGCACACCGACGATGAGATCACCGACCAGGCCGAAACCGCCACCCTTGACCAACACGCCGGCCAGCCAGCCGGCGATCAACCCGACGAGAATGAACCAGATGAGTTCCATGGCGCCTGACTCCCGAACAGTACTGCGATGACCTACTGTAGGCAGCGGCCCCGGTCGCCGCCGTAGGAGAAGTACCCGCACAGCTGCCAGCAAGACTGGCGATTGCGCTACAGTTTCTTGACCAGCACCTGGCTCTTGCGGTCCCAGTTGTACTTGCGCTTGCGCGCTTCGGGCAGCCACTCGGGGTCCATCGGCTGGAAGCCGCGCTTGATGAACCAGTGCATGGTGCGCGTGGTCAGCACGAAGATGCTTTGCAGTCCGGCTTCGCGGGCGCGCTGCTCGATCCGCTTGAGCACCTTCTCGCCATCGCCCTGGCCCTGGCTTTGCGACGACACGGTGAGCGCCGCCATCTCGCCGGTCTTGGCTTCCGGATAGGGATACAGCGCGGCGCAGGCGAACAGCACGCCGTCGTGCTCGACGATGCTGTAGTTGCCGATGTCGCGCTCGATCTCGGTGCGGCTGCGCTTGACCAGGGTGCCGTCCTGCTCGAACGGCTCGATCAGGCGCAGGATGCCGGCCACGTCATCATGGGTCGCTTCGCGCAGGCTCTCCAGCTTCTCGTCGACCACCATGGTGCCGATGCCGTCGTGCATGTAGATTTCCAGCAGCACCGAGCCGTCGACCGCGAACGGCAGGATGTGGCTGCGCTCGACGCCGTGCTCGCAGGCGGTGACGCAGTGGCGCAGGTAGAAGCCCACGTCGGTGGCGTGCTCGGGCATCGGCAGGCGCGCCATCAGCGCGCGCGCCTCGGCCAGCGGGATCTCGGTGTCGATCGGGTTGTCGTCGGCCTCGGGTTCCAGCGGCCGCACGCGGATGCCGGGCCGTTCGGTCAGGAAGATCAGCTTGTCGGCCTGCAGCGCCATGGCGACCGAGGTCGCCACTTCCTCCATCGACAGGTTGAACGCCTCGCCGGTGGGCGAGAAGCCGACCGGCGAGATCAGCACCAGCGCGCCGGCGTCGAGCGAGCGTGTGATGCCCGCCACGTCGACCTTGCGCACCACACCGGTGCTCTTGAAATCGACGCCGTCGATGATGCCCATCGGCCGCGCGGTCAGGAAGTTGCCCGAGATCACGCGCACCTTGGAGCCGGCCATCGGCGTGTTCGGCAGGCCCTGGCTGAAGGCGGCCTCGACCTCGTAGCGCAGTTGGCCGGCCGCCTCCTGCGCGCAGTCCAGCGCCACCTCGTCGGTGATGCGCAGGCCATGGTGGTACCTGGCCTCGTGGCCCTTGGCACGGAGCTGTTCATTGACCTGCGGGCGGAAGCCGTGCACCAGCACGATCCGCACGCCCATGCTCTGGATCAGCGCCAGGTCGGTGGCGATGTTGCCCAGCTTGCCGGCCGCAACCGCCTCGCCGACCACGCCGACCACAAAGGTCTTGCCGCGGTGCATGTGGATGTACGGTGCCACCGCGCGAAACCAGGGGACGAAGGTGAAGTTGAAGACGGTGGACATGCCGGGATGAGGTGCGCAGGGGCGGCGAGGGCGCGCCGACGGAAGAAAGGCGCAAGTTTAACGAGCGCGGCAGCCTGCGCAGGGTGCCGATGCGCACTCAGACCTCGCTGGGTCGTTGCCCGGGGGCAAGATTCAGGACTCCGGAACGTGCTTGTCTGCCTTCGCATTGCTGCACGCGTGAGCCGGATTTCAGCTCCGGGCCGGCTTGCCCGAAGCACGCGCCTTGGCCAGGCGGCGGTACACGGTGGCGCGGCTCAGGCCCAGGGTTTGCGCCGCCTGGCTGACGTTGCCGCCGGCGGCGCGCACAGCCTGGTGGATCAGGTCGTTTTCCAGCGCCCGCAGCGGCAGCTGCGGGCCCGCCGGGCGGCCCGGGGCGCTGGCGGTCCGGACGGCATGCACCCAGACGCGCAGGCCGGACCACAAGGGCACGCTGGCCGGCAGCCCGCGCTGCGCCTGGTCGAACAGCTGCATCCAGGGCTGGGCGAACAGATCACCGGCATGCAGCGCGCCGCCCGCCAGGCCGGCCAGCGCCGGCAGCATGGCGCGCGCGGCCGGGTTGGCACTGACCACGGCGCCTTCGCCGTCCAGGCAGAGCAGGGCGCCACCGTCGCCGTCGGCCGCTGCGTCGTCCCAGGCCAGGCGCATGCGCAGCGCGTGCGGCACCGCCAGCGTCAAGGCATCCTCGATCGCGCGGGCCGAGCGTGCCACCAGGTGCTTGAGCTCCGGCCGCTCGGCCACGTTGATGCCGGTCAGGTCCAGCATGCCGACGCAGCCGCCGCGCGGGCCGAACAGCGGCGCGCCAGCGCAGCTGTAGACGCTGGTGGCGTCGAAAAAGTGCTCGCCGCGGTGCAGCCAGACCGGATGCAGCTCGCCCAGCGCGGCGCCGATGGCACTGGTGCCGATGCTGCGCTCGGACAGATCGACACCCACCCGCGCGATCACCTCGGCATGGCGATCATGTCGGTCGATAGCGCCGGCGGTCTCGACCACGCAGCCCTCGGCGTCGGTCAGGATGGCGAAATAGCGGATCGGCGCCACGGCACGCGCCAGACGCTGCATCTCCGGGCGGGCAGCGGCCAGCAGCGCGTGGTGCGCGTTCTCGGCGCGGCGGCGCGCCCCGGCCGGCACCAGGTCGAAGCCGATGGCCTGCTCGGGCCGTCGGCCCTGCTGCAGGCAGCGTTGCCAGGAGCGCGTGATCCAGGCACGGTCGAACCAGGCCTCGACCAGCGTGGTGGTGGCCGACGCGCCCTCCTGCAGCACGGCCGCGCGGGCCCGCTCGATCTGGTACTGGCGCTGCTCCGGCATGAGTCAAGTCATCGATCGCACGAACAAGTGGATGTCCTCGCGGACGAGGGTCCGGATCATTGTCTCATTCTGAGAATATCGGCCGCCCACGCGCGGAACCTAGGGTTTCACCTAGCCGACGAGCCGGACGGTCCCTCAAGAATGAGAGGTTCACTGTCCCACCAACTCTTCGAACCGACGGGAGACAAACCATGCAGCTGCAACTGAAGGTCAACGGCAAGCCGGTGACCGCTGACGTTCCCCCCAACACCCTGCTGGTGCAGCTGCTGCGCGAGCACCTGCAGCTGACCGGCACCCACGTCGGCTGCGACACCGCGCAGTGCGGCGCCTGCACCGTGCTGGTGCAATCGGACGGCGGCGAGAGCCGCGCCATCAAGTCCTGCAACGTGCTGGCGGCGCAGATGCAGGGCGCCGAGGTGACCACCATCGAAGGCATCGCCGCCGCCGACGGCACCATGCACCCGATGCAGGCCGCGTTCAAGGACGCCCACGGCCTGCAGTGCGGCTTCTGCACCCCCGGCATGGTGCTCAGCAGCATCGACCTGCTGGCGCAGCACCCGCAGGCCAGCGAGGCCGAGATCCGCGAACTGCTGGAAGGCAATATCTGCCGCTGCACCGGCTACCAGAACATCGTGAAAGCGGTGCAACAGGCCCAGCAGGCCATGGCCTGACCGCGCCAGCCAAGGAGACAAGACCATGGGTGCCAACGAATTTGCAAAGCTGCCGCACATCGGCGAATCGATTAAGCGCAAGGAGGACGAGCGCTTCCTGACCGGTGTCGGCCAGTACACCGACGACATCAATCTGCCGAACCAGAAATACGCCGTGTTCGTGCGCTCGCCGCACGCGCACGCCATCGTCAAGAGCGTCGACACCGGCGCCGCATCGGCCATGCCCGGCGTGGCGCGCGTGTTCACCGGCAAGGACATCGAGGGCAAGATGGGTGGCCTGCCCTGCGGCTGGCTGATCAGCAACCCCGACGGCTCGCCGATGAAGGAGCCGCCACACCCGATCCTGGCCATCCACAAGGTACGCTATGTCGGTGACCACGTGGCCATGGTGGTGGCCGACACGCTGCAGCAGGCCAAGGACGCCGCCGAGGCCGTGGAGGTCGACTACGAGGTGCTCGACGCGGTGATCGACATGCGCACGGCAAGCAATGGCCCGGCGCTGCACGACGAAGCGCCGGACAACCACTGCTACAAGTGGACGCTGGGCGACAAGGCGGCGGTGCAGGAGGCCTTCGCCAAGGCGGCCCACGTGAGCAAGATCGAACTGGTCAACAACCGCCTGATCCCCAACGCCATGGAGCCGCGCGCGGCCATCGCCAGCTACAACCGCGCGACCGAGGAATACCAGCTCTACACCACCAGCCAGAACCCGCACGTCGCGCGCCTGCTGCTGACGGCCTTCGTGCTGCAACTGCCCGAGCACAAGGTGCGCGTGATCGCGCCCGACGTTGGTGGCGGCTTCGGCTCCAAGATCTTCCTCTATGCCGAAGAGGTCGCCTGCACCTGGGCCGCCAAGCAACTCAACTGCGCCATCAAGTGGACCGCCGAGCGTGCCGAGTCCTTCGTCAGCGACGCCCACGGGCGCGACCACATCACGCAGGCCGAGATGGCGATGGACCAGGACGGCAAGTTCCTGGCGCTGCGCGTGCACACAGACGCCAACCTGGGCTCCTACCTGTCCACCTTCGCCTCCAGCGTGCCGACCATCCTGTATGGCACGCTGCTGGCAGGCCAGTACACCACGCCGCAGATCTACGTCGAGGTCGATGGCTGGTTCACCAGCACCGCACCGGTCGATGCCTACCGCGGCGCCGGCCGGCCCGAGGCCACCTACGTGCTGGAGCGCCTGGTCACCCGTTGCGCCTGGGACCTGGGCTTGAGCCAGGACGAGATCCGCAAGCGCAACTTCATCACCAGCTTCCCGTACCAGACGCCGGTGGCGCTGCAGTACGACGTCGGCGACTATCCGGCCTGCATGGCGCAGTCGCAGGAACTCGCCGACGTGGCCGGTTTCGAGGCGCGCCGCGCCGCCAGCGAGGCCAAGGGGCTCAGGCGCGGCATCGGCTACTCGAGCTACATCGAGGCCTGCGGCCTGGCGCCGAGCAACATCGCCGGCGCGCTCGGTGCCCGGGCCGGCCTGTTCGAAGCCGGCGAGGTGCGCGTGCACCCCACGGGCAGCGTGACGGTGTTCACCGGCTCGCACAGTCACGGGCAAGGGCACGAGACCACCTTCGCGCAGTTGGTGGCGGCACGGCTCGGCATCGACCCATCGCAGGTCGACATCGTGCACGGCGACACCGGCCGCGTGCCCTTCGGCATGGGCACCTACGGCAGCCGATCGCTCAGCGTGGGCGGCACGGCGATCATGAAGGCGCTCGACAAGATCGAGACCAAGGCGAAGAAAATCGCCGCCCACCTGATGGAGGCCAGCGACGCCGACATCGAGTTCAGCGGCGGCGAGTTCAGCGTCAAGGGCACCGACAAGAAGATCCCCTTCGCCCAGGTGGCGCTGACCGCCTATGTGCCGCACAACTACCCGCTCGACAAGCTGGAGCCGGGCCTGAACGAGACCGCGTTCTACGACCCGACCAACTTCACCTACCCGGCCGGCACCTACATCTGCGAGGTCGAGGTCGATCCAGCCACCGGCGTGGTGCGGGTGGACCGCTTCACCGCCGTCGATGACTTCGGCGTCATCGTCAACCCGATGATCGTCGAAGGCCAGGTGCACGGCGGCCTGGCGCAGGGCATCGGCCAGGCGCTGCTGGAGCACGGCGTCTACGACCCGGACAGCGGCCAGCTGCTGACCGGCAGCTACATGGACTACACCATGCCGCGCGCGGCCGACTTCCCCGAGTTCAGGCTCGGCCACGTCTGCACGCCCTGCACGCACAACCCGATCGGCAGCAAGGGCTGCGGCGAGGCCGGTGCCATCGGCTCGCCACCGGCGGTGATCAACGCCGTGCTGGACGCGCTCCGGCCGCTGGGCGTGAAGGACTTCGACATGCCCGCCACGCCGCACCGCGTGTGGCAGGCGATCCAGAACGCCCAGGCTTGAGGAGATCGACACCATGTATGCATTCACCTTTGAACGTCCCACCAGCCAGGCCGACGCCGTCAAGCTGGCGCAGGCCGGGGGCAAGCTGCTGGCCGGTGGCCAGACTCTGCTGGCCTCGATGAAGCTGCGCCTGGCCAACCCGGAACAACTGGTCGACCTGGGCGCCATCCAGGACCTGGCCGGTATCCGCAGGGAGGGCAGCAGCCTGGTCATCGGCGCCATGACGCGCCACGCCGACGTGGCGGCGAACGCCGAGGTGCGCGGCGCCATCCCCGCGCTGGCGGAACTGGCCGCCGGCATTGGCGACAAGCAGGTGCGGGCCATGGGCACGCTGGGCGGCTCGGTGGCCAACAACGATCCGGCCGCCGACTACCCCGCCGCCGTGCTGGCGCTGGGCGCGACCATCGTCACCGACCGGCGCGAGATCGCGGCGGACGATTACTTCCAGGGCCTGTTCGCCACCGCGCTGGAGGACGGCGAGCTGATCACCGCCGTGCGCTTCCCGATCCCGAAGCGCGCCGCCTACGCCAAGTTCCGCCAGCCGGCCTCGCTGTTCGCGCTGATCGGCGTGTTCGTCGCCGACACCGGCGATGGCGTGCGGGCGGTGGTGACCGGCGGCGGCAACGGCGTGTTCCGTCATGCTGGCCTCGAGACCGCGCTCGGCCAGAGCTTCACGCCCGAGGCCGCAGCCGGCGTCAAGACCGACGCCGGTGAATTGAACGGCGACCTGCACGGCAGCGCAGAGTACCGCGCGCACCTGGTCGGCGTGATGGCAAAGCAGGCGGTCGCGAAGGCGCTGGCCTGAGCGCTGCCACCGTGGGAGCGGCCGGGGCACGCAGGGCGGGACGGCACCGCCAGCGTGGTCCAAGCCACTCCCACACGAAGCATGAAACTGACCAGCGCTTGACCGGCAAGCCAGAGCAGTTCTGGAATCGATAGTCAATGAGCGCTCCCATCCCGCCCTTTCAAACCATCGACGCGCTGATGCAGGCGCTCGAAGGCGCCGGCTACTTCGCTGACCGGCGCCTGGCGACCGCCGCCTTCCTGGCGCTCAGGCTGCAGCGGCCCCTGCTGCTCGAGGGCGAGCCCGGCGTCGGCAAGACCGAGCTCGCCAAGTCGCTGGCTCAGGCGCTGCAGCGCGAGCTGATCCGCCTGCAGTGCTACGACGGCCTGGAGCAGCGCGAGGCGCTGTACGAGTGGAACTACACCGCACAGCTGCTGCACCTGCGCGCCGCCGAGGGACGCGCGCCCGCGGACGAGATCGAGCGCGAGGTCTACCAGCCGCACTACCTGATCCGTCGGCCGCTGCTGCAGGCGCTGCAGACGCCGCCGCCCGGCGCCGTGCTGCTGATCGACGAGGTCGACCGTGCCGACGAACCCTTCGAGGCCTTTCTGCTCGAGTACCTGGGCGAGTACCAGGTCAGCATCCCCGAGCTGGGCACGGTGCGCGCGGCCGCCACGCCGGTCACGATCCTCACCAGCAACCGCACGCGCGAATTGAACGATGCGGTCAAGCGCCGCTGCCTGTACCACTGGCTCGACTACCCCGAGCGCGAGCGCGAACTGGCGATCGTGCGCGCCCGCGTGCCCGAGGCGCCGCAGGCCCTGGCCGACCAGGTGGCGGCCTTCGTGCACCGGCTGCGCAGCACGCCACACGCGGCACTGTTCCAGCGCGCCCCCGGCATCGCCGAAAGCGTCGAATGGGCCAAGGCGCTGGTCGCGCTCGACACCCTGGCGCTCGATCCGGAGGTGGTGCAGGGCACGGCCGGCGTGCTGTTCAAGCAGCGCGAGGACGTCGCGGCGCTGACGCGGGAACTGATCACGGAGGTGCTGGCAACGGAGGAGGGCGCGTGAGCACCCTGCTCGGCGACGCCCGCAGCGGCAAGCTGGCCGACAACCTGACCGCTTTCGGCCGCACGCTGCGCCGCGCCGGCCTGCGCGTTGATGCCGCGCGCATCGCGCTGGCTCAGCAGGCGCTGCAGCACACCGGCGTCGACCGCCGCGGCGACGTCAGCGCCGCGTTGGAGGCCGTGCTGGTCAGCCGTGAGGAAGACCGCGCCGTGTTCCGCGAGTTGTTCGACGCCTTCTTCCGCGACCCCGAACTGGCGCACAAGCTGCTGGCGCAGATGCTGCCGCGTGCCGACGGCACGGCCGAGCCGCCACGCCAGCGCCCGCGCGTGCGTGAAGCGCTGGCGCCGCCCAAGGCAGCGCAGGCGCCACGCGCGCCACGGGCCACCGACAAGGAGTTCGAGTTCGACGCCACCATGACGGCGAGCGAACTGGCGCGCCTGAAGCACGCGGACTTCAACCAGTTGTCGGCCAGCGAATACCGGCTCATCGAGCGCCTGGTGCGCGACATCCGGCTGCCGGTGCCCACAGTGCCGGCGCGGCGGGTGCGCACCGGCTGGCGCGGCGCGCGCATGCACTGGAGCCACACGCTGCGGGACGCCGCCCGCACCGGCGGCGAGCTGATGACGCTGCACCGCCTGCAGCGCCGGCGCGAGCCGCTGCCGCTGCTGCTGCTAGTCGACGTGTCGGGTTCGATGGAGCGCTACGCGCGCCTGCTGCTGGCCTTTCTGCACGCTGCCACCCAGCACATCGATGGCCAGCGCATCCGGCGCGATGCGTTTGCCTTCGGCATGCACCTGACCGATCTGACGCCAGCCTTCCGCGAAGCCGATACCGACGCCATGCTGCGCGTGGCCGGCCGCGCCATCGACGACTTTGCCGGCGGGACGCGCTTGGGCGACGCACTGGCCACGCTGCGCCAGCAGCATGCGCGCCGCCTGGTCGGCCGCCGCACCCTGGTGCTGCTGGTCAGCGACGGCCTCGACACCGGCGAACCCGAGGACCTGGCGCGCGAGCTGGACTGGCTGGGGCGCCACAGCCGCGCCCTGCTGTGGCTCAACCCCTTGATGCGCTACGACGGCTACGCACCCACCGCACGCTGCGCCGCGGTGCTGCACCGCGCCGCCGATGGCATGCTGGCGGTGCACAACGTCAGCAAGCTGCAGGATCTGGCGGACGGCATCGCATCGCTGATGAAGAACTAGGACGACGGAGAATCATCCCATGGACATGCAAGGCAGCAGGCAACTCGCCGTGACGCAGCAACAGGCCTGGCAAGCGCTGAACGACCCCGAGGTGCTGAAGGCCTGCATCCCCGGCTGCGACAGCATCGAGGCCACGGGCGAGAACGCCTATGCGCTGGTCAATGCGATCAAGGTCGGCCCGGTGTCGGCCAAGTTCAAGGGCAACATCCAACTGGCCGACGTCAATGCACCCGAGAGCTACACGCTCAATTTCGAGGGCAACGGCGGGGCCGCCGGCTTCGGCAAGGGCAGCGCCAAGGTCGTGCTGACGCCCAACGACGCCGGCTGCGAACTGGGCTACACGGTGCATGCCACGGTGGGCGGCAAGATCGCCCAGGTCGGCCAGCGCCTGATCGACGGCGTCGCCAAGTCGACGGCCGAGAACTTCTTCAAGCGCTTCGACGAGGAAATGCAGCAGCGCCATCCGGCCCCGGCCGGCGCAGAAGCCGCGCCGGCCGCAGTGGCACAACCCGCGCGCGGAGTGCCGGCATGGGTGTGGATCGCTGGCGCGATCGTGCTGCTGCTGGGATACTGGCTGCTGCGAAGTTGAAGCGAATGACCCAAAGGAGGTCCAGCCATGGATAACCTTGATCTGACGGTGCTGCGCGCGCTGCGCGACTGGCGGCTGGCCGGCAAGCCGGCCCTGCTGGCCACGGTGGTGCGCACCTGGGGTTCCTCGCCGCGCCCGGTCGGCTCGATCATGGCGCTGGCCGGCAGCGGCGCGGTGGTCGGCTCGGTGTCGGGCGGCTGCATCGAGGACGACCTGATCGCTCGCTACACCCACCCCGGTGCCAAGGACGCGATCGGTCCGACCGGCCCGCCGCAGTTCGCCAAGTACGGCGTCACGGCGGACGAAGCGCACCGCTTCGGACTGCCCTGCGGCGGCACGCTGGAGGTGCTGCTGGAATACGATCCCGACCCGCAGGCACTGGCCGAGCTGGTCGAGGCGCTGGACGCCGGACGCCTGATCCGCCGCAGCGTGCGCCTGTCCGACGGCACGGTCACGCAAGCGCCGGCGGACGAGCCCGATGAACTGAGCGTCGACGAGACCGAGCTGATTAACACCTTCGGCCCCGGCTACCGCATGCTGCTGATCGGCGCCGGCCAGCTAGGCGAGTACCTGGCGACGATGGCGCTGTTCTGCGGCTTTACCGTCACCGTGTGCGATCCGCGCGAGGAATACCGCGGCGCCTGGAGCGTGAAGGGCGCGACCGTTGACGCCCGCATGCCCGACGACGTGGTGCTCGACTTCAAGCCCGATGGCCGCAGTTGCGTGCTGGCGCTGACGCACGACCCCAAGCTGGACGACCTGGCGCTGCTGGAGGCGATCAAGACCGAGGCCTTCTACGTCGGCGCCATCGGCAGCCGGCGCAACAACGCGCTGCGCCGTGAGCGCATGATCGAGCACTTTGAGCAGACCGAGGACAGCCTGAAGACGCTGCGCGGGCCGATCGGCATCTACATCGGCAGCAAGACCCCGCCCGAGATCGCTGTCAGCATCATGGCCGAGGTGCTGGCGGTGAAGAACGGCGTGGCGCTGCCGCGCGACATGGACATCGCCCACGTGAAGGACACGCAAGGCGTGGCCTTCAGCGACGCCGGCGCGCCGGTCTGCTACGTCGGCTGATGCGAGCCGAGCGCATCGGCGCCATCGTCATGGCCGCCGGTGCCGGCCGGCGCATGGGCTACCGCCCGAAGTGCCTGCTGCAGAACGAGGGCATGCCGCTGATCGAGCGCACGCTGCGCCTGCTGCTTCAGTCCGGCGTGGCACCGGTGGTGGTGGTGCTCGGCCATCACGCTGAACGCATCGAGTTGGTGCTGCAGCGCCTGCGCGATACGCTGGGGGCGCCGGAGCGGCTGCAATGGGTGCACAACGCCGAGCCGGACGCCGGGCAGGGCGGCTCGACCCGCTGCGGCCTGGCCGCGCTGCCGCCCGATCTGGACGGCGTGCTGGTCGCACTGGCCGACCAGCCGCTGCTGCAGGCGCAGGACGTCCGCGCCATCCTGGATGCCTGGGCCGGGCGGGCGCCCGGCGTCGAGCTGGTGCTGCCGACGCACCAGGGCCAGCCCGGCCACCCGCTGGTGTTCGGCCCGGCCGTGCGCCGCACCGTGGCCGCCGGGCAGGGCGGCGAGGGCGTGCGCGAATGGCGCCGCACGCATGCGGCGCAGGTACAGGCGCTGGCGCTCGATCACGCCCGCTGCACCACCGACATCGACACCGAGGCCGACGTGGCGCGGCTGGCGGCCGAGCAGGGCGTGCAGCTCAACTGGGCCGAGTGACCCTAGAAACAGCAGTTGACCGCTCGCCATCCTTGGGCAACCCGCATGCGTGCTGACTTTCACGACTTCGATCACGTTCACCGGTTGGGTGAGCGCGCTATGCACCCGATCGCACCGCGCTGGCCGCACCATGCCGCGTTGCTCGTCCTTGTAGGCACGAGCCTGCGGCGTCGTCTCGCCTTGCCTGGCACGCCCATCGCGGCACGCTCGGGCGCATCCCACTGCCGTTTCTAGGGTGACCCGGGTTCAGCCGCCCAGGTAGGCCTTGCGCACGGCGTCGTTCTTCAGCAGGTTGGCGCCGGTGTCTTCCAGCACCAGGCGGCCGTTCTCCAGCACGTAGCCGCGGTCGGCGATCTGCAACGCGCGGTTGGCGTTCTGCTCGACCAGGAATACCGTCACGCCCTCGTCGCGGATCGACTGGATGATCTCGAAGATCTGCGCGATGACCAGCGGCGCCAGGCCCAGCGTCGGTTCGTCCAGCAGCAGCAGGCGCGGCTTGCTCATCAGCGCGCGGCCGATCGCCAGCATCTGCTGCTCGCCGCCCGAGAGCGTGCCGGCGCGCTGCGTCGCGCGCTCGCGCAGGCGTGGGAACAGCGCGAACACGTGCTCGATGCCCTCAGCGATCTGCGCCGTGTCGAGAAAGAAGCCGCCCATCTGCAGGTTCTCGGTCACCGTCAGCTGCGGGAACACGCGCCGTCCCTCGGGCGAGACGGCAATGCCCTTGCGCATGATCAGGTGCGAGGGCATCAGGGTCACGTCCTGGCCTTCCAGGATCACGCGGCCGCTGCTGGCGCGCGGGTTGCCGCACACGGTCATCAGCAGCGAGGTCTTGCCGGCGCCGTTGGAGCCGATCAGCGACACGATCTCGCCGGTGTCGACATGCAGGCTGACCTTGTCCACCGCGCAGACGGCGCCGTAGTGGGTGCTCAGGTCCTTCACCTCCAGCATGACCGCCATCATTCTTCTCCCAGGTAGGCCTTGATCACGCGCGGGTCCTGGCGGATCGCCTCGGGCTGATCCAGGGCGATCGGGCGGCCGTGCTCCATCACCAGGATGCGCTCGGACACACCCATCACCAGGCTCATGTCGTGCTCGATCAGCAGCACCGCCAGGTCGTGCCGGTCGCGCAGCCGCCGGATCATGTCCTGCAGGTCGCGTTTTTCCTGCGGGTTCAGGCCGGCGGCTGGCTCGTCGAGCATCAGCACGCGCGGTTCGGTGACCATGCAGCGCGCGATCTCCAGCCGGCGCTGGTGGCCGTAGGCCAGGGTGCCGGCCTCGCGGTTGACGAACTCACGCAGTTCCATGTCATCGAGCCAGCGCAGCGCGCGGTCGAGCGCCTTCTGCTCGCTCTCACGGTAGCTGCGCGTGGCGAACAGGCCCGCCGGCAGCGAGGTACGCAGGTGCCGGTGCTGGGCCACCAGCAGGTTCTCCAGCACCGTCATGTTCTTGAACAGGCGCACGTTCTGGAAGGTGCGCACCACGCCGTGCCGGGCCACGACGTGGCTGCCCAGGCCAGCCAGATCGCGCCCCTGCAGGCGGATGCGGCCGGTGGTGGGGCGATAAAAGCCGCTGATGCAGTTGAACACCGTCGTCTTGCCGGCGCCGTTGGGGCCGATGATGGCGAAGATCTCGCGCTCGCGGACGCTGAAGCCGATGCCGTCGACGGCCAACAGGCCGCCGAAGCGCATGTTCAGGTCCTCGACCTGCAGGAAGTTGTCGTCGCCGGCGGCCATCACTCGATCTCCACCTGGTGCCGTTTCATGGGCAGCAGGCCCTGCGGGCGCCACACCATCATCACGATCATCACCAGGCCGAACACCAGCATGCGGTACTCGGCGAACTCGCGCGCCAACTCGGGCAGCACAGTGAGCAAGATGGCCGCCAGGATGACACCCATCTGCGAGCCCATGCCGCCGAGCACCACGATCGCCAGGATCAGCGCCGACTCGATGAAGGTGAAGGACTCGGGGTTGACGATGCCCTGGCGCGCGGCAAAGAAGGCGCCGCCGAAGCCGGCGAACATGGCGCCCAGCGTGAACGCCGACAGCTTGATCGTCATCGGGTTCAGGCCGAGCGAGCGGCAGGCGATCTCGTCCTCGCGCAGCGCCTCCCAGGCGCGGCCGATCGGCATGCGGATCAGCCGGTTGGAGATCCACAGCGTCAGCCCCGCCAGCACCAGCGCCATCAGGTACAGCAGGATCACCATGTGCAGCGAGTTGAACTCGAGCCCGAAGAACTGATGGAAGGTGGTGGCGCCCTCGGTGCTGGCGTTGCGCGTCATCTCGAGGCCGAACAGGGTCGGCTTCGGGATGCCCGAGATGCCGTCCGGCCCGCCGGTGTAGTCGGTCAGGTTGACCAGCAGCAGGCGGATGATCTCGCCGAAGCCCAGCGTCACGATGGCCAGGTAGTCGCCGCGCAGGCGCAGCACCGGAAAGCCCAGCACGTAGCCGAACAGCGCCGATACCGCGCCGGCCAGCGGCAGCGCCTCCCAGAAGCCCCAGCCGGCCCAGTGGTAGAGCATGGCGTAGGTGTAGGCGCCGGTGGCGTAGAAGCCGACGAAGCCCAGGTCCAGCAGGCCGGCAAAGCCGACCACGATGTTCAGGCCGAGGCCGAGCATGACGTAGATCAGCGCCAGCGTGGCGATGTCGACCGCGTTGCGGCCGGCCATGAAGGGCCAGGTGACGGCAACGATCATGGTCAGCGCCAGCAGTACGTTGCGCCGGCGCGCCGACACCGTGGGCAGCTCCGGCCAGGGGATGCGGCGCGTGCCGCCGAGGCCGGCCAGCCAGGGGCGCAGCAGTTGCACCGTGAACACCGCCAGGCAGGCCCAGGCGACCTTGTCCCAGTGCGGCTCCAGCACGGTGCGCACGCCGGCGCGCTCAAGCCGCAGACCGAAGATGGGGATCACCAGCAGCGCCGTCAGTACGCTGGCCATGATGGCCTGGGTCAGGCTCTGGCGCCAGTCGGGACGCGCACGGAGGGAGGTGGCGGCGGCGCTCATCAGACTTTCTCCACCTCGGGCTTGCCGAGCAGGCCGCTGGGGCGCACCAGCAGCACCAGCACCAGCACGACGAAGGCCACGATGTCCTTGTACTCGGACGAGATGTAGGCGGCCGCCAGCGTCTCGGCCACGCCCAGCAGCACGCCGCCCAGCATGGCGCCCGGGATCGATCCGATGCCGCCCAGCACCGCCGCCGTGAAGGCCTTGATGCCGGCAATGAAGCCGATGAACGGGTTGAGCTTGCCCACCGCCAGCGCGATCAGCACACCGCCGACGGCCGCCAGCATGGCGCCCAGCACGAAGGTGAAAGAGATCACGCGGTTGGTGTCGATGCCCAGCAGGCTGGCCATGTGCATGTCCTGTGAGCAGGCGCGCGAGGCCCGGCCCATGCGCGAACCGCGGATGTACAGCGTCAGCAGCACCATCAGCACCGTGGTGACCACGATCACCAGCACGCGCGAATAGGGCACGAAGATCTCGAAGCCGCCGTCGCCACCGAAGCGGAACGCGCCCGGGATCAGCGAGGGCACCGCCATGTCGCGCGCGCCCTGGCCCAGCGCGACCCAGTTCTGCAGGAAGATCGACATGCCGATGGCCGAGATCAGCGGCACCAGGCGCGGGCTGTTGCGCAGCGGCCGGTAGGCCAGCTGGTCGACCGCGTAGCCGTAGGCGCCGGTCACCAGCACCGCCATCAGCAGCATCAATGAGATCACCAGCCAGATCGGCAGCCCGCTCTGCACGCCGATGGCCGACAGCGTGACCAGGCCGACGTAGCCGCCGATCATGTAGATCTCGCCGTGGGCGAAGTTGATCATGCCGATGATGCCGTACACCATCGTGTAGCCGATCGCGATCAGCGCATAGATCGCACCCAGCGACAGGCCGTTGAACAGCTGCTGGATCAGTTGGGCCAGGAAGTCGGACATGCGCAGCCTCTCGATGAACGCGGGAATCGCGAGGCCGTGCGGGCCCCGCAACGGACGGCACCCCGGGGTCTGCCCCGGACTTGGACGGGGAAAAGACGCCGGGGCGCGCGATCAGGCCTCTGGGGAGCGGGTGTGCCTTACTTGACGACCGACTTGCTGCCGTCCTTGTGCCACTCGAACACCTGGAACTCGAACGACTTCAGGTCGCCTTTGGCATCCCAGGAGATGTTGCCCAGCGGAGTGTCGAAGCTGGTCTTGTGCAGGTGGTCGGCCACCTTCTTCGGGTCGTCGCCGACGGCCTTGATGCTGTCCAGGATCACCTGGGTGGCGGCATAGGCGGTGAGCTGGAACGCTCCCGAGGGATCGCGCTTCTTGTCCTTGAAGGCCTTCACCACGGCGGCGTTCTTCGGGTTGGCGGCGAAGTCGGCCGGCAGCGTCAGCAGCATGCCCTCGACGGCCGGGCCGGCAATGGCGTTGATCTCCGGGTTGCCCACGCCCTCGGGCCCCATCATCTTGACCTTCAGGCCCTGCTCGCCGGCCTGGCGCAGCAGCAGTCCCATCTCGGGGTGGTAGCCGCCGTAGTAGACGAAGTCCGCGCCCGCGCTCTTGAGCTTGGTGATGACGGCCGAGTAGTCGCTGTCGCCGGCGTTGATGCCCTCGAACAGCGTCACGTCGACGCCGGCCTTCTTCAGGTCGTCGCGCACGGCGGCGGCAATGCCCTGGCCGTAGGACTGCTTGTCGTGCAGCACGGCGACCTTCTTGGGCTTGATCTTGCTGGTGATGAACTTGGCGGCCGAGGGGCCCTGCTGGTCGTCGCGGCCGATGGTGCGGAAGATGTAGTGGTAGTTCTTGCCGTCGGTCAGGTTGGGCGAGGTGGCCGAGGGGGTCACCACCACCACGCCCTCGTTGTTGTAGATCGGCGCGGCGGCGATCGACGCGCCCGAACACACCGGGCCGACCACGTAGTGGATCTTGTCGTTGACCACGCGGTTGGCGGCCACCGGGCCCTGCTTGGGCTCGCAGGCGTCGTCCACGGTGACGACCTCGATCTTCTTGCCATTCACGCCGCCGGCGGCGTTGGCCAGCTCGACCGCCGTGTTCACGCCTTCCTTGATCATGTCACCATACTGCGTCAGCGGGCCGGTGGCCGGGATGACGGTGGCGATCTTGATCTGGGCGTGGGCGCTGGTGAAGGCCAGCAGGCCGGCGACGCCCAGGGCGGCGGCAACGTTCTTCATGCGGAAAGCCGTTTTCATCATGTCCCTCTCATTCAATCGATTCAGAAAACAGGCATCGGCACGCTGATGAAAGAGCAGCGCCATGGCGCGCGGCCGGCCTGGCTGGGAACCACGAGTCTACCGGCTTAGCGCCCCCGGGCGGAATCACGCAATCCCGATTGGGTCAATGGCGGGGCGGGGCGGGGCAGGCGGGCGGCACCGCTGCCGGCGCGTTGGGATAATCGGGGCCTTCATGTCCCAGCCAGCTTCCGGCGCGCTCCAGCCGACGATCGAGTTTCCCCCCGACCTGCCCGTATCGGCGCGCCGCGCCGATATCGAGGCGGCGCTGCGCAGCCACCAGGTGGTGGTGGTCTGCGGCGAGACCGGCTCGGGCAAGACCACGCAACTGCCCAAGATCGCACTGGCCATGGGGCGCGGGCGCATGAACGCCCCGCCAGGGCAGCGCGGCCGGCTGATCGGCCACACGCAGCCGCGCCGCATCGCCGCCACCAGCGTGGCCCGGCGCATCGCGGACGAGCTGAAGACGCCGCTGGGCGAAGTGGTCGGCTACAAGGTGCGCTTCAACGACCGCCTGTCGGCCGGCGCCAGCATCAAGCTGATGACCGACGGCATCCTGCTGGCCGAAACGCAGACCGATCCGCTGCTGAAGAACTACGACACGCTGATCATCGACGAGGCGCACGAGCGCAGCCTGAACATCGACTTCCTGCTTGGCTACCTGAAGCAGATCCTGCCCAGGCGACCGGACCTGAAGCTGATCGTGACCTCGGCCACCATCGACGCCGACCGCTTCGCGCAGCACTTCGCGATGCCGAGGCGCCCCGCCGCCGGGCCGCCCCAAGGCGGGGCAGCCCCCTCGGGGGGCAGCGCAACAGGCGAAGCCGTGGAGCGTGGGGGCCTCGTTCCAGCACCGGTCCTGCTGGTGTCGGGGCGCATGTACCCGGTCGAGCAGCGCTGGCGGCCGTTCGAGGAAAGCCGCGATCACGACCTGAACGACGCCATCGCCGAGGCGGTGGATGAAGTATGGACGGGTCGTCCTGCCGGTGACATCCTGATCTTCCTGCCGGGCGAACGCGAGATCCGCGACGCCGCCGAGCATCTGCGCGGCCACCTGGCGCGCAGCCCGCTGACGCGCGGCGCCGAAGTGCTGCCCCTGTTCGCGCGCCTGAGCCAGGCCGAGCAGGACCGCGTGTTCGACACCCACGGCGCACCGCGCATCGTCATCGCCACCAACGTGGCCGAGACCTCGCTCACGGTGCCGGGCATCAAGTACGTCATCGACCCGGGCACGGCGCGCGTCAAGCGCTACAGCTACCGCAGCAAGGTGGAGCAGCTGCTGGTCGAGCCGGTGAGCCAGGCCGCGGCCAACCAGCGAGCCGGGCGCTGCGGGCGTGTCAGCGACGGCATCTGCATCCGGCTGTACGACGAGAAGGACTTCGCCGGCCGACCGCGCTTCACCGACCCGGAGATCCTGCGCTCCTCGCTGGCGGCGGTGATCCTGCGCATGAAGAGCCTGCACCTGGGCGGCGAGGGCGGGCGGGTGGGGGATTTTCCCTTTCTCGACGCGCCGTCCGGCCGGGCCATCGCCGACGGCATCCAACTGCTGCAGGAGCTGGGTGCGATGGACGAGGCGCAGGCGCTCACTGCCCTGGGCCACGAGCTGTCCCGCCTGCCGCTGGATCCGCGCGTCGGGCGCATGATCCTGGCGGCGCGCGAGCGCGGCGCGCTGCGCGAGGTGCTGGTCATCGCCGCCGCCCTCAGCGTGCAGGACGTGCGCGACCGGCCGCTGGAGCAACAGGCGCAGGCCGACCAGGCGCACGCCAAGTTCGACGACGAGAAGAGCGAGTTCTCGGGCTATCTGCGGCTGTGGAAGTGGCTGCACGATGCGCGCGGGGGGCAAGTCGTCCGTACGCGGCGCGAAATGGCGGCAGCCGAGGGCAAGGGCGCAGTCAGGAAGTCTGCCAACCTGGTCGCGTTGCCCGCAGCGCAGCGTGCCGCGCTGGCGATGGAGGCAGCGCGCAAGGCGCTGGGCGGGTCGGCTGCCGCGCCAGCGGTCGCTGACCAGCCGACCCACAAGCTCAGCAACCGTCAGTGGGAGAACCTGCTGCGCCAGAACTTCATCAGCGTGCGCCGCGTGCGCGAATGGCGCGACATCCACACGCAGTTGCACACCGTCGTCGCCGAGCACGGGTGGATGGAAAACGCACGCGGCCCGGCGCCGGGCCGCCCCAAGCCGGGCTCGGCCCCCTCGGGGGGCAGCGCAGACGCGCAGCGCGGAGCGTGGGGGCATGTTTCCGCTGGCTACGAGGCGTTGCACAAGTCCCTGCTCGCCGGTCTGCTGGGCAACGTGGGCCACAAGCTGGAGAGCGACGACGCCGCCAGCGGCGAATACCTGGGCGCGCGCGGCATCAAGTTCCACCGCCATCCCGGTGCGCACCTGAGCAAGCGACCCGGCAGGTGGATCGTCGCCGCCGAACTGGTGGAGACCACGCGGCTGTTCGGCCGCGGCATCGCGACCATCGAGCCGCAGTGGCTGGAGGAGGTCGGTGGCCACCTCTTGAAGAAGCAGTTGCTGGAGCCGCACTGGGAAAAGAAGGCGCAGGACGTGGTTGCCCTGGAGCGCGCCACGCTGTACGGGCTGGTGGTCTACAGCGGCCGGCGCCGGAGCTACGGCGCGGTCGACCCGCAGGCCGCGCGCGAGATCTTCATCCGCGAGGCGCTGGTGAACAGCGAGTGGCCGGACGACTGGACGCGCCGCCTGCCGTTCCTGCAAGCGAACCAGCGGGCGATCGCCAAGGTCGAGGAACTCGAGCACAAGAGCCGGCGCCAGGACGTGCTGGTCGACGACGAGCTGATCTATGCCTTCTACGACAGCCAGATCCCGGCCGGCATCAGCAACGGCCGCGACTTCGAGCGCTGGTGGCGCGAAGCCAGCCAGGCGAACCCGAAGCTGCTGCAGCTGACGCGCGAGGAGCTGATGCGCCACGAGGCGGCGGGCATCACCAGCGCCGCTTTCCCGAAGATGATCCGCCTGGGTGGCGTCGACTGCGCCGCCAGCTACCTGCATGAACCGGGCGATGCCAAGGACGGCCTCACCGTCACCGTGCCGCTGTTCGTGCTGAACCAGGTCAGCGAGGCGCGCTGCGAATGGCTGGTGCCGGGCATGCTGAAGCCCAAGATCCAGGCGCTGCTGAAAAGCCTGCCACAGCGGCCGCGCAGCCGCTTCGTGCCGCTGCCCGAGAGCGCGGCGCGGCTGAACGAGGTGCTGGGCACACCGGAAGCCTTCGGCCACGGCAGCCTGACCGATGCGCTGCTCAAACTGGTGCGCGAGGCCACCGGCCTGGATGTCAGGCGCACCGACTTCAAGCTCGACATGCTGCCGGCGCACCTGTTCATGAACTTCCGCGTGGTTGACGAGCATGGCCGCCAGCGCGGGCAGGGGCGCAACCTGGCGGCGCTGAAGGCCGAACTGGGCGGCGAGGCGCGCGGCGCGTTCCAGGCGCTGGCGGGCCTGAAAGTGGCCAAGGTGGAGATCGCCGCGCCCCCGGCGGGTTCGGGTCGAGAAGCGCCTTCCGCACCCGCCGCCCAGGCGCAGGCAGCCATCAAGAAAAGCGAGGGCACGACGGCATCCGCCGACACCCACCACACCACTTGGGACTTCGGTGAGCTCCCCGAGCTGATGGAAATCCGCCGCAAGGGGCAGACGCTGATCGGTTTTCCGGCTCTGATCGACGCCGGCGACGCCGTCACTATCGAGGTTTTCGACGAACCCGAACTCGCCGCGGCAAAGCACCGCGTTGGCCTGCGCCGCCTGTTCGCGTTGCAGCTCAGGGACGCGCTCAAGTACCTCGAAAAGAACGTGCCTGACTTGCAGAAGATGTCGGTCGCCTACATGCCGCTCGGCACGGCCGAAGAGCTGCGCCAGCAGATCATCGACGTCGCGCTGGAGCGCGCCTTCCTTGTCGAGCCGCTGCCGATGAACGAGGCCGAATTCAGGCAACGCATGGAAGAAGGCCGCGCCCGCCTGACCCTGATCGCCAACGAGATCGCGCGCCTGGCCGGCGTGATCCTCGGCGAATACGCCAGCGCGGCGCGCAAGATCAAGGACACGCGGAACTCGGCCGACGCCACTCGGGACGCGAGCGAGCAGTTGCAGCGCCTGATGCCGAAGAACTTCCTCGCTGCGACGCCGTGGTCCGCGCTGCAGCACTTCCCGCGCTACCTCAAGGCCATCGTGCTGCGGCTCGACAAGCTGCGCGCCGACCCGGCGCGCGACGCCCAGCGCATGGCCGAGGTGCGCACGCAGGACCAGCGCTTCTGGCGTCTGGTGGCCGAGCGCAAGGGCCAGCAGGACGCGCGTCTGCAGGAGCTGCGCTGGCTGCTGGAGGAACTGCGCGTGAGCTTCTTCGCGCAGGAGCTGCGCACGCCGCAACCGGTGAGCATCAAGCGGCTGGACAAGGTGTGGGCGCAGGTGCAGGGCTAGGTTCGACGGCTGGGCTCGGCGCCGACCCATAATCAGCCCGGTTTCGTTTCCCCGCATCCACCTTGATCAACCGGAGAACCACCGTGAGCAACGACACCAAGCCGACTCAGGCCGCACCCCAGGTCGAGGACCTGAAAACCCTGCTGAGCTACCAGCCACAGGCCATCGTCAGCCGCATGCTGGTCAAGAACAGCGGCGGCAGCGTGACGCTGTTCGCCTTCGAGGGCGGCGAAGGCCTGAGCGAACACACGGCGCCGTTCGATGCCCTGGTGATCGGGGTGGAGGGTTCGGCCGACATCATGGTGGCCGGCCAGCACTACCAGGTGGCAGAAGGCCAGTCGCTGCTGATGCCGGCCAACATCCCGCACGCGGTGCACCCGCAGGGCCGCTTCAAGATGCTGCTGGTGATGATCAAGGAAGTGAAGAACTGAGGCTGCGGGGCGGGGCACCGGGGCGCTACTGCGCCTCCAGCACCTCCATCAGTTCCTGCTCGATCGCCAGCTGCGTCTTGCTGTGCTGCAGCGACGCGCCCTGCAGCAGGAACACGTCCTCGACGCGTTCGCCCAGGGTGGTGATCTTGGCCAGTTCGAGGTCGATGTGGTGCGCCGCCAGCACGCGGGCGATGCCGTAGAGCAGGCCCAGGCGGTCGCTGGCGGTCACGCTCAGCACCCAGCGCTGGCCTTTCTCGTCCGGCCGCAGATCGATGCGCGGTGCCACCGGGAAGTTGCGCACCCGGCGTGACACACGGCCCAGGCGCGGTGCCGGCAGCGGCCCCTGGCTTTCGATGGCATTGGGCAGCTCGGCCTCGACCATGAGGACGAATTCCCGAGAATCCTCCTCCGGCACCAGCTGGCTGACGACCTGGAAGGTGTCGAGCGCGTAGCCCTTGCGCGTGGTGTGGATCTTGGCGTCGAGGATCGAGAAGCCGGCGCGGTCGAAGTAGCCGCAGATGCGCGCGAACAGGTCCGGCCGGTCGTGCACGTAGACCATCACCTGCAGGCCTTCGCCGACCGGCGACAGGCGCGCGCGCACCAGGGCCTGCTCGGGCGCGGCGGCGCCGGCTTGCACATGGCCGGCCAGCTGCTCGGCATGCCAGGCGATGTCGCCGGCGTCATGCCGCATGAAGTAGCTGACATCGAGCGTGGCCCACAGCGCCGGGGGCGCGTGCGCCGGCTCGGCGCCGTTCGCCATCCTGGCCAGCTGCTTGAGCGCGGCGCGCTTGCGCGACTCGATCAGCGCGTTGGCGTCGGGTGCACGTCCGCCCAGCGCGCGCACGGTAAGCTTGTACAGGTCTTCCAGCAGCTTGCCCTTCCAGGCGTTCCAGACCTTGGGGCTGGTGCCGCGCACGTCGGCCACCGTGAGCAGGTAGAGCGCGGTGAGTCGGCGCTCGTTGCCGACGCGCTGCGCGAAGGCGGCGATCACCTCGGGATCGCTCAGGTCCTCGGTCTGCGCAATGCGGCTCATGGCCAGGTGCTCGCGCACCAGGAACTCGATCAGGTCGGCATCCTGCCGCTGGATGCCGTGCTGGCGGCAGAAACGCTGCACCTCGTGCGCGCCCAGGTCTGAATGGTCGCCACCACGGCCCTTGGCGATGTCGTGGAACAGCGCGGCCACGTACAACAGCCACGGCTTGTCCCAGCCGGCCGCCAGCTGCGAGCAGAACGGGTATTCGTGCGCGTGCTCGGCGATGAAGAAGCGCCGCATGTTGCGCAGCACCATCAGGATGTGCTGGTCCACCGTGTAGACGTGGAACAGATCGTGCTGCATCTGGCCGACGATGCGGCGGAACGCCCACAGGTAGCGCCCCAGCACCGAGGTCTGGTTCATCAGCCGGAACGCGTGCGTGATGCCCTGCGGCTGCTGCAGGATGGCCAGGAAGGTCTTGCGGTTGACCGGGTCGTCGCGAAAGTTCCGGTCCATCAGCTTGCGGGCGTTGTAGAGCGCGCGCAGGGTGCGTACCGACAGGCCCTTGATGCTGGGCGTCTGCGCGTACAGCAGAAAGGTCTCGAGGATGGCCTGCGGCGTGCGCTGGTACAGGTCGTCGCTGGCGACCTCGATCATGCCGTCCTTGTCGAAAAAGCGCTTGTTGATGCGGCGCAGGTTCGGCTCGGGCTCGCCGCGCTTGCGGCGCAGGTGCTCCTCAATGCTTTGCAGCAGCAGCTGGTTGAGCTGGGTCACCGCCTTGGCGGCCCAGTAGTACTGGCGCATCAGCAGTTCGCTGGCGCGGGTGACGATGCGGCCGTCACCATCCAGCCGGTGCTTGAAGCGCAGCGACTCGGCCACCGTGTTCTGCAGGTCGAACACCAACCGGTCCTCGCGCCGGCCGGCGACCAGGTGCAGCCGGGTGCGGATCAGTGCCAGCACGGCCTCGTTGTGGCGCAGCTGGCGCAGCTCGTGCGCCGTCACCAGGCCGGCGCTGCGCAGGTCCTGCCAACGGTCGCCGATGCCGGCGGCGCGGGCGGTCCACAGGATCACCTGCAGGTCGCGCAGGCCGCCGGGCGACTCCTTGCAATTCGGCTCAAGCGCGTAGGGCGTGTCCTCGTACTTGATGTGGCGCTGGCGCATCTCCAGCCGCTTGGCGGTGAAGAAATCCAGCGGGTCCAGCACGGCCGTGTAGCAGCGCCGGAATTCCCTGAACAGTGCGCGGCTGCCGGTGATCAGGCGCGCCTCCAGCAAGGCGGTCTGCACGCTGACGTCGTTGCGCGCCACGCTCAGGCAGTCGTTCACGGTGCGGACGCTGGAGCCGATCTCCAGCCCGCTGTCCCAGCAGGCGCTGATGAAGCCCTCGATGCGCTGGCGCAGTGCGGTGTCGACCGCCGGGTTGGCTCCGGCCGGCAGCAGCACCAGCACGTCGACGTCGGAATACGGGTACAGCTCGCCGCGCCCGTAGCCGCCCACCGCCAGCAGCGCGCAATCGGCGTCGAAGCCGGCCTGGGCCCACAGTCCGCGCAGGGCTTCATCGACCAGCAGCGTCAGGCGCCTGAGGCCGGCACGCGCACCGCGCAGGCCGGCATGGCTGCGCCGCAACGCCTGCAGCAACTGCTGCTTGCGGGCGCGGAAATCATCCGCCGGCAGCGCAGCGGCAGGCGTGTCGACGTCGGCGTGCATCGCTGGGAAGCGCCGCTTCAGGGGCCGCGTCAGGCGGCGGCGCGCTCCATGCCCTTGACGAAGTCGGGGATCGCCGGGCTGCCGCTTGATAGCGTCAGCACCTCGTAGCCGCTCGGCGTCACCAGCACGGTGTGCTCCCACTGCGCCGACAGGCTGCGGTCCTTGGTGACGATGGTCCAGCCATCGGGCATTTCCTTGATGTCGCGCCGCCCGATGTTGATCATCGGCTCGATGGTGAAGGTCATGCCCGGCAGCAGTTCCTCGCCGGTGCCCGGCTTGCCGTAGTGCAGCACCTGTGGATCCTCGTGAAAGCGCTGGCCGATGCCGTGGCCGCAGAACTCGCGCACCACCGACAGGCCGTGGCCCTCGACGAACTTCTGGATCGCGTGGCCGATGTCGCCCAGCCGCGCGCCCGGGCGCACCTGCTCGATGCCCAGCCACATGGCATCGAAGGTCAGCGCGCACAGGCGCCTGGCGGCGATCGACACCTCGCCGATCTCGAACATGCGGCTGTTGTCGCCGTACCAGCCGTCCTCGGTGATGACGGTGACGTCGACGTTGACGATGTCGCCTTTCTTCAGCGGCTTGTCGGCCGGAATGCCGTGGCAGACCACGTGGTTGACCGAGGTGCAGACGTGGCCGGGGTAGGGCGGATAGCCCGGCGGCTGGTAGCCCACGGTGGCCGAGCGCGTGCCCTGCGCCGCCATCGCCGCGGCACTCAGGCGATCGATCTCCAGTGTGGTGATGCCCGGCTTGATGTGCGGCGTGATGCTGTCCAGCACTTCCGACGCCAGGCGGCAGGCCTCGCGCATGCCTGCAATGCCGGCCTCGTCCTTGATGGTGATGGTCATGGCGGCAAATTATCCCATCGGGTGTTCAGCCCTGCTGGGCCGTCGGCGATAGCCGTTGCACCGCCTCCGCCAGCGCCACCACCGAGCGCGGCGCGCTGCCCTCGGCCTTGTTGTTGATCGTGACGTAGGCACTGTGGCCGCCGCCGGTGGTGCCGGCGATGACCCGGGCCAGCGCGGCGCGCGTGTGCGGGTCGGGGTCGACCAGCTGGTCGAAAGGTTCGTAGCTGCGCTTGGCGGCTTCGTAGCCGTGCGCGCCATGCTGGCGGTGCAGGTTCCAGCGGCACACCAGCGGGCCCGGCCAGAGCGCCCGCAGTAACGGCGACTGCTGCTCGATCGGCGGCATCCTGGCGTGCAGGCCGAGGCAGTAGGTCACTGCATTGTGCGTGCGCGCGGCACGCAGCGCCCGGGCCAGCAGCGGCGCATGCTCGGCCGACAGGAACGCCGCATCGCGCAGCTCGACAGCCAGCACACCATCGGGCGCCTGCGGCTGCAAGGCCGGCAGCGCGGCCAGCAGGGCGCCGATGCGCTCGATCACGGCGGGCAGATCGGCCAGCAACGAGCGGGGCAGGGGGCTGATCTGGAACACCAGCGCGCCGACGCGCGTACCCAGCCCTTGCAGCGCGGGTTCGACGAACTCGCGCCAGGCCAGCTCATGGCTCAGAAAGGCCGGATTGGGTTCCATGCCGCGGCCATCCTCGGCGCGCACCCAGGCGTCCGTCACCAGCGCCGGCGCCTTGACGACGAAGCGGAAGTCCGCCGGCACCTGCGTGGCATAGCGTGCGTACTGGCTGGCGGTGAGCGGTCGATAGAACACACGGTCCAGGCTGACGCTGCGCAGCAGCGGATGCCGGGCGTAGGCCGTGAGGCCATCCTTGGACAGTCTACCTTCAGCGTAGTCACCGTCCCAGACCAGGCCGTTCCAGCCGGGGAAATTCCAGGACGAGGTGCCCAGGTGCAGGCGTGGCGGCAGTGCGCCGGCGAGCGCGATCAGCCCGGGCAAGGGCGCAACCGCCTGCACGCCCTTTGCCTGCTCGCGCGTGCGGCGGGGCAGCGAGTCGCGGGCGCCATTCGGCCCGGCCTCCGGCGCTGGCGGCGCCGATTCGAACAGACCCGCCTGGTCACTGTGCGGCGAAACCACGGCTGCTCCACATGCTTGTTCTGCGTCCTGTCGCGTCCTGGTGCGAAATCCTGGTGTCCTCTGCGTCCGGCTGCTTGCAGCCGATCGCTCCGACAGCATAGGCGCTCCGCCTCGCGCATGGCCTGCGCTACCATGCTGCGCATCATGTACCTGCCACCCCAGTTCGCCAGCCAGGACCCACGGCTTGCTGCACGGCTGATGCGCGAGCACCCTTTCGCCAGCCTGATCACGCTGGACGACGACGGCCAGCCTTTCGTTACGCAACTGCCGCTGCACCTGGTGGAAGAGGACGGCGGGTTCACGCTGCTCGGGCACGTGGCGCGACCCAACCCGCAATGGCGCCAGCTGCAGGCCAGGCCGCGCGCCACGGTGACCTTCCTCGGCCCGCACGCCTACATGTCGCCGCGCGTGTACCCGGACCTGGCGCGCGTGCCGACCTGGAACTACCTCGCGGTGCACTGCAGCGTCAGCGCACGGCTGCTGGCGCACGAGGACGAGGCCGGCAAGGATCGCTTGCTGAAATGCCTGATCGGCGACCACGAACCCGCCTATGCTGAGCAATGGCGCGGCATCGACCCCGAACTACAGCACAAGCTGCTGGCCGGCATCGTCGCCTTCGAACTGAAGGTCGACGACTGGCAGTGCAAGCTCAAGCTGAACCAGCACCGCAAGGAATCGCACGCGGCCATGCACGCCAGCTACGCCGGCGGCACGCTCGATGAGCGTGCGCTGGCAGCCTGGATGCAGACACTGGGCCTGGCGCCACCCAGCGCTTGATGCCGGGCCGTCGTCATGCGCGCATTGGGTCTGCTTGGTCTGCTGCTGGCGCTGATGATCGTCGGCTGGCTGGTGCAGCAGCAGCTTGGCGGCACCCGGTGGCCTGCCTCATCGCCCGCCGCATCCGGGGCGGCGTCGTCGCCCGGCAACGATGGGCCGGCGCCGCAGCGACAGATCCAGCAATTCAAGCGGCAACTGGACGAGGCCATGCAAGTCCGGCGTGAGTTGCCGGAGGACGCGAAATGAGCCGCGCCGCCGAAGCTCGCCGGCGCCACGCCACATGACGACGCCCGATCCATCCCAGGCCATCGGCCAGATCGTCGCCAGCGACACCGAAGCCATGCAGTGGGCGCTGGCCGAAGCCCGCGCCGCCGCTGCGGCCGGCGAGGTGCCAGTCGGCGCCGTGGTGGTGCGGGCGGGGCGCATCATCGCCAGCGGCCGCAACGCGCCGATCGGCACGCACGACCCGACCGCCCATGCTGAAATCGCCGCGCTGCGCATGGCGGCTGCCGCGCTGGGCAACTACCGGCTCGATGGCTGCGCGCTCTACGTGACGCTGGAGCCGTGCGCGATGTGCGCCGGCGCCATGCTGCACGCGCGGCTGGAGTGCGTGGTGTACGGCGCCGCCGACCCGCGCACCGGCGCGGCCGGTTCGGTCGTCGATCTGTTCGCCGACACACGCCTGAACCATCAGACGCGGGTTCAGGGCGGCGTGCTGGCGGATGCATGCGCGGCACTGCTGCGCGGATTCTTCGCGCCGCGCCGCGTCAACCCCAGTCCGCTGCGGGACGATGCGCTGCGCACCCCCGACAGCGCCTTCGCCGATCTGCCGGGCTATCCGTGGGCGCCCCACTATGTCAGCGACCTGCCGGCGCTCAATGGCCTGCGCCTGCACTACCTGGACGAGGGGCCGGTTGGCGCGCCGCGCACCTGGCTGTGCCTGCACGGCAACCCGAGCTGGAGCTATCTGTACCGGCACATGATCCCGGTGTTCCTGGCCGCCGGCGACCGCGTGGTGGCGCCGGACCTGATCGGTTTCGGCCGCAGTGACAAGCCCAAGAAGGAATCCGGGCACAGCTTTGGCTGGCATCGCCAGGTATTGCTGGAACTGGTCGAACGGCTGGACTTGCAACGCATCGTGCTCGTCGTGCAGGACTGGGGCGGCGTCCTGGGCCTGACGCTGCCGATAGGCGCGCCCACGCGCTACGCCAGCCTGCTGGTGATGAACACGCTGCTGGCCACCGGCAACACTCCGCTGCCGCCCGGCTTTATGGCCTGGCGCGAGTGGTGTGCCAAAAATGCCGCATACGACATCGGACAGCTGCTGGCACGCGGCAACCCGCAGCTCAGTGCGGCGGAATGCGCCGCCTACAGGGCGCCGTTTCCCGATGCCGGTCATCGCGCCGCCACGCGCGCGTTCCCGCGGCTGGTTCCTGAGCAGCCGGATGATGACGGGGCCGCGACATCCCGCGCCGCACGGGCGTTCTGGCGCGACCACTGGCAGGGGCGCAGCCTCATGGCCGTCGGCGTGCAGGACCCGGTCCTGGGCTGGCCGGTGATGGAACAGCTGCGCGCGGACATCCGGAATTGCCCGGAGCCGATCCGGGTGGAGCAGGGCGGTCACTTCGTCCCCGAGCAGGGCGCGGACATTGCCGAGCAGGCTGTGCGCCGTCTCTAGCCGGTTTGGGCAAGAATGGGGCCATCAGGAGGCATCAACCATGAAGCTGATCGACATATTCCAGGAAGAACACGTGCTGATCGACCAGGTGCTCGGCTCCTTGCGCACCTACGTCGACCGGCTCTGCGACGGCACGGCCGACCCGGATGACGGCAGGCGGTTCGCTGCATTCTTCACCCAGTTCGCCGGCCACTTCCATCACGACCGGGAGGAGCGCGTGTTCCTCGATGCGCTGGTGAAGGAGGCTGAACTGCCGGGCGACCGCGGTCCGGTGCGCGCCTTCCTGCGCGAGCATGCCGAGATGGAAGGCTGGATGCGCGAGCTGACGCCGTTGCTCGACCGCCAGCCGGAATCCGATGCCGATCGCGAGCAGCTTCGATCCATGGCGGTGCGCTACTCGCACGCGCTCTGGCGCCATATCGACGCGGAAAACTCGGTCCTGTTCGTGGAGGGGACCGAGCGGCTCCAGCGCAGCGGCATCCTCGAACTGCCGGATCGGCCGATGACCGATGCGGAAGCGGCTGCGCGCGACGGCGCTGCGGATCTGCCGGCCCGCTACCCGCCCCTGGAGGACAATGCGCTCACGCGCGGTGACGGTTGTTTCATGTGCCGAGCCCATGGCGAGACCTGCGACGGGCTCGAAGCCGAGTGGTGGACGGATCTCGAGTGGGAAGAGTTTCACCTGAGGTGAAGGCAGCGACTGACCCGCCGAACGCCCCGTTTCCCGGTCAAGCCCATGTCCCACATCTACGTTTATTCCCCTTCCGGCGCCGTGCGCGACCGTGCGGCGTTCCGGCGCGGTGTCAAGCGTCTGCAGGCGCTGGGGCACGAGGTCGAGATCGACCCGGCGGCCCTCACGACCCACCAGCGCTTCGCCGGCGACGATGCGACCCGGCTGGCGGCGATCGGGCGCGCGGCGGCCAGCGGCGCCGACGTGGCGCTGGTCACGCGCGGCGGCTACGGGCTGACCCGGCTGCTGCCCGAGCTGCCCTACCGCCAACTGGCTCGCGCGGCCGACAAGGGCATGCGCTTCGTCGGTTTGAGCGACTTCACCGTGCTGCAGCTGGCCTTGCTGGCCCGGACCGGCACCATCAGCTGGGCCGGCCCGGCGTTGCTGGAAGGCTTCGGCGCTGCCGACACCGCTGATGCAGCCGACGGCCACGGCGGCAAGCCCGGAGCTGCCACGCCGGACGAGATCATGCTGGCCTGTTTCGACGACATGGTGAGCGGAGCAGGCGAGGGCACCGGCTGGCGCCTGCCGGCGTCCGACCTCGCCGCCCTGGCGAACCGCAGCGGCTCGCTGGCACATCGCGCGCCCTTGTGGGGCGGCAACCTGACCATGGTGGTGTCGCTGCTCGGCACGCCCTGGTGGCCCGACGTGCGCGGCGGCGTGCTGTTCCTGGAGGACGTCGGCGAGCACCCGTACCGCATCGAACGCATGCTGGCGCAGTTGCTGCACGCCGGTGTGCTGGCGCAGCAGCGCGCCATCGTGCTCGGCCAGTTCACCGAATACCGCCTGGCGCCGCACGACCGCGGCTATTCGATGCGCAAGGTGTTCGAGTGGCTGCGCAGCCAGCTCAAGATCCCCGTGCTGACCGGCCTGCCATTCGGCCATGTGCCGACCAAGGTGCTGCTGCCGGTGGGCGCGAAGATCGATCTGCTGGTCGAAGGCCGGGATGCGCTGTTGTTGTGGGGACATCAGCATTGAAGCCAGTCGATGCGCTTTTGCGTGAGCGACATCGCCAGTGCAAGGACGTGAGGCATCAGGCAAGCGTCACGCGACGCGGACGCAAATATACAGCCAACCCCATAGCATTATTAACATAATACACATTGTATGAAGTAGCCTGGGCTTCAAAAAAGGGCTTGAGCCCTCGTTGCTTCACCTTGCTGCTTCACTCTTCAACCACTTCGTGATTCCTGGCTATTTTTCCTCGCTGAACTGCACACAAGCCCGAATCTAACTGCAAGTCGTGGTGTGTGTCTGAAGTTGGTCTTGACCCCATCCCACGGACAGGTATTGGCTTGATGCTCAAGCGT
>NZ_DAOMOQ010000013.1:58969-75471 GCF_035444425.1 Ottowia sp. | reverse complement strand
CCCCTGGTCAATGTTCGACTGGCACTGCTGATCACGTTTGCACTGGCACTAACAAGCGTGAACCCACGGAGGGCCTGACGGCCCTTCCCCCTTTTGCTTCTCAAGGGGGGATTCAAGGCTTCACCAGCCGGTAATGGTGCGCCACCCGCTTGGCCAGCACGGCCGATGCCAGGTAGGCGGTGGCGCTGTCGTGCCGATGCGTGACCAGCGTGATCGGTATCCGCGCACCCAGCACCAGGCCCGAGGCGGTGGCGCCGGCCAGGTACTGCAGCTGGCGCGCCAGCATCGAGGCGGCTTCCATGTCGGGCGCCAGCAGCACGTCGGCCTGGCCAGCCATGGTCGAGTTCGGGTGCTTGACGCGAGCCGACTGCGCCGATACCGCGCTGTCGAAGGCCAGTGGGCCGTCGATCAGGCCGCCCACGATCTGGCCGCAGTCGGCCACCTTACACAGCGAGGCAGCGTCGATGGTGGACGGCACGCCGGCGTCGATCTCCTCCGCCGCCGACAGCACCGCCACGCGCGGCGTCTGCACGCCCATGATGCGCGCCAAGTCCATGGCGTTGCGCACGATGTCGGCCTTCTCAGCCAGCGTCGGCGCGGCGTGCAGCACGGCGTCGGTCAGCAGCAGCGGCTTGGCATAGGTCGGCACCTCGAAACGGAACACGTGCGACAGGCGCCGGCGCGTGTGCAGCGCGGGCACGGCCTGCACGGCCGCCAGCAGTTCATCCTTGCGCAGGCTGCCAGCCATCAGCGCCTCGATGCGGCCTTCGGCTGCCAGCGCCGCACCGGCCGCGGCCGAGGCGACGCTGTGCGGCGCCGCAAGCAGTTCGACGCCCTGCAGGTCGATACCAGCTGTTTCTGCTGTTTCGCGGATGCGCTCAGGCGGACCGATCAGTACCGGCTCGATCAGGCCTTCGCGCGCCGCGCGCAGCGCACCCTCCAGCACCCCGGCATGGCACGGATGCACCAAGCCGCAGCGCACCGCCGCCAGCCCCTGGCCCTGGGCCAGCAGCGCCTTCAGGCGCGCCTCGGGATCGAACAGCTGGATCTGCGGCGCCTGGATGCGCGGCAGGCGCAGTTTCTCGGTCGGCGCCAGCACGCGCGCCACGCCCGAAAGCACTTTCTCCTGTTGCTGGTTGGTCACCGTGCAGTCGAGTTCGACGCGCTTCTTCTGCTCGTCCTTGGCCAGCACCGTCACCATGACGGTGAGCGTGTCGCCAACCCGCACCGGGCGCGCAAAGCGCAGCGACTGCTCCAGGTAGATGGTGCCCGGCCCCGGCAGCGTGGTACCGAGCACGGCCGAAATCAGCGCGCCGCCCCACATGCCGTGCGCGATGACGCCGTGGAACATGGTGGCGTCGGCGTACACCGGGTCCAGGTGCGCCGGGTTGGTGTCGCCCGAGACGGCGGCGAAGGCCTGGATGTCGGCCTGGCTCAGCGTGCGCACCAGGCGCGCCGACTGGCCGATCTGGAGCTCGTCGAAGGTGAGGTTTTCGATCACCTCGTGGTCGCCATCCGTGGCGACCGGGAAAACTGCTGCGGTCATCGAACACAAGCCAACTGCCGGAGATGGCGGCCATCATGCCGGTCGGGCATGGCAGTTTCATGACCCGCCGCGCACTGGCAGCGGCCGCGTGTGTCGCAGCTTCAGTACGTGCCCGGATAGGCGCCGCCGTCAGGCAGGATGTTCTGCCCGGTCAGGTAGGCCGCCTGCTGACTGCACAGGAAGGCGCAGATGGCGCCGAACTCGGCCGGCGTGCCGAAGCGCCGTGCCGGGATCTGCGCCGCGTGCGCACTGCGCACCTCGTCGAGCGGCTTGCCGCTCTTGTCCGCCGCGCCCTGCAATGTGGCGTTGAGGCGGTCGGTATCGAACTTGCCCGGCAGCAGGTTGTTCACCGTGACACCCTTGGCGGCGATCTCCGGGTTGCGCGCCAGCCCGGCGATGAAGCCGGTGAGCCCCGAGCGCGCGCCGTTGGACAGCCCCAGGATGTCGATCGGCGCCTTCACCGCGCTCGAGGTGATGTTGACGATGCGCCCGAAGCCGCGCGCCAGCATGCCGTCCAGCATCGCCTTGATCAGTTCGATCGGTGTCAGCATGTTGGCGTCGATGGCCTTGATCCAGGCGGCGCGATCCCAGTCGCGGAAGCTGCCGGTGGGTGGCCCGCCGGCGTTGGTCACCACAATGTCGAAGTCGCGCCGCACGGCGAACACCGCCGCGCGGCCATCGGGCGTGGTGATGTCGGCGGCGACCGCGATCACCTCAGCCTGGCCGTTCAGTTCGGCCTTTAACTCAGCCGCAGCGGCATCCAGCGCGTCCTGGCCCCGCGCCACCATCACGACGTTTACGCGCTCGTGCGCCAGCGCGCGCGCGCAGCCCAGCCCCAGCCCCTTGCTGGCGCCGCCGACCAGCGCCCATTTGCCTGCGATCCCTAAGTCCATTTCGTGCTCCGATCGACAGGCGGGCTCGCGCACTCCGCGCACCACCCGCGATGGGGCATGGTAACGCACGCCTGAGGGCAGAGCGCGACCCGCAAGGGGACCCGCGGGCTTCAGGCGTGGCGTGTTTCAGCCACCATCGTGCAGGCGCTCCCCAACTCGCCCACTGTCTCGAAGCCCAGGCTTTCGTAAAGGTGCAAGGCAGGGTTGTCGCGCTCCACGCTGAGGCTAACGCGGAGCGTGCCGGCGCGTGCTGCTTCGCCCAGCAGTCGCGTCATCAACAGTCGTCCGATGCCCCGCTGGCGGTAGGCCGCAGCCACGCCAATGCCGATTTCGGGCACCTCCGGAGCCACGTAGCCGAAGGAATGGTCTACGTCCGACCAGAACCTCAGCCACGCGGCACCGACCGGTTCCTCGGCGGCTTCGGCCACCACAGCCAGATCGCCAGCCCGGCCCCAGCCAGCGAGCAGCTTGCTCAGCACGGGATAGGCCAGCCCGCCTTCCAGATCGGGTCGGGGTGCACCCCTCCAATACGCCGCTTCGTAAAGCATCTGCCGCAGGAAGGTCAGATCCGCTTCTGCTGCTGGGCGAATGGTGACCTCGGCGCTCACCGCCCAGCCCTGCTGAACATGAAGATGCCCGCCACCACCAGCACCGTGCCTGCCGCCAGCCAGGGCGTGAAGGGCTCGCCCAGCAGCACGATGCCCATGGCAATGGTGGACAGCGGGCCGATCATGCCGACCTGCGCGGCCAGCGTAGGGCCGACGCGCTCGACCGCCATCATCACCATCAGCACCGGCGCGGCGGTGCACAGGGTGGCGTTGAGGATCGACAGCCAGATCACCTCGGGCGCGACCTGCGCCGCCGCCAGCGGCTTGACGAGCAGGAACTGCAGGATGCAGCAGATGCAGGCGACGGTGGTGGCCAGGCCGACCAGGCGCAGCGCGCCCAGGCGCTGCACGAATTCGCCGCTGTAGAACAGGTACAGCGCGTAGGTGAAGGTGGAGATGAAGATCAGCAGTGCGCCCCAGGCGGTGGCGCTGGTGGGCGCGAAACGCAGTTCGACGCCGAACACCAGCAGCGCACCGGCATAGCTGACCGCGGTGGCCAGCAGGTGCGCACGCCGGATGCGCTGCCCGTGCAGCAGCCAGCCGAGCAGCAGCACCATGGTCGGACCGAGGTAGAGGATCAGCCGCTCCAGGCTGGCGGTGATGTACTGCAGGCCGGCGAAATCCAGCATGCTGGAGGCGTAGTAGCCGATGAAGCCCAGGCCCAGCACGCCGGCCCAGTCGCGCCGCCCGAGCGGCGCCTTGCCGCGCCCGGCCCACCAGGCCATGAAGACGAAGAAGGGCAGCGCGAACAGCATGCGGTACATGATGAGCGTGACCGCATCGACGTCGTAGCGGTAGGCCAGCTTGACGATGATGGCCTTGCCGCTGAAGGCGATGGCGCCCAGCGCGGCCATCAGCAGGCCGGTGAGGCGCCGCCTGCGGTCATCGTCGGCCGCGCACGCCGCTGGCACGGCAGGCATGGCTGCTCCGATGGTCCGATTGGCCCTGCGCACGCTGGCTCTGCTCAACCGCCCGCCACCCGGCCGTCAACGGTGGTGCGCATCGCCCATGATGCGGTGGTGCAGGCGCCGCAGCGACCACCACACGCCGCCGGCCACCAGCGGCACCGCGATCGCCATGGTGGCCTCGGCCGACAGCGGCCAGCCCAGGCCGTGCGCACCCTTGACCAGGTAGCCGATCAGGCCGACCACGTAGTAGGTGATGGCGGCCACCGACAGGCCTTCCACCGTCGATTGCAGCTTGAGCTGCATGGCGCCGCGCCGGTCCATCGCTGCCAGCAGTTCGCGGCTACTCTGCTGCTGTTCGATCTCGACCCGGGTGCGCAGCAGATGGCTCATGCGGGCGATGCGCTCGGACAGCGCAGCCTGGCGCCGGGCGGCCGAGCGGCAGGTGCTCATGGCCGGCGTCAGCCGGCGCTCCATGAAGTCGTGCAGCGACTGCATGCTCTCGATGCGCGATTCGGCAATGTCGTGCAGGCGCTTGACCACCAGATCATGGTAGGCGGCGCTGGCGGCAAAGCGCGTGTGGGTGGCGGCGTACAGGCCTTCCAGTTCGGCGGCCAGGCGGGTCAGCCGGTCCAGCAGGGCCGGTTCGTCGGCGCGCTCGGCCTGGCACACCGCCTGCGCCAGCGACGCCAGTTCGGTCTCGCCGCCGGCCAGGCAGCGGCTGGCTGCGCGTGCGGTCGGCAGCGCCAGCAGCGCCGCCATGCGGTAGGTCTCGATCTCCAGCAGGCGCTGCACTAGGCGGCCGAGCCGGCGCGGCGAGACCTGGCCGGGCGCCACCTCGCCGGTGAACACCAGCATGCGCACGCAGCCATCAGGGCGCAGTTGCATGTCGGTGTGCAGCTCGGAGCTGTGGCTGATCACGTTCGAGCCGGTCAGCGTGCGTTCGTCCAGCAGGTGCCGCACCAGCGCCGCCCGGTCGGTGCCGGCCTTGGGCAGCACCCACAGCTGGATGCCGGCCAGCGCGCGCCCCGGGATGGCGGCGCGCCAGGCTGCCGGTGCCAGCTCTGCCGCATTGGGCGGCTCGCCATGCTGCAGCGCCAGCACCTCGGGCGGTTGCAGCGGGCGCATGAAGGTCCAGCTGACGAATTCGGTGTGCTGCTCCCAGCGCAGTGCGAAGTCGCCCAGGTCGGCGCGCCAGTACACCGCATCCTGGGCCGGTGCCGGCTGGCCGCGGCCGGCCAGCAGTTCGGCCAGGTGGGCACGGCTGGCGGCGCGCTCGCTGGCGTCGGCCAGCATGGCCCAGTGCGTCACCACCAGCGGCGCGGTCAGCGCTTCGGGCGGCCGCGCATGCACCTCGTCGTGCAGGGCTTGCCGGCGCGCGGCGTCCAGGGGTTCTGATGAAGCAAAGGGCTGCATGGTCGGGATTCGAGGAGGCACTGCATTGTCCGCCAGCATCACCAAGCGAAACGGCGCCGTGTGGCGCCGTTTGCACAGGCACGTGAGCCGGCGGGCTCGGCCCGCTATTCTTCCTCGAACGCCACTTCCCTGCTCTTCTTCACCGCCGGCAGCAGCACGATCACCAGCAGCAGCACCGACAGCGCCAGCAGCGTGGCCGACAGCGGACGCGTCACCAGCACGCTCCAGTCGCCGCGCGACAGCAGCAGCGCCCGCCGCAGGTTCTCCTCCATCATCGGCCCCAGGATCAGCCCCAGCAGCAGCGGCGCCGGCTCCATCCCGAGCTTGATGAAGACGTAGCCCAGGATGCCGAACCAGCCCACCATCCACACGTCCCAGGTGTTGTTGTTGGTCGAGTACACGCCGATGGCGCAGAACAGCACGATGGCCGGAAACAGCCAGCGATACGGCACCGTCAGCAGCTTGATCCACAGCCCCACCAGCGGCAGGTTGAGGATGATCAGCATGGCGTTGCCGATCCACATCGAGGCGATCAGGCCCCAGAACAGCTCGGGGTTGCTGGTCATCACCTGCGGGCCGGGCTGGATGTTGTGAATCGTCATGGCGCCCACCATCAGCGCCATCACGGCGTTGGGCGGGATGCCGAGCGTCAGCAGCGGGATGAAGGAGGCCTGCGAGCCGGCGTTGTTGGCCGATTCGGGCGCCGCCACGCCGCGGATGTTGCCCTGGCCGAACGGCACTTCGCCGGGCTTGAGCTTGGTCTTCTTCTCGATGGTGTAGGCGGCGAAGGCCGACAGCAGCGCGCCGCCTCCGGGCAGGATGCCCAGGCCCGAGCCCAGCAAGGTGCCGCGCAGGATGGCCGGCATCATCAGCTTCCAGTCTTCCTTGGTCGGGTAGATGTGCTCGACCTTGCCGGTGAAGACTTCGCGCTTTTCTTCCGTGTGCGCCAGGTTGGCGATGATCTCGCCGTAGCCGAACACGCCCATGGCAATCACGATGAAGCCGATGCCGTCGGTGAGTTCGGGGATGTCGAAGCTGTAGCGCGCCACGCCCGAGTTGACGTCGGTGCCGACCATGCCCAGCAGCAGCCCGAGCACGATCATGCCGATGGCCTTGATGAGCGAGCCCGAGGCCAACACGACGGCGCCGATCAGGCCCAGCACCATGAGCGAGAAGTATTCGGCCGGGCCGAACTTGAAGGCGACTTCGGTCAGCGGCACGGCAAAGCCGGCCAGCCACAGGGTACCGAAGCAGCCGGCGATGAATGAGCCGATGGCCGCTGACGCCAGCGCCGGCCCGGCGCGCCCCTTGCGCGCCATCTGGTAGCCGTCGATCACGGTGACCACCGAGGATGACTCGCCCGGCAGGTTGACGAGGATGGCGGTGGTGGAGCCGCCGTACTGGGCGCCGTAGTAGATGCCGGCCAGCATGATGAGCGCCGCCGTCGGCGGCAGCGCGTAGGTGGCCGGCAGCAGCATGGCGATGGTGGGCACCGGGCCGATGCCCGGCAGCACGCCGATCAGCGTGCCGAGCAGGCAGCCGATGAAGGCGTAGATCAGGTTCTGCAGCGTGAAGGCGACGCTGAAGCCCAGCGACAGGTGGTCGATGAGTTCCATCATGATCCGGTACTCCTCAACGACCCAGGAAGGTCGGCCAGACCTGGAACTGCAGGTTCAGGCCCCAGACGAAGGCGCCCCAGCTGAGCGCGGCCAGCAGCACGCCGAGGATCAGCACCTCGATCCACCTGAATTCGGTGCCGGCCATGGAGGCGACGATGGTCAGCACGATGATGGCGATGATCAGGCCCATGGCCGGCAGGCCCAGCAGCGGCCAGCCGCCCAGCAGGATGCCGAACAGGAAGTTGGCGGCAATGATGAAGATCAGCGGCCGCCAGGCCCATTTGCCGATGGGGTCGCCATCGGGGGTCTCGACCACCAGCGAGCGGAACATGACGATGGCGCCGATGGCCGCCAGCAAGATGCCCAGCATCAGCGGGAAGTAGCCCGGACCCATGCGGGCGCCGCTGCCGATGCTGTAGGTGGTCGCTCCCCACGCAAAGCCGACACCAATCACCACGTACAGCAGACCAGCGAAGAAGTCCTTCTGACTCTTGATACTCACGGGGGTTGTCTCCTTGAACTCACAAGCCGCGAATCGCCGATCAGGCCATGTCGTCCCGACGACGATCCGCAGGCGGCCCGTATTCTTGCATGGCCAGCCATGGAGACCGTGTTGCAAACACGACAATTTCAGGGGGAAACCCTCGATTTTGTGCGGATTCTTTTGTAACGCTCACCGGGAGCGAATGTCGCCCTGTCTTGGATCGCGATGCTTCGAGCATGGCTTGGTGCGGCGCTCATCGATCGGCGTGAACACAGCCACCGACCGATGCCTGCACCGGCGCGCGCACCGGCGGACAGCCCACCCCAACTCGCTTGGCACCAACGCACATCACGATCAGTCGGGGTCTACCTTCGGTCGTTCACTTCTGCAAGGCCTTGAAGACCTTCAGCCACTTGCGCGCCGGCAGGCCCCAGCGTGCCTCGATCAACTCAGCCTGCGCCTGCAGCACGCCGCGCTTGGGGCGCGACGGCGTGCGCTGTGCCAGCACCACGGCGTTGCCTTCACGGGTCGGCTTGAAAGCCCACACCGCGCGTTCACCGAACGCGGCGCCAATGCTTTCCAGGCTGCGCTCGAAACTGGCCGAACGACCGAACAGGTTGACCGTCATGCAGCCGTCCTCGGTCAGCAGCAGACGGCAGTCGGCGTAGAAGTCCGGGCTGTCGAGCACCGGCGCCGCTGCCTCGTGGTCGTACAGATCCACCTGCAGGGCATCCACCGTACCGAGCCATTCGGGCTGGCGCACTTCGCGCGCGGCGTCAGCGAGCACCACGCGCAGGCGCTCGTCCTCGGGCGGCAGCCGCATCCAGGCGCGACAGACATCGGCCACGCGCGGGTTGATCTCCACCGCGGTGCAGCGCATGCGCAGCTTCTTGTAGCAGAACTTGGTCAGCGCGGCGGCACCCAGGCCGAGCTGCATCGCGTGCCGCCCGGCGACCGAATCGGGCGGCACGAACAGCAGCCAGGCCATCATGCGCTGCACGTACTCCAGGTCGATGTCGAACGGCGCATCGATGCGCATGCTGCCCTGCACCCACTCGGTGCCCAGGTGCAGGTAGCGGATGCCATCGGCTTCGGAGAGATTGACCTCCAGCGAGGCCAGGGAAGAACGTTTCAAGGTGGGTCGATTATCGCCATCCACCCCGGCAGGCGAGGATCGGCGCACCGATCACTTGTCGACCGCCGCGTACACCATGTTCCGGATGATCGACCGGTGCGCCACGCGCTGCTTGGGCGACTGCACCATGAGGATGGTGTACAAGCGCGTCCTGGGATCGACCCAGAAGTAGGTGCCGCCGGCGCCACCCCACCAGTAGTCGCCCGCCGGCGCAACGAACGGTGCTTCGCCGTCGACCCGGCGCACGGCGAATCCCAGCCCGAAGCCATCGCCCGGCCCAGGCAGATACAGCGGCGTGACCGCAACGCCGCTGCCGATGTGGTCGGCCGTCATATAGGCGATGGTGCGCGGGCTCAGATAGCGCCTGCCATCCAGCGCGCCGCCGTTCAGCAGCATCTGCAGGAAGCGCGGTAGTCATCGATGGTGGACACCAGCCCGCCGCCGCCCGATTCGAACCTCTCGACCTTGCGCGGATCGCCCATGGTGGCACCGACGCCGATCACGCGGTCATCCGGCAGCGGCTCCGCCAGCCGCGCCTGGCGCGCCGGCTCGGGCACGTAGAAGCTGGTGTCGCGCATGTCCAGCGGGCCACCGGGAGCTCCAGCATCAGCTGGCCCTCCTCGGCCAGCATCAGGGTGGCAACCGACACCAGCGGCTTGGTCATCGAGCAGATGCGGAAGATGCTGTCGCGCGCCATCGGCCTGGGCTGCGCCGGGTCCTGCTGGCCGACCGCATCGACGTAGGCCACGCGACCGTCGCGGGCGACCATCACCATCGCGCCCGGAATGCGCTTGGCCTCGACTTCGCCGCGCAACCACGCACCGATACGCTGCAGGCGCGCGGCATTCAGGCCAACCTGCTCCAGCGCGGCGGTCGGCAGGGGCTGTGATGGCGGCCACCACTGCGCGCTGGCCAGCGCCGTGAAGCAGCTCAGCAGGGCACCGGGAAAGGCACGCCGGCACAGGTTCAGGCTCGTGATCGGGTTCTCCTCGGGGGGTGGAAAACCTCGCTTATGGCGCGCGCGCCGCTGCCAAGCCCGCATTCGGGTGATCCGGGAAACTGCCGAGGCCGCGGAAAAACCTGGTTACAGACAAACCGCCGCTGGCCCTGCGGCCGACCGGCGTCAGGCGGCCAGCGTCGCCGCCAGCCGCTCTGCGCAATCACGCGCCTGTGCCGCATCCTGCGCCTCGACCATCACCCGGACCAGCGGCTCGGTTCCGCTGGCGCGGATCAGCACGCGGCCACGATCGCACAGATCGGCTTCGACCGCGCGCTGCGCATCGTGCAGGCGTGCGTTCTGCTGCCAATCCTGGCCGGGCGCCAGGCGCACGTTGATCAGCGTCTGGGGGAACAGCTGCACGTCGCCCAGCTGCTCGGCCACGGTACGTCCGCTGGCCGCGCAGGCACGCAGCACCTGCAGCGCCGAAACGAGGCCGTCACCGGTGCTGTGGCGATCCAGCGTCAGCAGGTGGCCGGAGCCTTCGCCACCCAGGATCCAGCCGCGCCGGTGCAGCTCTTCCAGCACATAGCGGTCGCCCACCTTGGCGCGCACGAACTCGTAGCCGAGCCGCCGGATGCCGAGTTCGACCGCCATGTTGGTCATCAGCGTGCCGACCACGCCGCCGAGCTCCGGCCCGCGTTCCTGGCCCCTGGCCTGGCGGTACGCCAGCCGGTCGGCGGCCAGCAGGTACAGCAGTTCGTCACCGTTGAACAGCCGGCCGCTGGCATCCACCAGCTGCAGGCGGTCGGCGTCGCCATCGAGCGCGATGCCGTAGTCGGCGCCCTGCGCGATCACCTCGCGCACCAGCGCCTCGGGATGCGTGGCGCCGACGCCGTCGTTGATGTTCAGGCCATCGGGGGCGCAGCCGATCGCCACCACGTCGGCGCCCAGCTCGTGGAACACCTTGGGCGCGATCTGGTAGGCCGCGCCATGTGCGGCATCGACGACGAATTTCATGCCGCGCAGACTCAGGTGGCTGCTGAAGGTGCTCTTGCAGAACTCGATGTAGCGGCCGGCCGCGTCGTCGAGCCGGCGCGCGCGGCCCAGGTGCGCGGAGTCGGTCCATTGCGGCGGCTCGTCCAGTGCGGCCTCCACCTCCAGTTCCCAGGCGTCGGGCAGCTTGCTGCCGCGGGCGTCGAAGAACTTGATGCCGTTGTCGGGAAAGGCGTTGTGGCTGGCGCTGATGACCACGCCCAGGCTGGCGCGCTGCGCCCGCGTCAGGTAGGCGACCGCGGGCGTCGGCACCGGGCCGAGCAGCACCACGTTGGCGCCGGCCGAATTGAGGCCGGATTCCAGCGCGCTCTCCAGCATGTAGCCCGAGATGCGGGTGTCCTTGCCGATCAGCACCACCGGGTCGGCCTGGCGCCGCTTGAGCACGCGCCCGACCGCGTGGCCCAGGCGCAGCACGAAGTCGGGCGTGATGGGTGCGCGGCCCACGGTGCCGCGAATGCCGTCGGTGCCGAAGTATTTGCGGCCCATGGATGCTCTCTCCCGATGAACGTCGTCGAAACGCCGTACCGGCTGCGGGCCGGTGGCTCGAAGCTATGATTTTAATAGTTGCCGGGGCCGGTCGCGCTCGCCGCTCACGGCCGGACGGCCGCCTGCATGCGGCGCCACACCGCCAGCGCCTGCACGGTCTCGCGCACGTCGTGCACGCGCACGATGCGTGCACCGCGCTCGACCGCCAGCAACGCCGCCGCGACGCTGCCGACGACGCGCTCGGCCGGCGCCGAGTTGTCCTGCCCTTCACCCTGCAGCGCGGCCCCGACCGAGGACTTGCGCGACCAGCCCACCAGCAACGGATAACCCGCTTCCAGCAACTCCGACTGGCGTGCCAGCAGCGCGTAGTTCTGCGCCACCGTCTTGCCGAAGCCGATGCCCGGGTCGAGCACGATGCGGCTGCGGTCCACGCCCTGCGCCTGCAGCGCCTGCGCGGCCTGCGCCAGGAAGCGCCGCACCTGCGGCACCGCGTCGCCTTCCATCGGCGCACTCTGCATGGTCTGCGGGTCGCGGTGCATGTGCATCAGGCAAATGCCGCAGGACGGATGGCGGCGCACGACCTCCACTGCATTCGGCCCGCCGCTTTCGCTGCCGCGGCGCAGGGCCCAGATGTCGTTGACGATGTCGGCGCCCAGATCAAGTACGGCGGCCATAACCTCGGGCTTGTAGGTGTCGACCGAGACCGGCACGTGCAGCTTCACGGCTTCGCGCACCAGCGGCAGCACCCGCGCGATCTCCTCGGCCAGCGGCACGGCCGGGCTGCCGGGCCGCGTCGATTCACCGCCGATGTCGAGGATGTGCGCACCTTCGGCCAGCAACTGCTCGCAGTGGCGCAGCGCCGATCGGGTGTCGTCATGCTCGCCGCCGTCCGAGAACGAATCCGGCGTGACGTTGACGATGCCCATCACTTTGGGCTCGCCGAGGTCGATCTCGAAGCGCGTGGTTTTCCAGATGCTCATGTGCCGGAAAAAGGAAAACGGGGCTCAAGTGCCCCGTGGAAGACAAGAAACCGGACGCAGAGCGCGCGACGATGCGCAGAGGACGCAGAAAAGACCGGAGAAAACTCAGAAATCTCTTCTCGTCTTCTCTGCGTCCTCTGCGAAACCTTTGCGTCCGCTGCGTTCCGGCTGTTCAGCAGCGCATCAAGCCACCGTCGGCGCCGGATCGGCCGGCTTGGCCGCCGGCGTGCCGCCGGTGCCGCTGCCGCCCGAGAACGGCGTGCGTGGCGTGAAGTCCTTGGGCGGGCGCGGCGCGCGGCCGGCCATGATGTCGTCGAGCTGCTCGCCGTCGATGGTTTCCCAGTCCAGCAGCGCCTTGGCCATGGCGTGCATCTTGTCCTGGTTCTCCTCGATCAGCCGGCGCGCCAATGCGTACTGCTCGTCGATGATGCGGCGCACCTCGTTGTCGACCTTCTGCATGGTCTCCTCCGAGATGTTGGTGGTCTTGGTCACGCTGCGGCCCAGGAACACCTCGCCCTCGTTCTCGGCGTAGACCATCGGGCCCATCGCCTCGCTCATGCCGTAGCGCATCACCATGTCGCGCGCGATCTGGGTGGCGCGCTCGAAGTCGTTGGAAGCGCCGGTGGTCATCTGGTTCATGAACACCTCTTCCGCGATGCGGCCGCCGAACAGCATGCTGATCTGGTTCAGCATGTATTCCTTGTCGTAGCTGTAGCGGTCCTGCTCGGGCAGGCTCATGGTCACGCCCAGCGCGCGGCCGCGCGGGATGATGGTGACCTTGTGCACCGGGTCGCACTTCGGCAAAAGCTTGCCGATCAGCGCGTGGCCCGACTCGTGGTAGGCCGTGTTGCGGCGCTCTTCCTCGGGCATGACCATGCTCTTGCGCTCGGGGCCCATCAGGATCTTGTCCTTGGCCTTCTCGAAGTCCTGCATCTCGACCACGCGCGCGTTGCGGCGCGCGGCCATCAGCGCGGCTTCGTTGACGAGGTTGGCCAGGTCGGCACCGCTCATGCCGGGCGTGCCGCGCGCGATCACGCTGGGGCTCACGTCCTGGCCGATCGGGATCTTGCGCATGTGCACGTTCAGGATCTGCTCGCGGCCGCGGATGTCGGGCAGCGTCACGTAGACCTGGCGGTCGAAGCGCCCCGGGCGCAGCAAGGCTGCATCGAGGATGTCGGGGCGGTTGGTGGCCGCGACCACGATCACGCCCAGGTTAGTCTCGAAGCCGTCCATCTCGACCAGCATCTGGTTCAGCGTCTGCTCGCGCTCGTCGTTGCCGCCGCCGAGGCCGGCACCACGCTGGCGGCCGACGGCATCGATCTCGTCGATGAAGATGATGCAGGGCGCATTCTTCTTGGCGTTTTCGAACATGTCGCGCACGCGCGCCGCGCCGACGCCGACGAACATCTCGACGAAGTCGGAACCCGAGATGCTGAAGAACGGCACCTTGGCCTCACCGGCAATGGATTTCGCCAGCAGCGTCTTGCCGGTGCCGGGCGGGCCAACCAGCAGCAGGCCGCGCGGGATGCGGCCGCCGAGCTTCTGGAATTTCTGCGGATCCTTCAGGAAGTCGACCACTTCCTTGACTTCTTCCTTGGCCTCGTCGCAGCCGGCGACGTCGGCGAAGGTGACGGTGTTGTTGTTCTCGTCCAGCATGCGCGCCTTCGACTTGCCGAAGCTGAACGCGCCGCCCTTGCCACCGCCCTGCATCTGCCGCATGAAGTAGATCCAGACGCCGATCAGCAGCAGCATCGGGCCCCAGCTGACCAGCAGGGTCATCAACAGCGAGCCTTCCTCGCGCGGCTTGACGTCGAACTTGACGCCGTGGTTGATCAAGTCGCCGACCAGGCCGCGGTCCAGGTAGGTGGCCTGCGTGCGCACGCGCCGGTCGTCGTTCATCACCGCCACGATGTCGGTGCCGCCCTGGCCTTCCTGGATGGTCGCGCTCTTGACGCGGTTGTTGCGCACTTCAGCCAGGAAATCGGAATACGCCATGTGGCTGGCACTCGCCATGCGTCCGCCGTCGAACTGCTTGAACACAGTGAACAGCACCATGGCAATCACCATCCAGACGGCGATCTTCGAAAACCATTGATTGTTCAAGGACTTGAACTCCAGTCAAATAAACCCGGCAATGCCGAGCAGGTGCGGCTCATTTTAGGCTTTTCAAGCGGTGAAACCTGTCGGACAGCGACGCCAACCCTTCGAGGAAAGTCGACATTGGCCTGCATACACCCTGGTTGTTCACCGTCCGCCGCCCGCGGCTTGACGAGCGTCAAGATCAAGCCCGGCTAGGGCTTCAGACCGATGCCGACCAGAAAGGTTTCCGCCGACTTCGGGCGCGAGGCCTTGGGCTTGATCGGCTTGACGACCCGAAAGCGTTCCTTGAACAGCTTCACCAGCTGGCTGTAGCCGCTGCCGTGGAACAGCTTCACCACCAGCGCACCATCCGGCTTGAGGTGCTGCACGGAGAAATCCACCGCCAGCTCCACCAGGTGCGCGATGCGCACCGCATCGCTGGATTCGACGCCCGAGAGGTTGGGCGCCATGTCCGACACCACCACATCCAGCGGCTGGCCACCCACCGCTTCGTGCAGCTGCGCCAGCACCGCATCCTCGCGAAAATCGCCCTGCAGGAACAGCACGCCTTCGATCGGCTCCATCGGCAGGATGTCGAGTGCCACGATGGCACCATGAAGCTCGCCCACCGCCGCGCCGCCCGGCGACAGGCGCCCGCGCAGGTACTGGCTCCAGGCACCGGGGGCGGAGCCCAGGTCCACCACGCGCATGCCCGGCTTGATCAGCCCGAGCGCCTCGTCGATCTCCTTCAGCTTGTAGGCGGCGCGGGCACGGTAGCCCTCCTTCTGCGCCAGCTTGACGTAGGGATCGTTCAGGTGGTCGCTCAGCCAAGCCTTGTTGACCTTCCTGCTCTTGGTTTTCACTTTCATGCTGCCCGGATAATACGGGCCATGCCGCAGATCACACTTTCTCCTGCCGACCGCAAGGCGCACCGCGCCGAGGCGCATCACCTCGACCCCGTGGTCATGATCGGCGGCGACGGGCTGACGCCCGCCATCGTCAAGGAAACCGACGCGGCACTGAACGCCCACGGCCTGATCAAGATCCGCGTACACGGCGACGACCGCGCCGCACGCGAGGCGATCTACCAGCAGCTCGCCGATCAGCTGAACGCGGCGCCGATCCAGCACATCGGCAAGCTGCTGGTGCTGTGGCGGCCCAAGCCGAAGAAGGACAAGGCCGTCGACGAAGACCGCATGGCCGGTCCCAAGGACGTGAAGGTGCTGAAGTACAGCAAGCGCGGCGGCCAGCGCCCCGAGGTGCGGGTGGTGCGCGTGCTGGGCAACCAGCGGCTGACGCCCGGCGGCAAGCTCAAGAAGGCGGCGCCGAAGCAGAAGTCGGTCAAGAAGAGCCGTGCCGACTGAAGCCATGCCGAATAGCGATCAGCGTCACATCCTGTGCATGAAATGGGGCACCAAGTACGGCCCCGATTACGTCAACCGCCTGTACGGCATGGTGCGCCGGCACCTGTCGGGCGAGTTCAACTTCGTCTGCCTGACCGACGACGCCCAGGGCATCCGAGCCGAGGTGCAGTGCCTGCCGATCCCGCCGCTGAACCTGCAGCTCAAGCCCGGCCAGCGTGATGGCGCCTGGAAGAAGCTCACCACCTTCGAGGGCGACCTGCACGGCCTGCGCGGCACGGCGCTGTTCCTCGACCTCGACGTGGTCATCGTCGGCAGCCTGGATGATTTCTTCACCCAGCGGGGCGAGTTCCTCATCATCAAGGACTACCACCGCTTCTGGCGCTTCGGCGAGCGCATCGTCGGCAACTCGTCGGTCTACCGCTTCACGCTGGGCGCACACGCCGACGTGCTGGCGCATTTCCGTGGCCACATGGCCGAGGCGCAGAAGCAATACCGCAACGAGCAGGAATTCCTCTCGCACTTCCTGCACAAGCAGGGCAAGCTGAGCTACTGGCCGGCCGAATGGTGCCCGAGCTTCAAGTACCACTGCATCCCGACCTGGCCGAGCAACTACTGGAAGCCGCCCTTCGTGCCGAAGAACGCGCGCATCGTCATCTTCCACGGCGAGGTGAACCCGCCCGACGCCCTGGCCGGCAAGCGCAACAAGCGTTTCGCCCACATCGAGCCGGCGCTGTGGGTGGGCGAGGCGTGGAAGGGCTGAACCGTGGCGTCCAGGAAGACGGCTGGCTTCAGCGCGCCACGCCCGCACCCACGCCCACCAGCGGCCGTCCCATCAGCCTGGTGAGGATCGCCAGCGGGCTGGCCTGCGGATCGACTTCATGGCCAGGCGGCAGGTAGAGCGTCTGCTCCATCATGAACTGCCCGCTCATCACCGCGTGCGTGGCCTGGTCGGAGAAGCACACCCAGACGCTGCCGGGCGGAAACGGCACCGTCA
>NZ_DAOMOQ010000013.1:43661-58869 GCF_035444425.1 Ottowia sp. | reverse complement strand
GTGGCCTGGTCGGAGAAGCACACCCAGACGCTGCCGGGCGGAAACGGCACCGTCATCTGCGCGCCGCCTTGCTGGTAGCTGGCGTCGAACTTCATCAGGTCGTGCAGTTGCAGCATCAGATGGTCGTACTCGCTGCGCAATGACTTGGTCACATGCAGGGCATTCAGCAGCCTGGCCTGCCACAGGCGGTACGGCCTGGCCCGGGGCAGGAACTGGCGCGCCACGGTCTCGAAGTCCTCGCCCAGACGCCACACGCGCGACACGCCGGCCGGATTCAGGTTGGTGAACACGCGCAGGATGCGCTCGCCGTAGTTGGGGCGCGAGGGGAACGCATCGACGTGCAGGCGCTGGTCGTCGGCGCGCACCGATTGCGCCCGTGTCTCCACCTGCCGGGGTCGGAAGCTGGTCGGCGCGGTGCGCAGCTGGCCGCGGTATTCGGGCAGCAGGCCATCGATCAGCTGCTGCGCCTGCTGGCGGAAGCGCCCGATCATGGCGGCCAGTTGCCGCTGCTCCTCGGCGCTGCCGCCGGCGCCTTTCAGCACCCCGTCGGCACCCAGGCTGACATTGCGTTTGCCGGCGGCCAGCATGTCCTCGCGCAGCAGCGCCCGCTCATGTGGCTGCAGTGCGAAACCCAGGCGCGGGAAGTGCAACACCTTACCGGCCTCGACGGCGGCGGTCCATTCCGGCCGGCTGTGCGCCTGCTGCCAGTTGCTGAAATCGATCTCGACGATGGGTGAATTCATGGTGCATCCTGCCGCCGTCCCGCCAGACGCCACAGCGCGAGGCCGGCGCACAGCCATTGCGCACTGTAGATCGCCGTGCCCAGGCCGTGCCACAGGCGCAGATTCTCGCGCGCCAGGATGCGCGGCGCCACCGCGTGCTCCAGCAGCAGCGCCAGCAGCATGCCGGTCACCACCACGAACACCGTGGCGCGCGCCGGCGCCGAGCCGCCGGCAGCGCTGCCGCGCTTGAGCAACAGCAACAGCACGACACCGCAGCCCACCGACAGCCAGCTCTGCATGCTGAACAGCCTGGCTGCCACGCCGCCGGCCAGCGCCGTGGTCGGCAGGTTGGCGAACAGCATCGGCACCACCACGAAGCCGACCACCGACATGCTGCCCCACCACAGGGCAGCCGCCAGCAGCGCGGCCCGGTCCGAAAGCGTCATGGCGGGGCGCCTCAGACGTAGCGGACCGAAATGATCTCGTAGTGGCGCAGGCCGCCCGGCGCCTGCACCTCGGCGCTGTCGCCCTCCTCCTTGCCGATCAGCGCGCGCGCGATCGGGCTGGAGATGTTGATCAGGCCCTGCTTCAGGTCGGCCTCGTCCTCGCCGACGATTTGGTAGGTGACCTGCTCGCCGCTGTCCTCGTCCTCCAACTGGACGGTGGCGCCGAACACCACCCTGCCGCCGGCATCCAGCGCCGCCGGGTCGATGATCTGCGCCGCCGCCAGCTTGCCCTCGACCTCCTTGATGCGCCCCTCGATGAAGCCTTGACGGTCCTTGGCGGCGTCGTACTCGGCGTTCTCGCTCAGGTCGCCATGCGAGCGCGCCTCGGCGATCGCCGCGATCACTGCCGGGCGGTCCTTGGTCTTCAGGCGCTGCAGCTCGGCCTTGAGCTGCTCGGCGCCGCGCTTGGTGATGGGAAGGGTGGCCATGTCCTGCTCTCTCGTCTCAAAAAGCGAAACCGCCGAGCGTTTCCCCTCGGCGGTGTATCCAGTGCGCCCATTATGCCGCGCGCAGCAGGCGCGGCCAATCGGCATTCAGCCCAGCTCGGCGTGCATCTCCTGCACCGACACCACACCCAGCTTGTCCATGAACTTCATGCCCTCGACAACGGCCTCGGCGCCGGCGATGGTGGTGAAGGTGGTCAGCCGGTTCAGCAGCGCGTTGGTGCGGATCTGGCGCGAGTCGGCGATCGCGTTGCGGCGCTCCTCGACAGTGTTGATAACCATCACGATCTCGCCGTTCTTGATCGCGTCGACGATGTGCGGCCGGCCTTCGGTGACCTTGTTGATGGTCTGCACCGGCAGCCCCGCGGCCTCGATGGCCGCTGCCGTGCCGCGCGTGGCGACCAGGCCGAAGCCCATGGCGTGCAGGTCGCGCGCGATCTGCACCGCGGTCGGCTTGTCGCTGTTCTTCACGGTGAGGAACACCTTGCCCGAGGGCGTGCCGTCGGCCTTCAGGGGCCGCGGCAGGCGCTCGCCGGCACCGATCTGGGCCTTCACGTAGGCCTCGCCGAAGCTCTTGCCGACACCCATCACCTCGCCGGTGGACTTCATCTCGGGGCCGAGGATGGTGTCGACGCCGGGGAACTTGACGAACGGGAACACCGCTTCCTTGACGCTGAAGTACGGCGGCGTCACCTCTTGCTTGACGCCCTGCGCATCGAGCGTCTGGCCGGCCATGCAGCGCGCCGCCACCTTGGCCAGCTGCACGCCGGTGGCCTTGCTGACGAAGGGCACGGTGCGGCTGGCGCGTGGGTTGACTTCCAGCACGTAGATCACGTCCTGGGTCGTGCCATCGTCCTGCAGGACCTCCTGGATCGCGAACTGCACGTTCATCAGGCCGACCACGTTCAGCGCCTCGGCCATGGCGGCCGTCTGGCGCTTGAGTTCTTCCACCGTGGCGGCCTTCAGATAGTACGGTGGCAGCGAGCAGGCCGAGTCGCCCGAGTGCACGCCGGCCTGCTCGATGTGCTCCATCACGCCGCCGATGAACACGCGGCCGACGCCGTCACGTACCGCGTCCACGTCGCATTCGATGGCATCCGACAGGAAGCGGTCCAGCAGCACCGGCGAATCGTTGCTGACCTTCACGGCCTCGCGCATGTAGCGCTCCAGGTCGCGCTGCTCGTGCACGATCTCCATCGCGCGGCCGCCCAGCACGTAGCTCGGGCGCACCACCAGCGGGTAGCCCAGCTCGGCGGCCTTGGCCAGCGCCTCTTCCTCGGTGCGCGCGGTGGCGTTGGGCGGCTGCAGCAGCTTGAGCCTGTGCAGCAGCTGCTGGAAGCGCTCGCGGTCCTCGGCGGCGTCGATCATGTCGGGGCTGGTGCCGATGATGGGCACGCCCGCAGCCTCGAGGCCCAGGGCCAGCTTCAGCGGCGTCTGGCCGCCGTACTGCACGATCACGCCGGTGGGTTTTTCCTTGTCGACGATCTCCAGCACGTCTTCCAGCGTCAGCGGCTCGAAGTACAGGCGGTCCGAGGTGTCGTAGTCGGTCGAGACGGTCTCGGGGTTGCAGTTGACCATGATGGTCTCGTAGCCGTCCTCGCGCATCGCCAGCGCGGCGTGCACGCAGCAGTAGTCGAACTCGATGCCCTGGCCGATGCGGTTGGGGCCGCCGCCCAGCACCATGATCTTCTTGCGATTGGTCGGCTCGGCCTCGCACTCCTCCTCGTAGGTCGAGTACATGTAGGCGGTGTCGGTGGCGAACTCGGCGGCACAGGTGTCGACGCGCTTGTAGACCGGGCGCACACCCAGGGCGTGGCGGCGCTCGCGCACCGCCTGCTCGTTCACGTGCAGCAACTTGGCCAGGCGGCGGTCCGAGAAACCCTTCTGCTTCAGTTTCAGCAGCTCCTGCTTCGAGAGCAATTCAAGCGCCTGGTCACCGTGCTCGGCGGTGTGGCGGTCGATGTCGAGTTCGATCTTGATGAGCTCCTCGATCTGGACCAGGAACCACTTGTCGATCTTCGTCAGGTCATGCACCTCGTCCAGCGACCAGCCGGCGGCGAAGGCATCGCCGACGAACCAGATGCGCTCGGGACCGGGGTCGCCGAGTTCCTTCTCCAGCCACTCGCGGTCCTGGGTCTTCTGGTTCATGCCGTCGACACCGACCTCGAGCCCCCGCAGCGCCTTCTGGAAGCTCTCCTGGAAGGTGCGTCCGATCGCCATCACCTCACCGACGCTCTTCATCTGCGTGGTCAGGCGGTCATCGGCGACGGGGAATTTCTCGAACGCGAAGCGCGGCACCTTGGTGACCACGTAGTCGATGGTCGGCTCGAACGAGGCCGGCGTGGCGCCGCCGGTGATCTCGTTCCTCAGCTCGTCCAGCGTGTAGCCGACCGCCAGCTTGGCGGCGATCTTGGCGATCGGGAAGCCCGTGGCCTTGGACGCCAGTGCCGACGAACGCGACACGCGCGGGTTCATCTCGATCACGATCATGCGGCCGTCCTTCGGGTTGACGGCGAACTGCACGTTGGAGCCGCCAGTGTCGACACCGATCTCGCGCAGCACCGCGATGCTGGCATCGCGCATCAGCTGGTATTCCTTGTCCGACAGCGTCTGCGCCGGCGCCACCGTGATCGAGTCGCCGGTGTGCACGCCCATCGGATCCAGGTTCTCGATCGAGCAGACGATGATGCAGTTGTCGGCCTGATCGCGCACCACCTCCATCTCGAACTCCTTCCAGCCGAGCAGCGACTCCTCGATCAGCAGCTCGTTGGTCGGCGAGGCCTCCAGGCCGCGCTTGCAGATGGTCTCGAACTCCTCCGGGTTGTAGGCGATGCCGCCGCCGGTGCCGCCGAGCGTGAAGCTGGGCCGGATCACGGTCGGGAAGCCCACGTGCTTCTGCACCGCCCAGGCTTCGTCCATGCTGTGCGCGATGCCGGAGCGCGCCGAGGCCAGGCCGATGCGCGTCATCGCGTCCTTGAACTTCAGCCGGTCCTCGGCCTTGTCGATCGCCTCGGGCCGGGCGCCGATCAGCTCGACGTTGTACTTGGCCAGCACGCCGTGGCGCCACAGATCGAGCGCGCAGTTGAGCGCCGTCTGCCCGCCCATGGTCGGCAGGATGGCGTCGGGGCGCTCCTTGGCGATGATCTTCTCGACCGTGGGCCAGGTGATCGGCTCGATGTAGGTGACGTCGGCGGTGGCCGGGTCGGTCATGATCGTGGCCGGGTTGCTGTTGATCAGGATGACGCGGTAGCCCTCCTCGCGCAGCGCCTTGCAGGCCTGCACGCCGGAGTAGTCGAACTCGCAGGCCTGGCCGATGACGATCGGGCCGGCGCCGATGATGAGGATGCTCTTGAGGTCGGTTCTTTTGGGCATTGGATCAGGAAGGGAATCGGGTTCAGTAAAGCAGCTTGACCGGGATGTGGCACTGCACGAAGGCGTCAGTCATGAATCGGGTCAGCAGTTGCCGGCCAAGCGCCCGGCCGCGCTGCCTGGGATCGGCTGGCGCGCCGGCGGCGCCGGCCAGGTGCTCAAGCCCGGTTGCGCGGCGCAGGCCAGCAAACCTCGGCTGGGGGGCGAAGGCCGCCAGCGCCTCGGTCTCGGCGGGCGTGGCCGGCGCGGCCGCGGGCAGCAGACCGGCGCCGGCCAGCATGGCTTCGCCGATCAGGCGTGCGGCGCCGGCTTCGAGCACCTGCAGTTCGCTCGCCAGCGCGTCAGAGTGCGCCCGCGCGTAATCACGCGCCACCTGGCGCTGGCGCGGCAGCAACTCGCCCGACGACAGCGCGCCGCGCATGCAGTCCAGCTGCGCCGCACTGACCAGCTCGGCCTTGTCGGCCAACGGCCAGCGCGCGTCCTGGGCCGCGCTGGCATCCAGCAGGCGGCCGACCGGCAGCAGCCGGGTGTAGGCGTCGGCAAAGCGTTCGACCGGATCGGCGGGCGCCTGCGGCGCCAGCGGGGCGCAGCCGCTGGCCAGCACCGCCAGCGCGAGGCCGCCACGGCGCCACCAGCGACCCGATCGGCCAGCGCGGCAGCCTGGACGCACGGACCGGCAGTCAGGCATGGCAAGCAGGTGCTGCGTGGACGACATCGGCGCGGGAAAGCAACAACAGGCTCAGGCGGCCTTCGCCTGGTGCGCCTGCATGTCCTGGTTGAAGCGATCGAACAGGTAGGCGATGTCGCGCGGGCCGGGCAGTGCTTCCGGATGGCCCTGGAAGCAGAACGCCGGCTTGTCGACGTAGCTGAAGCCCTGCAGCGTGCCGTCGAACAGGCTCACGTGCGTCGCCTGCAGATGCGCCGGCAGGCTGGCGGCGTCGACCGCGAAGCCGTGGTTCTGGCTGGTGATCGAGACCGATCCGGTTTCCTTGTTCTGCACCGGGTGGTTGGCGCCATGGTGGCCGAACTTCATCTTGAAGGTCCTGGCGCCGGCGGCCAGCGCCATGATCTGGTGCCCCAGGCAGATGCCGAACACCGGCGTGCCGCTGGCGATGATCTCGCGCGCGGCGGCGATGGCGTAGTCGCAGGGCTCGGGGTCGCCCGGGCCGTTGGAGAAGAACACGCCGTCGGGCTCTTGCGCCAGCACCTCGGCCGCCGGCGTCTGCGCCGGCACCACCGTAACCCGGCAGCCGCGTTGCGCCAGCATGCGCAGGATGTTCTTCTTGATGCCGAAGTCGTAGGCGATGACGTGGAATTGCGGCGCCTCCTGGGTGCCGAAGCCACCGCCCAGGGTCCACTCCGACTGGGTCCACTCATACGGCTGGTCGGTGCTGACGGCCTTGGCCAGGTCGAGCCCGACCATCGACGGCGCCGCGCGCGCGGCCGCCAACGCCTCGTCGATGCGCGCCGGCGTCACCTGCTCACCCGCTGCGAGACCGAGGATCGCGCCGTTCTGCGCGCCCTGGCTGCGCAGCAGCCGGGTCAGCTGGCGGGTATCGATGCCGGCCAGCGCCACCGTGTTGCCGGCCTTCAGGTAGTCGGACAGCGTGCCCTGGCTGCGGAAGTTGCTGACCAGCAGCGGCAGGTCCTTGATGATCAGGCCGGCGGCCTGGATGCGGCCCGATTCGACGTCCTCGTCGTTCACTCCGTAGTTGCCGATGTGCGGATACGTCAGGGTGACGATCTGCTGGCGGTAGCTCGGGTCGGTCAGGATTTCCTGGTACCCGGTCATGGAGGTGTTGAAAACCACCTCGCCGACCGTGGTGCCGGTGGCGCCGATGGATTCACCGATGAAGACGCTGCCGTCGGCGAGGGCCAGGATGGCGGGCGGGAATTTACCCTCGAGGGACGAAAGCACTGGGTTCTCCGTATGGTATCGGTCGCCCGTGCACGCCCCGCGTGCCTGGGCACGCGGAAAAAGCTCTCGGATGGGTGTCTGCTTTTGGTGCTCTCGGGCGACGCTGTTGCGAGAAAAGCCTCTAATTATAGCGGCGCGCCGCTCAAGCTACCGCGCCCGAGCACCATCGCGGCCCGCATTCGGGTGCGGTTTTTCACGGTGCGCGGTCGACCGCCGCGGCGCTGGCATGCAGGCAGATCGCGGCGGCGGCGGCCACGTTGAGCGACTCCTCCCCACCCGGCTGGCCGATGCGCAGGGCCATGGCTGCGCGCGCTGCCAGCGAGGCATCGACGCCCTGCCCCTCATGACCCAGCACCCAGGCACAGGGCCAGGGCAGGCGCGCCCGGTGCAGCAGTTCACCGTCGTGCGAGCTGGTGATCAGCAGCGGCACCTGCAAGGCCGCCAGTTCATCGACCGACAGCGCCTCGACCAGCCGCAGGCCGAAATGCGCGCCCATGCCGGCACGCAGCACCTTGGGCGACCACAGCAGCGCCGTGCCCTTGATCGCCACCACCTGCGCGAAGCCGAAGGCCGCCGCGCTGCGCAGGATGGAGCCGACGTTGCCGGCATCCTGCACGCGGTCCAGCACCACCGTCGGCACATCCGCTTGCAGGGCCGGCGCATTCGGCAGATCGAGCACGAAGGCCAGCGGCGCCGGCGACGGCAGCTCGCTGATGCCCTTCATCAGCGGATCGGCGACGACGATGTTCCTGGCCGCCGCCTGCGCGATGGCGGCAGGCGCCAGCGGCCAGAACGAGGCCGAGAACACGCCCAGCGCCGGCCGCCAGCCACGCGCCAGCGCGGCGCCGCACAGGTGCTCGCCCTCCACCCACACGCGGCCCTGCCTGCGGTGCGCACCGCTGTCCTGCGCCAGCCGACGCAAATCCTTCAGCAAGGCGTTGTCGCGCGACGTGATGAGCGTGGGCGCGTCGGTGCTCACGCCGCACCTCCGGCACCGGCCAGCACCCGGGCCACCGGCGCGAAGCTGCTGCGGTGCTGCTCGCAGGCGCCGTGCGTGCGCAGCGCCGCCAGGTGCGCGGCGGTGCCATAGCCCTTGTGGGTGGCGAAGCCGTACTGCGGCCACCGGGCGTCGACTTCGGCGCACCAGCGGTCGCGGTGCACCTTGGCCAGGATCGACGCCGCCGAGATCGCGGGCACCGTGGCGTCGCCGCCGATCACGGCCTCGGCGCGTGCCGCCAGCGTCGGCAGGCGGTTGCCGTCGACCAGCACCTTGGCCGGCGGCAGGCGCAGGCCGGCCACGGCGCGCTGCATCGCCAGCATGGTGGCCTGCAGGATGTTCAGGCGGTCGATCTCCTCCACCGTGGCCTCGGCGATCGAGCAGCACAGGGCCTGGGCGAGGATGGTTTCGTACAGCTGCTCGCGCCGGCGTGCGGTCAGCTTCTTGGAATCAGCCAGGCCATCGATCGGCCGGCGCGGGTCGAGGATCACCGCCGCCGCCACCACCGGGCCGGCCAGCGGCCCGCGCCCGGCCTCGTCGACGCCGGCGATCAGGCCGGGCGCATCCCAGTCGAGCGGCGCCTGTTCAGCGCGCAAGAAGCGTCTCGATCGCATCGGTGGCGAGGCGGGCGGTGTCGCGCCGCAACTCGTGGTGCAGGGCGGCGAAGCGGGTTTCTAGGGCGGCGATTTTCTCAGGTGCGGCCAGCCAGTCCAGCGCGGCGCCGGCCAGCGCCTCGGGCGTGGCCGCGTCCTGCACCAGTTCCGGCACCACGAAGGGTGCGTCGGCACGGTCGGCGAAGGCGTGCGCCGACACGCCGGTCGGCCGGTGCAGCCACTCATGTGGCGCGCACAGCACGTTGGGCAGGCCGATCCAGGGCAGCTGGCGCTTACCGTGCATCAGGTGGTAGCTGAAGCTAGGCATCGCGTAGGCAATCACCATCGGGCGCTTGAACAGCGCCGCCTCCAGCGTCGCGGTGCCGCTGGCGATCAGCGTCAGGTCGCAGGCCGCCAGCGCGGCATGTGACTGCCCCGGCAGCACCATCAGGGCCTCGCCCAGGCCGCTGGCCTGGGCCTCGGCCCTGATCCGGGCCAGCAGGTGCGGCACCGCGGGCACGATGAACCGCATCCCCGGTCGCGCTTGCCGGATCAAGGCCGCCGCGGCGAGGAAGCGCGGCCACAGGTGCTTGACCTCGGCGGCACGGCTGCCCGGCAGCAGGGCCACCACCGTGTCTTGCGGCGGCAGCCCGAGCGAGCGCCGGGCGGCGGCGCGATCAGGCTGCATCGGGATCATCTGGGCCAGCGGATGGCCAACGTAGCTGGCGCCCACGCCATGCTCCGCCAGCAGTTCCGGCTCGAAGGGAAACAGGCACAGCACGTGGTCGGCCGCGTTTTTCAGCTTGATCAGCTTCTCGGGCCGCCAGGCCCAGAACGAAGGACTGACGAAGTGCAGTGTCCGGATGCCGCCCGCCTTCAGGCGCGCCTCCAGGTCGAAGTTGAAATCGGGCGCATCGACGCCGATGAACAGGTCGGGCGGCTCGGCCAGCAGGCGGTCACCCAGGACACGTCGCAGGCGCAGCAGTTCCGGCAGGCGCGGCAGCACTTCGAGGTAGCCGCGCACCGACAGCTTTTCCACCGGCCACCAGGCCTCGAAGCCACGCGCGGCCATCTGCGCGCCGCCGATGCCGGCCGCCGTCAGGTCGGGCCAGCGCGCCCGCAGGCCGTCGAGCAGCAGGCCGGCCAGCAGGTCACCCGAGGTCTCGCCTGCGACGATGCCGAAGCGCGGCGCCGCTGCCATGCGCGCGCCCTAACGCACGATGCCGCGGCTGGCGCTGGCCAGGAAATCCTGCATCAGCGCGATATCGGCATCGGCATCGGCCAGTTCGCCGCGCAGCGCATCGATCTGCTGCCGCGCGGCCTCGAGCGTGAGGCCCTTGCGGTACAGCAGCCGATGCATCTGCTTGACGATGGCGAGGCGCTCGGCCGAGTAGCCACGCCGGCGCAGCCCCTCGGCATTGATGCTCTGCGCCTCGGCCGGGTTGCCGGCGGCGGTGACGAAGGGCGGCAGATCCTGCGCCAGCCGGGCCTGGAACGCGGTCATGGCATGGGCGCCGACGCGCACGAACTGGTGCACACCGGTGAGGCCGCCCAGGAACACCCAGTCGCCCAGGTGCACGTGCCCGGCGAGCTGCACCGCGTTGGCCAGGATGACGTGACTGCCGAGTTGGCAGTCGTGCGCGACGTGCACGTAGGCCATGATCCAGTTGTCGTCGCCCAGGCGGGTCACGCCGGCATCCTGCACGGTGCCGGTGTTGATGGTGACGAACTCGCGGATGGTGTTGCCATCGCCGATTTCCAGTCGGGTCGGCTCGCCGGCGTACTTCTTGTCCTGCGGCTGCGCGCCGATGCTGGCGAACTGGAAGATGCGGTTGTCGCGGCCGATGCGCGTGTGGCCCTCGATCACGCAATGCGCGCCGATCTGCGTGCCCGGGCCGATGCGCACGTGCGGACCGATCACCGCGTAGGGCCCCACCTGCACCGACGCATCCAGTTCGGCGTCCGGATCGATGAGCGCCGTGGGGTGGATCGCAGCGGTCTGCGGCATGACCAGACGCGATGCGACTTCAGCCGACGTTGCGCATGGTGCACATGATGGCCGCCTCGCAGGCCATCTCGTCACCCACCATGGCCTTGCAGTTGAAGCGGTAGATGCCGGCACGCGCGCGGTCGAGCGCGGCGTGCAAGATCAACTGGTCGCCCGGCTCGACCGGGCGCTTGAAGCGCGCGCCGTCGATGCCGACGAAGTAGAACACCTGGTCGTCGCCGAGCGAGATGCCTTCGGTCTCGAACGACAGCAGCGCGCAGGTCTGGGCCATGGCTTCCAGCATCAACACGCCCGGCATCACCGGACGGTTGGGGAAATGGCCGGTGAAGAACGGCTCGTTGATGGTGACGTTCTTGACCGCGCGCAGCGTCTTAGCCTGCAGGTCGATCTCGAGCACCCGATCGACCAGCAGCATCGGATAGCGGTGGGGCAGCTTGGTGAGGATGCGGTGGATGTCCATCATGGCGCGATGCTTCTATTTTGGTAGCTGTTGTCGCCCATGAAACGGGCATGGCGCTGATTCTAAGCTTGGTCGCCGACATCACGCCGGCCGGCCTCGAGGCGCCGGACGCGTTCGCGCAACTCGTGGATGCGCTTGAGCGTGGCAGCGTTCTTCTCCCAGTTGCTGTTCTCGTCGAGCGGGAAGAAGCCGGTGTAGTGGCCGGGCTTGAGGATCGAGCGCGTGACGATCGAGGCCGAGGAGATGTGCACGTGGTCGGCAATCGTCAGGTGGCCCAGGATCATGCCGGCGCCACCCACGGTGCAGTAGGCACCGATGCGCGCGCTGCCGGCCACGCCGACGCAGCCGGCCATCGCCGTGTGCCGGCCGATGTGGCAGTTGTGGCCGATCTGGATCAGGTTGTCGAGCTTGACGCCGTCCTCGATCACGGTGTCGTCGAGCGCGCCGCGGTCGACGCAGGTGTTGGCACCGATCTCGACGTCGTCGCCGATGCGCACGGCGCCGAGCTGCTCGATCTTCTCCCACGTGCCCTCGTTGGGCGCGAAGCCGAAGCCGTCGCCGCCGATCACGGCACCGCTCTGGATCAGGCAGCGCGCGCCGATGACGCAGCGCTCGCCGACGGTGACGCGGGGTTTCAACACGGTGCCGGCGCCGATGCGCGCATCGCGGCCGATGAAGCACAGGGCGCCGATGCTGGCGCTCGCGTCGATGACGGCGCCGTCCTCCACCACCGCGCTGGGGTGGACGCCGGGGCGCGCCGCGCCGCCGTGCTCACGCGCCCACAGTTGCGTCAAGCGGGCGAAATACAGGTGCGGATCATCGACCACGATGCAGTCGCCGCCGTTCGGGCGCTGCCGCGCGGCATCGTGCATGGCGGCGCCGACGATGACGCAGCCGGCCTGGGTGCCCGCCAGCAGCGGCGCCAGCCGGGGGTTGACCAGAAAACTCAGTTCGGACGGCTGGGCTGTCTCCAGCGGCGCCAGGCGCGTGATCAGGCGATCGGAGTCGCCGTGGAGCTGGCCGCCCAGTGCCTCGACGATGGTTCCGACTTTCAGACTCATGGCCGCCGGCGCTGCGCAGGAGGGGCCGGATCCACCGCGCGTGGACCCGCCGCGCTCACTTGCCGGCGTTGAGCGCCTTGATCACCTGGTCGGTGATGTCCAGGCGGGGGTTGACGTACACCGCTTCCTGCAGGATGACGTCGTACTTCTCGGCTTCCGCCACCTGCTTGACGACGCGGTTGGCGCGGTCGAGGATCTGCTGCAGTTCCTCCTGCTTGCGCGCGGCCAGGTCTTCCTGGAATTCGCGCCGCTTGCGCTGGAACTCGCGGTCCTGCTCCATCAGCTGGCGCTGACGCGTCAGGCGCTGGCTCTCGCTCATGGTCGGCGCCTCGCGCTCGAAGCGCTCCGACGCGGTCTTGAGCGCCGCGCCGGCGTCGTCGATCTCGCGCTCGCGGCGCGAGAATTCCTGTTCCAGCTTGGTCTGCGCCGCCTTGGCCGGCGTGGCGTCACGCAGCAGGCGGTCGGTGTTGACGAAGCCGATGCGCACCGGATCCTGCGCCAGCGCCGCCGGCACCCACAACGACGCACCGGCGACGATCGCCAGCGCCAGGTTGCGAGAAATGAACTGCTTCAAAACGATGTCCCGATCTGGAATTGGAATCGCTCGATTCTATCGCCCGGGCGCTTGCGCAGCGGCACCGCGAAGGCAAAGCGCAGCGGGCCGAGCGGCGAGATCCAGCTGAAGCCGATGCCGGTCGAGTAGCGCAGCCGGTCACCGCTGATCTTCTCGCCGTCGCCGTACAGCGCGCCGGCGTCGACGAAGCCGAACAGGCGCAGCGTGCGGTCGTTGCCGGCGCCCGGGAAGGGCATGATGAACTCGGTGTTGAGCGTGATCTTGCGCGTGCCGCCGATGAAGGCGCCGGTGACATCGCGCGGGCCCAGCGTGGACTGCTCGTAGCCGCGCACCGACCCCAGGCCGCCGGAGAAGAAGTTCTTGAACACCGGGAATGGCCGCCCGCCCAGGCCCTTGCCCCAGCCCAGTTCGCCGTTGAAGGCCAGCGTGAACTGCTTGGACAGCGGGATGTACTGCTGGTACTGGTAGTTGCCCTTGACGTAGCGCGCGTCGCCGAACAGGCCCAGCTCGCCGATCAGGCGCTGGTAGCGGCCGGAGTTGGGCGCCAATGCGCTGTCGCGTGAATCGCGCGACCAGCCGAGCGTGAACGGGAACGAGGTGCTGGTGTAGCCGTACTCGTTGGCGTAGGCCAGGTAGGCGGCCGGGATGTTGGTGCCCGGCTTGATGCGCGTGCGCTCGGCGTTGATGCCCAGGTACACGGTGTCGAGTTCCGTCACCGGCAGGCCGAACTTCAGCCCCGCACCCATGGTCACCAGCGTGTAGTTGCCACCCTGGTCCTGGTACGGCTTCTGCGTGCGGTAGTACAGGTCGACCGTGCGCGAGACACCGTTGACGGTGAAGTACGGATCGGTGGTGCTGACCACCGCGGTGCGGTTGTACTTGCCGGTGTTGAGTTGCAGGTCCAGCTTGTTGCCGGAGCCGAACACGTTCTCCTGCGCCAGCCCGAAGGTGAACGACAGCTTCTCCGCCGACGAGTAGCCGGCGCCGATCGAGATGTTGCCGGTGGGCTTTTCCTTCACCTCGACGTTCAGGTCGACCTGGTCGGGCGCGCCCGGCACCTCGGCCGAGGTGATCGACAGCTCGGTGAAGTAGCCCAGGCGGTCGACGCGATCGCGCGACAGGCGGATCTTCTCGGCGTCGTACCAGCTTGACTCGTACTGGCGGAACTCGCGCCGGATCACCTCGTCGCGCGTGCGCGTGTTGCCCTGGATGTTGATGCGGCGCACGTAGACGCGCCGCGACGGCTCGGCGCGCAGCGTGATCGCCACCTGGTTGTTGACACGGTCGACCTGCGGCACCGCCTCGACAGTGGCAAACGCGAAGCCGTAGTTGCCGAAGTGATCGGAGAAGGCCTTGGTCGTCTCGGCCACCTGGTCGGCGTTGTAGGCCTCGCCCGGCTTGATCTTGATGAGTGACTTGAACTCGTCCTCGCGGTCGAGGTACTCGCCCTGCAGCGCCACGCCCGAGACCACGAAGCGCTCGCCCTCGGTGATGTTGACGGTGATGGTGATCGACTCCTTGTCGGGCGCCATCGCCACCTGGGTCGAATCGATGCGGAAGTCGAGGTAGCCACGCGCCAGGTAGTAGGAACGCAGCGCTTCCAGGTCGGCGTTGAGCTTGGCGCGCGAGTACTGGTCGCTCTTGGTGTACCAGGACATCCAGTTGCCGGTGTCGAGGTCGAACAGGTCCTTCAGCCGGCCGTCCGAAAACGCCTGGTTGCCGACGATGTCGATGTCCTTGATGCGCGCCGGCCGGCCTTCGGTGATGTTGAAGGTCAGGCGCACCTGGTTGCGCTCCGACGGCGTCACCGTGGTCTGCACCTCGGCGCCGTACAGGCTGCGGTTGATGTACTGGCGCTTGAGTTCCTGCTCGGCGCGGTCGGCCAGCGCCCGGTCGTAGGCGCGGCCGGACGCCAGCCCGGCATCGCGCAGCACCGCCTGCAGCACCTCGTTGCTGAACTCGCGGTTGCCGGCGAACTCGACCGATGCCACCGTCGGCCGCTCCTGCACGATGACGACCAGCACGTCGCCCTGCACTTCCAGCCGCACGTCCGAGAACAGGCCAAGCCCGAACAGCGCGCGGATCGCCGCCGCACCCTTGTCGTCGTCGTAGGTCTCGCCGACCCGCACCGGCAACGAGCCGAACACGGTGCCGGGCTCGACCCGCTGCAGCCCCTCGACCCGGATGTCGCGCACGGTGAACGGCTCGACCGCCCAGACCAGTTGCGCGGCCAGCGCCAGCGACACTGCGGTAGCCACGGTCCGCAAGCGCAATCGTTGTGCGATGAATGTCATGAATGCTCAGGAAGCCGCGGCCGCTAGTGTGCTATCCCGCAAATAGCTGCATGAAATGAAATTGATGCATTCGCCTGCAGGGCAAGGCGCAAACCGCAGCGATACCGGGCAGTATCGCGAGGATTTGCAACGCCGCCATGCGGGTGAAGGCGCGATTTCATATGCAGGTTACTTGCGGTACAGCACACCAAGGCCATCAGGAACATGTGGTCAGCCAAGCCGGGTCGCGATGTCGTTGTATACCGCGATGGCCATCACGGACA
>NZ_DAOMOQ010000013.1:0-43561 GCF_035444425.1 Ottowia sp. | reverse complement strand
GGTCAGCCAAGCCGGGTCGCGATGTCGTTGTATACCGCGATGGCCATCACGGACAGTAGCAGGAACATGCCCACGCGCTGCAGCCGATCCAGCCAGACATCGGTGACGGGCCTGCCCGTCACCGCCTCCCAAAGATAATACATCAGGTGCCCGCCATCGAGGACCGGCAGCGGCAACAGATTGAGCACGCCCAGGCTGACGCTGATGAAGGCTAGAAAGCCCAGGTAGTAGGTCAGCCCCAGCGCCGCCGACTTGCCGGCGTAGTCGGCGATAGCGATCGGCCCGCTCAGGTTCTTCAGCGACATGTCGCCGATCACCATGCGGCCGAGCAGCCGGATGGACAGCGCCGACACCTGCCAGACCCGCTCGACACCCGACCACAGACCATCGAGCGGGCCCTGGCGCACCAGCACCCGCTCCGGCGCGCCGCCGACGTAGGCGCCGAGGCGGCCGATCGGCTGGCCGTTCTCCTGGTGCGCATCGGGCCGCACCTCGATCGTCAGGCTGCGGCCTTCGCGCTCGATCAGCCACTCCGACGCCACCGGCGGGCCGTTCCGGCCCGAGGCACGGATCAGCTCGCGCAGCTGCTGTCCGTCCAGCACCTGTGTGCTGCCGATGCGGCGCACCAGATCGCCCTCGCGCAGGCCGGCGCGCTCGGCCGCACCGCCGGCCATCAACTCGCCCAGCACCGGCTGGCTCAGCGGCGCCACGATGCCGATGGCACGAAACAGTTTCGCGTCCGGCTCGCGCTGCGCCAGCGTCGATAAGGGCAGCGTCAGCGCACGCGCGCGGCTGCCGTCGGTGCGCGCGACATCGAGCACCACATCCACGCCATTCAGGGCGCCACGCGTCAGCGTCCAGCGCAGACTCTCGAACGAGGCCACCGGCTCCAGGTCGTCACCGGCCAACGCCGCACTGCGCACCAGCTCACCGCCGTGCAGGCCGGCCTGCGCGGCCAGCGAACCGGCCGCCGGCGGCGACAGGATGGCGCGCGGCTCCTCGACGCCGATCCAGTTGACCATGGCGTAGAGCAGCACCGCCAGCAGCAGGTTGGCGACTGGGCCGGCCGCCACGATCAGCGTGCGCGAGATCAGCGGTTGGGTGTTGAAGGCCAGGTGCCGCTCGGCCTCGGACACCGGCGCCTCACGCTCGTCCAGCATCTTGACGTAGCCGCCGAACGGGATGGCGGCAAGCACGAATTCGGTGTCCTGGCCTGGATGCTGGCAGCGCGGCTTGAAGCGCATGAGGGGCCGGCCGAAACCGACCGAGAAGCGCTCCACCCGCACCCCGCGCGCCACCGCCATGCGGTAGTGGCCCCACTCGTGCACGGCGATCAGCAGGCCGAGCGCGACGACGAAGGCGATCAGGGTCATCAGCATGCCGTATTGTCCCTGTCCGGGGCCGAAAGTTCAGGCGTGGCGCGCGGCTTCAGGCCGCCAGAACGCGCACCAGCTCCTGCGCGGACCCGCGCGAACGCGCATCGAGCGCCAGCAGCGCGTCCAGCCCGTCGGGCGCGTCGGGCTGCACGCGGTCCAGCGTGGCGCGGTTGACCTGGTGGATCTGGTCGAAGCGGATCCGACGCTCCAGGAAGGCCGCCACCGCGACCTCATTGGCGGCATTCAGCACGGCGCAACTGCCGGGCGCCGCGCGCAGCGACTCCCAGGCCAGCGCGAGTCCGGGAAAGCGCTCTCGGTGGCCGTCGCCGTCGATCGGCTCGAAAGTCAGGTCCTGCAGGGCGCGGAAATCCAGCGCCACCGCGCCGGAGCCGATGCGCTCCGGCCAGGCCAGGCCATAGGCGATCGGCACCCGCATGTCGGGCGTGCCAAGCTGCGCCACCACCGAGGTGTCCTTGTACTGCACCATCGAGTGAATCACGCTCTGTGGGTGGATCACCACCTCGAGCTGCTCGGGCGTGACGCCGAACAGGTAGCGCGCCTCGATCACCTCCAGCGCCTTGTTCATCATGGTGGCCGAATCGACCGAGATCTTGCGCCCCATCACCCAGTTCGGGTGCGCGCAGGCCTGCTCCGGCGTCACCTCGCGCAAGCTGGCCGCCGCGCGGGTGCGGAACGGCCCGCCCGAGGCGGTGAGGATGATCTTGTCGATGCGCTCGCCCCAGGTCGCCGGATCTTCAGGCAGCGACTGGAAGATCGCCGAATGCTCGCTGTCGATGGGCAGCAGCGTGGCGCCGCCCTCGCGCACCGCGCGCAGGAACACCTCGCCGCCGACCACCAGCGCCTCCTTGTTGGCCAGCAGCAGGCGCTTGCCGGTGCGCGCCGCCGCCAGGCAGGGCGCCAGGCCGGCGGCGCCGACGATGGCGGCCATCACCGTGTCCACCGCCGGGTCGGCGGCCAGCTGCGCGATCGCCGGCGCGCCGTGCTCGACCTGGGTCGACAGACCGCGCGCCTGCAACCGGCGCGCCAGCTCGGCCGCATGCGTTTCGCTGCTCATCACCGCCACCCGGGGCCGGAATCGCTCACACTGCGCCAACAGCAGCTCGACCTGGGTCGCCGCGCTCAGCCCCACCACCTCGAAGCGCTCCGGATGACGCGCCACCACGTCCAGCGTGCTGGTACCGATCGAGCCGGTGGAGCCGAGCACCGCCAGGCGTTGCCTGGCGCTCATGCCGCGCCCCGCAGCTGCGACACCAGCATCAGCGCCAGCGGCAGCGTCGGCAGCAGCGCATCGATGCGGTCCAGCACGCCGCCGTGGCCAGGCAGCAACTGGCTCGAATCCTTCATGCCGGCGCTGCGCTTGACCAGCGATTCGATCAGGTCACCAATCACGCTCATGGCCGCCAGGAACAGCGCGCCCAGCAGCAGCGGCAGCAGACCAGCGGCATGCAGCTGCGTGTACAGGCTGGCGCTGTCGGGCGCACTGGTGCGGTCCGCCCAGATCCAGACCGCCGCCACCGCCAGCACGCCCAGCATGCCGCCCCACACGCCTTCCCAGCTCTTGCCGGGGCTGATGGCCGGCGCCAGCTTGCGCCCGCCGGTCAGCCTGCCGCCCAGCGCCCGGCCGGCAAAGTAGGCGAAGATATCGGCCGCCCACACCAGCACCAGCACCGACAGCAGGAAGTTGATGCCGACGCGCCGTGCCTGCGCGATCGCCAGCCAGGCCAGGCACAGCATCACCACGCCGATCAGCCAGCGCGGCCCCCGCGGCAGTGCCGACCAGCCGCCCACGCCGCGCTTGAGTAGCCAGACGCCGCCCAGTACCCACAGGGCGCCGGCCACGGCCCATAGCAGCGGCAGCGGGCGCTCGACCGCGCCGCTCCACCACAGCACTGCGCAGGCCACAGCGCACAGCAACCCGGTCAGCGACGCGCCCGCACCAGCGATGCCGTTCAGGCGCGCCCATTCCCAGGCGGCAGCGGCGATGAACGCCAGCGTCAGCGCGATGAAGGGCGTGGCCGAGGACGCGAACAGCGCCGGCAGCAGGATCGCCAGCAGCACCAGGGCGGTAATGACGCGTTGCAGCAGCACTTTGCTCAGCCCGCGGCTTGCCGCACCAACTGTTCGGAGGTCTGGCCGAAACGCCGCTCGCGCGCGGCGTAGGCGGCCAGCGCCTCGTCCAGCGCGGCCTCGTCGAAATCCGGCCACAGCCGTTCAGTGAAGTGCAACTCGCTGTAGGCGCATTGCCAGAGCAGGAAATTGCTGATGCGCTGCTCGCCGCCGGTGCGGATCAGCAGGTCGGGATCGGGCACGTGCGACAAGGCCATGGCCCGGTCCAGCGCGCCTTCCGTGATCGGCTCGCCGCGCTCGGCCAGGCGCGCTGCCGCCTGCGCAATGTCCCAGCGGCCACCGTAGTTGAAGCAGACGTTCAGGACCATGCGGCCATTGTCGGCGGTCTCTGCCTCCGCGCGTGCCAGACCCTGGCGCAGGCCTTCCGACAGGCTCCCCCGGTCACCGACGAAATGCAGCTGGATGCCGCCCTTCCTCAGTTCCGGCACCTCGCGCGCCAGCGCCTTGGCCAGCAGTTCCATCAGCCCGCTGACCTCGTCGGGCGGCCGGTTCCAGTTCTCCGACGAGAAGGCGAACACCGTCAGCACCCGCACGCCGCGCTTGACGCAGGCGCGGATGCAGCGACGCAGCGATTCCACGCCCTGCCGATGCCCCGCGATGCGCGGCATCAGGCGGCGCTTGGCCCAGCGCCCGTTGCCATCCATCACGATGGCGATGTGGTGCGGTACGCCGTTGAAGGATGAAGCGTTTGCCATCAGCGCGTGCAGTTGTTATCAAAGGGCTGCGCAGCAAGCCCGATCCAGAGGCCGCGGAGCAGGCCAAGCCGGAACGCCGTGGCCGGGGTCCCCCCGGCCCCCAGCGTTGTCCCCCTGGGGGGGGGGGAAGGCGCCGCAGGCGACTCAGGGGGGAGCGTCAAACCTCCATGATGTCCTTTTCCTTCGACGCCACCAGTTCGTCGATCTCGGCCACATGCTTGTCGGTCACCTTCTGGATCTCGGCTTCGCTGCGCTTCTGCTCGTCCTCGGTGGCTTCCTTGTCCTTGACCAGTTTCTTGATGGCGTCGTTGGCATCGCGGCGCAGGTTGCGGATGGCGATCTTGGCCTGCTCGCCCTCGTGTCGCACGATCTTGGTCATCTCCTTGCGGCGCTCCTCGCTCATCGGCGGCATCGGCACCCGGATCAGGTCACCCATGCTGGCGGGGTTCAGGCCCAGGTCGCTCTCGCGGATGGCCTTCTCGATCTTCGCGCCCATGCCCTTTTCCCACGGCTGCACGCTGATGGTGCGCGCGTCCAGCAGCGACACGTTGGCCACCTGCGACAGCGGCACATGGTTGCCGTAGTACTCGACGTGGATGGTGTCGAGCAGGGCCGGGTTGGCGCGGCCGGTGCGGATCTTGGTCAGGTTGTTCTTGAAGGCGGCGATGGACTGGTCCATCTTGCCCTGCGCGTTGGTCTTGATGTCGGCAATCGTCATGTCAGCATTCTCCAGCCATGCATTATTGCGGCAGACAAGGCGCCGCCCCGGCAGCACGGGATCGAGCGTCGGGCGGTCGAACCCGCCCCCATCACCGTCGCCGCCCCTCGAATCGATGCGCGCCCCGCGCGCCCGGAAAATCAAACGTGCACCAGCGTGCCTTCGTCGCCACCCAGCATCACGTTCCTCAACGCGCCCGGCTTGAAGATCGAGAACACCTTGATCGGCAGCTTCTGGTCCCGGCACAGCGCGAACGCCGTGGCATCCATGATGCCCAGGTTCTTGATCATGGCCTCGTCGAAGCTCAGGTGCGTGTAGCGCGTGGCCTTGGGGTCCTTGTTCGGGTCGGCGGTGTAGACGCCATCGACCTTGGTCGCCTTCAGCACCAGTTCGGCGCCGATCTCGGCGCCACGCAGCGCCGCCGCGGTGTCGGTGGTGAAGAAGGGGTTGCCGGTGCCGGCGGCGAACACCACCACCTTGCCTTCCTCCAGGTACTGCAGCGCCTTGGGTCGCACGTAGGGCTCGACCACCTGCTCGATGCCGATGGCGCTCATCACGCGCGCCGTCAGGCCCTGCTGGTTCATGGCGTCGGCCAGCGCCAGCGCATTCATCACCGTCGCCAGCATGCCCATGTAGTCGGCCGTGGCGCGGTCCATGCCCTCGGAGCCACCGGCCACGCCGCGGAAGATGTTGCCACCACCGATCACCACCGCCACCTCGACGCCCATGCGCGTCACCTCGGCAATCTCGCCCACGATCCGCTCGATGGTGGCGCGGTTGATGCCGAAGGCATCGTCGCCCATCAGGGCCTCGCCGGAGAGCTTGAGCAGGATGCGCTTGTGGGCAGGTTTGGCTTTGGTCATCGGCGGGCTCCGGGGGTTGCGGCGGGCAAGAGTCTACAGTGGGTGATTCGTCTTCTGCTGGCAGCGGGTTCGTCGGATGGCCGGGAAGCAAGCCGAACCAGCGGACGCCATGCCCGGACCCGCGCCGGGCATCGGCGTCGCCCCCTCACGCAACAAGAGGGGGAAGCGGCATCAGCCTCTCGGGGGGCGTCACGCGCCTTTTGCTGCAGCCACCTGCGCCGCCACCTCGGCGGCGAAGTCGTCGGCGCGCTTCTCGATGCCCTCGCCCACCACGTACAGCGTGAAGCCGGTCACCGTGGTGGCCTTTTCCTTCAGCATCTGCTCGACCGACTGCTTGTCGTTCTTCACGAACGGCTGGTTGAACAGCGAGACTTCCTTCAGGTACTTCTGCACCGAGCCCTCGACCATCTTGGCGGCGATATCGGCCGGCTTGCCCGACTCGGCCGCCTTGGCGGCGGCGACGCTGCGCTCGCGCTCGATCATCTCGGCCGGCACGTCGCTCGCGGCCAGCGCCACCGGCTTCATGGCCGCCACGTGCATGGCCACGTCCTTGGCCGCCGCGGCGTCGCCCTGGTACTCGACGAGCACGCCGATGCGGGTGCCGTGCACGTAGCTGGCCAGCGGGCTGCCCGACTTGCGCACGAAGCGGCGGAAGCTCATGTTCTCGCCGATCTTGCCGACCAGGCCGACGCGCACGTCCTCCAGCGTCGGGCCATAGCCGTCCTGCTCGTAGGCCAGCGCGCCCAGGGCGGCGATGTCGGCCGGGTTCTGTTCGGCCACCAGGCGGGCGGCGGCGGCGGCCATGTTGATGAAGGCCTCGTTCTTGGTCACGAAATCGGTCTCGCAGTTGACTTCGATCATGGCGCCGGTGTCGCCGTCGACGTGGGCGGCAACAACGCCCTCGGCCGTCACGCGGCTGGCGGCCTTGCCGGCCTTGGTGCCGAGCTTGACGCGCAGCAGCTCCTCGGCCTTAGCCATGTCGCCATCGGCCTCGACCAGGGCTTTCTTGCATTCCATCATGGGGGCGTCGGTCTTGGCGCGCAGTTCGGCGACCATGCTTGCGGTGATTGCTGCCATTTGTGCTTACTCCGTGGGGTGATTCGTGTGCCGGGCCAGCCGGGCCCGATCAACAGTTCAAGACATTAAAAAAAAGGGGCTGTGACGCCCCTTCGCGTGCAGCCGCGAACGGCCGTGCGTGGCATCAGGCGGCGTTCTCGTCCTCGACCTCGACGAACTCGTCGTCGCCTTCGGCCTGCACCGCCTTGACGACGTCGCTGACGGCGTCGGCCTTGCCGACCAGCACCGCATCGGCCAGGCCGCGCGCGTACAGCGTCACCGCCTTGGCCGAGTCATCGTTGCCGGGAATCACGTAGTCGATGCCGTCCGGGTTGTGGTTCGAGTCGACCACGCCGATCAGCGGAATGCCCAGCTTCTGCGCCTCGGCAACCGCGATCTTATGGAAGCCGACATCGATCACGAAGATCGCGTCGGGCAGCGCGCCCATGTCCTCGATGCCGCCGATGTCCTTCTCGAGCTTGGCCAGCTCGCGGTTGAACATCAGCTGCTCCTTCTTGCTCATGCTGTCAAGGCCGGCCTCGAGCTGGGCCTTCATGTCCTTCAGGCGCTTGAGCGAGATCTTGACGGTCTTGAAGTTGGTCAGCATGCCGCCCAGCCAGCGCTGCTCGACAAACGGCATGCCGCAGCGGCGTGCTTCCTCGGCCACCGTGTCGCGCGCCTGGCGCTTGGTGCCGACGAACAGGATGGTGCCGCGGTTGGCCGCCAGCTGCTTGGCGAACTTCTGCGCCTCCTGGAACATCGGCAGCGATTTTTCCAGGTTGATGATGTGGATCTTGTTGCGATGGCCGAAGATATACGGGGCCATCTTGGGGTTCCAGAAGCGCGTCTGGTGACCGAAGTGGACACCGGCTTCCAGCATTTGACGCATGGTCACGGACATTGAAATTACCTTCTCAAGGTTGGGTCTAAAATCCAGCCGCTCATCGCCGCGAACGCCTTGTGAAAGGCAGCGGCGACACCTCGTGGGGACTGGTTTGCTATTTGTCTTGCCGCACTCGGCGTACACTATGGGCGCGGCGCGCAAGGCACCTGCCGGCAGCAAAACTTTAGGATTATAGCCTGCGCGCTGCCAGCCGCCTGCGCCGCCGAGAACCACATGACCGCTTCGCATGGCCAACCGCGCGTGGCACCACCTTGCGCCTGCCCGCATCGCACGCACGCGTCGCGCGAGCGAGCCGCCGCTGCAAGGCCCGGTCAGCCACGCGCGCGCTGAGCATGCGCATCGCCGTTCTGGGGGCCGGCATCGTCGGCGTGAGCACCGCCTACGAGCTGGCCATCGACAGCCACCAGGTCACGGTGTTCGAGCGCCACGCGATGGTGGCCGAAGCGGCCAGCTTCGCCAACGCCGGCGTGGTGGCGCCCGGCTACGTCACGCCCTGGGCCGCGCCCGGCATGCCGGGCAAGGTGATAAGGCACCTGCTGGCACGCCACGCGCCGGTTCGACTCCTGCGTCCGCTGGCCGCCACCGACCTGGGCTGGATGCGTCGCTGGCTGCGCGCCTGCGAGCCCGGCGCCTACGCCGCCAACCGCACCCGCCTGCAACGTCTGGCCCTCTACAGCCGCCAGCAACTGCACCAGGTCAGCGCCGATCTGGCCTGCGACTTCGAACGCAGCGATGGCTACCTGGTACTGCTGCGCGGCGAGCAGGAGCGCCGTCTGGTGCAGCCCGGCCTGGCCTTGCTGCGTGAACTGGGCCTGGCGTTTCACGAAATCAGCGGCGACGAGGCGCGCCAGATCGAGCCGGCGCTGCACCCGGACACACCGCTGGCCGCAGCCATCCACCTGCCGCAGGACGAGGTCGGCAACTGCCGCCAGTTCGCCGTCATCCTTCGCGACGCCGCCCAAGCGCTGGGCGCGCGATTCTGCTTCAATACGCCCGTCGCACGCCTCGATCCTGCCGCACCAGCCACGCTGGAGCTGGCCGGCGAACCGGCGCCACAAGGCTTCGACGCCATCGTGCTGTGCGCCGGCGTGCAGTCGGCCGCGCTGCTGCGGCCGCTGGGCATCCGGCTGCCGCTGCGCCCGGTGTACGGCTACTCGATCAGCGCACCGATCCCGGAGCCGCTGCACGCACCGCGCAGCGGCGTGATGGACGAGCGCCACAAGGTCGCCATCACGCGCATCGGCCAGCGCGTGCGCGTAGCCGGCTCGGCCGAGCTCGGCGGCCGCGCCGAGGCCATCAACCCGGGCGCGGTCCGCACCCTGTACAAGGTGCTGCACGACTGGTACCCGGCCGCCGCCCGCCTGTCCGCCGGCGTGCAGGTCTGGAAGGGCGCACGCCCGATGCTGCCCGATGGCCCGCCCAGCATCGGCGCCAGCGGCATCCCCGGCCTGTGGCTCAACCTGGGGCACGGCTCCAGCGGCTGGGCGCTGGCCTGCGGCTCGGCGCGCGTGCTAGCCGACCAGATCGCCGGCCAGGCGCCCGCCATCGACACCGAGGGGCTGGGCCTGGCGCGCTACGGCTGAGTGCCCGGCAGGCGTCGCACGCAGCGGCGGAGGCACAATGACTGCACCATGCCGACCCGGGTGTCCCTGCAGCGCACCACCCCGCTTCACGATGTCGCCGCCACGCGCCGCATCGAAGCGGCGGCCGCGGCCGCGCTGCCGCCGCACAGCCTGATGCAGCGCGCCGGCCTCGCGGCGGCGCGGCTGGCGCTGGCGCTGCGGCCGCACGCGCGCACGGTCTGGATCGCCTGCGGGCCAGGCAACAACGGCGGCGACGGGTTGGAAGCGGCGCTGCACCTGCACCGCTGGGGCGTCCAGCCAGTCGTCAGCTGGCTGGGCAAGCCCGACACGGCGCCGCCCGGTGCGCGCGCCTCGTGGCAACGGGCGAGCGATGCCGGCGTGCGCTTCACCAACAAGCCACCGACCGAACTCGACTCACAGGACCTGTGCATCGACGCCTTGCTCGGCATCGGCGCGGCACGCGCGCCGGGCGGCCGCATGGCCGAATGGCTCGCACACTTGCGCGCCAGCCCGGCGGCGCTGCTGGCGATCGACCTGCCGACCGGCCTGGACGCCGATACAGGATGCCTGCAGGAGCCGGACCTGCAGCCGGCCGGCGCCCACCGCCAAGCCACAACCTCTGGACCCGGTTCGGCGCGCCACACGCTCAGCCTGCTCACGCTCAAGCCCGGCCTGTTCACGGCTCAGGGCCGTGACGCCTGCGGCACGCTGTGGTTCGACGACCTCGGCGTCGCCTCCGACGCGCACGAAGCCGAGCCGACAGCCTGGCTCAACGGCGCGCCGCACGCCAGCACGCGCCCGCACGCCAGCCACAAGGGCAGTTACGGCGACGTCGCAGTGATCGGCGGCGAAGGACTGGCGGCGCGCGGCCTGGGCATGGGCGGCGCCGCGCTGCTGGCGGCCAGCGCCGCGCTGCACGGCGGTGCGGGCCGGGTGCTGGTGAATCTGCTGGACGACGGCGCGCTGGCCCAGGACACGAGCCAGCCGGAACTGATGCTGCGGCGCTTCGATGCGCTGGAGCTGCATGCGCTGACCGTGGTGTGCGGTTGCGGCGGCGGCGAGGCGGTGCGCGCCGTGCTGCCCGCCGTGCTGGCGCGGGCGCCGCGCCTGGTGCTGGACGCCGATGCGCTCAACGCCATCGCTGCCGACCCGGCGCTGCAAACGGCCTTGCGCAGCCGCGCGGCAACTGGCCAGGCCACGGTGCTGACACCACACCCGCTGGAAGCGGCACGGCTGCTGGGCAGCTCATCGATCGAGGTACAGCACGACCGCTTGTGCGCCGCCGGCCTGCTCGCCGAGCGCTTTCAGTGCACGGTGGTACTCAAGGGCTCGGGCACCGTCATCGCAGCGCCCGGCCGCACGCCGCGCATCAACCCGAGCGGCAACGCGCGCCTGGCCACGGCCGGCACCGGCGACGTGCTGGCCGGCCTGGTCGGCGCGCGCCTGGCCAGCCACGGCCCGGCTTTCGAGGCCGCGTGCCAGGCGGTCTACCAGCACGGCACGGTGGCCGATGCCTGGCCGGCCGACCGGGCGCTGACGGCGAGCCGGCTGGCGCGCGCCCTGCGGCCCTGAGGACCAGCTCCGGCTGCCGGTGCCGGCGACCCCGGCCGGCGGCAATCGCCCCTGCGCGCTCAGCCGCGCCCCACGAACGGCATCGTGGTCGCCATCACGGTGTGGAACAGCACGTTGGCCGACAGCGGCAGGTTCGCCATGTACAGCACCGACTGCCCGACCACGGCCACGTCCATGCGTGGCTCTTCCATCAGCTGGCCGTTGGCCTGCAGGATGCCGGCGGCCATGCGCTCGGTCATGTCGGTGGCGGCATTGCCGATGTCGATCTGGCCGACCGCGATGTCGTGCGCGCGGCCGTCCAGCGAGGCGGCCCTGGTCAGGCCAGTGACGGCGTGCTTGGTGGCCGTGTAGGCGATCGAGTGCGGGCGCGGCGCATGGGCCGAGATCGAGCCGTTGTTGATGATGCGACCACCACGCGGCGACTGCGCCTTCATGACGCGGAACGCGGCCTGGATGCACCAGAACATGCCGTTCAGGTTGACATCGACGACGACGCGCCACTGCTCGGGCGTGAGCGTCTCCAACGGTACCGCCGGCGCACCCATGCCGGCGTTGTTGAACAGCAGATCGACCCGGCCGAAGGCCTGCACCGCGCGGTCGAACAGGGCATTGACGGCCTGCGGGTCGGTCACGTCGGTGGGCACCGCCAACGCACGCTCCGCCGCGCCGCTCTCCTGCGCCAGCTGCTCCAGCGGCTCTGCTCGACGGCCGGCCAGCACCGCGCGCCAGCCATCGCCGAGCAGGGCCAGCGCGGCCGCCTTGCCAATGCCCGTGCCGGCGCCGGTGACCACGGCAACCCGTGATGGTGAAGCATTCATGACCAAGCTCCCGTTCTCATATACGACCTTCAACGCCGCCCGCTGCGCGGCTTGCCATTCTTCTGGACCTTGGCCGAGGCCTTCTTGACCGCGGACTTCAGCGCCTGCATGGGTGAGGGCGCGGATCGCGCACCCCCCTGCTGGGCACGCTCGGCCTCGCGCTTGTTGCGCGCGGCCCGCTTGGCCGAGGACTTGGCCGGCTGGCCGCGCTCGCCGGCTGGCGCCACGCCCTTGTCGCGCATCGCGCGCGACAGCAGGCCATCGCTTTCATGCACCAGGCGAAAGTCGATCTTGCGCGCGTCCAGGTCGACCCGGCTGACCTGCACCCGCACCCGGGTGCCCAGGCTGTAGCGGATGCCGGTGCGCTCGCCGCGCAGCTCCTGCTTGATCTCGTCGAAACGGAAATACTCGCCGCCCAGCTCGGTGATGTGCACCAGGCCCTCGACGTACAGCTCGTCCAGCGTGACGAACAGGCCGAAGCTGGTGGCGGCGCTGACGGTGCCGCCGTATTCCTCGCCCAGGTGCTCGCGCATGTACTTGCACTTGAGCCAGGCCTCGACATCGCGGCTGGCCTCGTCGGCACGGCGCTCGTTGGCGCTGCAGTGCAGGCCGGCCGCCTCCCAGGCCAGCATCTCGGGCGACTGCCGCTTGAGCTGCGGGGTCTCGGCCACCTTGCGCGATCCGCTGTTCCTCTGCAGGCGCGCGCGCAGCTTCTCGTGCGCCTCGCCGGGCGTGGGCAGCTCGGGCAGGCGGTACTTGCGCTTGTCCAGAATCGCCTTGATCACCCGGTGCACCAGCAGGTCGGGGTAGCGCCGGATCGGGCTGGTGAAGTGGGTGTAGGCGTCGTACGCGAGCCCGAAATGGCCGCTGTTGACGGGCGTGTAGATGGCCTGGCTCATCGAGCGCAGCAGCAACATCTGGATCTGCTCGGCGTCGGGGCGGTCCTTGGTGGCCTCGGCGATATGCTGGAATTCGCTCGGGTGCGGATCGTCGCTGATCGACAGGCCCAGGCCCAGCGCCCTCAGATAGGCGCGCAGGATCTCCTGCTTCTCCGGCGTCGGGCCTTCGTGCACGCGGTACAGGCCGGGCTGCTTGCCCTGCTGGATGAAGTCGGCACTGCAGGTGTTGGCTGCCAGCATGCACTCCTCGATCAGGCGGTGGGCATCGTTGCGCACCTGCGGCACGATCTTCTCGATGCGGCCGGCCTCGTCGCAGACGATCTGCGTTTCGACGGTGTCGAAGTCCACCGCGCCGCGTGCCTGGCGCCCTTTCAGCAGGGCGCGGAACACGTCGTGCAGGTTCAGCAGATCGGGCACGCGCTCCTGGCGCCGCGCCGCCTCGGGTCCGCGCGTGTTCGACAAGATCGCCGCCACCTCGTCGTAGGTGAAGCGCGCATGGCTGAGCATCACCGCCGGGTAGAATTGGTAGGCCACGACTTCGCCCTTGGCGTTCACCACCATGTCGCACACCATGCACAGGCGCTCGACGTCGGGGTTCAGCGAGCACAGGCCGTTGCTGAGCTTTTCCGGCAGCATGGGAATCACGCGGCGCGGAAAGTACACGCTGGTGGCGCGGTCGTAAGCGTCGACGTCGAGCGGCGCACCGGTCTGCACGTAGTGGCTGACGTCGGCAATCGCCACCAGCAGGCGCCAGCCGTTGGGCTTCTTGCCGCGGCCGCTGACCACCGCCGGCTCGCAGTACACCGCGTCGTCGAAGTCGCGCGCATCCTCGCCGTCGATGGTGCACAGCGGCAAGTCCGTCAGGTCGATACGGCCCTTCCGGTCGGCCGGCCGCACGGTGTCGGGCAAGGCACGCGCCTCGCCGATGGCGGCGTCGGAGAACTCGTGCGGCACGCCGTACTTGCGCACCGCGATCTCGATCTCCATGCCGGGGTCGTCGATCTCGCCCAGCACCTCCTTCACGCGTCCGACCGGCTGGCCGTAGAGCGCCGGCGGCTCGGTCAACTCGACCACCACCACCTGCCCGGTGCGCGCGGCGCCGATGGCGGCCTTGGGGATCAGTACGTCCTGGCCGTAGCGCTTGTCCTCCGGCGCCACCAGCCAGATGCCGCCTTCTTGCAGCAGCCGGCCGATGATCGGGTGCGGCGGGCGCTCCACGATCTCGAGCACGCGGCCCTCGGGCCGGCCGCGCCGATCCTGGCGCACGATGCGCACCTTGACGCGGTCGCGGTGCAGCACCGCGCGCATCTCATTGGGTGACAGATAGATGTCCGGTTCGCCGTCGTCGCGCGCCACGAAACCATGGCCGTCGCGGTGGCCTTGCACCGTGCCTTCAATTTCATCCAGCAGGCCGCTGGAAATATCCAAATTCTTGATATAGAATCCCTCGTTTCCTGAAATGCCCAGGTGGCGGAATTGGTAGACGCACTAGTTTCAGGTACTAGCGGGTAACTCCGTGGAGGTTCGAGTCCTCTCCTGGGCACCACAGACTTTCGTTGACACGCTCTCGCCAACTACGCGAGAGCCCTGGAAAAAGCCACTTTCGAGTGGCTTTCTTTTTCCCTGCACCGATCTGCTTCGCAGCCGTCACGACGGATGACTTGCGGGCAGGTCGACGAATGACAAGCATCGTCTCGGCAAACAGCGGCACCGGCCGACGCGCTAGCGCTTGATCCCGAACGCACCGAGCATCTGCTCGGCCTGCTTGGCAATCTGCTCCTGCATCTGCAGGAACATGTGCTTGCTCTGCTCGACGTAGTTGCCCATCAGGCCCTGCATCATCGGCGACTGCAGGCGCATGAACTGCGACCACATCTCGGGCGACAGGCCCTTGGACTGCTCGGCCAGCGTCGCCTGCATCTCCATGAAGGCCTGGATGTTCTTCTCCAGGTAGGAGCCCATGAAGCCCTGCATGGCGTGGCCATAGAAGCGGATGACGTTGGCCAGCATCTCCTCGGTGAACATCGGCGCGCCGCCCGCCTCGGCCTCCAGGATGATCTGCAGCAGGATGCTGCGCGTCAGGTCCTCGCCGGTCTTGGCATCGCGCACCACGAAGTTCGCCCGGTCCATCACCAACTGCCGCACCTGCGCCAGCGTGATGTAGCTGGAACTGGCGGTGTCGTACAGCCGCCGGTTGGGGTACTTCTTGATCACCCGTGGCGCCGGCTCACCGGCGCGGGCGGCAGTCGGTTGTTTTCCGGCCGGCGCGGAACCACGGGTGCCATTCATGCGTCTGATTGCCTGTACGACTGCTGCATTGCAACAGATTCTAAAGTGCGGACGCCAATGGCCGGAGTCGGGGTTCCCCGAGTCCGAGCGGGCACGCTGCCGAGGTCGGTCCAGGCGGGCTGTCTGCCTACAGACGGCAGCGCGCGGCTCCCGGACAATCGGTGCGGTGTCACCCGGTTGCGCTGACACTTGAAAGATCAGAGAAACGCAGTGAACTTTGCGTTTAGCACTCAATCCAACAGAGTGCTAAAATACCTGACTATGAAAAGAGGATATTAACGGATGACTGCTTCGGTTTCTGGCTCCAGCACCCATGCGATGGTTCCGGCGAACCCGTGGGCGGTCGTGCCGCCGCTCGGCAACCTGGACGCCTACATCACCGCGGTCAACCGCCTGCCGCTGCTCACGCACGAGGAAGAACAGCGCTTTGCCCGTGAACTGCGCGACACCGGCAGCTTGGAAGCAGCCGGTAAGCTGGTGCTGTCGCATCTGCGCTTGGTGGTGTCCACTTCCCGCCAGTACCTGGGCTACGGCCTGCCGCACGCCGACCTGATCCAGGAAGGCAACGTCGGCCTGATGAAGGCCGTGAAGCGGTTCGACCCCGACCAGGGCGTGCGCCTGGTCAGCTACGCGCTGCACTGGATCAAGGCCGAGATCCACGAGTACATCCTGAAGAACTGGCGCCTGGTCAAGGTTGCCACCACCAAGGCGCAGCGCAAGCTGTTCTTCAACCTGCGCTCGATGAAGCAGGGCTTCAAGGTCGAGGATGCGGAAGCCGACATCACGCACCGCGACGCGCTGACCGAGGCGCAGATCGACGTGGTGGCGCGCGAACTCAAGGTCAAGCCGGAAGAAGTGCGCGAAATGGAAAAGCGCCTGGCCGGTAGCGAGGTACTGCTGGATCCGGCACCGCACGACGATGGCGAGCAGGCCTTCGGCCCGATCGCCTACCTGTCGGACGCCAACTACGAGCCGACCGCGATGATCGAATCGGCACAGCGCGACGTGCTCGCCACCGAAGGCATCGCTACAGCGCTCAAGAGCCTGGACGAGCGCAGCCGCCGCATCGTCACCGAGCGCTGGCTGAACGTCAACGACGATGGCTCGGGCGGCATGACCCTGCACGAACTGGCGGCCGAGTACGGCGTCAGTGCCGAGCGGATCCGCCAGATCGAGGTCGCCGCGATGAAGAAGATGCGTGCGGCATTGGCCGAGTACGCCTGAACCCACAGCGGTTTCACGTTCACCATCCACCACGGACCACCGCCTGCCGCGCTTGCGCAGCAGGCGGTTCGCGTTTCTGGACGCCGACGCAGCGCCGCGGATAATCCAGACTCCTTTGTTGCCGGTGCGTCGGTTGGCGCATTCCGCCGTCCACATCACTCAGCTCACAGCCCAGTCTGCCCACGCCATGACCTCCCTGTTCCGCCGCCGTTTCCTACTCGCCCTGGCCGCCGCTGGCATGCCCTTCATCGTCCAGGCGCAAGGCGCCGACAACTGGCCGTCCAAGCCGCTGCGCATCGTGGTGGGCTTTCCGGCCGGCTCGTCGCCCGACCTGACGGCACGCGCGCTGGCCGAGCCGCTGGAAAAGGCGCTGGGCCAGTCGGTGGTGGTCGAGAACCGCGTCGGCGCCGGCGGCAACATCGGTGCCGACGCGGTCGCCAAGGCCACCGACGGCCACACCATCGGCCTGATGATCAACGGCAACCTGACCATCGCCCGACTGCTGAACCCGGCGGTGCGCTACGACCCGCTGCGCGACCTGGCGCCGGTCAGCCTGGTCGGGGTGGCGCCTCTGGTGTTGACCGCGCCAGCGAGTACACCCGGCGCTGACGCCAAGGCCTTCTTCGACGCCGCACGCGCCGCCGGCGACCGCTGGAGCTACGGCTCGCCCGGTGTCGGCACCGTCGGCCACATCGGCATGGAGCTGCTCAAGAACCGCGCCGGCATCGCGCCGGTGCACGTGCCCTACCCCGGCTACCCACAGGTGTTCAACGCCATGATGGCGGGCGACCTGCAACTGTCGATGCTGCCGCCGGCGCTGGCGGGCGCCCAGATCCGTGCCGGCAAGCTGCGCGGCATCGCGGTCACCTCCAGCGGGCGCAGCACCCTGGCGCCGGAGCTGCCCAGCCTGGCCGAAGCCGGCGTGAAGAACTTCAACCTGGAGATCTGGAACGCCGTCGCCGCGCCGGCGAGCATGCCGCGCGCGCACGCCGACAAGCTGGCCGCCGCCGTCAGCGCCATCGTGCGCGCGCCGGAGATGCGCCAGCGCCTGTTCCAGCAGGGCTGGCAGGCGGTGGGCTCGTCGCCGGAGGCGCTGGCCAACCGCATCCAGGCCGACACGCGCGTGCTGGGCGGCATCATCCGCGCGCAACAGATCAAGGCAGAGTAAGGCCGTCGGTGCCGCCGCAACGGAAGGTACCGACGGGCGCAGCGGCTCAGGCGCCCTTGAGCAGCAGCTTGACGTCCTCGGTCACTTCATCGACCGGCATACCGTAGCGGGCGAACAGGCGCAGGCGGCCCTGCGGATCGTAGATGTAGCTCTGCGCGCTGTGGTCCACGGTGTAGCTGGTCGGCGTCTTGCCGTCGGCCTTCTTGAAGTACACCTTGTAGTCCATCGCCAGCGCCGCCAGCTTCTCGGGCGACTCGGCGTACAGCGCCAGGAAGCCGGGGTCGAAGCTGGCCATGTATTCCTTCAGCACCGCGGGCGTGTCGCGCTCGGGGTCGACGCTGACGAACAGCACCTGCAGCTTGTCGCCGTCGGCACCCAGCTTCTGCTTGACCTGCGCCATGGTGGTCATCGTGGTCGGGCAGACGTCCGGGCACTGGGTGTAGCCGAAGAACATCACCACCACCTTGCCCTTGAAATCCTGCATGGTGCGCGCCTGGCCATTGAAGTCGGTCAGCTGGAAATCCTTGGCGTAGTCGGCGCCGGTGATGTCGACGCCACGGAACTGCGGCTTGGATGGCGAACAGGCGGCGAGCAGGCCGCCAGCGCCGAGCCAGACGGCGCTGGCGGCGATGGTATGGAGGACGGTTCGTCGGTTCATCTCTATCAAATCAGGTAGTGATCCAGCAGCAGCGCCGCGAACAGCACCGACAGGTGGATCAGGGAAAAACGGAAGATCTTGCGCGCCAACTGGTCCGAATAGTTACGCCACAGCTTGTAGGCGTACCAGATGAAGCCGCCGTTCAGCAGCAGCGCCGCCACCAGGTAGATCCAGCCGCTCATGCGGTAAATGAAGGGCAGCAGGCAGGCCGCCAGCAGGATGAAGGTGTAGAGCAGGATCTGAAGCCGCGTGAACTCGTTGCCGTGCGTGACCGGCAGCATCGGCAGCCCGCTCTTGCGGTAGTCCTCGACCCGGTACAGCGCCAGCGCCCAGAAGTGCGGCGGCGTCCAGATGAAGATGATCAGGAACAGGATCAACGCCTCCGGCCCCACGTGGTTGGTCATCGCCGCCCAACCCAGCACCGGCGGCATCGCGCCCGAGGCGCCACCGATGACGATGTTCTGCGGCGTCGCCGGCTTCAGAATCACGGTGTAGATGACGGCGTAGCCGATGAAGGTGGCGAACGTCAGCCACATGGTCAGCGGATTGATCCAGATGTACAGCATCGCCGAGCCGATCGCGCACAGCGCGATCGAGAACCCCAGCGCCTGCCGATCCGACAGCTGGCCGCGCGCCGTCGGCCGCCAGGCGGTGCGCCGCATCTGGGCATCGATGGTCTTCTCGACCAGGCAGTTGAAGGCCGCCGCCGCGCCGGCCACCAGCCAGATGCCGAAACTGGCGATCAGCATGCGCTGCACCGCTGCCCAGCCCGGCAGGCCAGGCACGGCCAGCACCATGCCGATGAAGGCGCAGAACACGATCAGCTGCACCACGCGCGGCTTGGACAAGGCGTAGTACTGGCGCCAGACCGGCAGTGTCGGCAAGCCGGCCGCTTGCGCCTGCACGGTGGGCGGCACCTGGGTCTGCACGCTCACTTGAGATTCCTCCTGGCGCTCATGCGGCCACCCCACGCGGGTTGGCCGCAGCCCGGGTTGCGACGCTGTCGGCGGACCGCGCGCGGCTGGCGCACAACGCCCAGGCCAGTACGGTCATCATGGCGGCCGCACCGCCGGTGTGCAGCACCGCGGCCAGCACCGGCCAGTCCAGGATCACGTTCGACAGGCCGGTGACCAGCTGCAGCACGGTCAGGATCAGCACCCAGCGCCGCTGCGCCGCCAGGTGTCCGGCCCGGTGCAGGCGCCACACCAATACGCCGACGACCACGAACAGCAGGTAGGCGAACAGCCGGTGGGTGTAGTGAATCGCCGTCAGCGCGTGGAACTCCAGCCGCGAGCCATCGCCAGAAGCGCCCAGCGGCCGCCACAGCTCGAAGCCCTGGGTGAAATCCATCACCGGCCACCAGCTGCCCTGGCACATCGGGAAGGTATTGCAGGCCAGCACGGCGTAATTGGTGCTGACCCAGCCGCCCAGCGCGATCTGCAGCGCCACCATCGCCGCGCTCAGCCACAGCAGTGCGCGCAGCCCGCGCGTCAGTTCCTCCACTGGCGCGCCGGCATCCTGCCGGTAGTGCTCGGCCTGCACCGCCAGCAGCACCAGCAGGCCGACACCGCCCAGCAGATGCAGGGTGACGATGGCGGGAAACAGCTTCATGGTCACGGTGAGCGCACCGAAAGCGCCTTGTGCGATGACCCAGACCAGGGTGGCGAGCGGCCACCACGGATGCACCACAGTCTGCACCGCCGAACCCGGCTCGGCACGCCGGCTGCGCCGCCACTGCAGCCAGGTGGTCAGTGCCAGCACGATGATCAGCACGCCGACCCCGGTGGCGAGGTAGCGGTGGATCATCTCGATCCAGGCCTTGCCGTGCGTGACCGGGCCGGTCGGCATAGCCTCCTGCGCCACCGCGATGTCGGCGTGGGCGCCAACCGGACTGGCCTTGCCATAGCAGCCCGGCCAGTCGGGGCAGCCGAGGCCGGAATCGGTGAGGCGCGTGAAGGCGCCGAACATCACCAGATCGAAGGTCAGGAACAGCGTCAGCAGCGTCAGTGCCTGCAGCCGGCGCGCCGGCGAAGCGTCGCGGCTGCGCAGCCACACCCAGGCCAGCGGACCCAGCGCGACCACCAGGCCCATGCCCATCAGGCGCAGGGCTGGGCTCAGGTTGTACAGGGGCAAGCTATCCATGACCATTCGCGTCTGCTCAGTTTATCCCTCAGCCATCGCCGCGCCCGGCGCGGTCCCAGCTGGACGAGGCGCGCATCAGCCGCCCCAGGTCGCTGCGCGCCTTGCCGGCGTTGGTCTTGTCGAGCCGGGCCGGGAAACGCATCATCCAGTGCCCCATCGGATCAACCACGTACAGGTGCTCGTTCAGCCGATGCCCGGTCGCGGGCGCCAGCCAGCGCGCCAGTTCGTCCGCCGGCACGCGCAGCACCCTGGCCTGCTCGAGCGCGGGCTGCAGCGCATCAGGGACCGCCGCACCATCATCGACCAGCCAGACCCAGTCGATGCGGTCCTTGTCCTTGCCCAGGCCCTCGCGCATCTGGCGTTGCAGGTACAGATTGCTCTGGCACAGCTCGTCGCAGGCACCACCGGCCACGCTGACCAGCAGCCACTGGCCCTTGAGCTGGCCCAGGTCGAACGGCTCGCCGCTCAGCTCGGTCGCCATCGCCGCCGGCAACTCCCGCTGCGGCTCGATCAGTTCACCGAAGCTGCGCCGGGCGTCGGGCCGCACCACGTAGTAGCTGTAGTACGAGGCGATCACCGGCGCCGCGCAGACCAGCGCCAGCGCCAGCATCTGCCAGCGACCGGTGCGGGTGCGGCGCGCGTCCTGCGCCAGCGCATCTTCCGGCGCCGGCATGGCATGCACCGTGAGACCCAGCGGTTCGCCGGGGCGGACATGCGGCTCAGCGGCCGGGGGAACGGAAGACAGGTCTGACAACTTGAAACCACACGAAAAGCAGGCCGATCAACGCGCACAGCCCAAACCACTGGAACGCATAGCCCTGGTGCGTGACCAGGCCACTACTCGGCTCCGGCCACTGGCGCAGCAGGCCGTCCGAAGGCGCTCCAGTCTGCCACACGACGACGGGCGCCAGCGGCAGGCCGGTTTCGACCCTGAAAGCGTCCAGGTCGAGATTCTGCCGGATCAGCTCTCGCCCTTCCTCGCCAAGGGCATAGACCCGCGATGCGCGCTCGGCGATGCGGCCGCTGATCCGCACCGTGCCGGCTGGTGTCGCCACCTCGGGCAGCGCCAGCCGATCGGCGAAATCGCGTGGTGCCCAGCCGCGCTGCACCAGCACCACCGTCTCATGGCCGAGCAGGTGCAGCGGCGTCAGCACGTAGAAGCCGGCGCGCTGGTCCATGCTGCGGTTGTCCAGATAGACCGTGCGCTCCGGCAGCCACTTGCCCTGCAGGCTGATCGCGCGGTGTCGCAAGGCCTCCAGCTGCGTCGCCGACAGCGCCCCCACCAGCGATGCGCCATCGAGCAACGGCTGCTGCTGCCGTTCGGCCACCAGGGCCTGCAGCGCCCGCTTCTCGTCGGCGCGCGACAACTGCCAGCGTCCGAGCGAAAACGTGCTTGCCATGCCCGCCAGCGCCAGCACGATCACCAGCCAGCGGCGCCAGACGTGGGTTCGCCCGCTCACGGGATAATGCGCTCCATGAAGCAATTGCTCATCGGCCTCGCGTTCATCGGCATCATCGGCAGCCTGGCCTCGGCCCTGGTGCTGATGATGAAACCGACCAAGCCCGGAGAGGCCGACGACCCGCTGCGCGCCGGCCGCATGGTCAAGGCGCTGGCGCTGCGGGTGGGGCTGTCGATCCTGCTGTTCATCTGCGTGCTGATTGCCTGGAAGCTCGGCTACATCAAGCCGTCCGGCGTTCCGGTGTAGCTTCGAGCGCGCGCCGCGCTGCGGCGCAGCGGCCGGTGCGGCCGTTGAAACGAAAAGAGCGCCAGCCGGCGCTCTTCTGGTCGGGGCAGGCCCGTGCGGCGATCACATCCAGTACACCAGGATGTACAGGCCCAGCCACACCACGTCGACGAAGTGCCAGTACCAGGCCGCGCCCTCGAGGCCGAAATGCTGCTTGGGCGTGAAGTGCCCGCGCATCAGCCGCAGCGTGATGAACAGCAGCATCAGCATGCCGATGAACACGTGGATGCCGTGGAAGCCCGTCAGCATGAAGAAGGTCGTGCCGTAGATGCCGGAGCTGAGCTTCAGGTTCAGGTCGCGGTAGGCGTGGATGTACTCGTAGCCCTGCACGAACAGGAAGGTCACGCCCAGCAGCACGGTGAACCACATGAAGGCGATGCAGCGTGCGCGGTTGCCCGCCAGCAGCGCGTGGTGCGCGATGGTCAGGGTCACGCCCGAGGTCAGCAGCAGCGCGGTGTTGATGGTCGGCAGCCAGAACGGACCCATGGTCTGGAACGGTTCGACGGTGCCTGCCGGCGAGCCGGTGGCGCCGGCGGCCGTGCTGGGCCAGACCGCCTTGAAGTCGGGCCACAGCAGCGCGTTGTCCAGGCTGGCGAGTTCCGGCAGCGAATGCGCCCGCCCCCACCAGAGCGCGGTGAAGAAGGCGCCGAAGAACATCACTTCCGAGAAGATGAACCAGCTCATGCTCCAGCGGTAGCCGATGTCGACCTTGCGGCTGTACAGGCCCCCTTCGCTCTCGCGGATCGAGTCGCTGAACCACTGGAAAAGCACGAACAGCCACCAGACGAAGCCGGCCAGCAGCAGCCACTTGCCCCAGGTCACGCCGTTGATCCACTGGCTGGCGCCGACGACCATGGCGAAGAACCCGAGCGCCGTCAGCACCGGGTGACGCGATGGGGACGGCACGAAGTAGTACGGCGCCTGACCGTGGGTGGTGCTGCTCATGTTCACTTCACTCCTGTACTCTCAGATTCATGGCTGCCGGCGCGCTCCTGATGCACCGGCAATCCTTGTTGTCTATGTCTGTCCATGGCCTTGATCCGCGCCAGCGCTAGCCCGCCGCACCGGCGACGACCCAGTTGACGATGCCCAGCAGCACCAGCACGAACAGCAAGGCGCTGATGATGATGGCCACGGCCAGGTACAAGGGGTTGGTCTGCGCCAGATCCTGCTGGTAGGCGCTGTTCTTGCGGATGCCCAGCATGCCCCAGGCCACCATGCGCATCGAGCGCCAGAACGAGGGCTTCACCGGCTCGCTCATGCCCCTGCTCCGTTCCGGACCGCATCAGGCGCGACGGTGGCGACCGGCGCCGCGGGCGTCTTTCCGCCGACCTCGAAGAAGGTGTAGGACAGCGTGATGGTGGTGACGTCCTTGGAGATACGCGGGTCGATCACGAAAGCGACCGGCCATTCCTTCTTCTCGCCCGGCTCCAGCGTGTACTGGTTGAAGCAGAAGCACTCCAGCTTGGTGAAGTGCGGCGCCGCCTGGCGCGGCGCGTAGCTGGGAATCGCCTGCGCCGCCATGCGCCGGTCCTGCACGTTCTGGAACTCGTACATCACCGTAGCCAGTTCGCCTGGATGCACCTGCACGGTGCGCTGCGCCGGCTTGAAATGCCAGGGACCGCGCACATTGGCATCGAACTCCACCGTGATGACGCGGCTGCGATCGACCTGGGTATTGCCCGCCATGGTGCGCGCTCGCTCGCCGGCCACGCCATTGCCGGGCACCTGGCGCTCGGTCAGCGACAGAATGTTGATGCCGGTGACGTCGCAGATCGCCTTGTACACCGGCACCAGCGCGTAGCCGAACGCAAACATGCCGGCCACGATGACGGCCAGCTTGCCGACCATCTTCAGGTTTTCAATGCGCGGCGCCACGATTCGATCCTCAACCACCGAACAGCACCATGCGGATGACATAGCCGATCAGGAACGCCAGCGCCACCGAGCCCAGGATCAGTCCCAGCCGGATATTGCGTCTGCGTTGCTCGTCGGTTGCCATCTCGCTCACTGCCACTTCGGTTTCTCGTCGATCAGCCGATCACGCGGGTCGCGGTCGCGTCCAGCTTGGGCGGGTTCTCGAAGGTGTGGAAGGGCGCCGGCGACGGCACTTCCCACTCCAGGCCTTCGGCGCCGTCCCAGGGGCGCTGCGGCGCTTTCTCGCCCTGGCCGCGCATGCACGGCAGCACCACGAACAGGAAGAAGTAGACCTGGGCGAAGCCGAAGAAGAAGGCACCGATCGAGGCCCACATGTTGAAGTCGGCGAACTGCATCGGGTAGTCGGCGTAGCGACGCGGCATGCCGGCCAGGCCCAGGAAGTGCATCGGGAAGAAGGTCACGTTGAACGCGATCATCGACCACCAGAAGTGGATCTTGCCGCGCGTCTCGTTGTACATCACGCCGCTCCACTTCGGGATCCAGTAGTAGAAGCCGGCGAACATCGCGAACAGCGAACCGGCCACCAGCACGTAGTGGAAGTGCGCCACGATGTAGTAGGTGTCCTGTATCTGGGTGTCGATCGGCGCCACCGCCGGAATCAGGCCGGTGAAGCCGCCGATGGCGAACACGAAGATGAAGCCGACCGCCCACAGCATCGGGGTCTCGAAGGTCATCGAGCCGCGCCACATGGTGGCGACCCAGTTGAAGATCTTCACCGCGGTCGGGATCGAGATCAGCATGGTCGCGTACATGAAGAACAGCTGGCCCGTCACCGGCATGCCGACGGTGAACATGTGGTGCGCCCACACGATCATCGACAGGATGGCGATCGCCGCGATCGCGTAGACCATCGACGAGTAGCCGAACAGCTTCTTGCGCGAGAACGCCGGTACCACCTGGCTGATGATGCCGAAGGCCGGCAGGATCATGATGTAGACCTCGGGGTGGCCGAAGAACCAGAAGATGTGCTGGTACATCACCGGGTCGCCACCGCCGGCGGGGTTGAAGAAGCTGGTGCCGAAATGGCGGTCGGTCAGCGTCATGGTGATGGCGCCGGCGAACACCGGCATCACGGCCACCAGCAGGTAGGCGGTGATCAGCCAGCCCCAGCAGAACATCGGCATCTTCATCAGCGTCATGCCGGGCGCGCGCATGTTCAGGATGGTGACGATGATGTTGATGGCGCCCATGATCGACGACGCACCCATGATGTGCAGCGAGAAGATCGCCGCATCCAGCGAGGCGCTCATCTGCAGCGACAGCGGCGCATACAGCGTCCAGCCGCTGGCAGGCGCGCCGCCCGACCAGAAGAACGAGGTGCCCAGCACCAGGCCGGCCGGCACCAGCAGCCAGAAGCTGAGGTTGTTCATGCGCGCGAAGGCCATGTCGGAGGCGCCGATTTGCAGTGGCACCATCCAGTTCGCGAAGCCGACGAAGGCCGGCATGATGGCGCCGAACACCATGATCAGCCCGTGCATGGTGGTGAACTGGTTGAACAGCTCGGGGTTGGCCAGCTGCAGTCCGGGTTGGAACAGCTCCGCGCGCAGCAGCAGCGCCAGGATGCCGCCCACCATCAGCATCGAGAACGAGAACAGCAGGTACAGCGTGCCGATGTCCTTGTGGTTGGTGGCGAACACCCAGCGCCGCCAGCCGGTCGGCGCGTGGTGGTGATCGTCGTGCGCGTGGTCGCCGGCGTGGGAACTGGGAAGTACGGCGCTCATGGTTTCACTCCAACAAATACGATGCGCTCAATAAAAATCTGCGAAGGCAGCCATCAGCTTGCGGACACGATGTCCACACGGCGCGCCTGGCTGTCGCTGCCTTGTCCTGCGGTGATGGCCTGCGGCTTGCGCAGATCGATCCGGTCCGCGGTCACGCCATCGGCCTGCAAGGCGTCGCGCACGGCCTGCGCGCGCTTCTTGGCAAGCTCCTCGTTGACGGCGGCGGTGCCGGTGGAATCGACGAAGCCCGACAGCGCGATCTTGGCGTCCGGATGGCTCTTCAGGAATTCGGCCGCAGCCTTGACGGTCTGCTGCGCCTCGCCGTCGAGACTGAACTCACCGGTGGCGAAGAACACCTGGTACGGCAGGCCGCTGGCCGCGGGCGCAGCGGTCGTCGGCGCGGCAGCCGGGGCCGCGCTCGCAACGGTGGTGGCCGGCGCGGCAGCGGCGGGAGCCGCCGCGGCAGGCGCCGCTGCCGGTGCCGCCGCCTTGGCGGGCGCGGCGCCATCGGTCGGGAACTTGCCGGCGCGCGCCGCCTTGAAGTCGGCCGGCTGGATCAGCTTGCCGGTCTTGTTGCTCCAATGGTTCTTGCTGTAGGTGGCCACCGCCGCCAGTTCGACATCGGACAACTGTTTCCACGACGGCATGGCGCCATTGAGGCGGCCCTCTAGCAGCACCTTCATCTGCTCGGCCGGCTGGTTCAGCACGACCTGACTGCCGTCCAGCGGCTTGATGGCACCGCCGCCCTTGCCGTTTTCCTGGTGGCAGGCGGCGCAGTTGGCGGCATACACCTTAGCGCCGCGCTCGACCAGTTCGGCCAGCGTCCATTCCTTGTTCGGGTCATCGGCCAGCGCCGCCAGGCGCTTCTTCTCGCTGTCGACCCAGGCGGTGTATTCGTTCTGCGCCAGCACCTTCACGTGGATCGGCATGTAGGCGTGCTCCTTGCCGCAGAGCTCGGCGCACTGGCCGTAGAAGTCGCCGGTCTGCTCGGCACGGAACCAGGTGTCGCGCACGAAGCCCGGAATCGCGTCCTGCTTGACGCCGAAGGACGGCACCATCCAGGAGTGCACCACGTCGTTGGCGGTGGTGATGACGCGCACCTTCTTGCCGACCGGCACCACCAGCGGGTTGTCGACCTTCAGCAGGTAGTTGTCGCCCTCCGGCTTGCCGGCGTTGGACATGGCCCGGTGCGACGGATCCAGCGTCGACAGGAAGGAAATGCCCTCGCCCTCGCCGTTCAGGTAGTCGTAGCCCCACTTCCACTGGTAGCCGGTGGCCTTGATGGTGAGGTCGGCGTTGGTGGTGTCCTTCTGCGCCACCACCAGCTTGGTCGCCGGCAGTGCCATGCCGATGATGATCAGGAACGGGATCACCGTCCAGGTGACCTCGACCACCACCGATTCATGGAAGCTCGCCGCCTTCGCACCCTGCGACTTGCGGTGCTTGAGCATCGAATAGAACATGACGGCGAACACCAACACGAAGATGACCGTGCAGACGATCAGCAGGTACCAGTGCAGCGCGAACTGCTCCTCGGCGATCTTGGTCACCGGCGGGTGCAGGTTCAGCTGGTTGACCGCCGGGCCACCCGGCAGGTCATTGACCTTCTGCGCATGAACAGCGGTGGTGGCCCAGGCTGCCGTCCAAACGGCTGCGTGGCGCGGCAGACCGGCCAGCTTGTTTGCAATGCTCTTCATCGTGTTCACGTCTTCAGTAACTGCTCAAACTTCCCGATCCGCCCGCCGTCGCGTACCCCGAGGTCTGCAACGCCCTGCGAATCTCCCCCGCCAGTGCCGGCCGCCACTCCGGCCGCACATGACGCCCGATCTCCACCTTCCGCCCATGCGCACGAACCTCGATCAGCGCCCGCCGATCGGCCGGCACGTCGATGCGCACATGCGCGCCACGAAATTCCAGTCGCTCCCGTCCACCACCGGATTCGCGCTCGACGATCAGGCTGCCGTCCTGCAAGGACACCGTCTCGCCATCGACCGCATGCCGTGCGTAAACCAGGAACGCCACCCCGACCAGCAGCAACTCCAGCCCGGCAAATCCCAACACCATCTTCGCGCCGATCGCCCAGAACCACAAGCTGATCACCACGGTCACGAGGCACAGCGATGCATACAGGGCGCCCAACTGCCGCGGCGTGACACTGCAGTTGCGCCGCAGATGCCAGGCCAGCGCCTGATTATCCATGCGTGCAAAGCGATAGGTCGACGACTCGAGCAAGGCGACAACACCTCCGAAATACACCATGCAGGCAGCTGCTGCCTGCATGTCGCACGAGTGTACTCCACTCAAGAAAGGGTTTGACCTTTCTCAAAGGGCGGGCAAATTCCTATTGCGCTGGCGCAAGGATGCCTTCATATGCTCGAGCGAAATCTCGGTTCGCGCGGCCACGGTGTGGCGCGGCTCGGGCTTGACGGCATGCCCGTAGACGATCTCGAAGCTCAGCGACAGCGGCTCGTTGCTGGCCGGGCGCAGGTGCTCATCGAGCGCCCTTTCGAGTTGCCGGCGCCAGGCCGGCGTGCGCAGGGCACCGAAGCGCGCCACATGCTGGTTGCGTCCGAGCTCGCGCAGCTCCGCCAGCAGGCGTGCCGGCGTTTCGAAGCTGAGCGTGATGTGCTCCATGTCCATCACCGGGTCGGCAAAGCCGGCCTCCAGCAGCTGGTCGCCCCAGTCGTGCATGTCGGTGAACTCCTGCGCCGGCGGCGGCCAGCCAAGCCGTGCGTAGAGCGCGCGCAACTCCTGCAGCGTGTCCGGCCCAAGGCAGGAAAACATCAGGAAGCCATCGACCGCCAGCGCGCGGTGCCAGCGGGCCAGCAGCTGTTCCGGATCGGCGCCCTGGTGCGCCAGCATGTTGGCCCACACCAGCTGCATCGTGCCGTCCGGCGGCGCGCTGACCACCTGGGCCGATGCGGCGCGCTTGCGACCGACGCGCTGCCACCAGCCGGCCCGCGCCGGCGCCGCATCGCGCTCCGGCACCGGGTGCCGCATGACCTGCAGCGCCTCGGCCTGCGGATAACGCTCCACCACCAGCGCATGACCCTGCCAGCCGCTGCGCGGCGGCTCCCAGTGGGCCCAGCGGTTGACCGGCAGCCGGATCACCGCCAGGCGTTCAGCCATACGGCGCGCCACCTCCTCGTGCAGCCAGGGTGTGGCCGCCGGCGCACGTTCCGCCCAGCGGTGTGCGGCGATGGGATCGATGGTGGAGCAGGGTGGTGTCGACATGGGCTTGAGGCACCGGCAGTATATTGAGACACATCGTCCGCACGCGTGTTGCGGGATTGCCGACCTGCCCCGATGTTGCGACTGCAGCCGCTCCGTGCCTGGCCGAGCCAGTGCCTGATCTGCCATGCGTGGCCGGCACGCAGCCTGTGCCCGCGCTGCGTGGGACGGTTCGTGCAGGCGCGCCCGCGCTGCGAGAGTTGCGCGCTGCCGGTGCCCGCCGGCGTGACGCGCTGCGGCGCCTGCCTGCGTGAACCGCCCGCTTTCGATCATTGCCTGGTGGCGGTGGCCTACGCGTGGCCGTGGACGCGCTGCCTGGCGCAGTTCAAGTTCCAGCAGGATCCGGGCCTGGCGGCAGCGCTGGCTGAACTGCTGGCCGCCGCGCCCGGCGTGGCTGACGCGCTGGCGCAGGCGGACCTGGTGTTGCCCCTGCCCCTGTCGGCCCAGCGCCTGCACGAGCGCGGCTACAACCCGGCGCAGCTGCTGGCCGAGCGGCTGGCCCCGGACCGCATCCGCCACGATCTGCTGCGGCGCGTGCGCCACAGTGCGCCGCAACGCGATCTTCCGCGTGTCGAACGGCTGCGCAACGTGCGCGGCGCCTTCGCGGTCGATGCCGCCCGCGCGTCGGCGCTGCAGGAGCGCCGCGTGCTGCTGGTCGACGACGTGATGACCACCGGCGCCAGCCTGGGCGAAGCCGCGCGAGCCCTGCGCGCTGCCGGCGCCGCGCACATCACCGCCGTGGCCTTCGCGCGCACCGATCCCGCCTGACCACTCGCCCAATCGCCGCCATGTTCCACATCGTCCTGGTCGAACCCGAGATTCCACCCAATACCGGCAACGTGATTCGGCTGGCCGCCAACAGCGGCTGCGCGCTGCACCTGATCGAGCCGCTCGGCTTCTCGATGGACGACAAGCACATGCGCCGTGCCGGACTGGACTACCACGAGTACGCCGAGGTGCGGCGCCATGCTGGCTGGGATGACTTCCTACGCTGCTGCGCGCCCGACGCTGAGCGCCTGTTCGCGCTCACCACGCGCGCCACGCGCCTGGTTCACGAGTTGCGGTTCCAGCCCGGCGACTGGCTGGTGTTCGGCGCCGAGACGCGCGGCCTGTCCGCCGAATTGCGCGCGCGCATCCCGGCGGCGCAGCAACTGCGCCTGCCGATGCGTGCCGGTCAGCGCAGCCTGAACCTGTCGAACGCGGTGGCCGTGACGGTGTTCGAGGCCTGGCGGCAGATCGGCTTCGCCGGCGCCTGAGCCTGAACCCGAGCCCTGTGCAGCCTGGAGCCGGCGCCGGGTTCAGACGTAATAGCGCGACAGCGGCTCGGCCACGCAGACCGGCTTGTCCGAACCCTCGCGCTCGATGGTGGCGCGCCAGGCCACCTGCATGCCACCCTCGATCGGCGTCGTGTCCAGCAGTTCGACGCGCACGCGCAGACGGCTGCCCTCCGGCACCGGCGACATGAAGCGCACCTTGTTGGAGCCATAGTTGACGCCCATGCGCACCTCCTTGACCTTGATCGAGCGGCTGAAGAAGCCCGCCAGCAGGGACAGCGTGAGGTAGCCGTGCGCGATGGTGCTGCCGAACGGGCCCGCCTTGGCGCGCTCGGCATCGACGTGGATCCACTGGTGGTCGCCGGTGGCCTCGGCGAACTGGTCGATGTGCTGCTGCGTCACCTGGTGCCAGTCGGTGACGGTGATTTCCTGGCCGGCGCAGGCCGCCAGATCGGCGAGGGTGTCGAAGGTTCTCATGGAAGCGTTGCTAAGAGGTTGAGCGTTGAGCGGGTTGGGAACATCGGGGTTGGGAATTTCACGCTCGACGCCGGGCGCCGAACGCTGAACCTCTTCAATGGCCGAGCCAGCGGCAGATGCCCTGCCACTGCTCGAGGTCGCGCGCCACGCGGCCGGGCGCGACGTCGAACACGGTCAGTCCGCGCGCCGCCAGGTGCACGTAGTTCTGCGTCGGCCGCAGCATGCCCAGCACCGGCAGGCCGAGACCGCCCACGAACTGCTGCAGCTGGTCGGCGGCAATGGTGCGCTCGTCGACCCGCATGCCGACAATGCCGATATCGCGCTTGCCGGCGCCCTTGGTCTCGACCAACTGGTCGATGAATTCGCGCGTGGCGTAGATGTCGAAGATGCTCGGCTGCACCGGCACCAGCACCTTGTCGGCCAGCCGGATCACGTTCTTGAAGCGCCCGCCATGCAGGCCGGCCGGCGTGTCCAGCACCACGTGGGTGGTGCCCTTGGGTGGCCGCACGATGGCGTCGCGCTGCACGTCCCAGCTGGCGATCGGTGACACGGCCGGTGGCCGCAGGCTGAGCCACAGGCGCGAGGACTGCTGCCGGTCGACGTCGCCCAGCATGACCGCCCGCCCCTGGCTGGCCCAGTAGCCGGCCACGTTGGTGGCCAGCGTCGACTTGCCGACCCCGCCCTTGGGATTCGCGATCACCACCACCGGCATGACGTCGTCCTCTTCGCGTGCTGTTGGAGCAGACTATGTTAGCGGCTGCGCATGACCGGCCTCGCTGTCAGGCCACGGCATCCCACAGCAGCTTGACACCGGTCAGCAGCATGCCCAGGTAGACGAAGCGATAGAACAGCTGCTGGTCGATGCGCCGCGCGATGCGCACGCCGATCCACACGCCCAGCGGCGCCAGCGGCAACAGCACCAGCGAAGTCGCCAGGTTGCGCCAGTCGAGCAGGCCCAGCCAGGCATAGGGCAGCCACTTGGCCAGGTTGATGACGAAGAAGAAGAACGCCATGGTGCCGGTGAACACGACCGGCGTGAGCCGGAGCGGGATCACGTAGGCATTGATCGGCGGCCCGCCCGCATGGGCGACGAAGCTGGTGAAGCCCGAGGTGGCGGTCAGCAGCGCACCGACCCAGCGGGGCGCCGAAGCACCATCGACACGCGGCGGAAACAGCAGCCGCTGCGCCAGGAACAGCAGCGTGAACACGCCGACGATGCCGGCGACCCAGCGCGCCTCCAGCAGCCGGAACGACAGCGTGCCGATGACGATGCCCAGCAGCCCCCAGGGCAGCATGAAGCGCAGCAGCGCGCGATCGAAGTCCCTGCGGAACGCCGCGATGCCGAGCAGATCCATCACCAGCAGCACCGGCATCAGGATCGCCGCCGCCTGCGGCACCGTCACCGCCATCGCCATCATCGGTACCGCCAGCGAGCCGAAGCCGGCGCCGAAACCGCTCTTGCTGATGCCAAGCAGCAGCACCGCCGGCACGGCGACGGCGTAGAAAGCCCAGTCGGTGATGAACGGCAGGGTCAAGGGATTCAGCCTAGAAACGGTAGTTGGATGCGCCCGAGCGTGCCGTGATGGGCGCGTCAGGCAAGGCGCGCAGACGACGCAGGCTCGTGCCTGCGAGGACAAGCAACGCCGCATGGCGTGGCCAGCGCGGTGCGATCGGGTGCATAGCGCGCTCACCTAACCGGTGAGCGTGATCGAAGCAGTGAAAGTCAGTGCCCATGCGGGTTAGCCGAAGATGGCAAGCGGTCAACTGCCGCTTCTAGGCTCATGCCAGCGTGCAGGCCTGCTCGAACGCTAGGCGCGGGTTGCGCGGGAACAGCTTGGCATCGTCGCCGTGGCCCAGGTTGAGCAGGAAGTTGGCCTGCCAGCGCCCGTCGGGGAAGAAGGCGGCGTTCAGCCTGGCCATGTCGAAGCCGCTCATCGGCCCGCAGTCGAGGCCCAGCGCGCGCGCCGCAATGATCAGCCAGGCGCCGCCGAGCGTGCCGTTGCGCTGCGCGGTGGCCTGCGCCAGCGCGGCGTTGCCGGCGAACATCTCGCGCGCGCCCTCGCCGTGCCAGACCTGCGGCATGTGCTCGTGGAACTGCGTGTCCACGGCGACGATGGCGGTCACCGGGGCGGTCTGGGTCTTGTCGACGTTGCCGGGCAACAGGCATTCGCGCAGGCGCGCCCTGCCCTCGGGCGAGCGCACGAACACGTAGCGCGCCGGCTGGCTGTTCATCGAGGTCGGGCCGAAGGCGGCCAGTTCGTACACCTGCCACAGCAGTTCATCGGAGACGGGCTGGTCGGTGAAGCCGTTGGCGGTGCGGGCGTCGCGGAAGACCTGGTCGATGGCCTGGCTGCCGAGGGTCATGGTGGGTGGCTGGGTGAAATTTCGAAAGTCGGCACTTTAGCTGGCTGGGCGCAACGGACTCGGGCTCGATAATCCGCCGCATGTACGACTTCTCGACCTGGGGGCCGACACTGCGCTACGTGGTGGAGGTGATCGGCACGCTGGCCTTCGCGCTGTCGGGCATCCTGGCCGGCGCGCGCAATCACATGGACATCTTCGGCATCTCGGTGCTCGGCTTTCTGGCCGCGTTCGGCGGCGGCACCCTGCGCGACGTGCTGCTGGACCGGCGCCCGTTCTTCTGGGTTGCTGAGGTCGAAATGCTGTGGCTGGTGATCGGTCTGTGCGTGCTGGCGCTGGTGCTGCTGCGGCTGGGCCGGCTGCACGTGGGCGACAAGGCGATCCAGTGGGCCGACGCGCTCGGTCTGGGCCTGTTCGTCGCCAGCGGCGTGCAGGCCGCGCTGGTGGCGCAGCTGCCGGTGGTGGTGGCGGTGATGATGGGCGTGGTCACTGGCGTGTTCGGCGGCGTGATGCGCGACATTGCCTGCAACGAGATGCCCACCGCCTTCGCCGACCACCGCCCCTACGCCGTCTGCGGCATCCTGGGCGGCTGGGCCTACATCCTGGGCGACTGGCTCGGTTGGGCCGGCTGGTTGGTGGCGCTGTTCAGCATCGCCAGCACCACCGGCTCACGCCTGCTGGCGCTCAAGTTCGACTGGCGCCTGCCGGACTGGCGCAACGGCTGAGCCGGGTGGCACCGCGTCGGATCAGTCGACCGTGGCGCCCGACTGCTTGACCACCGGGCCCCACTTGGCAGCCTCGGCCTTGATGAAGTCCTCGAACTCGGCCGGCTTCTCGGGATGGGCCACGGCGCCCTGCTCGGCCTTCTGCTTGACGACCTCCGGCTTGGCCAGAATCTTCACCACGGCCGCGCTCAGCTTGGTCAGCACGTCGGCGGGCACGCCCCGGTTGGTGAACAGGCCGAACCACGAGGTGGCGTTGTAGCCGGGCACACCGGCTTCGGCGATGGTCGGCACATCCGGCAGCTCGGGATAGCGCTTGTCGGTAGTGACCGCGAGCGCGCGCAGCTTGCCGGCCTTGACGTGCTGGAAGGCCGAGGGCATGTTGTCGAACATGATGTCGGTCTGGCCACCCAGCAGGTCGGCAACGGCCGGCGCGCTACCCTTGTAGGGCACGTGCACCATGTCCACCTTGGCCAGGGCCTTAAACAGCTCACCCGACAGGTGGATCGAGGAACCACTGCCCGACGAGGCGAAGTTGATCTTGCCCGGATTCTTCTGCGCGAACTCGATCAGTTCTTTCACCGTCTTGTACGGCCGCGACGGATGCGCCACCAACAGGTTGGGCACCATGGCCACGCGCGTGATCGGCTGGAAATCATCCAGCGGCTTGTAGGGCAGCTTCTTGTACAGCGCCTCGTTGATGGCATGCGTGCCCACCGTGCCCATGAACAGCGTGTAGCCATCGGCCTTGGCGCGGGCAGCGTGCTGCGCACCGATGTTGCCGCCGGCACCGGCCTTGTTGTCGATCACCACCGGCTGGCCCAGTTCACCCTCGAGCGCCTTGCCGACGATGCGCGCCAGGATGTCAGTGGTGCCGCCAGCCGAGAACGGTACGACCATGGTGATGGGCTTGGAGGGGTAGGCCTGCGCCAGTGCGGCGCCGGGCAGTACTGCGGCCAGGGCCAGCGCACCGGCGCCTGCGATCAGGCGGCGGCGCGGGAAGGAAGCGGAAAACTGATTCATGTCGGTCTCAATAAGAAAGTGTCACGCCGCTGCTGCGGCGTAATGGAAAAACGCCGGTTCGCTGCACGGCCGGCGAACGTAGGAAATATCAGACGCCGGCCACGCCGACGGTCATGCCGCCACACACGTACAGCACCTGCCCGGTGACAAAGCCGCTGCGCGCGTCGAGCAGGAAGGCCACCGCGTGGGCCACGTCGTCCGGCGTGCCCACGCGCTTGACCGGCACCGCATCGATGATGGCCTGCGTGCGCGGCGCACCGGGCGGGTTGGCCCGGTCGAACAGCTCGGTGCGGATCGGGCCGGGGCCGATCGCGTTGGCGGTGATACCGTGCGCGCCCAACTCCAGTGCCCACACACGCGTCATGCCGATCAGCCCCGCCTTGGTGGCGCTGTAGGCAGTGCGCAATTGCTTGCCCAGTGCGGCGCGCGAGGACATGTTGACGATGCGCCCGAAGCCCGCCGCCTTCATGCCCGGCAGCAGCGCCTGCATGCACTGGAAGGCACAGCGCAGGTTGAGCGACAGGGCCAGCTCGAACTCAGGCAAGCTCTGGTGCTCGGCGTCATTGGGGACCACCACGCCGACGTTGTTGACAAGGCGTGTGATCGGGCCGCCGGCCAGCGCCTGCTGCAGCGCACCCGCGGTTTGATCGACGCTGGACAGGTCGGCGACGATACCGCCGCCACGGGCCGTCTGCACGCGGTCGATCACCACGGGTTCCCAGCCCTCGGCGTGGCAGCGTTCGGCGGTGGCGGCACCAATGCCGCTGGCACCACCGGTGATCAAGACGCGCTCAGCCGGCATCAGACCCTTTCCAGGATCAGGGCGATGCCCTGGCCGACGCCGATGCACATGGTGCACAGCGCGTACCTGCCACCGGTGGCATGCAGGCGGTTCACCGCCGTGGTCGCCAGGCGCGCGCCGCTGGCGCCCAGCGGGTGGCCCAGCGCGATGGCGCCGCCCCAGGCGTTGACGCGCTCGTCGTCGTCCTTCAAGCCGAGCAGGCGCAGCACGGCAAGGCCCTGCGCGGCGAAGGCCTCGTTGAGCTCGATGACGTCGATCTGGTCGAGCTTCAGGCCGGTGAGCTGAAGCACCTTCTCGCTTGCCGGCGCCGGGCCGATGCCCATCACGCGCGGCGGCACGCCAGCCACCGCCATGCCGACCACGCGCGCCTTCGGCGTCAGGCCGTACTTGCCGGCGGTCGCTTCGTCCGCCAGCAGCAGCGCGCACGAGCCGTCGTTCACGCCGCTGGCGTTGCCGGCGGTGACGCTACCGTCGGGCTTGACCACGCCCTTGAGCTGGCCGAGCTTTTCCAGGCTGGTTTCGCGCGGATGCTCGTCGGTATCGACCACGACCGGGTCGCCCTTGCGCTGCGGAATCGTCACCGGCGTGATCTCGCGCGCCAGGTGGCCGGCCTTCTGCGCCGCGACCGCCTTGAGCTGGCTGGCCAGCGCCATCCGGTCCTGCGCCTCACGCTCGATCTTGTAATCGACGGCCACGTTCTCGGCTGTCTCCGGCATGGAATCGACGCCGTACTGCGCCTTCATCAGCTTGTTGACGAAGCGCCAGCCGATGGTGGTGTCGTACACGGCGTTGGCGCGGCTGAAGGCGCTTTCCGCCTTGGGCATGACGAAGGGCGCGCGGCTCATGCTCTCGACGCCGCCGGCGATCATCAGCGTCGCTTCCTCGGCCTTGATGGCGCGCGCCGCGCTGCCGACCGCATCCAGGCCCGAGCCGCACAGACGGTTGATGGTGGCACCCGGTACCTCCGGCGGCAGGCCGGCCAGCAGGCTGGCCATGTGGGCGACGTTGCGGTTGTCCTCACCGGCCTGGTTGGCGCAGCCGTAGAGCACGTCGGTGACCGCGGCCCAGTCCACCTTCGGATTGCGCGCCATCAGCGCCTTCAAGGGAATGGCACCCAGGTCGTCGGTGCGCACGCTGCTCAGCGCGCCGCCGTAACGGCCGAAGGGCGTGCGAATGGCGTCGACGATGAAGGCTTGTTTCATGCGGGTCTCCTGGAAAGAAAGTGGGAATCGGGCGAACCTGGGGATCTGCTCATTGTGCGATGGGCTGGCCTACCAGGCGTTGCAGTTCGTCAAATGCCAGCCCATCGACCAGATCGACCAGACGCAGCCCCTGTGGCGTGCATTCGAAGGTCGCCAGGTCGGTGTAGATGCGCTTGACGCAGCCGATCGCCGTCAGCGGGTAGCTGCATTCAGCGACGATCTTGCTGACGCCCTGCTTGGTGAGCAAATCCATCATCACCCAGGTCTGCCGAGCGCCGACCGCCAGGTCCATGGCCCCGCCGACGGCCGGGATGGCGCCAGGCTCGCCGGTACTCCAGTTGGCCAGGTCGCCGGTGGTGGAGATCTGGAACGCGCCCAGCACGCAGACGTCGAGATGGCCGCCGCGCATCATGGCGAAGCTGTCTGCATGGTGGAAGAACGCTCCTCCCGGCAGCAGCGTGACCGGCTGCTTGCCGGCATTGATGAGGTCGTAGTCCTCGTTGCCCGCCGCCGGCGCCGGGCCCATGCCGAGGATGCCGTTCTCGCTGTGCAGGATGATTTCGCGCCCTTCGGGGATGTGGTTGGCCACCAGCGTCGGCTGGCCGATGCCGAGGTTCACGTACGAGCCGTCCGGGATGTCCTGCGCCACGCGCCGGGCCAGTTCGTCCTTGCTTCTTCTTTGGTAGCTGCTCACAGTCGCTCTCCTTGCGGCGGCGGGGTCAGGCCACGGCCTTGAAACCGCCGGCCTGCGTCGCCACGCGCTCCACGCGCAGCAGCTTGCTGACGAAGATGCCGGGCGTGACGATGGCTTCCGGATCGAGCGCGCCCAGCGGCACGATCTCGTGCACGGTCGCCACGGTGTGCCTGGCGGCGGTCGCCATCACCGGGCCGAAGTTGCGCGCCGCCATGCGGTAGCTCAGGTTGCCCCAGCGGTCGCCGCGCTCAGCCTTGATCAGCGCCACGTCGCCATGAATCGGGTACTCCAACACGTAGTCGCGGCCGTCGATGCGGCGCGTTTCCTTCGGGCTGCCGTCGGCATGGCGCGCCAGTTCGGTGCCGAAGCCCGTGGGCGTGAAGAAGGCGCCGATGCCAGCGCCGGCAGCGCGCAGGCGCTCAGCCAGGTTGCCCTGCGGCACCAGTTCGAGCTCGATCTTCCGGCTGCGGTAGAGGGCATCGAACACGTGGCTATCGGCCTGGCGCGGGAAGCTGCAGATGATCTTGCGCACGCGGCCGGTCGCCAGCAGCGCAGCCAGCCCGGTGTCGCCGTTGCCGGCGTTGTTGTTGACCACCGTCAACTCGCGCGCGCCCTGCGCGATCAGGCCGTCGATCAGTTCGTTCGGGATGCCGGCGGTGCCGAAGCCGCCGATCAGCACGGTGGCGCCGTCCTTGACGCCGGCCAGCGCCTCGGCCGCCGAAGCGGCGATCTTGTCGATCATGGGTGTGTCTCCAATAGCACGTCAACCGGCCAAGCCAGCCCTGGCTTGAAACCAGGGTCATCACACAGGTGAGAGCAGCGACTCGGCTACCAAGAAGTTCTCATATAGAACATTTGTTCGTATAATGAATAAATTATAGGGCCTCGCAGCCCGTTTGTGAAGCCACCCATCAACCGCCATGCCAGCATCCAGCAGCCAAAAGCCCACCGATGGCGCGCCGCGCCCGGGTGACAGCTACGTGCAGTCCTTCGCGCGCGGGCTGGAGGTGATCCGTTCCTTCAGCGCTGCGGCGCCGCAGCAGACGCTGTCCGAGGTGGCAGCACGCACCGGTCTCACGCGCGCCGGCGCGCGGCGCATCCTGCTGACGCTGCAGACGCTCGGCTACGTGGACAGCGACGGCAAGCTGTTCCGGCTGACACCGCGCATCCTGGACCTGGGCTTCGCCTACCTGTCCTCGATGCCGATCTGGAACTTGGCCGAACCGGTGATGGAGCAGCTGGCCGAGCAGGTGCAGGAATCGTGCTCCGCCGCCGTGCTCGACGGCACCGACATCGTCTACGTGCTGCGGGTGGCCACGCACAAGATCATGAGCATCAGCCTGGGCGCCGGCTCGCGCCTGCCGGCCTACTGCACCTCGATGGGCCGGGTGCTGCTGGCGGAGCTGCCCGAGGCCGAGGCGCACGCCCGGCTCGAGGCCAGCCCGCGCACCGCCCACACGCGCCACACCGTCACCGACCTGGACACGCTAATGGCGCGCGTGCGCAAGGCGCGCACGCAGGGCTGGGCGCTGGTCGACCAGGAACTGGAAGAAGGCCTGATCTCGGTTGCCGCGCCCATCGTCGACCGCCAGGGGCGCGTGATCGCTGCGCTCAACGTGTCGGGCCAGGCCAACCGCACCAGCGCCCGGGTGATGCAGGGCGAGTTGCTGCCGCCCCTGCTGCAGGCGGCTCGGCGGATCTCGGCGCTGCTGTCGGGGCGCTAGCGGTCGCGCCGGAATCCACTACTCGCCGATCCGAGCCGCGCACGGCCGACTTCAGCGCTCGCGCGCCTGCAGCCAGGCCGCCAGTTCGGCCAGGTCGCGCGCCTTGGCGGCCTGCACGCGCTCGCGCCGCTCGGCCGGCCAGTCGTAGAAGCCCTTGCCCGACTTGGCGCCAAGCTCGCCGCGTCCGACCATGGCCGTCAGCAGCGGCGCTGGCGTGCTGCGGTTTTCCAGCTCGGCGTACAGGTAGCTGGCAATCGCGTGGTGCACGTCGATGCCGTTCAGGTCGCGCTGCTCGAGCGGGCCGGTCAACGCCAGCCGCAGCCCCAGGCTCCAGCGCACCACTTCGTCGATGTCGGCGGCGCTGGCCACGCCCTGCTCCAGCAGCGCGATCGCCTCGCGCGCCAGCGCGTGCTGGATACGGTTGGCGATGAAGCCGGGAATGTCGCGCCGCACCAGCACCGGTCGCTTGCCGGCGCTGCGCAGCACGCGCAGGACGAAATCGACGGTGGCATCTGTCGTTGCATCGCCACGCACCACTTCGACCAGCGGGATGACGTCGGCCGGGGTGAAGAAGTGCGTGCCGACAAAACGCTCCGGTCGGGCCAGCGCCGAGGCAATGGCGTTGATCGACAGTCCCGAGGTGTTGCTGGCCAGCACCGTGCGCGGCGGGCACAACGCGTCCAGTTCGGCGAACAGGCGCTGCTTGAGTTCGAGCCGCTCTGGCACGGCCTCGATCACCAGGTCGACGGCGGCCGCGGCGTCCAGGCTGGTCGCGGATGCGATGCGCGCCCGCGCCAGCGCCGCGTCGGCGACGCCGGCCGCAGTCAGATGGCGCTCGATCGCGGCATCGGCACGCGCCAGCGCACCATCGACCGGATCGATCAGCACGACGCCGAAGCCCCGGCGCGCGAACAGCGCCGCCAGCCCGCTGCCCATGGCACCGGCGCCGACGATGGCGATGCGGGCGGAAGTCGGGGTCTGGATGCTGTTCATGGCGTCATCGGCGGACTGCGGCGCCACGCGCGGCGATGCCGCCGGATGATACGCTTGGCCTCATGTTCGCCCCCTCGCAGGAACAAGTCCGCCGTTTTTTCTGTAGCGCCTGGGCCAAGCAGCAGGCCGGCCAGCCAATGGATGCCATCGAGCAGCTGGCCGCCGGCTGGATCGCCGAGCATCCCGAATGGCACGCCGACTTCGCCGATGCCGAAGCCGCCGTGGCGCGCAACTACGGCGACGGCGCCGTGGGTGCCAACCCGTTCCTGCACCTGTCGATGCACTTGTCGATCAGCGAGCAGTGCAGCATCGACCAGCCGCGCGGCATCCGCCAGGCGGTTGAGTTGCTGACTGCACGCCGTGGCGACCTGCATACAGCGCACCACGAGGTGATGGATTGCCTGGGCCAGATGCTGGCCGATGCGCAGGCCAGCGGCCGGTCGCCGGATAGCGAGGCCTACATCCAGTGCGTGCAGCGGCGCGCCACCCGCGACTGAACGGACGCCGCCTCGAGCGCGGCCACCAGAATGACGAAGGCCCGCGATGGGCGGGCCTTCATCCTGCGCGTGCGCTCAACGGAACCGGGACTGCGGCAGCGTCTTCAGCTCGCCCGGCAGCGAGGCGATGTACTGCGCCATCGCCTTCAGCTCGGCGTTGGAGAATTGCTTGGCCATGCCGGCCATGACCGGGTTGCCACGACCCCAGGTGTGGTTCGTGTTGTCGCGGTAGGAGCGCAGTGCCACGTACAGGTAGTCGGCGTACTGGCCCGCCAGCTTCGGATAGCTCGGGTCGATGCCCTTGGAGAAGTTGTCGCCGTGGCAGGACACGCAGGCGCCCTTCTGCAGCAGCTGCGCGACCTGGGCGGCGGCCTCGCGCGGCGCCGGCAGTTCGGCGGCAGCCTCGGCCTTGCCGTGCTGCGCGTAGTAGGCCGCGACGTCGGCGATGTCCTGGTCGGTCAGCGTGGTGGCGATCCCGCGCATGCTGGGATGCTTGCGGTCGCCCTTGCGGTAGCTGTCGAGCGCCACCTCGATGTACTTGGCGCTCTGGCCCGAGATCTTGGGCACCTTGTAGACCTCGGGGAAGCTCGACTGGTAGCCTATGATGCCGTGGCAGCCAATGCACATGGCCACCTTGCCCTCACCGGCCTTGGCATCGCCAGTGACCTGGGCCTGCACAGGCAGCGAAGCTGCCAACGTGATCGCCAACGCGGCGAACATCGGAGACAAGGTCATTTTCATTTTGCGCGCACAATCCAAAGTTGTTTGATCCAGGTCAGGACTCATTGTAAACAAGCTTGCGCAGCATTCGTTCCCCTGATTAACCCCTTGCCCGCCACCCATCCAACATGAAATTCCAAGGTTCCGAAAACTACGTCGCCACGCAGGATCTGATGCTGGCGGTGAACGCCTCGATCACGCTCAAGCGGCCGCTGCTGGTCAAGGGCGAGCCGGGCACCGGCAAGACCATGCTGGCCGAGGAGGTGGCCGAGGCGCTCAAGCTGCCGCTGCTGCAGTGGCACATCAAGAGCACCACCAAGGCGCAGCAGGGCCTGTACGAGTACGACGCGGTGAGCCGCTTGCGCGACAGCCAGCTCGGCGACGACCGGGTCAAGGACATCCAGAACTACATCGTGCGCGGCGTGCTGTGGCAGGCCTTCACCGCCGAGGAGCCGGTGGCGCTCTTGATCGACGAGATCGACAAGGCCGACATCGAATTCCCCAACGACCTGCTGCGCGAGCTCGACCGCATGGAGTTCCACTGCTACGAGACGCGCGAGACCATCCGGGCCAGGCACCGGCCGCTGGTGTTCATCACCTCCAACAACGAGAAGGAACTGCCCGACGCCTTCCTGCGCCGCTGCTTCTTCCACTACATCAAGTTCCCCGATCCCGACACCATGAAGCGGATCGTCGACGTGCACTTCCCGAATCTGAAGAAGGATCTGCTGTCGGCCGCCATGAAGGTGTTCTACGACGTGCGCGGCCTGCCGGGGCTGAAGAAGAAGCCCTCCACCAGCGAGCTGCTCGACTGGCTCAAGCTGCTGGTGGCCGAGGACATTCCGCTCGAAGCGCTGCAGAGCGCCGACAACAAGGTCAGCGTGCCGCCGCTGGTGGGCGCGCTGCTGAAGAACGAGCAGGACGTGACGCTGTTCGAGAAGCTGGTGTTCATGAACCAGAGGAACCGCTGAAACGCACTTCGCCAGCCCTGCCCGGACACACCATGACCGCGCTGCACGAACCGGTGACGCTGGCCGGAACACACGTCCGGCTTGAGTTGCTCGAACCGCGCCACCAGGGTGACCTGGCCGAAGCCGTGCGCGATGGTGAGTTGTGGAAGCTCTGGTACACCTCGGTGCCCACACCCGAAGGCGTGGCGGCCGAAATCGAACGCCGGCGCGACCTGCATGCCACGGGCAGCATGCTGCCCTTCGCGGTGATCGCGCAGCGCGGCGAGCTGGCCGGCAAGGCCGTGGGCATGACCACCTACATGAACATCGACGCGCTCAACCGGCGCCTGGAGATCGGCTCGACCTGGTACCGCCGGGCAGTGCAGCGCAGCGCGCTCAACACCGAGTGCAAGCGGCTGCTGCTGGCGCGTGCCTTCGAGACGCTGGGCTGCATCGCGGTCGAGTTCCGCACCCACTGGTTCAACCAGGCCAGCCGGCGCGGCATCGAGCGCCTGGGCGCCAAGCTGGACGGCGTGCTGCGCAGCCATGTGGTCAACACGCACCCGGATGCCGCCGGCACGCTGCGCGACACCTGCGTCTACAGCATCGTGGCCGCCGAATGGCCGAGCGTGCGCGCTCATCTGGATTACCAGCTGTCGAGGCCACGGGGGTGAAGCCATGCTGATCGACTTCTTCTACACCCTGCGCGCCGCCAAGCTCCCCGTGTCGGTAAAGGAATTCCTGACCCTGCTGGAAGCGCTGGAAGCCAACGTGGTCGGCCCGAAGCAGCCAGACGCCTGCTCGATCGACGACTTCTACTACCTGGCGCGCACCGCACTGGTCAAGGACGAGAAGCACTTCGACAAGTTCGACCGCGCCTTTGCCGCCTACTTCAAGGGCGTCGAGCAGATCGCCGACTTCCGCAAGGAGATTCCCGCCGACTGGCTGCGCAAGGTGCTCGAGAAGACCCTGAGCCCGGAGGAGAAGGCCACCATCGAGAAGATGGGCTGGGACGAGCTGATGGAAACGCTGAAGAAGCGCCTGGAGGAGCAGAAGGAGCGCCACGAAGGCGGCAGCAAGTGGATCGGCACCGGCGGCACCTCGCCGTTCGGCCACGGCGGCTACAACCCGCAGGGCATCCGCATCGGTGGCAAGGGCGGCAACAAGAGCGCGGTGAAGGTGTGGGACCAGCGCGCCTACCGCGACTACGACGATTCACAGGAACTCGGCACGCGCAACATCAAGGTGGCGCTGCGCCGCCTGCGCAAGTTCGCCCGCACCGGCAACGAGCTGGAGCTGGATCTGCCCGACACCATCAGGAGCACCGCCGCCAACGCCGGCTGGCTCGACATCAAGATGGTGCCCGAGCGCCAC
>NZ_DAOMOQ010000012.1:0-81104 GCF_035444425.1 Ottowia sp. | reverse complement strand
CGATCGGCTGGTAGTAGCAGGCCTCGAAATGCAGGCTGTCGACGCGCGCCAGCGCGCCCCAGTAGCGGCCATAGGCGACTGCGCCTGAGCCGTCCGGCAGCGGCTCGCCGACGGCGATCAGGCTGGCGGCGACCGGCTGGCCTCCGTGCTCGGCGATGAACAGCACCCAGTCCTGCGCCATGTGTCGCGCCATGGCACCGAAAAACGGCGGCTTGAGGTAGGGTGCGTTGCCGTGCTCGAGGTAGGTGCGTTCGTAGCAGCGGTAGAAGAACGCCCAGTCCTCGGGCGCGATGTCGGCTCCGCGCGCCCAGCGGAAGCGCACGCCGGCATCGCGCACCTTGCGCCGCTCCTGGCGGATCTTCTTGCGCTTGTCCTGCGTCAGCGAGCTGAGGAAGTCGTCGAAGTCCGTGAACGCCGTGCTGCTGGTCGGGGGCGCGTCGCCCGCCGCCGGGCCGTCCCAAGGCGGGCGGGTCCCCTCGGGGGGCAGCGCACCACGCGCAGCGGGGGAGCGTGGGGGTGCATTGCCCGCCGCCGGGCCGTCCCAAGGCGGGCGGGCCCCCTCGGGGGGCAGCGCACCACGCGCAGCAGGGGAGCGTGGGGGCGCATGATTCTTCCAGTGGAACTGAACCTGGTGGCGCCGCATCAGGCCGGCCGCATCGCAGGTGGCGAGGTCGTCGTCGTCGCCGTACAGCACATGCAGCGAGGACAACCGCTGTTCGTCGCACCAGTCGATCACGCTGCGCAGAAGCGCCTGGCGTGCCGCCGCATCGCGCGCCAGCAGGCGCGCGCCCGGCACCGGCGTGAACGGCACCGCGAGCAGCGCCTTGGGGTAGTAGGCGAGGCCGTGCTCGGCGTAGGCGTTGGCCCAGGCCCAGTCGAACACGTATTCACCGTAGGAGTGGCTTTTCAGGTACAGCGGGCAGGCAGCGGCAAGTTCGTCGCCATCCCATAGCAGCTGGAAGCGCGGGCTCCAGCCGGTGGCCGGCACGGCGCTGCCGCTCTCATGCAGTGCCGCCAGGTACTCGTGCCGCATGAAGGGCGTCGGCGCGCGCTGGCGCGCCAGCAGTGCGTTCCAGGCCGCGGCCTCGACGGCCAACGGCGAATCAACGCATTGCGCGTGCAGGCGGTTACCATGCTTGCCGGTATCGCTCACCAACATGTCCAATGACTCTCAAGATCGCTGTCGCGCAGTTCAACTTCGTCGTCGGCGACATGCCGGGCAACGCGCGCAAGATCATCGGCGCCGCCCGCACCGCGTACGCCGGGGGCGCGCGCCTGCTGCTGACGCCCGAGCTGTCGATCTGCGCGTACATCTGTGAAGACCTGTTCCTGCGTCCGTCCTTCATCGCCGCCTGCGATGATGCCGTGAAAACCGTCGCCCATGAAACAGCGGGGTTGGCCGGCATGGCGATCGTGGTCGGGCACCCCGTGGGACGAGGCGAGCGTGGCCGGAGCGTGTCGGTGAGCCAGCGCACCAATTCGGCCAGCGTGATCCGTGACGGCCGCGTGATCGAGAACTACGCCAAGCGCCTGCTGCCCAACTACCAGGTGTTCGACGAGCGGCGCTATTTCACCCCGGGACAGGGCACCTGCGTGTTCCAGGTGGAGGGCGTCAGCGTCGGCCTGCTGATCTGCGAGGACGCCTGGTTCGAGGAGCCGGCGCAGCTGGCCAAGGACGCCGGCGCCGAACTGCTGGCGGTGATCAACGCGTCGCCGTTCCACGTCGGCAAGGGCTACGAGCGCGAGGCCATGATGATCGAGCGCGTCAAGGCGGTCGGGCTGCCGCTGGTCTACGCGCACCTGGTCGGTGGCCAGGACGAGGTGGTGTTCGAGGGCCAGTCGTTCGCCGTCGATGCCGACGCGAAATTGGCAGGGCGCGCGCCGAGCTTCGTCGAGCAGCTGTTCTTCGTCGAGGCCCGGCGTACCGGTGACGCCATCGCGCTGCATGCCGAGACTGCGCCAGCGCGCGACAACGACGCCGACCTATGGGATGCGCTGGTGCTGGGCCTGCGCGACTACGCCGGCAAGAATGGCTTCAAGACCGTGGCGCTGGGCCTGTCGGGCGGCATCGATTCGGCGCTGGTGCTGGCGCTGGCCGTCGACGCGCTCGGCGCCGACAAGGTGCACGCCGTGATGATGCCCAGCCCCTACACGGCCGGCATCAGCGTCGAGGACGCGCGCGAGATGGCGCGGCGCACGGGCGTGCACTACGACGAGATCACGATCCGGCCTGAGTTCGAGAGCTTCAAGGCGTCGCTGAAGCCGCTGTTCGCGGGCAAGCCCGAGGACAGCACCGAGGAGAACATCCAGGCGCGCATCCGCGGCATCATGCTGATGGCGCTGTCGAACAAGCACGGCCACCTGGTGCTGGCCTGCGGCAACAAGAGCGAGTACGCGGTCGGCTACAGCACGCTGTATGGCGACATGTGCGGCGGCTTCGCGCCGATCAAGGACGTGCTCAAGACCCGGGTGTTCGAACTGGCGCGCTGGCGCAACGCGCACGACCCCTATGGCACGGTGGCCAACCCGATTCCCGAGCGCATCATCACGCGCCCGCCGAGCGCCGAACTGCGCGCCGGCCAGACCGACCAGGACAGCCTGCCGCCCTACGCGGTGCTCGACGCCATCATCGAGCGCTACGTGGAAAATGACGCCGGCGTGGCTGATCTGGTGGCCGCGGGGTTCCGGCCCGAGGACGTGGAACTCGTCACGCGCCTGATCAAGATCAACGAGTACAAGCGCCGCCAGTCGGCCGAGGGCACGCGCGTCAGCCATCGCGGATTTGGCAAGGACTGGCGTTATCCTATGACCAACCGATTCCGGGCCTGAACACTCCGAGGAGCAATGCATGAAACAGATCACCGCCGTCATCAAACCCTTCAAGCTGGAGGAGGTGCGTGAGGGCCTGGCCGAGGTCGGCGTGACCGGCCTGACGGTGACCGAGGTCAAGGGCTTCGGCCGCCAGAAGGGTCACACCGAGCTGTACCGTGGTGCCGAGTACGTGGTCGACTTCCTGCCCAAGGTGAAGATCGAGGTGGTGGTGCCCGATGGTGACGTCGAGCGTTGCGTCGATGCCATCATCAAGTCGGCGCGCACCGGCAAGATCGGCGACGGCAAGATCTTCGTTTCGCCGGTCGAGCGCGTGGTGCGTATCCGCACCGGCGAGGAGGGCGACGCGGCGGTATAAGAAGGGCATCCCCCTGAGAGAAGGGCATCCCCCTGAGGCGCTGACGCGCCTTCCCCCTTCTCTCGCTGCGCTGTGCTTCGCGGGAAGGGGGACAACGCCAGCGGCCGGCGCAGGTCCGTCCGCGGCGTTCACTGGCCTGGCCTGCTCCGCGGCCTTTTGGTTTAGTGCCCCGACGCCTTGACCGGCGACGGTAGATCGATGCCGCTGGCCTGCATGACGGCGCGTGCACGGTCCGGGTAGTCGGTGATGAGCCCGTCGACGCGCCAGCCGATCAGCCGGCGCATGTCGGCCGCCTCGTTCACGGTCCAGGGAATCACGCGCAGGCCCAGTTGCTGCGCCTGCCGCACGGCGGCTTCGTCGAGGCTGGCGTGGTTGGGTGACCAGATGGCGCCGCCGGCAGCCTTCACCATGTGCGGCACCGAGGCGTGATCCTCGCGCTGCAGGCCGGCCGTCCATGCCGGAGCCGCGGTGTTGTCGGCGTTGCGTGACTTGATCGTCAGGTAGGCGGTCGGGATCGCGGGCGCCTGCTGCTGTGCCAGTTGCAGCGTGCGCCAGTCGAAGCTTTGGAGCGTCACGCGCCGCTCCATGCCGGCCTGGCGCACGACGGCCAGGATGGCGTTGATGAATTCCTGCGGCGCAGCCGTGTCCTGCGGCCGATCGGGGTTGAGCTTGGTCTCGATGTTGAAGCGCAGCTGCCCGGCGCCCAGCACCCGGACGCGCTCGAACAGCTGTGCCAGCGTCGGCAGGCGTTCGCCGTCGCGCGCCTGCTGCTGCGGGAAGCTGCGGGCCGTGGCGCTGCCGGCGCGGGCGCGCCCCAGGTCGTAGGCCTGCAACTCGGCCAGCGTGAGCCGGCGGATCAGCGGTGTCGGTGCCGCCAGCCATTCGCCGCTGGCGTCGCGCGTCATGTCGGGTGGCAGGAACGGGTCGTGCACGATCACCGGCACGCCGTCGGCGCTGAGGGCGATGTCGAGTTCCAGCGTGTCGACGCCGATCGCCAGCGCGCGTTCGAAGCCGGTCAGCGTGTTCTCCGGCGCCAGGCCGCGCGCGCCGCGGTGGCCTTGCAGATCGAACGCCGATGCCAGGCCCGCCCAGGTCAGCAGCAGGGCACCGAACATGCTGCGCACGGCTGGCGCCATGCTCATGGCGCCGCCGCGCCCGTGCATGCCGCCGCTTATTCCTGCGGCGGCTGCGCCGACTTGCGGATGAAGAAACTGACGAACCAGATCGCCATCAGGATCATGAAGATGATGCCGGCGATGCTCATCAGGCCGTAGTCGGTGCCGAACAGGTCTTGCCAGAGCTTCATGGTGCAGGTCCTTCCTGGTTAATGTCCATGCAAGCAGTATGGCTTAACTCGGAGGCAGTTTCTTGATCCGGCTCAAGAATGCCTTGCAGGGCCGCGATTGCCATGGAGCGGCCGTGGGGCGATTCAGACACTGCGCGGCGCGCTATCGGCCGGCTTGGCCTTGTCGCCCAGGTACTGGCCGGCGGTGACGCCCATCGAGACGTAGATGCTGGTCACGCCCTCGATGCCGACATCGGCCGGCACCACCCAGTGCGCCGGCACGAACAGCAGGCCGCCGCCCACCGGCACCGGTGCGGTCGGCAGCAGCACGCCGTGGAAGGCTTGGCCGCCCAGCAGCACCGGTTCGTGCGTGGTCAGCAGGCCCAGCACCACGGTGGTGGCGGCTTCAGCACCCTCAGCCGGCGGGCCGCCGAAATACAGCCACACCGGACTCATCGACTTCAGGCCGTCCTCGCGCGGCTTGCTGACCAGGCCGACCAGGCGCTGCATCACGTCGTACACGGTGCGCACCACCGGGATGCGCTGCATCAGCGCCTGCAGCGCGCGATCCAGCCCGCGCTGCAGGCCGGTTTCGACCAGCAGGCCGAAGCCGTACACCACGGCGACGATCACCAGCAGGCCCAGCAGGTAGCCGGTCAGCACCGATTCGGCCGCCACGCCCAGGCCGATGCCGGTCAGCAGGCTGCCCAGCATGCTGCTCGGGCCGAGCCAGCCGGCCGCCAGCTTCCAGGCCCAGGCCAGCAGCACGATGGTCGCCGCCAGCGGCAGCAGCGCCAGCAGGCCGGTCAGCAGGGGGCGCAGGGGCTGGAAGCGCTTCGGCTTCTTGGTGCTCATCTGGGGCTCATTGTGCCGCGTCGTGTGGCTGGCGGATGTAGATCCGGTCCGACCAGGTGGCCAGCCAGTGCGGCCGGAACGCCACGCAGATCGCTGCCATCATGCCGGTCAGCACGGCGTCGCCCCAGGCCATCAGCCAGCGTGCCACCATGGCCAGGTCCGGGTCGATCGCCGCCGCCAGGTTGTGCCCCAGCCGCTGCGCCAGCGCGCCGCTGATGAACATGCAGACCACGGTGCCGAGGAAGGCGCGGCCCAGGATGTAGACGAACAGGTGCTTCCAGACCCAGCGGCGCAGCGCCATGCCGAGCAGGAACGACAGCGTGACCGGCACCACGCCCAGCCACAGCGCCATGTCGGCCTGCTGCTGCCAGCCGACGGAGGCGATCAGCCCGGCCAGCACGGCGATCAGGCACAGCACCGGAATCGCCAGCGGCCAGCCCAGCGCCAGGCCGATCAGGCAGGCGCCCGACAGCTGCAGCTGCACCGGCATGCGGTGCAGCCAGGGCAGGGCCCAGAGCCAGGGTGTGATGACCAGCGCCGCCAGCAGGGGCGAGATCAGGCCGCTGTTGCCCAGCAGGCGCCAGGGCCGGAAGCTCAGCGCGACAGCGAGCGTGCCGGCGACGGTGACGGGGGCGAGCAGTTCCATGCGGTGCAGTGCGGGCGCGACGAGGCACCGACGGCGCGATTGTCGCCAACATCGATGCCGGCGTCGCCGGTGCGTGATCGGCGCCGCCGCTATGCTCGGATTTTCTACGCCGTTTTTCGCCACCATGTTCTCGCCGCCCCTGGCTCGCGCCGACCAGTTGCTGCCCCTGCTGCAAACCCAGGGCTTCGCCGTGCTGGATGCCGCCACGGTGCGCGCGCTGGCGGGTGTCGATGCCGCTGCGCTTGCCGAACTGGCGCGCGACTGGAACGACCTGCCACCGGACGGGTACCTGAAGGACGGCGGTCGCTACCGTTTCCGGCGCCACGCGTCCTTCATCGCCGAAGCCGGCGTGCTGCGTGCCGTGCCGCATCGGGCGCACTGGCAGCCGCTGGACTACAACGCGCTGCATGGCGGCATGGAGCGCTGGTTCGAGCCGGTGGCGCCAGCGACCACCACGCGGCCCGACTGGCTGGCGCTGCTGCGCTGGCTGGCCGGCGTGGCCGAGGCGCTGAAGAGCGAGCAGCCCTGGTACGGCGAGGCGCACCAGTTCCGCATCGACACCGCGGGCGGCATCGGGCGGCCGACGCCCGAGGGCGCGCACCGCGATGGCGTCGACCTGGTGGCGGTGTTCTTGGTCGGGCGCCATGCCATCAAGGGCGGCGAAACGCGGGTGTTCGAGATCGACGGCCCGCGGGGCCAGCGCTTCACGCTGCGCGAACCCTGGTCGGTGCTGCTGATGGACGACACGCGCGTGATCCATGAATCGACGCCGATCCAGCCCGCCGAGGTCGATGGCCACGGTCACCGCGACACCCTGGTGGTGACCCTGCGTGCCGGCGGTTTTCTCGATCCTGACGGCTGAGCCGGCGCGGATGCGCGTGCTGGATTCGGTCGGCTCCTGCGTGCTGCTGGCTGCGGCAGGTCGGCCAGTGCACAATCGACCGTGACAACCCGCAAGGAAGGAGCGCTACCCATGTTCAAGCACATTCTGGTTCCCGTCGATGGCTCGCCGACCTCGTTGGCGGCGATCGAGAAGGCGGCTGGCCTGGCCCGCGCCTTCGGCAGCAAGATCACGGCGATCTACGTGATCGACCCCTACCCGTTCACCGGCGTCGGCGCCGATTTCGCCTACGGGCAGGACCAGTACCTGGCGGCGGCCAAGGCCGAGGCCGCCGCGGCCATCGATGCCGCCAGCCAACGCCTGCACCACGAAGGCATCGAGTCGGAAACCCGCGTGGTCGAGTCGCACACGGTCTGGCGTGGGGTGCTGGAGGCTGCCGAGACGATCGGCGCCGACCTGATCGTGATCGGCTCGCACGGCCGCCGTGGGCTGGAAAAACTGGTGCTGGGCAGCGTGGCGCAAAGCGTGCTGTCGCACACCAAGATCACCACGCTGGTGGTGCGGGCCCCCGAAGCGGGCTGAAAGCCGGTCCGGCTCGCCCGCCCTTAGCGGCGGGCGCTGCTGCGCGCACCGCCTGAGCCGGCCGGCGCGCTGCCGCCGAAGGCGGCGCGCTCGTCGGCGATCTGCTCCAGTCGCTTGGCGATGCTGCCGCAGACCAGGTCGCACAATTCATTCACCGCCGGATCGGCAATCCGGTAGAGCGCGCTGTTGCCCTGGGTCGCGCGCGCCACCAGGCCGTGCCGCGCCATCTGCGCCAGGTGCCGCGAGACGTTGGCGACACTGGAATCGACCCGCTCGGCGATGTCGCCGACGCTCAACTCCCCGGTGCCCAGCACGTTCAGGATGCGCAACCGCGTCGGTTCCGACAAGGTGCGGAAATACTGCGCGACATGATCCAGCGCGGCAGGGGGCAGGTGGGTCAGCGAGTTCAAGAACGAACACTCCGGTACGGTGGGGCCTGCCGCCAGTCTAACGGGCATCGGCAAATTTGTTGTAGTTACGCTATTGCGTATTTGCATGATTGCGCAAATAATAGTGTAATGGATCAGGAAATCAAGTCCTTCGTGACGACTTCACATTCGGGCTGCGGTGTGCGCCGGTCCGTCGGCGCCGGTCTGGGCCTGCTGCTGGCGACGCTGGCCCTGAGCGCGCCCGTGCGAGTGGCGGAATTGCCGGTGATCGCGGTGCAGCCCGGCCAGGCTGCGCGCGTCGCCAGCTACGACGGCCAGGTCGAGGCCTTGCGCCAGGCCGTGATCGCGGCCCAGGTGCCGGGTGCGGTGCTGGAGCTCAACGTGCGCGCCGGCGACACGGTGCGCGCCGGCCAGGTGCTGCTGCGCATCGACGCCCGCGCCGCCGAGCAGAGCGCCGCCGCCAGCAGCGCGCAGGTGGCCGCGGCCCGCGCCGCGCTCGACGTCGCCGCCACCGAGCTGGCGCGCAAGCGCGCGCTGGCCCAGAAGAGCTACATCAGCCAGGGCGCGCTGGAGCAGGCCGAGAGCCAGTACCGCGCCGCCCAGGCGCAGCTCAATGCGCAGGCAGCGCAGGCCGGCGCGGCGCGCACGCAGACGGGCTTTCACGTCGTCAGGGCGCCGTTCGACGGCGTGGTGTCGCAGCTCACGGTGGAGCGCGGCGACATGGCGATGCCGGGCCGGCCGCTGCTGACCGTGTACGACCCGGCCGAGCTGCGCGTGGCCGCCCATGTGCCGGCCAGCGCGCTCAAAGGCGGCACCGGCGGCGCGCAGGTGCTGCTGTCGGGTGTGGCCGCAGCGATCACGCCGGCGCGGGTGCAGGTGCTGCCGACGGTGGATCCGCAGTCGCTGACGCAGCAGGTGCGCGCCGAGCTGCCGGCCGGCACCACGGCGGCGCCGGGCCAGTTCGCACGCCTGCAGCTGGTGGCGCCCACGGTCGACGCGGGGCAGGGCAGGCGCCTGTTCATTCCGGCGGCGGCGGTGGTGCGGCGTGCCGAGGTGACAGCCGCCTACGTGCTGGGCGCCGACCAGCGGCCGCAGCTGCGCCAGCTGCGCCTGGGGCCGGTGCAGGGCGAGCAGGTCGAGGTGCTGTCGGGGCTGGACGCGGGCGAGCAGCTGATCACCGATCCGCAGGCCGCCACGCGCGCCGTGGCGGGGAGCCATTGAGCCGATGCGGGACATGCAGGACCACAGCCTGAACCCGTCGCCGCGCATGGGTATCTCGGGCCGCATCGCGGCCTACTTCCAGGGCGCGCAGATCACGCCGCTGCTGGCGCTGGTGGCCTTCCTGCTCGGCCTGTTCGCCGTGCTGGTGACGCCGCGCGAGGAGGAGCCGCAGATCGACGTCACCATGGCCAACGTGATCGTGCCGTTCCCCGGCGCCAGCGCGAAGGACGTGGAGGCCATGGTAGCCACGCCGGCCGAGCAGGTGTTGTCGCAGATGACGGGCGTGGAACACGTGATGAGCGTGTCGCGTCCGGGCGTGGCGGTGGTCACGGTGCAGTTCAAAGTCGGCGTGCCGCGCCAGGCGGCGGTGGTGCGCCTGTACGACACCGTGGGCGCCAATGCCGACTGGCTGCCCCAGGGCCTGGGCGTGCTGCAGCCCATCATCAAGCCCAAGGGCGTGGACGACGTGCCCATCGTCGCGCTGACGCTGCACAGCACGCGCGAGGGCACCAGTGCGTTCGACCTCGAGCGCGTGGCGCGCAGCGTCGAGGCCGAGATCAAGCGCGTGCCCGGCACGCGCGAGGTGAAGACCGTGGGCGGCCCCGGCCGCGCGGTGATGGTCGAGGTCGATCCCACGCGCCTGGCCGCCGTCGGCCTGACGCTGCACGAAGTGCGCGGCGCGCTGCAGTCGGCCAACATGGGCCTGCCGGTGGGCGACGTGTTGCAGGGCAACCAGGCCATCGCCATCGAAACGGGTCCCTACCTGCACAGCGCGCAGGACGTGGCCGAGCTGGTGCTGGCCAGCCGCGGCGGCAAGCCGGTGTACCTGCGCGAAGTGGCCAGCGTGCGCGAAGGCGCGCCGCCGGCCGAGCGCTATGTGTGGCACGGCGAGGTGCAGCGCGATGAAGGCACAGCGCGCGTGACCGAGCACGCCGCCGTCACGCTGGCCGTCACCAAAAAGCCGGGCGAGAACGCCATCGACGTGGCCAACGCCGTGATGCAGCGCGTGGATGAGTTGCACAACACCGTGATCCCCGCCGACGTGCAGGTCAGTACCACGCGCAACTACGGCGAGACGGCCAACGACAAGGCCACCACGCTGATCAAGAAGCTGCTGTTCGCCACTTTCGCGGTGGTGGCGCTGGTGTTCTTCGCGCTGGGCCGGCGCGAGGCGGCCATCGTCGGCACGGCGGTGATCCTGACGCTGACGGTGACGCTGTTCGCGTCGTGGGCCTGGGGCTTCACGCTCAACCGCGTGTCGCTGTTCGCGCTGATCTTCTCCATCGGCATCCTGGTGGACGACGCCATCGTGGTGGTGGAGAACATCCACCGCCACCAGCAACTGTTCCCCGGCAAGACACTGCGCGAGATCATTCCAGGCGCTGTGGACGAAGTGGGCGGCCCCACCATCCTGGCCACCTTCACCGTCATCGCGGCGCTGTTGCCCATGGCTTTCGTCAGCGGGCTGATGGGGCCTTACATGAGCCCCATCCCCATCAACGCCAGCATGGGCATGCTGCTGTCGCTGGCAATCGCTTTCGTCGTCACGCCCTGGCTGGCGCGGCTGTGGATGAAGGCGACGCACCAGAATGACGATGGCAAGGCCGCCGGGCATGGACTGGCAGGCAAGCTGGCGCCACTGTTCGAGCGCATCTTCCGCCCGCTGCTCGACGAGGAGCGCGGTGGCCGCAACCGCGGCCTGCTGGGGCTGGTGGTGGCCGGGCTCATCGTGGTGTCCGTCGCGCTGCCCGTGGTTGGGTTGGTGGTGCTGAAGATGCTGCCGTTCGACAACAAGAGCGAGTTCCAGGTCATCGTGGACATGCCGGCGGGCACACCAGTGGAGAAGAATGCTGCGGTTCTGAGAGCGCTGGGCGCGCATCTGGCCACCGTGCCCGAGGTGCTGCACTACCAGGCCTACGCCGGCACCGCCTCGCCCATCAACTTCAACGGCCTGGTGCGGCAGTACGACCTGCGCGCCGGCGGCGAGGTGGGCGACATCCAGGTCAACCTGGTCGACAAGGCGCACCGCAAGGACCAGAGCCATCTGATCGCCATGCGCGTGCGCCCGGCGCTGCACGAGATCGGCCAGCGCTTCGGCGCCAACGTGAAGGTGGTCGAGGTGCCGCCCGGCCCGCCGGTGCTGGCACCCATCGTGGCTGAGGTCTACGGCCCGGACGAAGCCGGGCGGCGCCAGGTCGCCAAGGCCGTGCGTGCGGTGTTCGAGGCCACGCCGGGCGTGGTCGACGTCGACGATTCCACCATCACATCAGCGCCCAAGACGCTGCTGCTGGTCGACCGCAGCAAGGCCGCGCAACTCGGCGTGACGCAGCAGGCGATCGCCAGCACGCTGCGCATGGGTCTGTCGGGCGACGCCGCCACCTATCTGCACGACGCCAGCCGCTACGCCGTGCCGGCGCTGATCCAGCTGCCGGCCGAACTGCACGGCAGCGTCGATACGCTGCAGCAGCTCACGGTGCGCAGCAGCACAGGCGCGGCGGTGCCGATCCGCGAGCTGGTGACGGTGAGCGACACGCTGCGCGAGCAGCCGATCTACCGCAAGGATCTGCTGCCCGTGGTGTTCGTCGTCGGCGACATGGCCGGCACCAGGAAGGGCGACATGGACAGCCCGCTCTACGGCATGTTCCAGATGCGCAGCAAGCTGGCCGAGCTGAAGGGCCCCGATGGCGGCCCAATCGACGAGTACTTCATCACGCAGCCGTCCAACCCCTACGCCGGCTACGCGCTCAAGTGGGACGGCGAGTGGCAGATCACCTACGAGACCTTCCGCGACATGGGCGCGGCCTACGCCGTGGGCCTGATCCTGATCTACCTGCTGGTGGTGGCGCATTTCGGCTCGTACCTCACGCCGCTGATCATCATGGCGCCGATCCCGCTCACCGTGATCGGCGTCATGCCGGGGCACGCGCTGCTGGGCGCGCAGTTCACCGCCACCAGCATGATCGGCATGATCGCGCTGGCCGGCATCATCGTGCGCAACTCGATCCTGCTGGTCGACTTCATCCACCTGCAGGAGGCCGAGGGCGTGCCGTTCAAGCGCGCCATCGTGCAGAGCGCCATCACGCGCGCCCAGCCGATTGCGCTGACGGCGCTGGCGGCCATGATCGGCGCCCTGTTCATCCTCGACGACCCGATCTTCAACGGTCTGGCGATCGCGCTGATCTTCGGCATCCTGGTGTCCACCGTGCTGACGCTGGTGGTCATCCCCATCCTCTACTACATCGCATACCGCCGCGCGCATGAATCCCGTCAGGCGCCGGCGATCACCCCGGTTGCACAGGCAGCCACTTGAAAAGGAGCAATCAGCATGACCTCATGGCAAATCACCCGCATGATCGGCGGCACCTTCATCCTGCTGTCGCTGGCGCTCGGCGTGCCCGGCAGCCCGATCTTCCATTCGATGAACTGGCTCTGGTTCACCGCCTTCGTCGGCGCCAACTTCCTTCAGAGCGGCTTCAGCAAGTGGTGCCTGATGGAGAACATCATGCGCAAGCTGGGCTTCCGCGCCGGTAACTGAGCCACAGCGGTCGCGACCGGGCTTGGCTAGAAGCCCCAATCGACGGGCCTGGGCGCGATGCCCGGCGTCTGATGCGCTGGTGCGGCGAACGGGCCAGGCGTTCGTTTTCTTCCCGTGCGTTCGATCAAGAGAGAGAAAGACATCGTGAGCAAGAGCTACAAGAACATCATCGCCGACACCGGCAGCAACACTGCCAAGCTGCGCAAGGGCATTCCCGAGGTCATGCAGGGCTTCAATGCCATGGCGCAGGCGGCCGGCAAGGCCGGCGTGCTGGACGAGAAGACCAAGGAGCTGATCGCCATGGCGTTGTCGGTGGCGGCGCGCTGCGACCCCTGCATCGGCTACCACGCCAAGGCGCTGGTCAAGTTCGGCGCCACCCGTGCCGAGGTCGAGGAGATGCTCGGCATGTGCGTCTACATGGGCGGCGGCCCTTCGCTGATGTATGCCGCCGCGGCGATTGCCGCCTACGAGGAATTCGGCGGCGAGCAGGCACCGGCATGAGGCTGCGCAGTCTGGCCCTGGCCTGCGCCATTTCGGCGGCGCTGCTGCCGGCGGACGCTTGGGCGCAGGACCTGCTCGGCGTTTGGCGCGCGGCGTCGCAGCACGACCGCAAGCTGGCGGTGGCGCGCGCCGAGCACGGAGCCAGCCAGACGCTGCGCGAGCAGGCCGACGCGCTGTGGCGCCCGAACGTGGGGCTCAGCCTGGCGGCCGGCCTCGGCACCCAGGAAACCGCGATGCGCGGCGCCCGCTTCTCCGCGCCCGGCATGGGTGAGATCGACGAGGCGCGCTTTGCCACCTCGGTCAACGCCGGCCTGTCCACGCGCGTCGGCATCGTGGCGCAGCAGCCGTTGGTGAACGCCGCGCGCGATGCACAGCAGGCACAGCTGCGGCTGGGCGCCGACATGGGCGAGACCGCCTGGCGCGGCGCCCAGACCGAGTTGATGCTGCGCACCGCCGAGCGCTACTTCGCGCTGGCGCTGGCCGAGGAGCGGGTGCGCGTGATCGAGCGCCAGGCGCGCGCCGTCGGCAGCGCCCGCACCGAGGCGCACGATCGCTTCCAGCTCGGCGCCTCGCCCGTCACCGACACCCACGAGGCCGACGCCGCGCTGGCTGGCGTGCGGGCGCAGCAGTCCGCGGCCGAGCTGGATGCCGGTATCCAGCGCCAGGCGCTGGCCGACAGCAGCGGCCTGGCGCAACCCAGTGCGCAGCTGCCGGCGCGCCCGCTGGCGGCCGCCGACACGCTGCCGTCCTGGTTGCTGGCCGCCGAGGCCGACAACCCGCGCCTGCGCATGCTGGCGCAAGCCGTCGACGTGGCGCGGCAGAAGCTGCGCGAGCGCGGCGCCGCCGGCAGCGCCACCGTCGACCTGATCGCGCAGGCCGGGCACGAGCGCATCGCCGGCAGCGGCGACTTCGGCTCGGCGCGCAACCGCCAGCTCAACGGCATGGTCGGGGTGCAGGTAAACATCCCGCTCTACACCGGCGGCATGCGGCAGGCGCAGGAGCGCGAGGCTGCCGAGCGTCTGAACAAGGCGCAGGCCGAACTCGAGGCCGCGCGTGAGGAAGTTACGCAACAGGTGCGCGCCGCCTGGCAGGGGCTGGAGGCGGGCAGCGCCCGCATCGTGGCGCTGCAGCAAGGCCTGGTGGCGAGCGCGGCGCGGCTGGACGCCACACGGGTCGGCCGCGAGGTCGGCGACCGCACCACGCTCGACCTACTGAACGCCGAGAACGACCACGCGCAGGCGACGCTGGCGCTGGCCCAGGCGCGCAGTGACCAGGTGCTGACGCGGCTGCGTCTGGCGGCGCTGGCGGACCGGCTGGATGAGGACCTGCTGATGCAGGTCAACGCCACGCTGGCAGCGCCGGCGGCGCCGACCGTGTCTGCCGCGCAGGGCTCGCAAGCCGCGTCGGCGGCGCCAGGTGCGCCGCGCCAGCAGAAGGCGGATCGCCAATGAACACACCGGGCTCGTCCGCGCGGATCGTCGTGCTGGGCGCCGGCTTCGGCGCGCTGTCCAGCGTGCGCCTGCTGCGCCGGCACGGCTGCACCGCACCGATCACGCTGCTGGCGCCGCGCCCCGAACTGCACTACCTGCCGGGCACGATCTGGATTCCGAGCGGCCTGCGCTCGCGCGCCGACCTGGTGGTGCCGCTGGAGCCCTTCTTCGAGCGCATGAAGGTGCAGTTCCGTGCCGCCAGCGTGACCGGCCTGTCGGCCGACGGGCGCACCGTGCACTCCAGCGCTGGTGACATCGCCAACGATGCGCTGGTGATCGCCAGCGGCGGCCGCTTCATCAAGAAGCTGCCGGGCATCGAGCACGCCATCACGCCGTGCGAGGGCATCGACGCCGCCGAACGCATCCGCGACCGCCTGCGCGCCATCGAGAGCGGCACCATCGCGGTCGGCTTCGGCGCCAACCCCAACGAGCCTTCGGCCGTGCGCGGCGGACCGATGTTCGAGTTCCTGTTCGGCATCGACCGCCAGCTGCGGCGCGAAGGCCGGCGCGAGCGCTTCAAGCTGGTGTTCTTCAACGGCTCGCGCGAGCCCGGTGCACGCCTGGGCGCCAAGGCGGTGGCGCGCCTGCTCGAGCGCATGCGCCGGCAAGGCATCGAAACCCGGCTGGGCCACAAGCCGCTGCGTTTCGAGGCCAACAAGGTGGTCACCGAAGGCGGCGAGTTCGCGGTCGACCTGATCCTGTTCATGCCCGGGCTGACGGGACCCGCCTGGCTGGAGCAGTCCAGCCTGCCGCGCTCGCCGGGCGGCCTGATCCAGGCTGACGCGCAGTGCCGCGTGGCCGGGTTCGAGCGCGTCTACGTGGTCGGCGACAGCGGCAGCTTCCCCGGCCCCGACTGGATGCCCAAGCAGGCGCACATGGCGGACCTGCAGGCCGAGGCGGCGGCGCGCAACCTGCTGGCCGAGCTGGCCGGCGCGACGCCCGTGCACGGCTTCAAGGTCGAGCTGATGTGCATCATCGACGCGCTGGACGAGGGCACGCTGGTGTTCCGCAATCCGCAGCGGCAGCTGGTGCTGCCGCCCATGCGCGCCATGCACTGGACCAAGCGCGCCTTCGAGCAGCGCTACCTGAGGCAATACCGATGAGCGCGGCGACCGGCACTACCTCGACCCGGTTGCGAAGCCAGCGCGTCGAACGCGACGAACTCGTGATCCTGAACGAACTGGTGCCGCTGGGCCGCCAGCAGGTGATCGAACTCGGCTGCGGTGGCGCGCGGTTGCTGCGTGATCTGCTGCGGCGCTTTCCCGACGCGCAGGCGACCGGGCTCGAGGTCGATGCCGTGCAGCACGCCAAGAACCTGGCGGCACCGGCCGAGCGGCTGCGCTTCATTGCCGCCGGCGCCGAGGCGATCCCGCTGCCGGATGAAGCCTTCGACCTGGCGCTGATGCTGAAGTCGCTGCACCACGTCCCGATGGCGCGGATGGACCGCGCGCTGGCCGAGATCCGACGCGTGCTCAAGCCCGGCGCGCACCTGTACGTGTCGGAGCCGGTGTACGCCGGTGCGCTGAACGAGATCACGCGCCTGTTCAACGACGAGGGCGAGGTGCGCGCTGCGGCGCAGGCGGCGCTGGATCGCGCGCTCGCCGTCGACGGCTGGGAGCGCGTCGCCGAGCTGCACTTCGAGGTGCCGGTGCACTACGCCGACTTCGCCGATTTCGAGCGCCGCATGCTGGACGTGACGTACGCCGAGCGCCACCTCGGCGGCGATCTGCGCCAGCGCGTGCGCGTGCGTTTCGAAGCCCATGTGGGTCCCGGGGGCGCCCACTTCACCCGCCCCATGTTCGTCCGCCTGTTGCGCAGGTCGGGCGGTTCGCTTTCAACGTCAAGCCAAAGGAGAGAGACATGACCAATCGAACCGATCCGGCGCGGGCCACGCGCCCGTCACGCCGTGATCTGCTGCGCACGCTGGGCGCGGCGCCGCTGGCCGTCGGCGCGCTGCAGGCGGCGCCCGCCGCGCGTGCGCAAGGGCAGGCCGCGTCGTCCAGCAAGGCGCGCATCGTGATCGCCGGCAGCGGCCTCGGCGGCATCGCCGTGGCCAGCCGGCTGCGCGCGCTGCTGCCCGAGGCGAAGATCACCATCGTCGACGCCAAGCAGGAACACAACTACCAGCCCGGCTACACCCTGGTCGCCACCGGCGTGTGGCCGATCGAGAAGGTGCGCAACCGCAATGCCGAGTTCCAGCCAGCCGGCATCGAGTGGGTGCAGGAGATGGTGGCCTCGTTCGACCCCGCCGGCAACAGCGTGACGACCACCGGCGGCCAGAAGATCGACTACGACTACCTGGTCGTGGCCACCGGCCTGCAACTCGATTACGCCCAGATCGAGGGCATGGACGTGAAGGCGATCGGCCAGAACGGCCTGGGCAGCGTGTACTTCAGCCCCGAGGCGGCGCTGGCGACCTGGCAGGCCATGGACGCCTTCCGCGCCAAGGGCGGCCAGGCGGTGATGACGCTGCCGACCGGCGCGCTCAAGTGCGCCGGCGCGCCGCTGAAGATGACCTTCATGGTCGCCGACCGCCTGCGCCAGGCCGGCACCATGGGCCAATCGAAGGTGGATTTCTACACCGGCCTGCCGGCAGACACCGTGTTCGGCGTCAAGGTCGTCAACGACAACGTGCTGGCACGCTGGAAGGACCTGGGCATCAACACCCACTACCTGCAGAAGCTGGTGGCGGTCGACCTGGGCGCGCGCAAGGCCGTGTTCGCCTCGCCTGAGGGCGAGCGCACGACGGTGGATTACGACTTCCTGCACGTGGTGCCGCCGATGCGCGCGCCCGACGTGGTGAAGAACAGCGAGCTGTCGGCCAAGGAAGGCCCGATGGCCGGCGGCGGCTGGCTCGAGGTCGACAAGGACACGCTGCAGCACAAGCGCTTTGCGAACGTGTTCGGCGTCGGCGACATCAACGGCACGCCGCGCGGCAAAACCGCTGCCACGGTGAAGAAGAGCGCGCCGCTGGTGGCGCACAACCTGGCGCGCGTGGTCGCCGGCCAGACGCCTGACCAGAAGTTCGACGGCTACACCTCGTGCCCGCTGATCGTGCGCGAGGGCTCGGCGATGCTGATCGAGTTCGACTACGACGGCAAGCTGACACCCTCGCTGCCGATGATCGAGCCGCTGCAGGAGAGCTTCATGGCCTGGTTCATGAAGTACCGGCTGCTCAAGCCCGCCTATATCGGCGTGCTCAAGGGCCTGGTCTGATCAACGCGGCACTGGACAAGGAGACACCAACATGTATGAAATCTGGTTGATGCTGGTTATCGTGTACGAAATCGCGCTGTCGATCTGGCCCTGGCTGCTGGCGCTGGCGGTGCTGTGGCTGCTGCTGCTGATGCTGGCCCGCGGTGGGCGCGCCGGCGGCTGGAGCACCTGCCTGCCGAAGGCGATCACGCTTGGCGTGCTGGTCGGCGTGGTCATCTTCTTCGTCACGCCGATCTGGAATAAGTCCGGCCTGGGCGAGATGAAGTACTGGGTCGACTGGGCCAACCTGCTGGGCATCGCGGTCGCCTGGGCGGTGGCGGGCACGCTGTTCGCCTGGCCGCTGCTGACCTGGATCAGCAAATCGCGTCAGACTGCCTGAGCCGGACACCTGTTGTTCAATCTGCAACTCGCAACCCAAGGAGCCATGTCATGAAAATCAACGTTGGCGGCATCGACCGCATCCTGCGCATCGTGGTCGGCCTGGTGCTGATCGCCCTGGCCGCCACCGGCACCGTCGGCTGGTGGGGCTGGCTGGGCGTGATCCCGCTGGCCACCGGCCTGTTCCGCGTCTGCCCGGCCTATTCGCTGCTGGGCATGAACACCTGCCCGCTGCACGGCAAGAGCGAGTCCTGATCGAGGCGGCAACCGGCCGCCACCGCGCGGCCGGAGCCGTGGCCGGTACGCCGCGCTAGGACGATCGCGCCGCCGTGCCAGCCTGGCCGCCCCCGAGCGCCTGCAGCAGCGCGGCGCTGTCGGTGAGCCGCTGCGCGCGCGCGGCGATCAGTTCGCTGCGGTTGCTCTCGGCCTGCTGCCGGGCGACCAGCAGCTGCACGTAGCTGGCGGCGCCCAGCGCGTGCTGGCGCTGCACCGAGGCCAGCGAGGTCTGCGCTGCCGCGTCCGCCGTCGCCAGCGCGGCCAGCGCCTGTGCGTCGTGGTCGAGCGCACGCAGGCTGTCGGCCACCTCCTGCAGCGCACCGAGCACCACCACCTGGTAGTTGGCCGCTGCGGCATCGAAGGCGGCCAGCGCGGCGCGCTTTTCCGCCGGCAGGCCGGGGTTGAACAGCGGCTGCGTCAGCTGCCCGACCAGTGCCCACACCGCCGAACCCCCGCCGAACAAGGCCCCCGCGCTGAGCGCCTGCGATCCCAGGCTGGCGCTCAGCGTGAGCTGCGGGTACAGCCTGGCGACCGCCACTCCGTACTCCGCATTGGCCGCGTGCACCAGCGCCTCGGCGGCCAGGATGTCGGGGCGCTGGCGCACCAGTTCGGACGGCAGCGTGAGCGGCAGTTCGGTCGGCAGCCGGAACTTGTCGAGCGTGAAGGCTGGTGCGCGGGCCACGCCCGGTGGCTGGCCGGCCAGCACCGCCAGCAGGTGCTCGCTTTGCTCCATCTGCTTGCGCAGTGTGGGCAGGCGCGCGCGCGTCTGCTCCAGCTGCGCCTGCAGCGCCGGCACCTCGACCGGCGCGAGCTGACCCAGGCGCACGCGCTGCCGGGTCAGGGCGAGCTGCTCGTCCTGCGCCTTGACCAGCGATTCGACCGCCTCAATCTGGCCCGCCAGCCGAGCGCGCGTGATGGCGGCGCTGGTGATGCGGGCCGCCAGGCTCAGCTGCGCGCCGGCCAGTTCGTGCGCGCGGTACTCGGTGCGCGCCGCCAGGGTCTCCAGCGCGCGCCGGTTGGCGCCTGCCAGGTCGAGCCGGTAGCTGATGCCGATGCCGGCGTTGTAGAGGCTGTACTCGCGCGCATCGCCGGGTAGCCCCTGCGCGCTCGGCGTGACGCGCTGGCGCCCGGCGCCGGCGCTGGCTTCGATCTGCGAGTACAGAGTCGAGCCGGCGCGTGCCGAGTGCAGCTCCTCGGCCTGGCGCAGTGTGGCCCGCGCCGCCGCCAGGTTCGGGCTGGCGGCCAGGGCCTGGGCGATCCAGTCATCGAGTTCGGCCGAGCCGAGCGCACGCCACCACTGCCGATCGACCACAGCGCCGGGCTGGAAATGCTGCGCCTGACCCAGCAGGCCCTCGGCCGCCACGGTCTGCGCGGGCAGGGCGGTGCTGGTGTAGGCCGACACGTCCGGCGCTGCCGGGCGCCTGAAGTCGGGGCCCGCGGTGCAGGCCGCGAGCGAAGCGATGGCCAGCACCGACAGCAAGCCTCTGGCGCGGATGGCGGTGTGCCGGGTCTTGTTCATGATGGCTCCTTTGCCTGGGCGGGAAAGCCGCGATGCCCTGGTCATGCTCAGCGCGGCAGTTGCTCGGCCATGTGCGCCGCATGGAAGCGCTCGAGCGCCGCGATCACTTCCTCGGCCTCGTCGACGATGGAAAACAGGTCCAGGTCGGCGGGCGCGATGTAGCCCTCGTCGACCAGATGCTCGAAGTCGATCAGGCGGCGCCAGAACGCGCGCCCGACCAGCACCACCGGGATCGCCGGCATCTTGCCGGTCTGGATCAGGGTCAGCACCTCGAACAGCTCGTCCAGCGTGCCGTAGCCGCCCGGAAACGCCACCAGTCCGCGCGCGCGCCGCAGGAAGTGCATCTTGCGGATGGCGAAGTAGTGGAAGCGGAACGCCAGTTCGGGGCTGATGTAGGAGTTCGGCCCCTGTTCCTGTGGCAGCGTGATGTTGAGCCCGACCGAGCGCGCGCCGGCCTCGAAGGCACCCCGGTTGGCCGCTTCCATGATGCCGGGCCCGCCGCCGGTGACGACGACGAACTCGCGCCGCTGCTGCTGCTGGAAGCGCGCCGAGATCAGGTGTGCGAAGCGGCGTGCCTGTTCGTAGTGCTGTGCCTGCCGCACGCGGGCGCGTGCCAGGTGCGCGGCCTGGGCGGCGGCGGGCGTGTCGCCGGCATGCTGTTCCAGTGCGGTCAGCCGAGCGCGTGCGGTCTCGGTGTCGCTGACCCGGGCGCTGCCGAATACCACCACGGTCGAATGCACGCCTTCCTGGTCCAGCACGCGCTCGGGCTTGAGCAGTTCGAGCTGCAGGCGCAGCGGCCGCAGTCCGTCCTGGTTCAGCAACTCGGTGTCTTCATAGGCCAGGCGGTAGGCGGGCGATTCGTGGATGCGCCGCAGGCGTTCGGCCGGATCGGGAGACGGTCTCATGGTCTGCCTGCTCCTGGCTTGATCGGCGTGCGCCATGCGCGCAGGCTTTCCAAGCCGCGTGCTGTATCGGGGTTTCTGTGGGGACGCTTCGCCTGGCTCTCCATGTGCCGCCTCAGTCGAACGTGCGCCCTTCGCCGGCTTCCTCGTGCGTGACGCCGTCGCGGATGTGGTAGATGCGCTTGAAGGTCGGGATGATCTTCTCGTCGTGGGTGACGACGATGATGGCGGTCTCGAAGCGCCGCGCCATGTCGTTGAGAATGCGGATCACCGCCATGGCGCGCTCGGAATCGAGCGGGGCGGTGGGCTCGTCGGCCAGGATCACCGGCGGGCGGTTCACCAGGCCGCGCGCGATCGCCACGCGCTGCTGCTCGCCGCCCGAGAGCTGCGAGGGCATGGCCTTGGCGCGGTGCTGCACGTCGAGCGCGGTCAGCAGCTCGAGCGCGCGCTGGCGCGACTCGGCATTCGACGCCCCGGCCAGCATCGGCAGCAGCGCGACGTTGTCGGTGACGTCGAGGAACGGGATCAGGTAGGGTGCCTGGAACACGAAGCCGATCTTGTCGCGCCGCAGCGCACGCAGGTCGTGGACCTTCCAGCCGCCGTCGTAGATCACCGTGTCGCCCAGCACCATGCGGCCGCCGGACGGGTCGATCACCGCGCCCAGGCACTTGAGCAGGGTGCTCTTGCCCGAACCCGACGGCCCGATCAGCCCCACCACCTCGCCCGGCGCGACCTGCATGTTGACGTTCTTGAGCGCGTCGACCGCGGTGTCGCCGCTGCCGTAGCGCTTGCACAGGCCTTCGATGCGGATGCCTTTCTGGTCCATCTCAACCACCTATGGCTTCGGCCGGATCGACCTTCAGCGCCATGCGGATCGCCACCAGGCTGGCCAGCACGCAGATCGTCAGCACGGCAAAGAAGCCGATCACGGTGTCGCCCGGCACCAGCAGCACGTACTTGGGGAACACCGGTGCCGCGAAAGTGGCGCTGATCTTGCCGACCACGAAGCCGATCACGCCCAGCACCAGCGCCTGCTGCAGGATCATCCAGGCGATGGTGCGGTTGCGCGTGCCAATCAGCTTGAGCACCGCGATCTCGCGGATCTTGTCCATGGTCAGCGTGTAGATGATGAAGGCCACGATAGCGGCGCTGACCACCGACAGGATCGCTAGGAACATGCCGATCTGGCGTGCCGAGGTGGCGATCAGCTTGCCGACCAGGATCTCCTCCATCTGCGCGCGGTCGTACACCGTCATGCGCTTCCAGCGCCGGATCGGATCGGCCACCTCCTGCGGCGTGACGCCCGGCCGCAGTCGCACCAGCACCGCGTTGACCTGGCTGTTGCTGGTCTGCGAGGCGACCACGGCGTCGAGCAGGCCCGGCACGCCGGGGCGGTTGAAGGCCGGGTTGGTCTCGGTGCGGCGGCGCTGCATCAGGATGGCGTCGTTGTCCTTGAGGAACTGCGCTTCCTGCGCGTCCTTGAGCGGGATGAACACCATCGGGTCGCCGCTGGACGACACCATGCGGCGCGTCAGCCCGACCACGGTGTACTGGTTGCGCCGGATGCGCAGCACGTCGCCGAGCTGGAAGCCGCTGGCCAGATCCGCCACCGCCTCGTAGTGGCCGCGCGTGATCTGGCGTCCGCCGACCAGCTGCGGCGGCCAGCCGGGATCGCCGGGCTGGCCGGCCGTGATGCCGACCACCATGGCGCGCACGTCGCGCTGCCCGCGCCCGACCTGCATGGTCAGGTAGGTGACGTTGGCGGTCTGCGCCACGCCGGGCATGGTGCGGATGCTGCGCCACAGGTCGTCCGGCACGCCGGAAGATTCGGCGTAGGGGCCCAGCGTGCCCTGCTGCACCACCCACAGGTCGGCGCCGCTGTTGTCGAGCAGCACCTTGCCGTCCTCCACCATGCCGCGGTAGAGCCCGGCCATGGTCAGCGTGACGCCGATCAGCAGGCCGAGCCCGAAGCCGGTGAAGATGAACTTGCCCCAGGCGTGCAGGATGTCACGCCCGGCCAGGCTGATCATGGCGCCACCCCGGCGATGCGCTCGACCACCTGGATGCGGCTGCGTGCGCTGAGCGCCTTCTCGCTGTGGACCACGACGCGATCATCCGCCGCCAGGCCCTGCGTCACCTGCACGTTGCCGTCGAGGTCGGCGCGCCCGAGCTTGACGGGGGCGAAGGCGAGTTCGCCATCGGCCAGCTTCCAGACGCCGCGCTGGCCTTCGAAGGTGCGGATGGCGGCGTTCGGAATCGTCGGCGCGTCGGGCAGGGCCGGCAGCAGCACCGTCACCTCGGCCAGCTCGCCCACCGGCGGCAGCGGCGTCGGCGTGCTGTCGAACACGATCTTGGCCAGCATCTCCTCGGTCACGGCGTCGGCCAGCGGCTCGATGCGCAGCACCTGCGCCGGCAGCGCCTGGCCGCGGCGCGAGCGCATCAGCACCTGGGCCGGCAGGCCATTGGTCAGTCCTTCGGCGCTGATCTGGTCGAAACGGGTGTCGATCCACAGGCTGGCCGGGTCGATCACCTCCACCACCGCCTGACCGGCCACCACCGTGGTGCCGGGATCGGCGTGGCGCAGCACCACCAGGCCGGCCACCGGCGTGCGCAGACCGAGGTTGCTGCGCTGTGCGCGCAGTGCCTGCGACTCGGCGCGCAGGCGGCCGACGTCTTCGCGCGCCGCCGCCAGTGCGGCGTCGGCGACGGCCAGTTCCTGCTGCTTGGTCACCAGCGTCTCCTCGCTGCTGCCCTGCACCGCGAACAGCTGCTGGTAGCGCTGCGCCTGGGTGCGCGCATAGGCCTGCTTGGCCTCGGCCTGCCGCAGCGCCGCCTCGGCGCCCTTGATGCCGGCCTGCTGGGCGCGCAGGCGCTCGTCCAGGTCGACCGGATCCATCTCGCCCAGCAGCTGCCCGGCGGCGACGCTGTCGCCCACGCTCACGTCCAGGCGCTTGAGCCGGCCGGCGAAGGTCGGGCCGATCTTGTAGGTGAAGCGCGCCTGCACCGTGCCGATGCCCGACAGCGCCGGCGCCAGCGCGCGTGTCTGCACGGTGGTCGTCGTCACCGCCACCGGCGCCAGCGGACCGGAGCGCAGCACGGTGTAGACGAACAGCAGTGCCAGCGGAATGATGACGGCGATCAGCGCCAGGGTGCGGCCTTGCAGACGGGGCCGCTTCATCGCACGCTCCGGATGCCGCGCAGGTAGATCGCGAACACGGCGGCGGCGTCGCGCCGCAGGTGGCGCACGCTGCCGGCCAGCAGCGACTGCATGACCAGGCCCTGGACGGTGCCGACGAACAGCGTCGCGGCGGCCTGCGTGTCGAGTCCGGTATCCAGCTCGTCCAGCGCCTGACCGGCCGCGAGCAGGCGCTGCAGGCGCTCGCGGTAGTGCTCGACCAGGGTCTGCACCATGCGGCGGGGCAGGGTCTCGGTGGGGCGCTGCAGCTCGCTGAACAGCATGCGCGGCACGCCCGGGTGCTGGGCGATGAAATCGATGTGCGTCATGAACACCGCCTCCAGCGCGGCAACCGGCGAGGCGGCGTCGTGGATCGCGGCATCGATGCGCGCCAGCAGGCGCTCCGACGCCCAGGACATGACCGCCTGCAGGATCGCGTCCTTGCTCGGGAAGTGGCGGAACAGCGCGCCCTGCGTCAGGCCCATGCGCTGCGCGATGGCGGCGGTGGTGATGTCGCTCGGGTTCTGCTCGGCCGCCAAGGCGACCACCGCCTCGACGGTGGCGGCGCGCCGCTCCTCGGCGGGCAGGTGCTTGGGAAGCTGGTTCATCGGATGGGGTCGTGAGATAGTAATTGATTACTATCTTATCCGAGAGTCCGATGCCGGTGAAAAACCTTGCTGGAATCCGTGGTTATTTCCGGCCGGCCGGTCGGCTGCTCGATCGGCCGACAAGCCGCCGGGCAGGTCGGTGGCGGCCGCGGCGGCGGCGCGCGCCAGCCGTCGGCCGCACGCGCTCCGCAGAGGGGCCAGGCGCGTCAGCGCCTCAGGCGCGGATCACTCGATCCGGATGCCGGCGTCGCGCACGATCTTTTCCATGCCCTGGTAGTCGCGCTGCAGTTGCTTGGCAAAGGCTTCGGCGCTCATGGCCTGCGGTTCGGCGCCCTGGTCCTGGATGGCTTTCTGCAACTGGGGCGTGGCCAGCAGCTTGTTCACGGCGCCGTTCATCTGTGCCACGATCGGCGCCGGCGTGCCGGCCGGCATCAGCAGGCCGTACCAGGTGCTCATGTCGAAGCCCGGAAAGCCGCTTTCGGCCACCGTCGGCACCTCGGGCAGCGAGCTGCTGCGCTTGGCGGAGGTGACGGCCAGCGGACGCAGCTTGCCGGCCTTGACCTGGGCCATCGCCGAGGGCACCGAGGACACCAGCAGGTCGACGTTGCCGGCCAGCGCATCCATCAGCGCCGGGTTGGAGCCCTTGTAGGGTATGTGGCGCAGTTCGATGCCGGCGGCCTTCTCGAACTGGTCGCCCGCCAGGTGGATGGTGGTGCCGTTGCCGGGCGAGCCGTAGGTGATGGTGTCGGGGGCGGCCTTGGCGGCGGTCACCACGTCGGCCAGCGTCTGGTACTTGGAGTTGGCACTGGTGGCGATGATCACCGGCGACCAGGCCACGTGGGCCACGGCGACGAAGTCCTTGACCGGGTTCCAGGGCAGGCTCTTATACAGCCAGGGGCCGACCACCAGGTTGTCCTTCTGGCCCATCACCATGTCGTAGCCGTCGGGCTTGCCCTTGGCCGCCTCGGTGATGCCCAGGGTGCCGCCGGCGCCGGCCTTGTTCTCGGGCACGACGGTCCACTTGTTGGCCTCGGTGATTTCCTTGGCCACCAGTCGGCCCAGGATGTCGGTGCCGCCGCCGGGTGGGAACGGGATCACCATGCGGATCGGCTTGTCGGGGTAGGTCTGCGCCTGGGCGGCGCCGGCGATCAGGCCGATCGCCAGCAGGGGAGCGAGCTTGGAGAACATCGGGATCTGCTTCCTGTACGAAATCGTTGTTGGGGGCACGCATGGTAGCGCGCTGTTCGGAAACGGGGTGCGGACGTGAAACGGCCACACTGCGCGCGGAAAAATGAAAGCGCCCGCTTCCGCAAGGAAACAGGCGCTCTTGACTGCCGGAGGGCCGCGCGATGCGCAACCCGGGCCTGGCTTACATGCGCTCGAACACCGCCGCGATGCCCTGGCCGCCGCCGATGCACATGGTGACCAGCGCGTACTTGCCGCTGATGCGCTTGAGCTCGTACAGCGCTTTCACCGTGATCAGTGCGCCGGTGGCGCCGATCGGGTGGCCGAGCGAGATGCCCGAACCGTTCGGGTTGACCTTGGCCGGGTCGGCACCCAGGCCCTTGGTGACGGCGCAGGCCTGGGCGGCGAAGGCCTCGTTGGCCTCGATCACGTCCATCTGGTCGATCGTCATACCGAGCTTCTTCAGGAGCTGCTGCGTTGCCGGCACCGGGCCGATGCCCATGGTCTTGGGCTCGACGCCGGCGTGAGCGTAGCCGACCAGGCGCGCCAGCGGCTGGGCGCCGCGCGCCTTGGCGGCGCCGGCTTCCATCAGCAGCACGGCGGCAGCCGCGTCGTTGATACCCGATGCGTTGGCGGCGGTGACGGTGCCGTTCTCCTTCACGAACACCGGCTTCATCTTCTGGAAGTCCTCCAGCTTGGCGCCGGTGCGGAAGTGCTCGTCCTTGTCGAAGGTGACGTCGCCCTTGCGGCCCTTGCTCACCACCGGGACGATTTGCCCGTTGAAGCGGCCCTCGTTCCAGGCCACCTCGGCGCGGCGGTGGCTCTCCAGCGCCAGCGCGTCCTGCTCCTCACGCGTGATGCCGTGCTCGGCCGCCACGTTCTCGGCCGTCACGCCCATGTGGATGGTGTGGAAGGGATCGTGCAGCGCGCCGACCATCATGTCGACCATCTTGGTGTCGCCGATGCGGGCGCCCCAGCGCGTGGCCAGCGCGGCGTAGGGCGCGCGGCTCATGTTCTCGGCGCCGCCGCCGATGGCGACGTCGTAGTCGCCCAGCAGGATGCCCTGACTGGCGCTGACGATGGCCTGCAGGCCGGAGCCGCACAGGCGGTTGACGTTCATGGCCGGCGTTTCCTTGGGGCAGCCGCCGTTGATGGCCGCCATGCGGCTCAGGTACATGTCGCGCGGCTCGGTGTTGACGACGTGGCCGAAGACGACGTGGCCGACGTCCTTGCCCTCGACGCTGGCCCGCGCCAGCGCCTCCTTGACCACCAGGGCGGCCAGATCGACGGTGGGGGTGTCCTTCAGGCTGCCACCAAAGGTACCTACGGCGGTGCGCACACCGCTGACGACGACGACTTCGCGAGCCATGATTCGAGTCTCCTGCTTGTGGGAATGATCCGGGTTGAAAGCCGACAGTATGACGCCTTCCGCCGACACGCCGCTGACAGTGTCTTGCCGCGGCGCCCTCCGCAGTACCCTTGTATGACAGTCATCAAAGTGTCATACGGCATGCGTAAGGTGCGTGCCGGCGCCCGACCGCCTGGAGAACCCCCGTGAGTAAAGAAGAACTGATCAAGCGCCTGCGCAGCGACCTGCTGGACGGCTACGACGAAGAGCTGGAGATGGAGCTGGAAGACCGCAACATCGATGCGGTGTCCGGCCTGCTGACCGATTCGCCGCAGTACAAGTCGGCGCGGCAGCGCTACTTCCGCGAGCTGTTCCGGCTGCAGGGTGAACTGGTCAAGCTGCAGGACTGGGTTGCCACCACCAAGCGCAAGGTGGTGATCATCTTCGAGGGGCGCGACGCGGCCGGCAAGGGCGGTGTCATCAAGCGCATCACCCAGCGCCTGAACCCGCGCGTGTGCCGCGTGGTGGCGCTGCCGGCGCCCAACGACCGCGAGAAGACGCAGTGGTACTTCCAGCGCTACGTGCCGCATCTGCCGGCCGGCGGCGAGCTGGTGCTGTTCGACCGCAGCTGGTACAACCGCGCCGGCGTCGAGCGCGTGATGGGTTTCTGCACCGAGACCGAGCTGGAGGAGTTCTTCCGCACCGTGCCCGAGTTCGAGAAGATGCTGGTGCATTCGGGCATCGTGCTGATCAAGTACTGGTTCTCGATCTCAGACGAGGAGCAGAACTTGCGCTTCCTGGGTCGCATCCACGACCCGCTGAAGCAGTGGAAGCTCAGCCCCATGGACCTGGAGAGCCGCCGCCGCTGGGAGGACTACACCAAGGCCAAGGAAGAGATGCTGCAGCGCACCCACATCGCCGAGGCGCCCTGGTGGGTGGTACCTGCCGACGACAAGAAGAAGGCGCGCCTGAACTGCATCACCCACCTGCTGTCACAACTGCCCTACCAGGAGATCGAGCGCCCCGAGGTCGTTCTGCCGCCGCGCGTGCGCCATGAGGACTACGTGCGGCACCCGGTGCCGCAGAGCATGATCGTGCCGCAGGAATACTGACGGCGCATCCCCCTGAGCGGCTGGAGCCGCTTCCCCAGAATTCGGAACATCCCCCTGTGCCGCTGACGCGGCTTCCCCCTTCTTGCTGCGCGAAGGGGGACACAGCCAGTGCCCGGCGCAGGTCCGGGCACGGCTGTCGCTGGACTGGCCTGCTCTGCGGCCATTTGGTGGCACGCTGATGGGTCCGGTGAGTCTTAAGTCCGGTCTTGACGCGGCGACCGGAGACGTGCGCGGCAGGGCAGTGGCGGAATTCGCGGGCGATCAGGCGGCTTGCCGCACGTCGGCCACCGGCTCGGCGCCGAAGTCGGGGCGGGCCAGGAAGGCCAGCACGCGGCGCGCGGCATCTTCGGGTGAAGTCAGGTGACCGCCCTGCTTGAGCTGCTCGAAGTTGGCGCGGTCGGGGAACGCCTGGGCGTCGGCGCCGCGCAGTTGTACCTGCATGTCGGTGTCGATCACGCCGGGCGCCAGCGAGCACACGCGGGCGCCGTTGGCGAGCGGCGCCTCGTCCAGCGCGACGCAGCGGGTGAAATGGTCCATGCCGGCCTTGGCGGCGCAGTAGGCCGCCTGCGAGGCCATGGCGCGGCGGCCGAGGCCGGAGGAGATGTTCAGCACCTTGCGCGCGCCTGGCCAGTCGCGCGTGGCGCGCAGGAAGGCCGCGGTCAGCAGCATCGGCGCCTCCAGTCCGACGCGCAGCGCGTGCGCCAGATCGGCGGGGTCGGCGTCGCGCAATGGCACGATGGCCGGGATCACGCCGGCGTTGTTGATCAGCGTGGCGCTGGCGAACGCCTGCGCAGCATGACTGGCCAGCCAGCCGTGCAGGCGCTGGCTGGCGGCTGGTGCGTCGGCTAGGTCGATCGGCCATTGCTCGAGTACGACCTGGGCGCCGGCTGCCTGGCTGGCGAGGTCCGGATTCGCGCGGCGTGACAGGGTCAGCAGCACGTGGCCGGGTTGCAGCAGTTGCCGCGCCATGGCCAGGCCCATGCCGCGCGAGGCGCCGGTGAGGATGAACAGGTGGGGAGCAGGGTTGTTGGGCATGGACGCAATTTAGCCGAAGCATGAAAAAAAGCGCCGCGATGGCGGCGCTTGGCAGCATCCACCTGCCGATGCATGACGCGCCGGCAGGCGGGGTTGCTGGAGTGGAACTCAGATGCTGATGCGCGTGACCTTGGCCGCACCGACCGCGGCGCCAGCCTCGAGGCCGACGTTGGTCAGGATGAACGAGGCCACCGGCTGCTGCAGGGTCTGGGTATCGACCGAGCCGTTGGCGCCGACCTTGCCGACCGCCACGGTGGCGTCGGCGCCGGCGGTCCAGCCGTTCGATGCCTTGAACTTGTTCAGCGCGTCACGCGTGTTGAAGACGTAGATCACCGCCTTGGACTGGCCACCGGCCTGGAAGCCGATCGAGCCGCTGGTGGTGCTGTAGTAGCCGCTGGTGCGGCCGGCCTCGCGCAGCGCGCCCTTGCCATGGTCGACGCCGACCACGAAGCTGCCGCCGACCACCGCCGGGAACACCAGCACGCCGGCCGAACGCTGCACCATCTCGCGCGTGCCCGGTACGGTGGTGTACAGGCGCGCCAGCGTGGCGTCGACGTCGCGCTCCATGGCGGCGCGCGCGGTCGGGCCGGAGGCTTCCGAGCCCTGCGGCGTGGTGGTGCAGGCGACCATGCCGATGCTGCCGAGACCGATGGCGACCGCCAAGCCGATGCTGCGAAGATTGAACTTGTTCATGGATGCTCCTCTCGTCGGGTGAATCGATGGGTGATGCCGAGACTGTAGCCGTGGGTCCCGGGACGCCGCGTAGGACAGCAACCCGCCGGCTTGTCGAGCGGCCGGCACAGGCGCTGTGCGGCGTCCGGCTTCAGTGGCCGCAGTCCCTCAGAACGGCGCCGGGCTGGACAGCGCCAGCGTGCGTCCGTCGGCCGGATGCGCCAGCCGCAGCGCGCAGGCGTGCAGCATGAGGCGCGCGGTGCCGTCCGGCGGGCCGTACAGGGCGTCGCCGACGATCGGGTGGCCGATCGCCTGCAGGTGCACCCGCAGCTGGTGCGAACGGCCGGTGACGGGCTCCAGCTCGACGCGCGTGATGTCGCGCGCGGCGTCGTGGCCGAGTACGCGCCAGCGCGTCAGGCTGGGCTTGCCGCTGGCGTGGTCGACCTTGCTGCGCGGGCGGTTCGGCCAATCAACGATCAGCGGCAGTTCGATGTGGTGCCAGCCGTCGTCGCCAGCAGGCGCGCTCAGGCGCCCATGCACCAGCGCCTGGTAGCGCTTGTGCACGCGCCGCTCGCCGAAGGCGATGCTCAGCGCGCGCTGCATGGCGGCGCCACGCGCCAGCAGCATCAGGCCGCTGGTGGCCTGGTCGAGCCGGTGCACCACCAGGGCGTCGGGCCAGTGGCGCTGGGCGCGCGTGAGCAGGCAGTCGGCCTTGTCGGCGCCGCGCCCCGGCACCGCCAGCAGGCCGGCCGGCTTGACCAGGGCCAGCAGCTGTTCGTCGGCGTACAGGCAGTCGGTGGGGGCGAGGTGCGGATCGGTGTCTAGCACGCTTGCCAGCGGGACTTCAGCCACGATGACGCAGCGGCGGGGCTGCCACTCAGGACGGCAGCGCGACCGCCATGGCGGCGCGCATGGTGTGCACGTCCAGCGGCGACACTTCCGGCGCATGGTTGCCCCAGTTGGTGCGGATGTAGCTCAGCACAGCGGCGATTTCGGCGTCGCTCAGCAGCTGGGTGAAGGGCGGCATGCCATACGGCCTCGGATGACCGGCGGTGGCGGGGCCGAAGCCGCCGTACATCAGCATTTGCACCAGGTTCTCGGTGCGTGCCAGGGTCACCGCGCGGTTGCCGGCCAGCGCAGGGTAGGCATTGGGCTGGCCCTCGCCCTGGTCGCCGTGGCAGCTTGCGCAACGGTCCTGGTACAGCTGTTGGCCTGCCAGCACCAGGCGGCCAGCAGCGGCCGGCGCGGGCATCGCGGATTCGGCCGGCGGCGGCACCTGCTGTGGCAGCGATTGCAGGTAGCTGGCCATGGCGCGCAGGTCGGCGTCGCTGAAGTACTGCGTGCCGTGCAGCACCACCTCGGCCATCGGGCCGCTGGTGCTGCCGCGCTCGGCCTGGCCGGTCTTGAGCAGGCGCACGATGTCCTCGAGCGGCCAGTCGGCGACGCCGGCCTCGCGTGCGGAATGCAGCGAGGGTGCATACCAGCCCTGCGGCTTCATCAGGCCGCCGCCGAAGCTGTTCCAGTCGGCGCCGCCCCAGCGGTCGCGGCCGGCATGGCAGGCCGAGCAGTGCGCGACCGCGTGTACCAGGTAGGCGCCGCGGTTCCAGTCGGCGCCACGCGCCGGCTCGGGCTCGAAGTCGCCGGGCCGGAAGTACAGCGCGCGCCATCCGGCCAGCGACAGCTGCATGCTGTAGGGCCAGCGCAGCTGGTGTGCCGGCACCTCCTGGCGCGACGGCGGCAGGCTGTGGAAATAGCTGAACAAGGCATCGCTGTCCTCGCGCGTCAGCAAGGTGGTGTGGGTGTAGGGAAAGGCTGGGTAGAGCAGGCGGCCGTCGGCCGAGCGGCCGTGGTGCAGGGCGCGCCAGAAGGCGGTCGCGCTCCAGTGCCCGATGCCGTGCTCGGGATCGGGCGTCAGGTTGCTCGAGTACAGGGTACCGAAGCTGGTGGCGATCGGCAGCCCGCCGCCGCCGGCGTCGCCACCGCGCGCGGTGTGGCAGGCCAGGCAGTTGCCGGTGCGCGCCAGGTAGGCGCCGCGCGCGATCAGGGCGGTGCGGTCGCCAGCGGGCGCCGCCTGGTCGTGGATGTCGACGCCGTCGTTGTAGTTGAGATGCCAGAGCGCCGCAGCACCGGCCAGCAGCAGGGCCAGCAGCGCGAGCGCGCCGACTCGCAGCATCCTCACGGCCGCGTCCCGGGCAGTGGCGCGCTGCCGCACTTCAAGTCGGGCGCGTCCGGCGCCAGTGACGGCTTGTGCGCCGCGGGCCGCGCATCGGCGGGCACCGGCTGCGTGGCGAGCCAGCTGACGACGGCATGCACGTCGCGGTCCGACAGGCGCTGCACCACCTCGGCCATGCAGTCCGGCGCGTGGGCGCGGCGCTGTCCGGTGCGCCAGCCGCCGAGTTGCGCGATCAGGTAGTCGGACGGCATGCCTAGCAGGCCCGGCACCTCGGGCAGCGTGCCGGTCAGCTGCTCGCCATGGCACTGCACGCAGGCCGGCAGGCGCGTGCCCGGGTTGCCGTGCAGGATCAGCTCGCGACCGTGCGCCAGCAGCTCGGCGGACGGTGTGCCAGGCAGCGGCGCGGGCGGCGGGTAGGGCACCTCGAGCGCGGCGAAGTACTGCGCGATCTCCATCAGGTAGCGGTCGCTCAGCATGTCGACCATGCGCGTCATCAGGCCATAGTGGCGCCGTCCGTCGCGGAAATTGAGCAGCTGGTTGTAGAGGTAGCCGGCCGGCTTGCCGGCCAGGCGCGGGTAGTAGCCGTCGGGTCCGGCGCGGCCCTGTTCGCCGTGGCAGAAGGTGCAGGCCTTGGTGCGCTCGGCGATGCTGTCCTCGAACGCCGGCGCCGCGCTCGCCGCGGCGGCAAGCCAGGCGCAGGCCAGCAGCAGGATCTTCAGCAGGAATGGAAGACGGCGACGGGGCATGCAGGCCGGTACTGGGCGCGTTCGGTCCGCCGAACTCAGAAGGTGTGAATGAATCCGCCGTGTTCGAGCGGATCGTCAAAACGGCGCCAATCGAGGCGCAAAGCGCGGGCGTAGCTCGTGCTACGGCGAGCATTTGCAACGATGAGTGGTGCCGTTTTGGCGGTACGAGCGGGCATGGCGGGTTTGTTCACACCTTCTCAGTACACCACGATCTCGACGCGCCGGTTGCGCGGCTCGGCGACTTCGTCGGCAGTCGGCACCAGCGGGTCGCGTTCGCCGTGACCCGACGCAACCACGCGCGCCGCATCGAAGCCGCGCTGGATCAGCAACTCGCGGATCGCCTCGGCACGCTGCAGCGACAGGCTGTCGTTGGCCTCCAGCTTGCCGACCCGGTCGGTGTGGCCGATCACCGCGATCTCGCCGCCGGGCCGCGCCGTGGCGTCGTCCAGCACCTGGCTCAGCTGGCTCATCGACTTGTGCGTCAGCTGCGCGCCACCGGTCTCGAAGTGCAGCGTGAAGCGTTGCGCGGCGGGTGGTTGCACCGCCAGCAGCTCGCCGTAGCGACGCTTGACCTGGGCCGCGTCGAGTTGCTCGGTGCTGACACTGCCGGCACGTACCGCGGCCGCGTCGTAGGGCTTCGACAGCACCGCACTGGACGCTGCCGTGCTGACTTCCACCGAACCGGTATGGCCGCCCTGCTGCGGCAGCAGGACCACGCGCGTTGCCGGTGCGCAGCCGGCGACCAGCACTGCCCAGCCCAGCAGCCAGGCGGCCGGTTTCACGATCGCTGCTCCACGATGAAATCGGTGCCGCGCACGCCGATCACCGTGGTTGGTGTCGTGATCTTGACCTGCTCGGGCTTGAGCTTGGCGATCAGGCCGGTCACCACGCGCAGCGAGCCGCGCATCAGCGAGATCAGCACGCTGCCGTCGTGCGTCGTGCTGTCGAAACGGAATTCCGTCAGGTCGACGGCGCTGTCGGGCCCGATCGACAGCACGGTGCCGTCGCGCAGCGTGATGGCGGCGGCGCTGCCGGGGCCGGTGGTGACGCGGTCGGACGTGTGCAGCGCGGCACCGACGATGGCGGCGCTGCTGACCTTGCCCCGCATCACGGTGACGTCCCCCTGCACCGTCTTGAAGGTGCCCTCGCGCTGATCCGCCATGGTGGCGGATGGAGGCACGGTGCTGGCTGACGATGCGGACGGCACCGTGGCGGGTTCCTGCGCGAACGCCAGCGTGCAGCACAGCAGCGCGCCTGCGCCGGCAGCCTGGATCAGACGGACGAATCGGATCGACATCTCATGGTTCCTCTTTGGGCGCACCGCAGCATGCAGCATGCCGGCGGCCGCCATGGGATCGTACAACAGCGGCGGGGCAACGGCTGTAAGACACGGGCGTCCCATGGCTGTCGCCGCCGCCCGCCGCTGCGGCGACAATCGCCGGCACCGCGCCTGGCGCATTCCCACGCATTTCCGGCCACCCGCATCCCGATGTCGCTGCGCATTGTCCTGGCACCCATGGAAGGCCTGCTCGACCACGGCCTGCGCGCCATCCTGACGCGCGTCGGCGGCGTCGACCGCTGCGTGTCGGAATTCATCCGCATCACCGATCGCCTGCTGCCGGCGCGCAGCTTCATCCGCGTGGTGCCCGAGCTGCTGAGCGACAGCCGCACGGCGGCCGGCGTGCCGGTGCGGCCGCAGCTGCTGGGCAGCGACCCCGTGTGCCTGGCCGAGAACGCGGCCCGCCTGGCCGAGCTGCGGCCGGCCGGCATCGATCTCAACTTCGGCTGCCCGGCCAGGACCGTCAACCGGCACCGCGGCGGTGCCGTGCTGCTGGACGAACCGGAGCTGATCCATGCCATCGTCACCGCCGTGCGCCGCGCCGTGCCGGCGCACATCGCCGTGTCGGCGAAGATGCGGCTGGGTTATGACGACGACACCCGCATGCTCGACTGCGCCCGTGCCATCGCCGCGGCCGGCGCCAGCGAACTCGCGGTGCACGCGCGCACCAAGGCGCACGGCTACCGGCCGCCGGCCTACTGGGAGTCGATCGCCCTGATACGCCAGCAGTTGCCGCTACCGGTGATCGCCAATGGCGAGATCTGGAGCGTGCAGGACGCCGCGCGCTGCCGCGAAGTCACCGGCTGCGACGCGCTGATGCTGGGGCGCGGCATGGTGCGCCGACCGGGCCTGGCGCTGGCCATCGCCGATGCGGCCAGGGCCGCCGCCCAGGGACCGCACGAGCCGGTGGCGTCCTACAGCGACGCTGCCATCGCCGCCTTACCATGGCGGCGCGTCGTGCCGCTGCTGACGGATTTCTGGACCGATGTGACGGCCCGCGTGGAGCGGCGTCACCGCGCGGGGCGGCTCAAGCAATGGTTGAATTACCTGCGCGCGGCCTATCCGGAGGCGCAGCAGGCCTTCGATGTGCTGCGCGCCGTCAACGATCCGCAGGCGGTCGGCACTTGGGTGCAGCGCACCCAGGCGCAGTATGCGCGGCTCGATTTGCCGGTGACGGCGCGCGCTGCAGCCTGAATCCATCGCACCACAACATCCACCTGACAGGGAAATCATCTTGGCCTCCAGCCTGCTCCTGCTGCTCGACGACATCGCCACCGTGCTCGACGACATCTCGGTCATGAGCAAGGTGGCCGCGCGCAAGAGCGCGGCCATGGCGGACGACGTCGCCGTGCTGACCAAGGTGTCGGCGCAGAAGACCGCCGGCGTGCTCGGCGATGATCTGGCGCTGAACGCGCAGCAGGTCACCGGCGTCAGTGCCAACCGCGAGATCCCGGTGGTGCGGGCGGTCGCCAAGGGTTCGCTGGTCAACAAGGCGATCCTGGTGCCGGCAGCGCTGGCCATCAGCGCCTTTGCGCCCTGGGCGGTGACGCCGCTGCTGATGGTGGGGGGCGCGTTCCTGGCCTACGAAGGCTTCGAGAAGGTGGCGCACAAGTTCCTGCACCCGAAGGAGGCGGATACCCACGAGGCCGAGCTCGAGGTCGCGCTGGCCAACCCCCAGGTGGACCTGGCACAGATGGAGAAGGACAAGGTCAAGGGCGCGGTACGCACGGACTTCATCCTCTCGGCCGAGATCATCGCCATCACCCTGGGCACGGTGGCGGGGCAGGACTTCTGGACCCAGCTGGCGGTGCTGGTCGGTATCGCGCTGATCATGACCGTGGGCGTCTACGGCCTGGTGGGCGGCATCGTCAAGCTTGATGACCTGGGCCTGTGGCTGAGCCGCAAGGCCAGCGACGCCGCGCAGGCGATCGGCCGCGGCATCCTGTGGCTGGCGCCGTGGCTGATGAAGTTCCTGTCGGTGGCGGGCACGGCGGCCATGTTCCTGGTCGGCGGCGGCATCATCGCGCACGGCATCGGGCCGCTGCACCACCTGATCCAGGAGTGGAAGGCCGCAGCCGGCGGCATCGGCTGGCTGGTGGAAATGCTGGCCAATGGCGGCGTCGGCATCGTGGTCGGCGCCATCGTGGTGGCGGTGGTGGTTGCGATCGGCAAGCTGCGCGGTCAGCCGGCAGCGGCGCACTGAGCGGCTGGACGCGGCGCTGCTATGCAGGCTGGCCAGCGTGGTGCGTTAGGCGCGCATCGGCATCGGCGTAGGTAGCGCGCGCACCGGACCTGCCCGGCGAGTTCACTCCACCGCCACGGTCTTGCGCAGCTCGCGCTTGAGCAGCTTGCCGCTGGGATTCTTGGGCAGGCTGTCCAGGAACACCACCCGCTTCGGGCTCTTGAAGGCCGCCATGTGGGCGTTGCAGTGCGCGATGACCTGACCGGCCGTCAACTCCTGACCCTGCTTGACGACGATGACCGCCGTCACCGCCTCGACCCATTTCGGATCGGGCAGGCCGATCACGGCGACCTCGCTGACCTGCGGCAGGCGGTAGATCATCTCCTCGACCTCGCGGCTGGCGACGTTCTCGCCCCCAGACTTGATCATGTCCTTCTTGCGGTCGACCACGCTGATGTAGCCCTCCTCGTCGATGGTGCCCAGATCGCCCGAATGGAACCAGTCGCCCTCGAACGCGGCCTTCGTCCGGTCGTCGTCGTGGAAATAGCCCTGCATCAGGTGCGGCGAGCGGTGCACGATCTCGCCGACCTCGCCCACGGCGACGTCCTGCATCCGGTCATCGACCACGCGGGTCTCGACGTTGATGACCGCGCGGCCGGCCGAACCGGGCTTGCGCAGCTGGTCCTCGGGGCCCAGCAGGGTGGCTAGCGGCGCGATCTCGGTCTGGCCGTACAGGTTCCACAGCCGCACCCCGGGCAGGCGGCGGGCGATTTCCTTCAGTACCTCCACCGGCATGCTGGAAGCGCCGTAATAGCCCTTGGCGAGCTTCGACAGATCGGTCTGGTCGAACAGCGGCGAGCGCAGCAGCCCGATCCACACCGTCGGCGGCGCGAAGAAGCTGGTGATGCCATGCGCCTGCATCATCGCCAGCAGGTTTTCCGGCGTGGGCCTGGCCGTGATGTGGTTCTCGCTGCCGATGTAGATCGCCGGACCGAAGAACACGTCGAGCTGCGCGCAGTGATACAGCGGCAGCGCGTGCAGCGCGACGTCGGCTTCAGCGACTTCGGCGTTGATGCAGCAGCTGACGTACTGCCACAGCACGGCGTCGTGCGTCAGCATCGCGCCCTTGGGCGAGCTTTCGGTGCCGCTGGTGTAGACGATCTGCAGCAGGTCGGTGCTTTGCAGCGGGGTGTCGGGCAGCGCGTCGGTGCAGGCCGCCAGTTCGTGGAAGCTGGCCATGCCGTCCACCGGCTCGCTCGGGTCTTCGCTCGGCAGCCAGATTAAGTCCTGCACCTGCGTGTCCAGCGCCGCCGCGGCGCGCGCCAGTTCCGCCAGGCCGCTGTCGGTGGCCAGCGTCTTCGCGCCCGCGTGGCGCAGGATGTAGGCCACCTCGTCGGCTTTCAGCATGAAGTTGATCGGCACCAGCACGGCGCCGAGGCGCGCCAGCGCAAAGCGGATGGCGGCGAAGCCGTGCGAGTTGCGCGCCAGCACCGCCACCTTGTCGCCATGCCGTATGCCGCGCTGCGCCAGCCCGGCGGCAAGCCGTGAGACCAGCGCATCGAACTCGGCGTAGGTCCAGCGGGTGTCGCCGCAGTGCACGGCCAGCTTGTTCGGCAGGCGGGCGGCGGTGCGGCGCAGCAGATCGGCCAGGGTCTGGCGGCGAACGATGGGGTGCATGGTCACTCCTGGGGCGGCGCGGGCCGGCTGTCAGTCGAGAAAGGCGCCGAAGCCCTGCGGCGGCTCGAAGCGCTTGTTGCGCCAGACCACGCGCGTGGGCACCGGCTCGGGCAGCGCGCGCTCGCGCAGCGGGTGGTCGGCGTCGCCCGGATAGCACAGCACGCGCATGTCGCCGATCTCGAAGGTCTCGGGTTCGATCAGCGGCGGCCGCCGCCCGCGCGCGGCCTGCATGGCGCTGGCCACGCTGGCGTGCTGCAGCAGGTGCAGCAGGCTCACGATCTGCGGCGGCGCCATGTCGATCTCGTAGGCGCGGTACTGCGTGAGCGCCGCATGCGGGGTCAGCCAGCGTGCCTCGGTGACCTCGTAGTCGTCCTGGCGCACCTCCTGCAGCTTCGGCACGGCGGCGAGGAAGAAACGGGTGTCGAAGCGCTTGTTCATCACCGACGGCCGGCGTGGCGTGATCCAGCGCGACCAGGGTGCCAGCGCGTCGGTGTCGAGCCGGGCATCGTGCTCGGCCAGCAGCGCGGCAAAGGACTCGCCCGCACGCAGCCGGCTACAGGTGCGGCTGCTGTGCAGGGCGATCTCCTCGGCGCCGACCTGCAGGAACAGCACGCCCGACTCCTCGGCCGCCTCGCGTGCGGCGGCGACGTAGAAGGCCGCCGCCTGGCCGGGTGTCAGGCCGGGTTCGCCCAGCCGCGCGTGCAGCTCGGCCGCCGGGCGGTCGAGCCGGTCCAGCATGCCGGCATGGCCGTCGGCCGCATCCAGCTTGCCGCCCGGGAACACATAGGCGCCGCCCAGCTGGTCCGACTTGTTGTGGCGGCGCAGCAGCAGCACCTCGAGCCCCGCAGCGCCATCACGCAGCATGACCACGCTGGCGGAGTCGCGCGGCGGCGCGTCGACGATCACGTGATTGAGTTCCATGGGCACCGATTGTGCGGCCAGGCGCGCACGGCCTGCTGTCCGGTCGGCAACATCGCGTGCAGCCGGGCTGCTTTACAGTCCGGGCCGAGAACCGGACGCAAGGAGTGCCTGAACCCATGGAACGAATCGACTTCAGCGGCCGCGTGGCCATCGTCACCGGCGCCGGCGGCGGCCTCGGCCGCCTGCACGCGCTGGCGCTGGCCGAGCGTGGCGCCAAGGTGGTGGTCAACGACCTGGGCGGCGCAGTGGATGGCAGCGGCGGCTCGGCCAGTGCGGCGCAGCAGGTCGTCGAGGAAATCCGCGCTAGCGGCGGCGAGGCGATCGCCAATGGCGCCTCGGTGACCGATTTCGATGCCGTGCAGGCGATGGTGCGGCAGGCTGTCGATACCTGGGGCCGGGTCGATGTCGTGGTCAGCAACGCCGGCATCCTGCGTGACAAGAGCTTCGCCAAGATGGGGTTGGATGATTTCCGCCTGGTGCTCGACGTGCACCTGATGGGCGCGGTGCATCTGTGCAAGGCGGTGTGGCCGATCATGCAGGAGCAGAAATACGGCCGCATCGTGCTGACCACCTCGTCCAGCGGCCTGTACGGCAACTTCGGCCAGGCCAACTACGGCGTCGCCAAGATGGCGCTGGTGGGGCTGATGCAGACGCTCAGCATCGAGGGCGCCAAGCACGACATCCGCGTCAACTGCCTGGCACCCACCGCCGCCACGCGCATGACCGAGGGCCTGCTGCCGGCCGAGGTGCTGGCGGTGCTGCAGCCCGAGGCCGTGGTGCCGGCGATGCTGGTGATGGCCGCCGAACAGGCACCCAACCGCGCCATCCTGTGCGCCGGCGCCGGCACCTACGAGGCGGCGCACGTGACGCTCACGCGCGGCGCGCACCTAGGCCTGGGCGCCGACACGCCCGAGCGCCTGCTGGCGGCGCTGGCGCAGGTCAGCGACCGCAGCGGTGACACCGTGCCGATGAGCGGCGCCGAGCAGGGCAGCAACGAAGTCACCCAGGCCCTAGCGGCACGCCCTTGATCGAGGTCAGGAAGCGGGCGTGGGCGCGCAAGACCCACTCGGGAAGAAATCGCGCGCCTGTGATACCGTCGCCTTCCTGCTTGCGAAGAAAAACCGACACGACATGAATACGCTGAGGGACCGGCTCGCCGCACTGACGCCCCAGCGCCTGCGCGGGATCCGTCGCGGCATCGAGAAGGAAAGCCTGCGCGCCGAGCCCGACGGCCGGCTGGCGCTGACGCCGCATCCGGCGCGGCTTGGTTCACCGCTGGCGCATCCGCACATCACCACCGATTTCAGCGAGTCGCAGCTCGAACTGGTGACCGGCGCGCACGCCGGCGTCGATGCCGCGCTGACCGAGCTGACCGAGATCCACCAGGTCGTCTACCACGAGCTGGCGGCACTGGGCAGCGAGCTGCTGTGGGTGTCGAGCATGCCCTGCGGCCTGCCGACCGACGAGACCATCCCGATCGGGGTCTACGGCACCTCGAATGTCGGCCGCGCCAAGAGCATCTACCGCGTCGGCCTGAGCCACCGCTACGGCCGGCGCATGCAGACCATCTCGGGCATCCACTACAACTGGTCGTTGCCCGGGGTCAGCAACGACGAGTACTTCGCGCTGATCCGCAACTTCCGCCGCAACGCGGTGGTGCTGCTGTACCTGTTCGGCGCCTCGCCGGCGGTGTGTTCGAGCTTCGTCGACGGGCGCGAGCACGAACTACAGCCGCTCGGCGAGCACGGCATGCACCTGCCGCACGCGACCTCGCTGCGCATGGGCCGGCTGGGCTACCAGAGCGATGCGCAGGCCTCGCTGGCGGTGAGCTACAACAGCCTGGATTCCTACGCCGAGTCGCTGGAGCAGGCGCTGACCGTGCCGTATCCGGCCTACGAGGCGATCGGCGTGCGCAACCCCGGCGGCGAATACAACCAGCTCGCCACCACGCTGCTGCAGATCGAGAACGAGTTCTACGGCACCATCCGGCCCAAGCGCGTGATCCAGGCGGGCGAGCGCCCGCTGCACGCGCTGCGCGAGCGCGGCGTCGAGTACGTCGAGGTGCGGCTGGTCGATCTCGATCCCTTCGAGCCGGTTGGCATCGGCGCGGCGGCGGCGCGCTTCCTGGATCTGTTTCTGCTGCACTGCCTGCTGGCCGACAGCCCACCCGACACGCCGGACGAGATCGAGGCGATCAAGCTCAACCAGCACCTGACGGCAGCGCGCGGGCGCGAGCCCGGCTTGCTGCTCGAGCGCGCCGGCCAGCAGGTAGAGCTGGCCGAGTGGGCGGCCGACATCGTGGCGCAGCTGGCGCCGATCGCCGTCGCCATGGATGCGCTGGACGGCGGCCGGGCCTACGCGGACGCGCTGACGTCCGCGCGCGCGGCGCTGGCGGCGCCCGAATCGCTGCCCTCGGCGCGGGTGCTGCGGGCGGTGCGCGAGCAGCACGCGGACAGCTTCGTCGCCTTCGTGCGCGAGCGTGCCCTGGCGACGCGCGCGCAGCTGATGGCACTGCCGTACCCGCCGGCGCTGAAGGCGCGCTTCGAGGCGCTGGCGCGGGAGTCGGTCGCCAGGCAGAAGCAGATCGAGGCCAGCGACCAGGTACCGTTCGAGACCTACCGGCTTGAATACCTCTCGCCCGAACGCCTGGGCCTGGGCGAAAGCGCCGTGATGGTGAGCGCCGCCTCGGTGTGAGCCGGCTGGCGGCGACGCGCCGCGGCTGCCTGGCGCGGCTGGGCGCCGTGGCGCTGGCGGCGTCTGCGGCCACCATCCTCGCCGCTTGCGGGCGCGACAAGACCGCCGCCCAGCTTGTGCCGCCCGGCAGCATCGTGCTGGCGCTGGGCGATTCGCTCACCTACGGCACCGGCGCTGCGCCGGAGAGTGCGTATCCGGCTGTGCTGGCGGAGTTGACCGGCTGGAAGGTGGTGAATGCCGGTGTGCCGGGCGACAGCTCGGCGCAGGCGCTGGCGCGCTTGCCGGCACTGCTGGCCGAGCACCAGCCGCGGCTGGTCATCGTCAGCATCGGCGGCAATGACTTCCTGCGCCGGCTGCCGGAGAGTGACACGCGCGCCCATGTGCATGCGATCTGCCGGCAGTCGCTGGAGGCCGGCGCGCAGGTGCTGCTGGTGGCGGTGCCGCGCGCCACGGTGGCTGCCGCGCTGGGGCAGATGACCGACCACCGCCTCTACGCCGAGATCGCCGCCGATCTGAAGATCCCGCTGCAGCGCGAGGGCTGGGCCGAGGTGCTGGCCGACCCCGAGCTGCGCGCCGATGCCATCCACGCCAACGCGCGCGGCTATGCTCAGTTTGCGCGCAGCCTGCACGGCACCGCCGTGGCGGTGGGTCTGTCGAACCGCTGACGGCCCGCGTGCATAGCGCCGGCGTTCACAGCGCGCGCTCCCACCAGTCGCCGACCAACTGCTGCTGCAGCCAGGTGATGAAGGTCAGCACCTTGGCCGGCACCAGCTTGGGTGAGGGGAACACGGCGTGCATTTCCTGCGAGGGCAGGGCGTGGTCCTGCAACAGCGGCACCAGCCGGCCGGCGGCGACCGGCTCGCGCGCCACGTACCAGGGCAGCACCGCCAGGCCCATGCCGGCTTCGCAGGCGGCCGCCAGCGCCGACAGGTTGTTGCTGCGCAGCGGGCCGCTGACCGGCACCGATTCGTCCTCGCCGCCGGGGCCGTGCAGCAGCCAGCGCGCATCGCCCTGCACGCTGCTGTAGATCAGGCAGGCGTGGGTGGAGATGTCGGCCGGTGTCCGTGGTGCGCCATGCGCCGCGAGGTAGCCGGGCGCGGCCGTCAGCACCCAGGGGTTGATGCCCAGGTAGCGCGCGCCCAGGCTGGAATCGGCCAGCCGGCCGAGGCGGACCGCCAGATCGACACCGCGCTCGACCAGGTTGACGTAGTGGTCGTCGAAGCCGAGTTCGATCTGCAGCCGCGGGTGCTCGCTCATGTAGCGCAGCACCAGCGGTACCAGCACGCGGCGTCCGAATGCGACCGATGAGTTGATGCGCAGCAGGCCGGAGGCGCTTTGCTGCACCAGGGCGGCAAGGCTCTCAACCTCGTCGACGTCGTGCAGGATCGCCTTGCAGCGTTCGTGGTAGAGCTCACCCACCTCGGTCGGGGTGACACCGCGGGTCGAGCGGTGCAACAGGCGGGCGCCCAGGTGGCGCTCCGCCTCGGCGACCGCCTTCGACGCCGTCGGCTGCGTGATGCCGAGCTCCTGCGCCGCCTTGCTGAAGCTGCCGGTCTCGACCACGCGCACGAATACCTGCATGGCGGTGAAGCGGTCCATGCCGCCATGGTACACGAGGGGTTCGCTTTATTCCTCCTGGGAATAGATCATATGCAGCGCCGGCGGCTTCCTCCTGCGGCTGCTCGCGGGCACCATCCCTGCCAACGACAAGCAAATCAAAGGAGCACAAGCATGGCGAAGATGAAGGCCGCGATGGCCGCGGTACTGGTGATGGAAAAGGAAGGCGTGACCCAGGCCTTCGGGGTGCCGGGGGCAGCCATCAACCCCTTGTATGCGCAGCTGCAGGAGCGGCAGACCATTGCCCACGTGCTGGCGCGCCACGTCGAGGGTGCCTCGCACATGGCCGAGGGCTACACCCGTGCCAAGGCCGGCAACATCGGCATCTGCATCGGCACCTCGGGTCCGGCCGGCACCGACATGATCACCGGCATGTACTCGGCCAGCGCCGACTCGATCCCGATCCTGTGCATCACCGGCCAGGCGCCACGCGCCCGTCTGCACAAGGAGGACTTCCAGGCCGTGGACATCGCCTCCATCGCCAAGCCGGTGACCAAGTGGGCCACCACGGTGCTGGAGCCGGCGCAGGTGCCGTGCGTGTTCCAGCAGGCCTTCCACCTGATGCGCTCGGGCCGCCCCGGCCCGGTGCTGATCGACCTGCCGTTCGATGTGCAGATGGCCGAGATCGAGTTCGACATCGACACCTACGAGCCGCTGCCGGTGTACAAACCGGCGGCCTCGCGCAGGCAGATCGAGAAGGCGATCGAGATGCTCAACGCGGCCGAGAAGCCGCTGATCGTCTCGGGCGGCGGCGTCATCAACGCCGATGCCTCGGACCTGCTGCAGCAGTTCGCCGAGCTGGTCGACATCCCGGTGATCCCGACGCTGATGGGCTGGGGCACGATTCCCGACGACCACCGCCTGATGGCGGGCATGGTCGGGCTGCAGACCTCGCACCGTTACGGCAACGCGACCATGCTGGCGAGCGACTTCGTGCTCGGCATCGGCAACCGCTGGGCCAACCGCCACACCGGCAGCCCCGAGGTCTACTGCAAGGGCCGCAAGTTCGTCCACGTCGACATCGAGCCGACCCAGATCGGCCGTGTGTTCGCGCCTGACTACGGCATCGTCTCGGACGCCAAGGCCGCGCTCGAGCTGTTCATCGAGGTGGCCAGGGAATGGCAGGCGGCCGGCAAGCTGCGCGACCGCTCGGCCTGGGTGGCCGAGTGCCGCGCCCGCAAGGGCGACGTGCAGTACCTGCGCAAGACCAACTACGACAACGTGCCGATGAAGCCGCAGCGCGTCTACCAGTGCATGAACAACGCCTTCGGCAAGGACGTGACCTACGTCTCGACGATCGGCCTGTCGCAGATCTCGGCGGCACAGTTCCTGCACGTGTACGGTCCGCGCCGCTGGATCAACTGCGGCCAGGCCGGCCCGCTGGGCTGGACCGGCCCGGCGGCGCTGGGCGTCGCGGTGGCGAACCCGGGCACCAAGGTGGTGGCGTTGTCGGGCGACTTCGACTTCCAGTTCATGCTGGAGGAGATGGCGGTGGGGGCGCAGTTCAACATCCCCTACATTCACATCGTGGTCAACAACAGCTACCTCGGCCTGATCCGCCAGGCGCAGCGCGGCTTCAGCATGGACTACTGCGTGCAGCTGTCGTTCGACAACATCAACACGCCGTCGGCCGAGCCCTCGCGCGGCTATGGCGTCGACCACGTCAAGGTGGTCGAGGGCCTGGGCTGCAAGGCGATCCGCGTGCACAAGCAGGAAGACATCGCGCCGGCGATCCGCCAGGCCGAGGCCTGGATTGCCGAGCACCAGGTGCCGGTGATGATCGAGGTGATCCTCGAGCGCGTCACCAACATCGCGATGGGCACCGAGATCGACAACGTGACCGAGCACGAGGAGATGGCGCAGGGTCTGGGCGACGTGCCGACCTCGATCGCCGTGTCCATGCTCGACTGAAAGCCTGCGAGCCCGTCCACTGAAGGAAGAGAACATGCCTAAATTTGCCGCCAACCTGACCATACTCTACAACGAGGTGCCGTTCCTCGAGCGCTTCGAGCTTGCCGCCAAGGACGGCTTCGAAGCGGTGGAGTTCCTGTTCCCCTACGCGTTCGATGCCCGCGATATCCGCCGCCGGCTCGACGACAACGGCCTGAAGCTGGCGCTGCACAACCTGCCGGCTGGCGACTGGGATGCCGGCGAGCGCGGCATCGCGATCCTGCCCGAGCGTGTGGCCGAGTTCCGTGCCGGCGTCGCCAGGGGCATCGAGTACGCGCAGGCGCTCGGTGTCGGCCAGCTCAACTGCCTGGTCGGCAAGACGCCGGCCGGTGTGGAAGATGCCGTGCTGCGCCGCACGCTGGTCGACAACCTGCGCTACGCCGCGGGCGAGTTCAAGGCCGCCGGACTGAAGCTGCTGGTCGAACCGATCAACACCTACGACATCCCCGGCTTCTACCTGAGCCGAAGCGCGCAGACGCTGGACGTGCTGGACGAGGTCGGTGCCGACAACGCCTTCCTCCAGTACGACATCTACCACATGCAGCGCATGGAGGGCGAGCTGGCGGCGACGCTGCAAAAGCAGCTGGCGCGCATCGCCCACATCCAGCTGGCCGACAACCCGGGCCGCAACGAGCCCGGCAGCGGCGAGATCAACTACGCCTTCCTGTTCGCGCACCTGGACCGCATCGGCTACGACGGCTGGATCGGCTGCGAATACAAGCCGGCCGCCGATACCCGCGGCGGGCTGGGCTGGCGCCAGCGCCTGACGGCCTGAATCTTCATCGGGCAGCGACTGCGGCGCCCGCCGGTGGCGCCGGCTGCCGCACGCCCGCCTCATCACCTGTTTCGGAGACACCCATCATGAGCAACACATCCCTCAACATCGGTTTCATCGGCCTTGGCATCATGGGCACGCCCATGGCCGGCCACCTGATCAAGGGCGGCCACAAGCTGGCCGTCTACACGCTGGGCCCGGTACCCGAGCCGATCGCCGGCAGCAGCGCCAAGGTCTGCGCCAACGCCAAGGAAGTGGCGCAGCTGTCGGACATCATCATCACCATGGTGCCCGACACGCCGGACGTCGGCGCCGCGCTGTTCGGCGAGAACGGCGTTGCCGCCGGCCTGAGCCAGGGCAAGGTGGTGATCGACATGTCCTCGATCTCGCCGGTCGAGACCAAGGAGTACGCCCGCAAGATCGAGGCGCTGGGCTGCGATTACGTCGATGCGCCGGTTTCCGGCGGCGACGTCGGCGCCAAGAACGCCTCGCTGTCGATCATGTGCGGCGCCAAGCCCGAGGTGTTCGAGCGCGTCAAGCCGGTGTTCGAGCTGATGGGCAAGAACATCACGCTGGTCGGCGGCATCGGCGACGGCCAGACCTGCAAGGTGGCCAACCAGATCGTGGTCGCGCTGACCATCAACGCGGTCGCCGAAGGCCTGCTGTTCGCCTCGCGTGCTGGCGCCGATGCGGCCAAGGTGCGCCAGGCGCTGCTGGGTGGGCTGGCGACCTCGCGCATCCTCGAGATCCTGGGCGAGCGCATGATCAAGCGCACCTTCGATCCGGGCTTCCGCATCGCGCTGCACCAGAAGGACCTCAATCTCGCGCTCGGCGCTGCGCGCCAGCTCGGCCTGGCGCTGCCGGCCACGTCGACCGCGCAGCAGCTGTTCAGCGCCTGCGTGTCGCACGGCGGCGCGGCCTGGGACCACTCGGGCATGGTGCGCGCGCTGGAAAAGCTGTCCAACTTCGAGATCGGCCAGAAGGCGGTCTGATAGGCTCGCCGCCAGGCCCAGGAGAACGGCATGACGCGAGTGACCCCACTGAATCCTGCCGACTTGCTGCGGCGCATGTTCGATGCCGCCGTGGCGTCGGCGCAACCGGCGCTGTGCGTGCCGCGCTTCCTGCCCGAGCTGGCCGAGGTGCGCGGCCGCGTGATCGTGATCGGTGCCGGCAAGGCGTCGGCCGCGATGGCGCAGGCGGTGGAAGAGCACTGGCGCGGGCGTGGCCTGGAACGCGTCGAAGGCCTGGTCGTCACGCGCTACGGCTACGGCGCGCCGTGCGAGCGCATCGAGATCGTCGAAGCCGCGCATCCCGTGCCCGACGCTGCCGGTGAAGCCGCCGCGCGGCGACTGATGGCGCTGGTGAGCGGGTTGCAGCCCGATGACCTGGTGCTGTGCCTGATCTCCGGCGGCGGCTCGGCGCTGCTGCCGCTGCCCGGTGCCGGCCTCACGCTGGCGGACAAGCAGGCGGTGAACAAGGCCTTGCTGGCCAGCGGCGCCACCATCACGGAGATGAACTGCCTGCGCCGGCACCTGTCGGCGATCAAGGGCGGCCGGCTGGCGGCTGCCTGCCATCCGGCGCGCGTGCTCAGCCTGCTGATCTCCGATGTGCCAGGCGACCAGCCGATCGACATCGCCTCCGGCCCCACCGTGGCCGATCCGACCACCACCGGGGATGCGCTGGCGATCGTGCGCCGCTACGGCATCGAGCTGCCGTCGGCCGCGCGCCAGCTGCTGGAAAGCGGCGCCGGCGAATCAGTCAAGCCGGATGACCCGCGCCTGGCGCGCGCCGAGGCGCACATCGTCGCCGCGCCGCAGCTGGCGCTGGAAGCCGCCGCCCAGGTGGCGCTCGAGGCCGGCGTGACGGCGCACATCCTCGGCGATGCGCTGGAGGGCGAGGCGCGCGACGTCGGCAAGGTGCTGGCCGCGATTGCGCTGCAGGTGGCCAAGCACGGCCAGCCGTTCGAGCCGCCCTGCGTGCTGCTGTCGGGGGGCGAAACCACCGTCACGCTGCGCGGCCAGGGCCGCGGCGGGCGCAACGTCGAATGCCTGCTGTCGACCGCCATCGCGCTCGACGGCCAGGCGGACGTGCACGGCATCGCCTGCGACACCGACGGTGTCGACGGCGCCGAGGAGCTTGCCGGCGCGCTGATCGGCCCCGACACGCTGCGGCGCGCCTGGGCGCTCGGGCTGCGCCCCAGGGACGAGTTGGCCGACAACAACGGCCACGGCTTCTTCGAGGCGCTGGGCGACTCGGTGGTTACCGGGCCGACCCGCACCAACGTCAACGACTTTCGCGCGCTGCTGATCGAGGCGAGGCAGCCATGAGCGCGCAGCCGCCCGCGTGCCGCTGCCTGGCCCGCGTGTGGCGGCTGGTTTCCATTTCCGTTTCACCGTTCACGGCTGCCGAGGCCGGGCGCCCGTCTTCCCAATCAAGGAAACTCTTCCATGCGTAGAACCCGCAATGCCAAGATCGTCGCCACCCTCGGGCCGGCGAGTACCGATCCCGAAATCATCGAGCAGCTGTTCCTGGCGGGCGTCGACGTGTTCCGGCTCAACTTCAGCCACGGCAGCGCCGACGACCACCGTGCGCGCGCCGCGACACTGCGCGAAATCGAGCACAAGCACGGCCGGCCGATCGCCATCCTGGCCGACCTGCAAGGCCCCAAGCTGCGCGTCGGCACCTTCGAGGACGGCCCGGTGCAGCTTGTCGTCGGGCAGCCGTTCCGGCTGCAACTGGAGCCGATCGCCGGCACCGCGCAGGCGGTGACGCTGCCGCATCCCGAGATCTTCGCCGCCCTGGTGCCTGGCGCCGAGCTGCTGCTCGACGACGGCAAGCTGCGCCTGAAGGTCGAGCGCTGCGACGCCGGCAGCGCCGACACCACGGTGCTGGTCGGCGGCCGGCTGTCCGACCGCAAGGGCGTCAACGTGCCGGGCGTGGTGCTGCCGATCTCGGCGCTGACCGAGAAGGACCGGCGCGACCTGGAGGTGGCGCTGGAGATCGGCGCCGACTGGATCGCGCTGAGCTTCGTGCAGCGTCCCGAGGACATCTACGAGGCGCGCGGCCTCGTCGGCACGCGCGCCGGCCTGGTGGCCAAGCTGGAGAAGCCGGCCGCGATCGACCGGCTGGAGGAAGTGATCGAGGCCACCGACGCCGTGATGGTGGCGCGCGGCGACCTCGGCGTCGAGATGCCGGCCGAAACCGTGCCGCCGCTGCAAAAGCGCATCGTCCGCATCTGCCGCCAGCGCGGCCGACCGGTGATCGTCGCCACCCAGATGCTCGAATCCATGATCGAGAGCCCGGTACCGACCCGCGCCGAGGCCTCCGACGTCGCCACCGCGATCTACGACGGCGCCGACGCCGTCATGCTGTCGGCCGAATCGGCTGCCGGCAAGCACCCGGTCGGTGCGGTGCAGATCATGAACCGCATCATCGAGCGGGTCGAGGACGATCCTCTGTACCGCCAGTTCCTCGACACCTCGCACAGCGCCAACGTGCCCGGCCAGACCGACGTGGCCGACGCCGTCTGCTGCGCCATGCGGCGCGCGGTGGCGTTGATGCAGCCCAGCGCCATTGTCTGCGCCACGCATTCCGGCCACACCAGCCTACGCGCCGCGCGCGAGCGCGCCGACGCGCCGATCCTGAGCCTGACGCCGCTGCAGTCGACCGCGCGCAAGCTGGCGCTGGCCTGGGGCGTGCACTCGCTGCACGTGGGCGAGGTCAGCAACCTGGACGAGATCGCCGCGCTGGCCGCCAAACTGGTGCGCAGCGAGGGCTTTGCCGAGCCGGGCGATCCCTTCGTCGCCATCGCCGGCATGCCGTTCGGTACCTCCGGCACCACCAACCTGATGCACATCGGTTTCGCCTGATCCTTGCGCGGCACCTACTGGCGTGCGCCGGCGGGCCCGGGCCCTCAGGCCACCAGCGCCGGCTCGGCCATGGCCTCCAGCTGCTCGCGCAACGTGGCGATCTGCCCGCGCCAGTAGTCCGGCGTGCCGAAACCAGGGAAGGCGGCGGGGAACGCCGGGTCGTCCCAGCGGCGCGCGATCCAGGCGCTGTAGTGGATCAGGCGCAGCGTGCGCAGCGGCTCGATCAGCGCCAGCTCGCGGCGGTCGAACTCGCGCATCTGCTCGTAGCCGTCCAGCAGCGCGCCCAACTGGCGCTGGCGTTCGGCGCGCGTGCCGCTTTGCAGCATCCACAGGTCCTGCACCGCCGGCCCGCTGCGGCAGTCGTCCAGGTCGACGAAGTGCGGCCCGCCGCCGGGCAGTTCAGCCGGTGTCCACAGGATGTTGCCGATGTGGCAGTCGGCGTGCAGGCGCAGCCGGCGGATGCCGGTGGCCGCGTCATCACCTCCGGGTGCATCGAGTGCCGCCAGCGCATCGGCCACCGCATCCAGGGCCTGCTGGCTGACGCCGGCCCATTCGCGCTCCACCTCCAGCGGCAGCCCGGCGTGGGCCAGCAGCCAGGCGCGCGGCTCGGTGCCGTAGCTGGCCAGGTCGACCGCCGGCCGGTGCCTGAACGTCGCGCGCTCGCCGACCATGTGCAGGCGCGCCAGGAAGCGGCCGATCCAGGCCAGCGTGTCCTCGTCGTCCAGCTCGGGCGCCCGCCCGCCGCGCCGCGGACTGACCGAGAACGCCATGCCTTCATGCTGGTGCAGGGTGCGGCCGCCGATCGCCAGCGGTCCGACCACCGGTACTTCGGCCGCCATCAGCTCCTGCGCGAAGGCGTGCTCTTCCTCGATCTGCTCGGCGCTCCAGCGTCCAGGCCGGTAGAACTTCAGCACCAGCGCCGGGTGCTCGGCCGCCAGGGGCGTGCCCGGCTCCAGCTGCGCCAGATAGACCCGGTTCTCGAATGAGTTGAGTGCCATCAGCCGGCCATCCGGCATCAGGCCGAGCGCGGCCAGCGCGTCGAGGATGAAGGCCGGCGTGAGGGAAGCGAAGACGGGCGGGTTCATGTCGGGCCGCCATTCTGGCATTGCCGAACGCCTATGATCACGGCTTGCCGACAGCGCCTCCGGCCGCATCGCACCGGCGGCCTCCCCAAGGGCCCGTAAGACCCGACTACACCCGCGGCGATCGAACCGCCGTCCACCTGGAACCGAACATGACTTCAATCCACGCCCCGGCCGGCCGCGCCGGCCGCGCGCCCGACCAGTTGCGCCCGGTGCGCATCACGCGCCGCTACACCGCCTACGCCGAAGGCTCGGTGCTGATCGAATTCGGCCAGACTCGGGTGCTGTGCACCGCCTCGGTCGAGGAGAAGGTGCCGCCGCACAAGCGCGGCAGTGGCGAGGGCTGGGTCACGGCTGAATACGGCATGCTGCCGCGCGCCACCCACACGCGCGGCGATCGCGAGGCCGCGCGCGGCAAGCAGAGCGGCCGCACGCAGGAAATCCAGCGCCTGATCGGTCGCAGTCTGCGCGCCGTGTTCGACCTGGGCAGGCTGGGCGAACGCACCATCGCGCTCGATTGCGACGTGATCCAGGCTGATGGCGGCACGCGCACCGCCGCCATCACCGGCGCCTTCGTCGCCGCGCAGGACGCGGTGAGCTGGCTGCTCGAGCAGGGCAGGATCGAGCAGTCACCAATCCTGAATCCGGTGGCTGCGGTTTCGGTCGGCATCGTCGGCGGCGTGCCGGTGCTCGATCTCGACTACGCGGAGGATTCGTCCTGCGGCACCGACATGAATGTGGTGATGACCGGCGCCGGCCACTACGTCGAGGTGCAGGGCACGGCCGAAGGTGCGGCCTTCTCGCGCGCCGAGATGGACCAGCTGCTGCGACTGGCCGAGCAGGGCATCGGCGAGTTGATCGAGGCGCAGCGCGCGGCCCTGTCGGCGTGAAGGGGCCGGTGGATGGTTCAGCCATGAGGATCGTGCTCGCATCCAACAACCCCGGCAAGCTAGCCGAGCTGCAGGCCATGCTGGCGCCGCTCGGACTGGAGTTGGTGCGCCAGGCCGATCTGGGCATCGGCGAGGCCGAGGAGCCGTTTCGCACCTTTGTCGAGAACGCGCTGGCCAAGGCGCGCCACGCCGCGCGTGCCAGCGGGCTGCCGGCGATCGCTGACGACGCCGGCTTGTGCGTCGACGCCTTCGGCGGCCTGCCGGGTGTCGACACTGCCTTCTATGCCACCCGGTTCGGCTACCCGAAAAGCGACGACAACAACGTGCGCGCGCTGCTGGAGCAGATGGCGGATGTGGACAATCGCCGCGCGGCCATGGTCAGCACCCTGGTGGCGCTGCGCTCGGCCGACGACCCCGAGCCACTGATCGCCGTCGGCCGCGTGGTCGGCGAGATCGCACGCGCGCGGCGCGGCAGTGGCGGCTTCGGCTTCGATCCGGTGATGTTCATCCCCGAGTTCGGCCAGACCTTTGCCGAACTGCCCGCGGAAGTGAAGAACGCCAACAGCCACCGCGGCCGCGCCGCAGCGCAGATGGTGGAACTGATGCAGGAGCGTTGGCTCGACGCCGGCGGCGGCGCATCGCCTGCGCCCGGCCAGCCTTGACGGACGTCCAGCACCACCTGCGCCCCGGCAGCCTGCAGTTGCCGGCGCTGCCGCCGCTGTCGCTGTACCTGCACCTGCCCTGGTGTCTGAAGAAGTGTCCGTACTGCGACTTCAACTCGCACCAGGTGCCCGACGGCGCCGATGCGCAGGCGCAGCAGGCGCACTACGTCGACGCGCTGTTGGCCGACCTGCAGGCCAGCCTGCCGCTGGTCTGGGGGCGCTCGGTGGTCAGCGTGTTCATCGGCGGCGGCACGCCGAGCCTGTTCGCGCCCGAGCAGATCGATCGTCTGCTGGCCGGCGTGCGTGCGCTGCTGCCGATGGCGGTGCCCTGCGAGGTCACGCTGGAAGCCAACCCCGGCACTTTCGAGCGCGAGCGCTTCGCGGCCTTTCGCGCGGCCGGCGTGACGCGCCTGTCGGTCGGCGTGCAGAGCTTCAATGATGCACAGCTGCGGGCGCTCGGCCGCGTCCACGATGGTGCGCAGGCGCGCGCGGCGCTGGAGGAGGCGGCGCGCGCCTTCGACACCTTCAACCTCGACCTGATGTACGCGCTGCCGGGGCAGACGCTGGTGCAGCTCGAGCAGGATGTGCGCACCGCGCTGTCGTTCGCGCCGCCGCACCTGTCAATTTACCACCTGACGATCGAGCCGAACACGGTGTTCGCCAAGTTCCCGCCGCGGCTGCCGGACGAGGACACGGCCTGGGACATGCTCGACCGCATCACCGAACTGACGGTGCAAGCCGGTCTGGAACGCTACGAAGTCTCGGCCTATGCGCGCACCGACCACCGCTGCGCGCACAACCTGAACTACTGGCGGTTCGGCGACTATCTGGGCATCGGCGCCGGCGCGCACGGCAAGCTGAGCTTCCCGCAGCGCGTGGTGCGCCAGGTGCGGCACCGCCTGCCCGAGCTGTACATGGGCAAGGCGCTGGCCGGCGATGCCGTGGCGCAGCAGCACGAGGTGGCGCGGCGCGACCTGCCGTTCGAGTACATGCTGAATGCGCTGCGGCTGAAGGACGGCTTCACGCTGGCGCACTACACGGCGAGCACCGGCTTGGCGCCCGTCACCATCGAGGATGCCTTGCGCGAGGCGCGGCGGCGGGGCTGGCTGGAGCAGCAGGGCGACTGCTGGCGGCCGACCGCGCGCGGCTTCGATTTGCTCAGCGACCTGCAGCAGCTGTTCCTGCCCGGGGCCTGACAGGCTGTGTCAAATGACGTACCGCACGGTAGGTCTGCGCCGACGGCGTGCGGTCGCTCGCGCCTACTGCGCCGGCGCCGATCGCTGCCTACAGTGGACCCATCGCAGGCCGTTGGAACTTCGTGACACCCACGAAGGACGCTTGTGAAGACCACTGCAGGAGCATCGACATGAATGAAGACACTATCGCCGGCAACTGGAAGCAGTTCAAGGGCAAGGTCAAGGAAGCCTGGGGCAAGCTGACCGACGACGACATGGACGTGATCGCCGGCAAGCGCGACCAGATGGTCGGCAAGATCCAGGAGCGCTACGGCATCGCCAAGGACGAAGCCGAAAAGCAGGTCACCGACTGGGAAGCCCGCAACAGCTACCGCTGGTAGGCACGACGCCAGAAGCGCCCCGTCATGGGGCCGCACACCAAGCCGCGTGGATGCCATCCACGCGGCTTTCTTGTTGGCGGCGTCAGATCGCGTGCAACTGCACCGGTCCCGGGAATCCGGCTGCCGTCACCAGCTTTTCCAGCATGGCCTGCCAGTCGCTGCCGGCGTGCATCAGCTTCATCTGGCTGCCGTCCATGAAGCCGCTGGCGATGCTGTGGGCGATGAAGTCGAGCAGGCGCTGGTAGTAGCCGTCCTGGTTGAGCAGGCCGATCGGCTTGTCGTGGTAGCCGAGCTGGCGCCAGGTCCAGACCTCGAAGAACTCCTCAAAGGTGCCGATACCGCCCGGCAGCGCCAGGAAGGCGTTGGCGTGCTCGGCCATCAGGCGCTTGCGCTCGTGCATGGTGTCGACGATCAACAGCTCGTGGCAGCCGTGGTGCGCGTGCTCACGTTCCACCAGGGTTTGCGGAATCACGCCGACGACACGCCCGCCGGCGGCCAGCGTGGCGTCGGCCACCACGCCCATCAGGCCGCTGCGGCCACCGCCATAGACCAGCTGGCCGCCGCGGGCGCCGATCCAGTGGCCGACCTGGGCTGCGGTGGCGGCGAAGGCCGGATCGACGCCGGGGCGCGAGCCGCAGTAGACGCAGATGGAGAATGCAGGCAGATCGCCGTCCTTGAATCTCATGGGGCAAGAAAATGCATGTAAAGCGCCGCCAGCCAGATGCTGCCGGCCAGGGTCAGGCTGAGAAACACGGCCGCGGAACCCATGTCCTTGGCGCGTTTCGACAAATCGTGCCACTCGGGGCCGATGCGGTCGATGGCGGTCTCGATGCCGGTATTCAGCAGTTCGACGATCATCACGAACAGCACCGAGCCGGCCAGCAGCGCGGTTTCGGACCAGTCGCTGCCGAGCCAGAACGAGAGCGGCAGCAGGACGATGGCCGCCTTCGCCTCCTGACGGAAGGCGGCTTCACCCCAACCCGCCTTCAGGCCCTCGATCGAATAGCCGGTGGCGTGCCAGATGCGCGACAGACCGGTGCGTGATTTCTGCGGATTGACGGGATCCGGTGCTGGTGGCGGCGAAGTCATGGCCTGCTATTGTCGGATACGCGGGTCACGGCAGTTTGACATCGGCGCGGCCAGCATCAGCGTCGCTTGGCCGGATCGGGCTGCACGTCGATCAGCCGCGTGCCGGCCAGCACGTCGTGCCAGAACTGCTGCTCGCGCTGGAAGCGGCTGAGCAGCGCCCAGACCAGCACCCAGCCGGTCATCAGCACGCTGACCTCGCCGCCGCTCAGGGTGAACGGCGCCATCAGCGCCAGCGGCGGCAGGAACCACAGCCAGGCGAGCAGGTAGCGCAGCAGCGCGCGAAGGGGTTTCAGCGGTTGCCCGTCACGATCGACGACGCGGATGTGCCAGGTCTTCATGGCCAGCGTCTGGCCGCTCCTGCTCCAGAAGTACACGAAGTAGGCCGCCAGCACCGCGAACAGGAACAGCTGCAGGCCATGGCGGTTGTCGAGCCCATGGCGCGACTGCGTCACCACCGCGAACAGCAGGCCGGGCAGCATCACCATGCCGAACATCAGCACGCCCTCGTACAGCCAGCAGGCCATGCGGCGGCGCAGGGCAGGGGCCCGCAAGGACGTCATCGGGGCCGGCGGGGGCGAACCGGCGGAACTGGGGTTCATGAATAGGACCTGGAAACAAGAGGCCGCGCAAGAGCCGTCGGGAGCGGGCCGGCGCCGCGGCTGCGGCCACGTTCGCCGGCACGCCGGCTAGCGCGCAGGGGCGTTGGCCGAACCCGGCGCCTGGGGCAGCAGTGTATTGCGATCGACCGGCGGTGTCGGACGGGTGTTGCCGGGCTTGGCAACCGCGCCGACGCCCGTGCCCGGCGCGGGCGCGAGCGTCGGCGGGCGCAGGATCCGGCTGGGCGGCACCGGGCGCAGGGCCGGTGCGGCGCCCCGGGGCGGCCTGGGCTGTTCGGTCGCGAGGCGGTCGCGCTCCTCGGCCGGCAGCGCCTGGTATTCCTCCCACTTGGCGCGCTTCTCGTCGGCCGGCACCTTGCGCACCTCGCCGAAGTTCAGCCGTGCCTGCGACCGCTGGGCCGGGCTCAGCCGGGCCCATTCGGTCATGCGGCTTTGCAGCGTGGCCTGCTCGTCGGGGTCCATGCGGTTGAAGTTGTGGACCAGGGCCATCCACTTGCGCTGCTGGTCGGCCTGCAGCGATGGCCACAGCGTGGCCAGGGGGCGCAGCGCGGTCTTCTGCTCGGCGTTCAGTTCGGCCCAGTTGACGCCGCCGGCGACCGGTGCAGCCGCCGGCGCCCGCCCGCCGGCCTGCGCGAATGCCGGCGGCACCAGCAGCGCCGCCAGGGCGATGGCGATGGCGAAGGCCGGCAACGGTTGGTGCATCGGTCTGGCGTCGGGCCCGGGGCGTGCCTAGCGGCTGGTCGTGCCGGAGTCACTGCCGACCTTCAGATAGCGCAGGAAACCGGGATCGGCATAGGCCTCGGGCGGCAGGTCGTCGGTCAGCAGCGCCGAGTCGAGGTCGGCGATCTCCATCGCGCGGTCGTCGTCCTGCAGCACGTTGATGGTCACCAGGCCGATGGCCAGCGCCAGCACCAGGCCGATCGAGGCCAGCCGGCCCCAGAACCCCAGGCCCTCGTCGCCGAAGCTCAGGGTGGCGCTGGCGCCGCTGCCGGACACCTCGGTCGCGCTGCGCAGCCGCACCGTGGTGGCTGCCCGGCGGCGCTGCGACACCGCCTGCTCGCGCGCGGCGCGCAGGCGCTCGCTGATGTCGTGCGGCAGCTCGGCGGCGGCGCCAGCCAGGTGCGAGGCGATCCGCAGGCCGAAACGGTTTTGCAGCACTTCGGCGCGCAGCTGCTTGTAGGTGGTGGTGTTCATAGTGTGATTCCCTTGGCTCGCAGCGCCTTGGCCAACGCCTGGACTGCGCGCGAGCAATGCGTCTTGACACTGCCTTCCGAACACCCCATGGCGGCCGCCGTCTCCGCGACGTCCATTTCCTCCCAGTAACGCATCAAAAAGGCCTCTCGTTGACGGGGTGGCAGTGCCTGGATCTGCAACTCGATCTCGTGCAGGATCTGCGCGCGCCGGGTGGCATCCTCGGCGCTCTCGACCTGCTCCGAATCGGCCGCGCCGGCGAACGTCTCCAGCAGGTCGAAATCGCCGTCGCCATCGGGCGACTCGAAATCGCTCAGGTTCGAGAATACGGCATTGCGCGTCTTCTGGCGCCGGAACCAGTCCAGCGTGCTGTTCGACAGGATGCGCTGGAACAGCATCGGCAATTCGGCCAGCGGCTTGTCGCCGTAGTGCTGCGCCAGCTTCATCATGCTGTCCTGCACGATGTCCAGCGCCGCGTCCTCGTTGCGCACGTGATAGACGGTGCGCTTGAACGCCCGCTTCTCGACGCTCTTGAGGAAGTCGGAAAGTTCTAGTTCGGTGGCCAAGGAACGTCAGGAAGAAGCGCGGAGATGCCAGCTTGGAGCAAGGACCGCGGGCGGGGCGCCCGGCGTGCCGGGGCGATTATGGCATCGGGGTCTTTTTTCGGTGCCGGCTTACCACTGGCATGTTGCAGTGCGATAATGCGCGCTTGCAGTCAAGAAAGGCAAACGGGTCACCGTCGGGCGGATCGAGTCAATGGCCGTCCATGGCGCGTGGCCTCAAGTCCTGAAGCGGTCTCACGAGGGCTGGCAAGGGGCACCCAAGGTTTTTCGTTAGAGAAATTCTCGAAAGGTTGATCGAAATGGAAATCTCTAAAGCCGAAATCAAGTCGGCCGCCGCCGCATCCGACGGCGATCCTTCCGAACTCCGCGGCGCTGAAATCGTCATCAAGGCACTGCAGGCCGAGGGCGTGAAGTACGTCTGGGGCTATCCCGGCGGCGCAGTGTTGCACATTTACGACGCGTTCTACAAGCAGGACAGCATCCAGCACGTGCTGGTGCGCCATGAGCAGGCCGCCGTGCACGCCGCAGACGGCTACGCGCGCGCCACCGGCGATGTCGGCGTGGCGCTGGTCACCTCCGGGCCCGGCGTGACCAACGCGCTCACCGGCATTGCCACCGCCTACATGGATTCGATTCCGCTGGTGATCATCACCGGCCAGGTGCCGACGGCCGCCATCGGCCTCGACGCCTTCCAGGAGTGCGACACCGTGGGCATCACGCGCCCGGTGGTCAAGCATAACTTCCTGGTCAAGGACGTGCGCCAGCTCGCCGAGACGATCAAGAAGGCCTTTCACATCGCGCGCTCGGGCCGCCCGGGACCGGTGGTGGTCGACATCCCGAAGGACATCTCCTTCAACAAGACCACCTATACCGGCTATCCCGAGAGCATCGAGATGCGCTCGTACAACCCGGTCAGGAAGGGTCACGGCGGCCAGATCCGCAAGGCGCTGCAGCTGTTGATGAGTGCCAAGCGGCCCTACATCTACACCGGCGGCGGGGTGCTGCTGGCCAATGCGACCAGCGAACTGCGCGAGCTGGTCGATCTGCTGAACTACCCGGTCACCAACACCTTGATGGGCCTGGGCGCGTTCCCGGCCACCGATCGGCGCTTCCTCGGCATGCCCGGCATGCACGGCACGCTGGAAGCCAACAGCACGATGCAGAACTGCGACGTGCTGCTGGCCGTGGGCGCGCGCTTCGACGACCGCGTGATCGGCAACCCCAAACACTTCGCGCAGAACGAGCGCAAGATCATCCACATCGACATCGATCCGTCGAGCATTTCCAAGCGCGTCAAGGTCGACGTGCCGATCGTCGGCGACGTCAAAGACGTGCTGACCGACCTGATCGGCATGCTGAAGGAAAGCGGCGCCAAGCCCGACGAGGCGGCGCTGGCCGACTGGTGGAAGACCATCGAAGGCTGGCGCAGCCGCGATTGCCTGAAATACGACCGCGGCAACCAGGACGTGATCAAGCCGCAGTACGTGGTCGAGACCCTGTGGAACCTGACCAAGGACGTCGAGACCTACGTGACCGCCGACGTCGGCCAGCACCAGATGTGGGCGGCGCAGTTCTACAAGTTCAACGAGCCGCGGCGCTGGATCAACTCGGGCGGCCTGGGCACCATGGGCGTCGGCATTCCGTTCGCCATGGGCATCAAGCTGGCCAAGCCCGACGCCGAGGTGTACTGCGTCACCGGCGAGGGCTCGGTGCAGATGTGCATCCAGGAGCTGTCGACCTGTCTGCAGTACAACACGCCGATCAAGATCGTCTCGCTCAACAACCGCTACCTCGGCATGGTGCGCCAGTGGCAGGAGATCGAATACTCTGGCCGCTACAGCCACACCTACATGGACGCGCTGCCCAACTTCGTCAAGCTGGCCGAGGCCTACGGCCACGTCGGCATGCTGATCGAGCGACCGCAGGACGTCGAGCCGGCGCTGCGCGAGGCGCGCAAGCTCAAGGACCGCACCGTGTTCATGGACTTCCGCACCGACCCGACCGAGAACGTGTTCCCGATGGTCCAGGCCGGCAAGGGCCTGACCGAGATGCTGCTGGGGGCCGAAGACCTCTGAAGAGCCTGAGCGCCGGACGCGGAGCATTGGGCGCCCGGCACTTCAATCAAGACGAATCTATTGCCCGCCAAGCCCGCGCATTACCGTGCGCGGGGGAGGGCGGCGAAAAGAGGAATCACATGAAACACATCATCGCCGTACTGATCGAAAACGAGGCGGGCGCGCTATCCCGCGTGGTGGGCCTGTTCTCGGCCCGTGGCTACAACATCGAATCGCTGATCGTCGCGCCGACCGAAGATGAGAGCCTGTCGCGCATGACGATCCAGACGCGCGGCTCGGACGACACCATCGAGCAGATCACCAAGCACCTCAACCGCCTGATCGAGGTCGTCAAGGTGGTCGACCTGACCGAGGGCAGCTACATCGAGCGCGAGCACATGATGGTGAAGGTGCGCGCGGTCGGCAAGGAGCGCGAGGAGATCAAGCGCATGGCCGACATCTTCCGCGGACGCATCATCGACGTCACCGACAAGAGCTACACCATCGAGTTGACCGGCGACCAGGCCAAGCACGACGCCTTCCTGAACGCGATCGAGAAGTCGGCGATCCTGGAAACTGTGCGCACCGGTGCCAGCGGCATCGGACGCGGTGAGCGGCTGCTGCGGGTGTAGAGCGCCCGTTCCATCGATCAAGCGGGCTCGGCCGACCACCCGTTCGGGCCGAGCTTGTCGAAGCCCCGCGCCAAGCGGGCATGAGTGCGAGCCCTTCGACAGGCTCAGGGCGAACGGGTTATCGAATCAACTGAAGAGAGAAAAGCATGAAAGTGTTCTACGACAAGGACTGCGACCTGAGCCTGATCAAGGGCAAGACCGTCGCCATCATCGGCTATGGCTCGCAGGGCCATGCGCACGCGCAGAACCTCAACGACTCCGGCGTCAAGGTCGTGGTCGGCCTGCGCAAGGGCGGTGCCAGCTGGCCCAAGGTCGAGAAGGCCGGCCTGAAGGTGGCCGAGGTGGCCGAGGCGGTGAAATCGGCCGACGTGGTGATGATCCTGCTGCCCGACGAGCAGATCGCCAAGGTGTACCGCGACGACGTCGAGCCCAACATCAAGCAGGGCGCCTCGCTGGCGTTCGCGCACGGCTTCAACGTGCACTACGGCCAGGTCGTGCCGCGCGATGACCTCGACGTCTGGATGGTCGCGCCCAAGGCGCCCGGCCACACCGTGCGCAACACCTACACGCAGGGCGGCGGCGTGCCGCACCTGGTGGCGGTGCACCAGGACAAGAGCGGCAAGGCGCGCGACCTGGCGCTGTCGTATGCCATGGCCAACGGCGGCGGCAAGGCCGGCATCATCGAGACCAACTTCCGCGAGGAGACCGAGACCGACCTGTTCGGCGAGCAGGCCGTGCTGTGCGGCGGCACCGTCGAGCTGATCAAGGCCGGCTTCGAGACCCTGGTCGAGGCCGGCTACGCGCCCGAGATGGCCTACTTCGAGTGCCTGCACGAGCTCAAGCTGATCGTCGACCTGATCTACGAAGGCGGCATCGCCAACATGAACTACTCGATCAGCAACAACGCCGAGTACGGCGAGTACGTGACCGGCCCGCGCATCGTCACCGACGAAACCAGGAAGGCCATGCGCCAGGCGCTCAAGGACATCCAGACCGGCGAGTACGCCAAGAGCTTCATCGCCGAGAACCTGGCCGGCGCGCCGACGCTGCAGAGCCGCCGCCGCCTGAACGCCGAGAGCGAGATCGAGCTGGTGGGCGAGAAGCTGCGTGCCATGATGCCCTGGATCAAGGCCAACAAGCTGGTCGACAAGTCCAAGAACTGACCCAGCCCCGAGGCGCTGGCGCGCCTCCCCCTCGAGGGGGCGCACGCAGTGGCCTGGCCAAGCCAGTGTCACGCGTGCCCGCGAACACGCCCGCGCTGCGCGCCGGGCGTTTTTCTTTGGGCGCTCAGTGTCTTGCGCGCCATCGACGACACCCGCGCTGCAGTATCCTTGAAGCCATGGTCAACGATCCCGACGACGTCGTCATCCCGCGCAAGCGCCGCAAGGGCATCTACGTGCTGCCCAACCTGTTCACGCTGGCGGCGCTGTTCGGTGGTTTCTACGGCATCGTGATGGCGATGAACGGGCGCTTCGACCTGGCCACCACCGGCATCTTCGCCGCCATGGTGCTCGACAGCCTGGACGGCCGCGTGGCGCGCATGACCGGAACGCAAAGCGCGTTCGGTGAGCAGATGGATTCGCTCGCCGACATGGTCAGCTTCGGCGCCGCGCCGGCGCTGCTGGCCTACGAATGGGCGCTGCGCCCGCTCGGGCGCTGGGGCTGGATCGCCGCCTTCGTCTACTGCGCCTGTGCGGCATTGCGGCTCGCGCGCTTCAACGTCAACACCTCGGTGGTCGACAAGCGCTTCTTCCAGGGCCTGCCGTCGCCCGCCGCCGCGGCGCTGGTGGCAGGCTTCATCTGGCTGACCAGCGCCATGCTGGTCGCGCACCGCGAGGTGCCGCTGTTCAAGGCGCTGATCTCGGTGTTCGGCGGCGAGCCGATCGCGCGCGCCGACCTGTCCTGGATCATGTTCGCCATCACGCTGTTCGCCGGCCTGACCATGGTGACCAACACGCCGTACTACAGCTTCAAGGATTTCGGCGGCCGGCGCAGCGTGCCGTTCGTGGTGCTGGTGCTGCTGGCCCTGCTGCTGGCGGTGATCAGCATCGAGCCGGCCACCATGCTGTTCGTGCTGTTCTTCGGCTATGCGCTGTCGGGCTACGTGATCTACGCCTGGCGCCGCGCCAAGGGCGAACCGGTCAGCATTGTCAGCACATCGACCGACGAGCCGGACGAACGCGGCCTGCACCAGGATTGAGCCTGGCGGATGATGGCATCCGTGAAATCCCCAGTGCGCACGATAGCTTGCTCATGTGCTACATTCACCTTCTTATGAACAAGCCGCTGGCTCTACTACTGGCAACGCCGAACGGGCGGGGACAGTAGCGCGCGCGACTTTTTCCTGTAAAGGCCCGTTTGCACCCGCAGCGGGCCTTTTTCGTTGTTGAACGTTCTTGCCTGCGGGTTGCTGCCCCATTGTTTTCCTGGAGAGTTCCATGACCGACAAGCTCATCATTTTCGACACCACCTTGCGTGACGGCGAGCAGTCGCCCGGCGCCAGCATGACGCGCGACGAGAAGCTGCGTATCGCGCGCCAGCTCGAGCGCCTGCGGGTGAACGTGATCGAGGCCGGCTTCGCGGCCAGCTCCAACGGCGACTTCGAATGCGTGCAGGCGATCGCCAACACCATCAAGGAATCGACCGTGTGCTCGCTCTCGCGCGCGAACGACCGCGACATCGCGCGCGCGGCGGAGGCGCTGAAAGGCGCCGCGAGCGGGCGCATCCACACCTTCATCGCCACCAGCCCGCTGCACATGGAGAAGAAGCTGCGCATGACACCCGACGAGGTGTTCGAGCAGGCCAAGCTGGCGGTGCGCTTCGCGCGCAACCTCATGGGCGACATCGAGTTCAGCGCAGAGGACGGCTACCGCAGCGACATCGACTTCCTGGCGCGCATCTGCGAGGCGGTGATCAAGGAGGGCGCCACCACCATCAACATTCCCGACACCGTGGGCTACGCGATTCCCGAGCTGTACGGCGAGTTCATCCGCACGCTGCGCGAGAAGGTGCCGAACAGCGACCAGGCGATCTGGTCGGTGCACTGCCACAACGACCTCGGCATGGCGGTGGCCAACAGCCTGGCGGGCGTCAAGATCGGCGGCGCGCGCCAGGTCGAGTGCACCATCAACGGCCTCGGCGAGCGCGCCGGCAACTGCTCGCTGGAAGAGATCGTGATGGCGGTGAAGACCCGCAAGGACTACTTCGGCCTCGAGGTCGACATCGATACCACCCAGATCGTGCCGGCCAGCAAGATGGTCAGCCACACTACCGGCTTCGTGGTGCAGCCCAACAAGGCAGTGGTCGGCGCCAATGCTTTCGCGCACGCCAGCGGCATCCACCAGGACGGCGTGCTGAAGGCGCGCGACACCTACGAGATCATGCGCGCTGAGGACGTCGGCTGGAGCGCCAACAAGATCGTGCTTGGCAAGCTCTCCGGCCGCAATGCCTTCAAGCAACGCCTGCAGGAGCTTGGCGTGATGCTCGAATCCGAAGGCGAGATCATGGCCGCGTTTGCCCGCTTCAAGGACCTGGCCGACCGCAAGAGCGAGATCTTCGACGAGGACATCCTGGCGCTGGTTAGCGACGAGAGCGTCACCGCCGAGAAGGAGCAGTACGGCTTCATCTCGCTGGCCCAGCACAGCGAAACCGGCGAGATGCCGCATGCGAAGATCGTGCTCACCGTCGACGGGCAGGAGGTGCATGGCGAATCGGACGGCAACGGGCCGGTCGATGCCTCGCTGAAGGCGATCGAGTCGCAGGTCAACAGCGGCGCCGAGATGATCCTGTATTCGGTCAACGCCATCAGCGGCTCGACCGAGAGCCAGGGCGAGGTTACGGTGCGCCTGCAGAACTCGGGCCGGGTGGTCAATGGCGTCGGCGCCGATCCCGATATCGTGGTTGCATCCGCCAAGGCATATATCAATGCCCTCAACAAGTTACACGATAAATCTGATCGGGTTGCCGCACAATTCTAGGGTTTACCCTGATGTATCTTTAAACAGTTGAAGAAAGAGACGCAAGTCGATGATATTGCGTCTCTTTTTCCATTTCAGTACACTCCCGCTTCATTCGCAGTAGGTTTGGGGAACGATGATGGCAACTGGGGCATTCGGCAAGCGGTTTTCGGGCTGGATGAAGGCACTGGGCATCCTGTCGGCTGGCATCGTGTTCGGTTTGTCGACGCTGTCGCCGGCCTTGGCTGCGCCGGCCAAGAAGAAACCTGCGGCGACCAAGGCGGCCGCCAAGCAGGCGCCCAAGGCCAGCCAGAAGGCGGCAGCCAAGGCACCTGCGGCGAAGAACGGCCGGACCGCCAGGACGTCGGCGCGCCCGGCGCCGGCCAAGGCGGGCGCCACCAAGGCACAGCGCACCGCCGTGGCCCGCAATGCCAAAGGCAGCGCCCGACAGGCGGCCGCCAAACGGGGGTCGCGGGCCAGCGCCACGGTCGCCCAGCGCAGCGGCCGCGTGGCCGCGCGCGAGACGCGCCTGTCGCTGCAGCAGGCAACACCGGAAGCGCGCCCGGCGCGCCTGTCGTTCGGCCAGATGGCCGGCCTGCACGCGGTCAATGACCCGCTGGACCTGAAGTCGAGCGTGGCGCTGGTGGTCGATCAGGACACGCACGAGGTGCTGCTGAGCAAGAACGACCATGCGGTGCTGCCGATCGCCTCGCTGACCAAGCTGATGACCGGCCTGATCGTGTCGGACGCGCGCCTGCCGCTGGACGAGATGATCACCATCACCGAGGCCGACATCGACACCGAGAAGGGCAGCCGCTCGCGCCTCAGCGTCGGCACCACGCTGTCGCGCGGCGAGTTGATGCACCTGGCGCTGATGTCGAGCGAGAACCGTGCCGCGCACGCGCTCGGCCGTACCTATCCCGGCGGCATGGACCGCTTCGTCGCCCTGATGAACGCGCGTGCCGCCCGGCTGGGCATGAAGGACACGCGCTACGTGGAGCCGACTGGCCTGTCGAGCGGCAACCGTTCCAGCGCGCACGACCTGGCCACGCTGGTGGCCGCGGCGGCGGACGACCGGCTGCTGCGCCAGCTGACCACCTCGCACGGTTACGAAGTGGCGCTGGGCGAGCGCATGCTGCAGTACAACAACACCAACCGCCTGGTGCACAACCCCGAGTGGCAGATCGGCCTGCAGAAGACCGGGTACATCTCCGAGGCCGGCCAGTGCCTGGTGATGCAGGCGCGGGTGGCGGGCCGCAAGCTGATCATGGTGTTCCTCGACTCCAGCGGTCGCGGCAGCCGACTGGGCGATGCCGAGCGCGTGCGCCGCTGGGTGGAAACGCAGCGCCCGGCCGAGGTCATGGCCGCGACCGGCGCATTCGCCAGCTGATCCCCTCGGCAACGCCGTTTGGGCGTCTTTGCCTTTCCCTGGTCGGGCTACTGCGCCTTGAACCCGTGCGCGTAGAGCCGGCTTACCGGCAGACGGTCTGGGTGTCCGCGCAGGGTCAGATGCAGCTTGCCGGATTCGTCGCGCCGTACCGCCTCGATGGCGTCGGCGCGCACCACGGTGGAGCGGTGGACCTGCCAGAACTCGCTCGGCTCCAGGCGCGGCAGCAGGTCCTTCAGCGGCGTGCGCAAGAGGTGTTCGCCTTGCGCGGTGACCACGCGCACGTACTTGTCGGCGGCCTGCAGGTACAGCACATCAGCCAGCGGCACCATGCGCACCAGGCTGCCGTCGGTGCCGGGCACGCCGACCTGCAGCTGGCGCAGCGGCGCCGGCCTGGGTGCGGGGCCGGGCTGCAGCGTCGCGAAGAGCTGACGCAAGCGGTCGGCGGTGGCCTGCAGATCGTGCTGGTCTGCCGCCATCGGCCGGGCGCTGCTCGGCACGCGCTGCTCGAGCGCCGTGTGCAGCTTCTGCACCGTCTTCCGCAGGCGCGCGGGCTGCACGGGTTTCAGCACGTAGTCGAGCGCCTGGGTCTCGAAGGCCTGCACCGCGTACTGGTCGTAGGCGGTGACGAACACCAGCGCCGGGAACGGCTCGGTGCCCGCGCTGTCCCAGGCGTCGGCCAGTTCGGCGGCGGCGTCCAGCCCGCCCATGCCCGGCATGCGGATGTCGAAGAACAGCACGTCGGGCTTGAGCCGCAGCGCCTGCCCGACCGCACTGGCGCCGTCGCCCACGGTGGCGACGATGACCAGCTCGGGCCAGGCACGCGCGAGCTCGGCCTGCAGCGCGGCCGCCAGCAGCGGCTCGTCCTCGGCGATCAGCGCGGTGGGCATGGCGACATCAGCGCGGCCGCAGCACCATGCGGTCGCTCAGGATCTGCACGTCGAAATGGCGCAGAAAGGACTGGCCCAGCAGCGCGCCGTCGTCTGTGCCGATGTCGATCCCGATGGTGACGGTGGTGTCGTTGTGCACCAGCGGCCCGGCCTTCACCGGGACACCATGCACCAGGCGTGCCGCGCGCGGACCGTTGGCGGTGCTGACGGTGATGCGGCGGCCTTCGGGCAGCTGCGCGGCGCGTGCCAGCGCCGCGCTGATGGCGACGGCGCTGGCGCCGGTGTCGACCAGGAAGCGGACCGGCTGGTGGTTGATCTCGCCGCGCAGGTAGAAGTGGCCGTCGCGCTGGCGCGGGATCACCACCTCGCCGCCTGCTTGCGTGTACGGCTCAAGCGCGGAGCGCTGGCGCTGCTCATACCAGTTGAAGCCCGCGTACAGCGCGCCGGCCAGCAGCAGCCAGAATGCCACCAGCGCCGCGGTGCTGCGGCGCAGGGTGCTGGCGGGGCTGCGGGTCTCGGGTGCCATCGAAGCCGAGTATGCCCGGCTGGTCGATGGCCGCAGGGCGGCGCAGCGTGGCGGCCGCCTCACGACTGCATCAGCTTCCACAGCACAGGTTTCAGCGTGGCGGCCGCCATCAGTCCGCTCATGGCTGCGCCCTCGATGCCGAGCGAGGCCACGTCCTGCCCTGCCAGCAGCAGGCCGGGCACCGGTGTCTTCACGTGCAGGGCCGGATCCAGCAGGCGCCCGGGCGTGGTCGCCAGACCGTACATCGCGCCTTCGGGGGCCAGCGCGTAGGCGGCCTGCGACAGCGGTGTCGACAGCTCGTGGTAGGCGATGCGGTGCGCCAGTGCCGGGAACAGGCGCTTGAACTGGCTCAGCAGCCGATCCTCGATCCAGCCCTTGGTGGCCTCGTAGGCGTCCGGCCGGCGACCGCGGCGCGAATCCTGCCAGGCGGCGAAGATATCCCAGTCGCACAGCGCCAGCACTTCTGCGGTGGGGGCGTGCGCGTGCGCGGGGTCGTTCAGGCCGCTGAACGAGACGTACAGCGCGCCGGCGTCGGTGTCGGTGGGGTTGCGCCAGATCAGCGCCTCCGGATCGGGTGCGCCGTGGATGGCGCGGCCATCGTAGATCCAGTGGTTGGCGCCATCGAAGCCGAGCGCCCGCAGGGCGTCGGCCGCGGCGTCGAAACCCAGGTACAGCGTCATGTAGGAAGTGCTGGGCGGGTACCGCTGGATGCTGTGCTGCCAGTCGGGCAGGGTGCCGTCCGGCAGCGCCTGCAGGGTGTTGAGCGCGCCCATGGCGGAGATGATCTGGTCGGCACGTTGCTCGCCGCCATCGGCCAGCCGCACGCCGACGGCGCGGCCGTCTTCGAGCAGGATGCGTGTCACCCGCGCGCCGGTGCGCAGCTCGCCGCCAGCCGCCCGGACCCGCGCCGCCAGGCTTTCAGCCAGCCGCGCTGGACCGCCGATGGGGTAGCCGGCGCCGCCTTCCGCGTAGCTGCCCATCACCAGTGCGTGCAGCACCAGCGGCGCCTGCGAGGGTGGCAGGCCGTAGTCGCCGCCGCGCGCGCCGAGGAGGGTGCGCAGCGCCGGATCGCGCACCGCGGCCAGCGCCTCGGCCAGCGTCAGCTCGGCGCGGCGGCGCAGCCGTGCGCCCAGCAGCCAGCGCATCAGCGTGGCCGCGGGCCGGGGCACGCCGTGCATGGCCATCATGGTGAGGATGCTGCGGCGCGCCTGTTCGTAGCGACCGGCGTAGGTGTCGATGGCGGTGGCTTCCTGTGGAAACATCGCCTTCAGCCGCGCCCAGTTGTCGCCGTCGGGCGCGCCGTAGGCAAAGCGCGTCTCGCTGCCGTCCGTGTCAATCAGCCGCACCAGGTCGAACTGTCGAGGCAGCGGCTGAAAGCGCAGCGTGCCGTCGCCGATGGTGTTCAGCAGCCGGGCGAAGCGACCGCGTCCGCCGTCCAGCGCCGTCACGCCGGTCAGGTAGTGCAGGCCGGTGCCGAACGAGTAGCCCTGGCGCGTGAAGGTCTGCGTCATGCCGCCCAGGATGTCGTGCTGCTCCAGCACCAGCACGCGCAGGCCGGCATGCGCCAGCGCGGCCGCCGCGCTCAGGCCGCCGATGCCGGAGCCAATGACGACGGTGTCCCAGCTCATGGGGGATCTCCTGGAAAGGGCAGGGTGATGCGCACGGTGGTGCCGGCCCCCGGTTGCGATTGCACATCGACGTGGCCGCGCCCACCGTAGGCCGACAACACGCGTTCGGTGACCTGCGCCAGCCCGAAGTGGCCGTCGCGTGCCGTCGGTTCGCCGGCCTCGAAACCACCGCCGGTGTCGCATACCGTCAGCCGCAGCACGCCGCCTTCGCGCGCCGCGTGCACGTCGATGCGGCCACCGTGCAGCTGCGGCTCCAGCCCGTGCCGGATGGCGTTCTCGACCAGCGGCTGCAGCAGCAGCGGCGGCACCGGCAGCTCACGCAGCGCCTCGGGCAGCTCGAGCCGGTATTGCAGGCGCGGGCCCATGCGGATCGCCATCAGCTCCAGGTAGTCGTGCAGGCGTTCGAACTCGGCCGACAGCGGGTGCGTGCTGGCACGGCTGGCGCTCAGCGTGGCGCGCAGGTAGCCATCGAGCCGGTCCAGCATCTGCTGGGCGGCGGCCGCATCGACGCCGATCAGCGCGCGCAGGTTGGCCAGCGTGTTGAACAGCATGTGCGGCTCGAGTTGGCTTTGCAGCAGTTTCAGCCGCGCCTGGCTGGCGTCGCGTTCGGCGGCGGCGATCGCGGCCTGCAGCGCCGCCTGCCGGCCGCGCACATGGAAATAGAAGCTGGCCACGACACCGGCCGCCATCGTGATCAGCAGGGTCAGCAGCAGGTCGCGCCGCGGGTGGCTGGCCGTCTGGCCGAGCAGCAGTGCTGCCAGCCGGGTGCCGCCGAAGAAACCCACCGCGATGCCGAGCGCCGTCAGCACCACGCCGCGCCAGCCTTTCGGCCAGCCGTCGCGGCTGCTGTCGGCATCACCAGCGCCATCGCCTGCCGGCAGCAGGAAACGCCCGAACTCGATCACCGCCCAGGTGGGCATGCCGATCGCGACCGAGTACACCAGCTGCCTGGCGTAGCCGGTGTCCGGCCAGATCATGGTCGTGAACACCGCGATCACGCAGCAAAATGCCAGCACCTGCAGGGCGCGGCGTAGGGTGTCGTGGGTTGGCATCGTGGTGGGCATGCCGTCGGTTCGGGAGCATATCGTGTCGGGCAGCGCGTCATGGAGGGTGCGCAGCCCAGGCGCTGCCGCCGGCATCAGCGGCGCTGCCTCAGACGCTCGCGCTCGGCCTGCAGTAGGCACTCGTACACGCCGGTGCCACCGGTGCCCAGCCACACCGCCAGGCCGTGGATCGCCAGGCCCAGGCCCCAGCCGGCCAGGGGGTAGAGGTGCCAGTCGCGCCCGCTGCGCCAGGCCAGCCAGGCGAGCCCGGCATTGACGCAGGCGTAGACCAGCGCATGCATCAGCCAACCCAGCTTGGCGCCGGCGCGCTTGCGGGCCAGGCGCTCGAGCTGCTGGTCGTTCATGGCGGGAAGCGGGGTCACTGAGTGCTCCTTCGTGGCAATCGGTCGGAGCGCATTCTCGGCGCGCGGTCGCGGCGGCGCCAGCGGTTGGCGACGAAACGCCATGGCGGCGGCGCGGAATGCAGCCAGCGGGCGCAGCCTGCAGGGCGAGCCCGCGGCTTTCATAATCGCGCCATGTCGTTCGATGAAGTCCAGAGCCAGCGACAAGCGGTCCGCGTACCCGGTGCGCTGCCGCGCCGGCGTCTGCTGCGTGCGCTGGCCTGGGTCGGCGTGGCCGTACCGGCGTTGCGCGTGGCCGCCCAGACCGGGCCGGATCCGCGCGCCGGCACGCTGCTGCACGCGGCGCGCGATGGTGATCTGGACGCGGTGCGGCGCGCACTGGATGCCGGCGTGCCGATCGAGTCGCGCGATGCCGACGACCGCACGCCGCTGCTGCTGGCGACCGATCGCGCGCAGCTGCCGGTGGTGCTGTTGCTGATCGAGCGCGGCGCCGACGTCAACGCCAGGGATCGGCAGCAGGACAGTGCCTTCCTGCTGGCCAGCGCGCGCGGCTACACCGAGATCGTGCGCGCGACGCTGCGGACCGGCGCCGACCTGGCCAGCACCAACCGCTACGGCGGCACGGCGCTGATCCCGGCCTGCCACCACGGTCACCTCGAAACGGTGCGGCTGCTGCTGGCCACCCGGATCAACGTCGACCACGTCAATCGCCTCGGCTGGACCGCGCTGCTGGAGGCCGTGATCCTAGGCGATGGCGGGCCGACGCACCAGCAGATCGTGCGCCTGCTGCTGGGCCGCAAGGCGCAGCCCGACCTCGCCGACAGCAACGGGGTCACGCCGCTGCAGCACGCCGAGCGGCGCGGCTACGACGAGATCGCCCAATTGCTGCGCGCCGCCGGCGCGCGTTGATCCGGCCGCGGCGGTGCCCGCAACGGCGTGGGCGGTGCGATCACCGGCGGATGCCATCGAAGACGCTGCGTGCGCCGCGTGTCCGCGGTGTGCCGCCGCGCGCTTCAGCCGTCGGCGTGGTGGCCCAGCGCGGACGAGATCTGCTGCGCGGTCTGCTGCAGCTTGGGCAGCCAGCCGTCGTCCAGGCGGTCGGCCGGCGAGGAGATCGACAGCCCCGCCACCAGCTTGCCCTGGTCGTCGTAGATGCCGGCGGCCATGCAGCGCACGCCCAGTTCCAGCTCTTCGTTGTCGTAGGCGATGCCCGACTGGCGTGCGTGCACCAGTTCGCGCTCAAGCATCGGCAGCTGCGTGATGCTGTTGCGGGTCTGGCCGGCCAGGCCGGTGCGGGTGGCGTAGGCGCGCACGCGCGGCAGGTCGTCGTTGGCCAGGAACAGCTTGCCGATCGAGGTCAGGTGCAGCGGCGCACGGCCGCCGATGGCGCGCACCACCTGCATGCCGGAGCGCTCGCTGTAGCTGCGCTCGATGTAGACGATCTCGTCGCCCTGGCGCACGCTCAGGTTGACCGGCTGCTGGATCAGCCGGTGCAGCTCGCGCATCGGCTCCAGCGCGGCGTCGCGCACGCTCAGGCGCCCCTTGACCAGATTGCCCAGCTCCAGCAGGCGCATGCCCAGGCGGTAGCTGCCGGCCTCGGGCCGGTCGACGAAGCGGCCCACCGCCAGGTCGTTCAGGATGCGGTGCGTGGTGGACGGGTGCAGGCCGGTCAGCTGGCTGATGTCCTTGAGCGACATCGGCTCGTCGCGCGAGGCCAGCACGTCGATCAGCGCGAACATGCGCTCGATCACCTGGATCGTCGGTGTCTGGTGGGTGTCCCGCAGGGGTTTGCGCATGACTGATGAAGACAGGGCGGGCCGCGCGGTCAGGCGGCGCCGAGCGGGGGTGCATCGGCGGCCTGCCAGCGGCCGCCGATCAGGCGCTCGGAGGGTTTGAAGCGCGCCTTGTAGGCCATCTTGGCGCTGCCCTCGATCCAGTAGCCGAGGTACAGGTAGGGCAGGCCCAGCTTGGCGGCCTGCTCGATCTGCCATAGCACGCTGTAGGTGCCGTAGCTGGCCTGCGGCTCGGGGTCGAAGAAGGTGTAGACCGCCGACAGGCCGTCGTTCAGCAGGTCGACGATCGAGACGATGCGCAGCGTCCCCAGCTGGCCTTCCGGCGCCGGATCGCGGAACTCGATCAGGCGCGAGTTGACATGGCTTTGCAGCAGGAACTGCGTGTACTGGTCGACGCTGTCCTGGTCCATGCCGCCGCCGGTGTGGCGGCCGGTCTGGTAGCGCAGGTAGAGCTGGTAGTGCTCGGGCACGTAGCGCAGCTTGAGCACGCGCGCCACCAGGTCGCCATGGCGCTTGCGGGCGCGCCGCTGGCTGCGGTCGGGCCGGAACTGCCATGTCTGCACGCGCACCGGCACGCAGGCGTTGCAGCCGTCGCAGTACGGCCGGTAGGTGAACATGCCGCTGCGGCGGAAGCCGTTCAGCACCAGGTTCGAATAGGCGTCGCCATCGATCAGGTGGCTTGGCGTGGCGACCTGGGAGCGCGCCTGGCGGCCCGGCAGGTAGCTGCACGGGTACGGCGCCGTGGCATAGAACTGCAGGGTCTGGGGCGGAAGATCCTTGAGGTGCGTCACCGGTCGGTCGGATGGGGAGTCAGGACTTCGTCCCAGTATACGGGCTCGAACTGCCAGCGTGGCGCCGGCTGCGGCACCAGCTCGGCGACCTCGGCGGCGAACGCGTCGCGTGCCATTTCCTGCGCACCCATGAAGGCCAGGTGCGCGGTGACCTGCTGGCAGTCGATCAGCGGCAGTGCGTGGTGCCGGCTGAAGCCGACCAGTGCGGCGAGCGCGATCTTGGAGCCGTCGCTGACCTCGGTGAACATCGATTCGCCGAACACCGCGCGGCCGATCGACACGCAGTACAGGCCGGCGACCAGACGCCCGTCAACCCAGGTCTCGACGCTGTGCGCATGGCCGGCGCGGTGCAGCGCCCGGTAGGCGGCCTGCATCTCGGGGCCGATCCAGGTGCCCGTCTGCCCGCTGCGGCGCACCTGGGCGCAGGCCGCGATGACCTGGTCGAACGCCGAGTCGATGCGGATCTCGCAGGCGCTCGAGGCGCGAAAGCGCTGGATCTGCCGGCGCAGCGAGCGGTGCAGGCGAAAGCGCCTGACGTCGAGCACCATGCGTGGATCGGGGCTCCACCACAGCAGTGGCTCGCCTTCACTGAACCAGGGAAAGATGGTGGCCGAGTAGGCGGCCACCAGCGTCGGCACGTCGAGCACGCCGCCGACCGCGAGCAGACCCGGCGCCGGCGAGCGCTGCGGCCAGGCCTGCGACAGCGGCGGAAACGCGTCGCCCGGTTGCAGCAGTGCCAGCGCCGGTCGGCGGTTCATCCAGGGCCCGTCGATTCAGCGGCGGATGTCGACGTCGTGCACGCCGTAGGCGCCGCGCCGCTGGTCGTCGAAGAAGCGGCGCAGCGTTTCGCGCACCGCCGTGAAGGCCAGTTCCTCCCAGGGCACCTCGGCTTCGGTAAACAGCCGGGCCTCGGCGGTTTCCACGCCGGGGTCGAAGCGCTCGCTGAGCAGGCGCGCGAGAAAGAACACGTGCACCTGGCCGATGCTGGGGATGCTCATGAAACTGAAGAACGGACCCATCTCGATCTGCGCGCCGGCTTCCTCGTCAGTTTCGCGCGCCGCGCCCTCGGACACGGTCTCGCCCATTTCCATGAAACCGGCCGGCAGCGTCCACTTGCCCCAGCGCGGCTCGATCGCGCGCTTGCACAGCAGCACCTTGTCGTCCAGGTAGGGCACCGTGCCCACCACCAGCAGCGGGTTGAGGTAGTGGATGGTGCCGCAGGCCGGGCAGATGGCGCGCTCGCGCGTGTCGCCGTCGTCGGGCACCCGGTGCTCGACGGCGACGCCGCAGTTGCGGCAATGCTTGACGCTTCGGGGGACCATGCAGCGCAGTGTAGCGGCGACGCCGGTGCCCTCACCATGGCTGTGCGCGGGCGTCTGCGGGCAACTGCCGGGCGGACCCGGATACGGGCCCGCGCCGGGCCAGCGCCCCGCGCGTCCAGCGAATGCCGGTAACGCTTTGTACCGGCAGTGGAATTGGTCACGGATCGTCCCGTTCTGACGCCCCCTGACCGCGCCATGCGCCCTCGTCCTACACTGCCACGGACGGGCACGGCTTCCAATTGCTGGGGCTTCAGGCCATGGCGCATGGGTGCGCCGCGGGCCATCGATCCGGATCCGAAGCAGGTTCGGGCATCAGATTCACAGATAGAAAGGACCTTCCATGAAGCGCATCATTTCTCCCACCCGCGGCCTGGTGCTGGCCACGGCCGCCGCCGCCATGATCATGACCGGCTGCGCCAACATGACCGAGACCCAGCGCAACACCGCCATCGGTGCCGGCGTCGGCGCGGCGGCGGGCGGCCTGATCGGCGACGGCAAGGGTGCCGCCATCGGTGCCGGCGTGGGCGCGCTGGGCGGCTATGTCTGGTCCAAGTACATGGACAACAAGCGCACCCAGATGCAGCAGGCCACCGCGGGCACCGGCGTCGAGGTGACGCAGACCCAGGACAACCGGCTCAAGCTGAACATTCCGGAGGGCGTGTCCTTCGATACCGGGCGCTCCGACATCAAGCCCAACCTGCGCCCGATCCTGGATCAGTTCGCGCAGGGCCTGGGCCAGCAGCCCAACACCGAGGTGTTCATCGTCGGCCACACCGATTCGACCGGCACCGACGCCATCAACAACCCGCTGTCGGTGGCGCGCGCCAACAGCGTGCGCGACTACCTGGCCACGCGCGGCGCCGACACGCGCATGATCCGCACCGAGGGCCGCGGTTCGCGTGAGCCGATTGCCAGCAACGCCACGGCGGATGGCCGCGCCGCCAACCGCCGCGTCGAGATCTTCCTGGCCGAGCGCGCGGTGCAGGCCGCGCGCTGATTTCCGTGCGTGATCACTGAGAAAGGGCCCCGACGGGGCCCTTTCTCATGCGATCGCCAGTGGTGGTGACCTGAAATGCTCGACCTGGGGCGCGCCGGCGAAGAACGCGCCGATCAGCCCGCGCCACTCGGTGAACAGCGGCGAGCCGCGAAAACCCTCGGTATGGTCTTCCAGCGTGGCCCACTGCACCTGCAGCACGTAGCGCTCGGGCGACTCGATGCCGTGGTACAGCGTCGCGCCCCGAAAGCCATGGGCGTGCGACAGCACCTCGGCCATGCCCTTCCTGATGGCGATTTCAAATGCGTCCTGCTGACCAGGCAGGATGCGGAAGTCGGCGATTTCCAGAATCATGGTGAACCCTCTCGGCGTGTATTCTTCAGACCATGAAACTCTACAACTACTTCCGTTCCTCGGCCTCGTTCCGGGTTCGTATCGCGCTCGAGCTGAAGGGTCTGGCCTACGAGTACCGCGCCGTCCACCTGGCCAAGGGGGAGCAGAAGCAGCCGGAATTCACCGCGCTGACGGCCGAAGGGCTGGTGCCGCTGCTGGAACTCGACGACGGCCGCCGCCTGACCCAGTCGATGGCGATCATCGAGTACCTGGATGAAACCCATCCGCAGCCTGCGCTGCTGCTGGCCGATGCAGCGGGTCGCGCGCGCGTGCGGGCGCTGGCGCAGATCGTGGCCTGCGAGATCCACCCGCTCAACAACCTGCGGGTGCTCAAGTACCTGGTGCACGAGCTGAAAGTCGGCGACGAGGCCAAGAACGCCTGGTACAGGCACTGGGTGCGCCTGGGCCTGGAGTCCTACGAAGCGCAACTGGCGGCGCAACCCGCCACATACAGCCATGGCGATGCGCCGACGCTGGCCGACTGCTGCCTGGTGCCGCAGATCTTCAACGCCCAGCGCTTCGACTGCGACCTGAGCGGCCTGCCGCGCACCATGGCGGTGTTCGAGGCCTGCATGAAGCTGCCCGCGTTCCAGCGCGCGCAGCCGTCGGCCTGCCCCGATTTCGAGGCCTGATGGGGTTCGTCGAGCACGGCTTTCGGCCTGACTGGCCGGCACCGCCGAACGTGCACGCCTGGTTCACCACGCGTGGCCGCAGCGCCGCCGACGGCGCGTCGTCGGCGCCGTATGAATTCTTCAACCTCGGCGGCCATGTCGGCGACGCGCCGCAGGCGGTTGGCGCCAACCGGGTGCGCCTGCAGGCCGGCATCGGCGCGCGCCCGGTGTTCCTGGACCAGGTGCATGGCGTGCAGGTCGCCGAACTGCAGGCGGCGACACCCGATGGCGTCACCGCCGATGCCGCGCTGAGCACGCGGGCCGGTCTGGCCTGCACCGTGCTGGTGGCCGACTGCCTGCCGGTTCTGCTCGCCGATGCGGCCGGCACCGTGGTGGCTGCCGCGCATGCCGGCTGGCGCGGCCTCGCCGGCGGCGTGCTGGAGCAGACCGTGGCGCGGCTGCGCGAACTGGCGCCGGGCGCCGAATGGCTGGCCTGGCTGGGCCCGTGCATCGGTCCCGACGCCTTCGAGGTCGGACCCGAAGTGCGAGAAGCCTTCGTGCGCCACGACGCCGGTGCGCACGGGTGCTTCCGGCCGCATCACGCGGGCAAGTACCTGGCCGACCTGCCGGCGCTGGCACGACGCCGGCTCGGTGCGCTGGGGCTGCACGAGTTGCATGGCAACGACGGTGGCCCCGACTGGTGCACGGTCGGGCGGGCCGGGCGCTACTACTCGCATCGGCGCGACCACGCCGTGCTCGGCGGCACCGGCCGCATGGCGGCCTGCATCTGGCTGGCCTGAGCGCGCGGCGCGCAGTACCCTGCCGCCTGCATGGCGTAAGCGCGCCGCGGGCGGCAGGCGGCGCTACTCGGCGTATATTGACTGACGTTCTGTGTCAGCGCGATGTCACTTGAATCGCGCATACTGTGACGGTGCATGACGAACTGGCGTTGACCAGCACAATGAAGCAAGGAGATGACGTGACCCCTGAGCAGACTTCGAACCTGTGGCAGCAGATGGTGGCCACCATGCCCAACGCGATCACCATGCCGCTGGAGAAGGGTTTCTCCGAAACTTGGATGAAGGCGTTCCAGCAGTTCCAGAACATGGACATCGGTGCCAGCGGCCTGCAGGCGCCGCCGATTGACACGCCGCCGCTGCGTTTTTCGCCCGAGGCGCTGCTGAGGCTGCAGCAGGACTACGTCAGGGACGCCACCGAGCTGTGGAACCAGAGCCTGCAGGCCAACCCGACGCTGAAGGACCGGCGCTTCCGCGGTTCGGCCTGGGCGCAGAACCCGCTGGCCTCGTTCACCGCCGCCGTGTACCTGCTGAATGCGCGCACCCTGATGGCCATGGCGGAGGCCGCCGAGGGCGATGCCAAGACCAAGAACCGCATACGCTTCGCGGTCGAGCAGTGGATGGCGGCGGCGGCGCCGAGCAACTTCCTCGCCTTCAACGCCGAGGCGCAGAAAAAGGCCATCGACACCCACGGCGCCAGCCTGGCCAAGGGCGTGGCCAACATGCTGCAGGACGCCAAGCAGGGCCACATGTCGATGACCGACGAATCGGTGTTCGAGGTCGGCAAGAACGTGGCCACCACCGAGGGTGCGGTGGTGTTCGAGAACGCTTTTTTCCAGCTCATCGAATACAAGCCGCTGACCGCCAAGGTGCATGAGAAGCCGTTCCTGCTGGTGCCGCCGTGCATCAACAAGTTCTACATCCTCGACCTGCAGCCGGCCAACTCCTTCATCCGCTACGCCGTCAGCCAGGGCCACCGCACCTTCGTCGTCAGCTGGCGCAACCCCGACGCCTCGCTCGAGAAGGCCACTTGGGACGACTACATCGAGCACGCCGCCATCGAGGCCGTCAAGCGTGTGCAGGACATCACCGGCGCCAAGCAGATCAACGCGCTGGGCTTTTGCGTCGGCGGCACCATCCTGACCACCGCGCTGGCGGTGCTGGCGGCGCGCGGCGAGAAGCCGGTCTCGGCGCTGACGCTGCTGACCACGCTGGTCGACTTCACCGACACCGGCATCCTCGACGTCTTCATCGACGAGCAGATGGTGCGCTACCGCGAGATGCAGATGGGCTCCGGCGGCATGCTGAAGGGGCAGGACCTGGCCAGCACCTTCAGCTTCCTGCGCCCGAACGACCTGGTCTGGAACTACGTGGTCGGCAACTACCTCAAGGGCGAGACCCCGCCGCCGTTCGACCTGCTGTACTGGAACAGCGACTCGACCAACCTGCCGGGTCCGTTCTACGCCTGGTACCTGCGCAACACCTACCTCGAGAACAACCTGATTAAACCGGGCAAGCTCACTGTCTGCGGCGAGAAGATCGACCTGCGCAAGCTCGACATCCCGGTCTACATCTACGGCTCGCGCGAGGACCACATCGTGCCGATCGGCGGCGCCTACGCCAGTACCCAGGTGCTGCCGGGCAAGAAGCGCTTCATGATGGGTGCGTCGGGCCACATCGCCGGCGTCATCAACCCGCCGGCTGCAGGCAAGCGCAGCCACTGGGTCGGCGACGACACCGAGTTCCCAGAGAACGTCGACGACTGGATCGCCGGCGCCACCGAGACGCCCGGCAGCTGGTGGGAAGACTGGGCCAGCTGGCTCAAGAGCCATGCCGGCAAGGAAGTCGCTGCGCCGAAGAGCTACGGCAAGGGCGCGCAATACAAGGCCATCGAGCCGGCGCCCGGGCGCTACGTCAAGGCCAAGGCGGGATGAGGTTCGCGACCGGGTGCTCGGCGTGAAATAAAGTAGGGCCCGACGCGGAGCACCGGAACGCTTTCCGCGCGACCTTCAGGATTCGATTCAAACAGGAGCAAGCAAATGGAAGACATCGTCATCGTTTCCGCCGCCCGCACCGCGGTCGGCAAGTTCGGCGGCTCGCTGGCCAAGGTGCCGGCGACCGAATTGGGCAGCATCGCCATCAAGGCTGCGCTGGAGCGCGCCAAGGTCGGTCTCGACCAGGTGGGCGAAGTCATCATGGGCCAGGTGCTGGCTGCTGGCGTGGGCCAGAACCCGGCACGCCAGGCCATGATGAAGGCCGGCATCGCCAAGGAAACGCCGGCCATGACCATCAATGCCGTCTGCGGCTCCGGCCTGAAGGCCGTGATGCTGGCGGCGCAGGCCGTGGCGACCGGCGACAGCGAGATCGTGGTCGCCGGCGGCCAGGAGAACATGAGCGCCAGCCCGCACGTGCTGCAGGGCAGCCGCGACGGCCAGCGCATGGGCGACTGGAAGATGGTCGACTCGATGATCGTCGACGGCCTGTGGGACGTGTACAACCAGTACCACATGGGCATCACGGCCGAGAACGTGGCGGCGCAGGAAGGCATCACGCGCGAGCAGCAGGACGAACTGGCCATTAACAGCCAGAAGAAGGCCGCCGCCGCGCAGGCCGCCGGCAAGTTCAAGGACGAGATCACGCCGGTCAGCATCCCGCAGCGCAAGGGCGATCCGGTCGTCTTCGACAGCGACGAGTACATCAACACCAAGACCACGCTGGACGCGTTGGGCGGCCTGCGCCCGGCCTTCAAGAAGGACGGCAGCGTGACCGCCGGCAACGCCAGCGGCATCAACGACGGTGCCGCCGCCGTGGTCGTCATGTCGGCCAAGAAGGCCGCCGAGTTGGGCCTCAAGCCGCTGGCGCGCATCGCCGGCTACGCCACCGCCGGCCTCGATCCGGCCACCATGGGCCTGGGTCCGGTGCCGGCGACGCAGAAGGCGCTCAAGCGCGCCGGCTGGGCCGTGGGCGACGTCGACCTGTTCGAGCTCAACGAAGCCTTCGCGGCCCAGGCCTGCGCGGTCAACAAGCTGCTGGGCATCGACGCGGCCAAGGTCAACGTCAACGGCGGCGCGATCGCCATCGGCCACCCGATCGGCGCCTCCGGCTGCCGCATCCTGGTCAGCCTGCTGCACGAAATGCAGCGCAGCGGCGCCAAGAAGGGCCTGGCCGCGCTGTGCATCGGCGGCGGCATGGGCGTGGCCATGGCGCTGGAGCGCGTCTGAACGCGCTGATCCGGACGAAGCACATTCCCGTCCGGCCGGCATGCGCGCAAACCCTCGCATGCCGGCCTGCCGAAGCGCAGCGATTTAATGTAGATTCAAGTTCTGTCGCCGCCGAACATGCGTTGACAGCTATCTATTTCATAGTCCAGAGAGGAGACAGCACATGAGTCAGAAAGTAGCGTACGTCACCGGCGGCATGGGTGGCATCGGCACCGCGATCTGCCAGCGCCTGCACCAGGCGGGCTTCAAGGTCATCGCCGGTTGCGGTCCGACCCGCGATTTCCAGAAATGGCTCGATGAGCAGAAGGCGCTGGGCTATACCTTCTACGCCAGCGTCGGCAACGTGAGCGACTGGCAGTCAACCACCGACGCCTTCGCCAAGGCCAAGGCCGAGCACGGCCCGATCGACGTGCTGGTCAACAACGCCGGCATCACGCGCGACCGCATGTTCGTCAAGATGACGCGCGAGGACTGGGACGCGGTGATCGACACCAACCTCAACAGCATGTTCAACGTCACCAAGCAGGTGGTGCCGGACATGGTCGACCGCGGCTGGGGCCGCATCATCCAGATCAGCTCGGTCAACGGCGAGAAGGGCCAGGCCGGGCAGACCAACTATTCGGCTGCCAAGGCCGGCATGCACGGTTTCAGCATGGCGCTGGCGCAGGAACTGGCGACCAAGGGCGTGACGGTGAACACCGTGAGCCCGGGCTACATCGGCACCGACATGGTCAAGGCGATCCGCCCCGATGTGCTGGAGAAGATCGTCGCCACCATCCCGATCAAGCGCCTCGGCACGCCGGAGGAAATCGGCTCCATCGTGACCTGGCTGGCGGGCGATGACTCCGGCTTCACCACCGGGGCCAACTTCTCCTGCAACGGCGGCCTGTACATGAGCTGACCGGCGCTGCACGCTGACCACCACACCCCGCTTCGGCGGGGTTTTTCGTGGCTCGCGGCCAAGCCAGTGCAAGCCGTTGCCGGCCCCACGGGGATCGGCGTGGTTGATTCCCTACCGCCGCGTCATGCACCTGCAGTGTCCGGGCCGGGCTCGGCAATACCTGCAAAGCCTGACGCTGTTCACAGCTTTTCCGTTTCGCCGGCCTTGGGCTGCCAGGTCATCAGGCGCTTCT
>NZ_DAOMOQ010000011.1:10018-82726 GCF_035444425.1 Ottowia sp. | reverse complement strand
ACTTGGACAGAAGATGTGAACATTTGTTCCCTAAATTACTGACTTATGAGTAAGAGCGTCTGTCGGAAAACATACAGTCGCAGCTGATACTGAACCGCGCTTTCCGAACCCTACGCTGCCTGAAATATCACTGAAAGAAGTCCAGTCGTTCACTGGAACGCCACCTCGGCGAAGCTGCGCAGCTTGCGGCTGTGCAGGCGGTCGAGGCCGTTCTCGCGCAGGCGCTCGATGGCCCGGATGCCGATCAACAGGTGCTGGCTGACGCGCTCGCGGTAGAAGTGGTTGGCCATGCCGGGCAGCTTGATCTCGCCATGCAGCGGCTTGTCGCTGACGCACAGCAGGGTGCCGTAGGGCACGCGGAAGCGGAAACCGTTGGCGGCGATGGTGGCGCTTTCCATGTCCAGTGCGACGGCGCGCGATTGCGAGAAGCGCCGCTGCGGTGCGTGGTCGCCCAGCAGCTCCCAATTGCGGTTGTCGGTGGTGGCGACGGTGCCGGTGCGCATGACGCGCTTCAGCTCGGCGCCCTGCAGGGCGGTGACGTCGGCCACTGCGGTTTCCAGCGCCACCTGCACCTCGGCCAGCGCCGGCACCGGGATCCACAGCGGCAGGTCCTCGTCCAGCACATGGTCCTCGCGCACGTAGCCGTGCGCCAGCACGTAGTCGCCGAGCTGCTGGCTGTTGCGCAGGCCGGCGCAGTGGCCGACCATGATCCAGGCGTGCGGGCGCAGCACCGCGATGTGGTCGGTGATGGTCTTGGCGTTGCTGGGGCCGACGCCGATGTTGACGAGCGTGATGCCGCTGCGGTCGTCGCGCTTGAGGTGGTAGGCCGGCATCTGCGGCCCGCGCGGCGGCGGGATGCCCTGCTCCTCGCCGGGCACCGAGGGCAGGCCGGCGCGGTGCGTGACGACGTTGCCGGGCTGCACGAAGCCGCAGTAGGCACTGCTCGCGTTCTGCATCTCGAGCTGGCCGAGCGCGATGAACTCGTCGATGTAGAACTGGTAGTTGGTGAACAGGATGAAGTTCTGGAAATGCTCGGGCGAGGTGCCGGTGTAGTGGCGCAGGCGGTGCAGCGAGTAGTCCACGCGCGGGGCGGTGAACAGCGCCAGCGGATAGGCCTCGCCCGGCAGCGGGCGGTACATGCCGTTGGCGATGCTGTCGTCCATGTTGCCGAGGTCGGGCAGGTCGAACACCTCGGCCAGGCGCTGGCGCTGGCGCGTCGTCATGCTGCCTTCGAAGTGGTCGTCGTCGGCCAGGCTGAAGGGCAGCGGGATCGGGTGGTTGCTGGTGCCCACTTCCAGCGTGACCGGGTGGTTGGCCAGCAGCAGGCGGAACTGCTCGCGGTAGTAGTCGGCGTACAGGTCGGGCCGGGTCAGCGTGGCCTCGTAATGCCCGGCGTGCGAGACGAAGCCGTAGGCCAGGCGGGTGTTCGGATGCCGGCTGTTGGTGGTCGTCAGGCGCACGAAGGGGTAGTGCGCGCGCACCCGGGTCGGCTGCTCGGCCGGGCCGTCGGTCTGCGCCACGTAGGCCTGCAGCGCCTCGCGCAGGTGCGCCAGCGCCGCGTCGTAGATGCGCCGGGTCAGCGCCAGCGCGGCATCGGGGTCGGTGAACGGGGTGGGCGGAACAAAGGTCGGCAGCGAGATCATGAGCTATTGTCCATGCCGTCGGCCTCAGCGCCCCGCCGCCAGGACCGCCAGCGCCGCCGCGATCGCCAGTGCGTGCAGGTTGGCGGCGGCGATGCCCAGCACGATCGCCGGCCGCAACCGCTGCGGCTGCCGCGCATGGCGCCAGAACAGCGCCGCGGCGGCGAGTGACAGCGGCAGCGACAGCAGGCCCCACAGTGCCGCCGCAGGCGGGATCAGCAGCCACACGCTGAGCGCCAGCCAGCCGTGCGCCAGCAGCGCCAGCCAGGCATACAGCGCCGCCGCGCGACGCGCGCCCAGGCGCACCGCCAGTGTGCGCTTGCCGACGCTGGCGTCGGAGCGGGCGTCGGGCACGCCGTTGATCAGCAGGATGCAGGCGACCAGCAGCGCCAGACTGAAGCCCAGCGAGATCGGGATCGGCATGAAACCGTGGCGCTGCACGTAGTCGGCGCCGATCACCACCAGCCACCAGGCCGCCGCCACCGCCAGCTCGCCCAGCCCGCGCGACATCAGCTTGAACGGCGGCGCCGAATAGGCCCAGGCGATTAGCAGCCCGGCGGCGCCGACCAGCATCAGCCCGCCGCCGCTGCGCGCCGCCAGCAGCAGGCCGGCAGGCACCAGCAGGCCCAGCAGCAGCGCCGCCAAGCGGCCGGTCTGGATTTCGCTCACCTGGCCTTGCTGGATCAGGCGCGCGCCACCGGTGAACGGGTGCAGACCCAGGGTGTTGGCGGCATCGGCGCCGTTGCGGGCGTCGTGGTAGTCGTTCAGCACGTTGGCGCCGGCGTGCGCCATGCAGGCCAGCAGCACCGTCGCTAGTGCCGCGGGCAGGTCGAGCCCGCAGCCGCACATCGCCGCCGAGGTGATGCCCAGCAGGCAGGCCGACAGGGTGACCAGTAGGAAGCCGGGCCGGGTCATGCGCCAGTGCAGCACGGCCTGGCGGCGCCAGTGCGGGAGCGCGCGGGTGGAATTCATGGCGCGATTGTGCTGGCCCGTGTCCGGCCCGCCAGGCGCGCCGTGTGCCGGCGCGGGTCAAGCCGCAGTCGGTAAGATGCGGGGTTCGACGTATTTACTATGAAAACAATAGCTTCCGGTGCCCGATGGCGCGGCGCCGGAATCGCCCGATGATGCAGGAACCGGAATCTTCACGCCTGCCGACGCCGGACCGTATCGTGCTGCGGCGCCGTGTCGCGGTGCTGCTGTGGCGCGCGGTGGCGCTGCTGAGCCTGGCCCTGGGGGTGATCGGCATGGCGCTGCCGGTGATGCCGACCGTGCCCTTCCTGCTGGTGTCGGCCTGGGCCGCCAGCAAGGGCTGGCCGGCGTTCGAGCTGTGGCTGATTCGGCATCCGCGATTCGGCCCGCCGATCGTGCAGTGGCGGGAGCGCGGCGCCGTGCCGCGGCGCCTGAAATGGTTCAGCACGCTGGCGATGACCGCCAGCGCCATCGGCATTCAGTTCTTCGACCAGATCCCGCTGCCGGTGCGCATCGGCGTGCCGGCCGTGATGGCGGCGGTGGGCATCTGGCTCTGGTTCCGGCCGGAGTCCTGAGCGGCCAGGCACGGGTTCTTTCGTGGCCACGGCATCACGCACCGCCCGTCCCGCCACCAGCCACCCGCGCGCGCTGGGTGGTCTGCTGCCGTTCCTGCGACCGTACCGCGCACGCATCGCGCTGGCGCTGCTGTTCCTGGTGGCCGCCGCGGCGGCCACGCTGGTGCTGCCGGTGGCACTGAAGTCGCTGATCGACGGCGGCTTGGTCGAGGCCGGGCCGGGTGACCGGCTGCTCGCCTTGCGTGGTCACTTCCTGGCCCTGTTCGGTGTCGGCGTGGCGATGGGGGTGTTCTCGGCGCTGCGTTTCTACATGGTCAGCTGGCTGGGCGAGCGCATCACGGCCGACCTGCGCAATGCGGTTTATGCGCACGTGGTGCGGCAGAGCCCGGAGTTCTTCGAGACCACCCAGACCGGCGAGGTGCTGAGCCGCCTGACCACCGACACCACGCTGGTGCAGACGGTGGTCGGTTCCTCGCTGAGCCTGGGCCTGCGCAACACGGTGATGGGCCTGGGCGCGCTGGCCATGCTGGTGGTGACCAATCCGCGCGTGATGCTGCCGGTGCTGGGCATTCTGGCGCTGGTGGTGCTGCCGACCCTGATCATCGGTCGGCGGGTGCGCAAGCTGAGCCGTGCCAGCCAGGACCGCGTGGCCGATTCCAGCGCCATCGCCGCCGAGGTGCTGAACGCTATTCCCGTGGTGCAGAGCTATACCCAGCAGCAGCGCGAATCGGGCCGCTTCGCAGATGCCACCGAGCGTGCCTTCGAGACCGCACGGCGGCGCACCCAGGTGCGCGCGGTGCTGGTGGCCTTCATCGTCATCGCCACCTTCGGCGCATTGCTGTGGGGTCTGTACCAGGGCACGCAGGCGGTGCTGCGCGGCGACATCACCGCCGGGCACCTGGGTCAGACCGTGGTCTACGTGATCGTGCTGGCCGGCTCGGTGGCGGTGCTGTCGGAGGTCTATGGCGACCTGCTGCGCGCCGCCGGCGCCACCGAGCGTCTGATGGAACTGCTGCACGCGCGCTCGCCGGTGTCCGAACCCTTGCAAGCGCGTGCGCTGCCGCCGGTGGCCGGCGGCTCGTCGGTCGATTTCGACCAGGTGGTTTTTCACTACCCGTCGCGGCCGTCGCAGCCGGCGCTGCAGGACTTCTCGCTGGCGGTGCAGCCGGGCGAGACCGTGGCCCTGGTCGGACCCAGCGGCGCCGGCAAGAGCACGGTGCTGCAACTGCTGCTGCGCTTCTACGACGTGCAGGCGGGGCAGATCCGCGTCGATGGCGTGCCGGTGGCCGAGTTGCCGCTGGATGCGCTGCGCCAGCGCATCGGTCTGGTGCCGCAGGACAGCACGGTGTTCTCGGCCAGCGCGCTCGACAACATCCGCTACGGGCGCCCCGACGCCAGCGATGCCGAGGTTCAGCAGGCGGCGCGCGCCGCCTTCGCGCACGACTTCATCATGGCGCTGCCCGAGGGCTACGCAACCCACCTGGGCGAGCGCGGCGTGCGCCTGTCGGGCGGCCAGCGCCAGCGCATCAGCATCGCCCGCGCGCTGCTGAAGAACCCGCCGCTGCTGCTGCTGGACGAGGCCACCAGCGCGCTCGACGCCGAAAGCGAGCGCATGGTGCAGGCGGCGCTGGAATCGGCTATGCAGGGGCGCACGACACTGGTGATCGCGCACCGGCTGGCGACGGTGCTGCGCGCGGATCGCATCGTGGTGATGGAGCAGGGGCGCATCGTCGATGTCGGCACGCATGCGGAACTGGTGGCGCGAGGCGGGCTGTATGCGCGGCTGGCGGCGATGCAGTTCGATCTTGAAAACGCGCGGGACGGTGCCGTTACCGGATAGCTGCTTCTGAGGTGGTTAATGCGCTGTCGGCCGGGAGTTCGCCCCGGCGGGCGACCTACTTTCTTTTGCTCCGCCGAAAGAAAGTAGGTAAAGAAAAGGCGGCCCCACTGGCCGCGTCCCGCAGCGTTGCTGCGGGCAACCTGCGATGCTCGGTCGCGGGGCGGCGCTGCGGAACTCGCTGCGCGCTTGCAGCGCTGCGCTCGGACAACCGCAGCGAGTCAGTCTACGCAAGCGCGGCATGCTGCGCTGCCGCGTCCGCCCCATGCCCTGCGCTTCTCGGCACGGCCAGAGGGGGGCTGAACTCCACCCGGGCTATCGCGCCGCTCGGCCCCGTCTTGCTCCCTCTCCCGCTGGCGGAGAGGGTTAGGGTGAGGGTAGACGCGCCTTGACCGAATCGATCAGAAAAGCCCGTCAGTCGATGAGCTTCCGGCGCGACCAGCTATCGAATCAATAGCCCAGCGTCTTGCCGTCCGGGTTGCGCGGATCGGAGTAACCCCAGAACTCGTTGCCCTGCACCTGGATCGTCTGGGTGCGGCCCATGGCGGGCTTGACCGCGACGTTCTGGCCGCGCTGCTTCAGGGTCGCGATGGTGTCGGGCGAGAAACCTTTCTCCAGCCGCAGCTCGTCTGGCGTCCACTGCTGGTGGAAGCGCAGCGCGGAGGCGGCCTCGGCGGGGTTCATGCCGTAATCGATGGCGTTGACCACCTGCTGCAGCACGGTGGTGATGATGCGTGCGCCACCGGGGCTGCCGGTGACCAGCCAGGGCTTGCCGTCCTTCAGCACGAAGGTCGGCGTCATCGACGACAGCGGACGTTTCTTCGCCTGCACCGCGTTGGCGTCGCCGCCGATCAGGCCGTAGGCGTTGGGCACGCCGGGCTTGGCGCTGAAGTCGTCCATCTCGTTGTTCAGCATGATGCCGGTGCCGGGCGCCACGATGCCGCTGCCGAAGTTGGTGTTGAGCGTGTAGGTCACGGCGGCGATGTTGCCGGCCTTGTCCATCACCGAGTAGTGCGTGGTCTGGTCGCTCTCGTAGGGCTGCGGCTGGCTGGGTTTGATGTCCTTGCCGATGCGCGCGCGGTTCGGGTCGATCAGCTTGGCCAGGTCGTCGGCATAGCGCTTGCTGGTCAGGCCCTTGAGCGGGATCTTGACGAAGTCCGGGTCGCCCAGGTACTCGCTGCGGTCGGCGTAGGCCAGCTTCATGGCTTCGGACGCGTGGTGCACCGATTGCGCGCTGTTGTGGCCCCAGTCCTTCATCGGCCAGCGTTCCATCATGTTCAGGATCTGCACCAGGTGCACGCCACCGGACGACGGCGGCGGCATGGTGACGATCTGGTAGCCGCGATACGTGCCGCGCACCGGCTCGCGCTCGACCACCTTGTATTCGCGCAGGTCCTGCGCCGTGATCGGGCCGTTGTTCCTGGCCATGTCGGCAACGATTTTCTGCGCGATGTCGCCCTCGTAGAAGGCCTTGGCGCCATCCCGGGCGATCAGCCGCAGCGACTGTCCGAGGTCCTTGTTCACCAGCAGTTCGCCCGGCTTCATCGGCGCGCCGTTCTTCCAGTAGATCGCCTTGGTGGCGTCCCACTTGCCCATGTTCCTGGCTTCTTGAGCCAAAACCTTGGCCAGCGTCTCGCTGATCGGGAAGCCCTTCTCGGCCAGCTCGATCGAGGGCTGGATCAGTCTGGCCAGCGGCTGCGTGCCCCATCGCCGGGCCGCATGCGCCATACCGGCCACGGTGCCCGGCACGCCGACAGCCGAGTGCGTGTAGAGCGACTTGCCGCTGATGACATTGCCTTTCTCGTCCAGGTACATGTTGCGCGTGGCCTTGAGCGGCGCGACTTCGCGGAAGTCGAGCGCCACGTCCTGGCCGGTCCTGGCGTCGTGCACCATCATGAAGCCGCCGCCACCCAGGTTGCCGGCGTTCGGCAGCGCCACCGCCAGCGCGAAGCCCATGGCGACGGCCGCGTCGACCGCGTTGCCGCCGCTCTTGAGCACCTCGAGGCCGATCCTCGAAGCCAGTTCCTGTTCGCTGGCGACCATGCCGCTGCGCCCCACCACCGGGTGGAACACATCCATGTCGAAGTCGTAGGCGGCTGCGGCGGCCTGCGTTGCCGCCGGCGCCACCGCGACGCTTGCCGGCGCTTGCGGCGGCGGGGCGGTGACGGTGCTGCAGGCGCCGAGAACGGCCAGGGCGATGCCGCCCAGCAGCAGGCGGTAGCGATGGTCTTGCATGATGTCTCCTCTCCTGATTCTTGTGCGGGGTTGCGCTGCGCGGGCGCTGGTCGGCTTACATGCTGCGCCGGTACTGCCCGCCGACTTCGAACAGCGCATTGGTGATCTGGCCCAGCGAGCATACCCGCACGGCATCCATCAGCACCGCGAACACGTTCTGGTTGTCGATCACCGCCTGCTGCAGGCGCGCCAGCTGCTTCGGCGATTCGGCTGCGTGGCGCTCATGGAACTCGTTCAGGCGCTTCAGTTGCGACTGCTTCTCTTCCTCGGTCGAGCGCGCCAGCTCGATCGAATCGGGCACCGGATCGCCGTGCGGGTTGCGGAAGGTATTGACGCCGATGATCGGGTACTCGCCGGTGTGCTTGAGCTGCTCGTAGTGCATGCTCTCTTCCTGGATCTTGCTGCGCTGGTAGCCGGTCTCCATCGCGCCCAGCACGCCGCCGCGGTCGGCGATCTTCTCGAACTCGCTCAGCACCGCTTCCTCGACCAGCTCGGTCAGCTCCTCGATGATGAAGGCGCCCTGGTTGGGGTTCTCGTTCTTGGCCAGGCCCCACTCGCGGTTGATGATGAGCTGGATCGCCATGGCGCGGCGCACCGATTCCTCGGTCGGCGTGGTGATGGCCTCGTCGTAGGCGTTGGTGTGCAGGCTGTTGCAGTTGTCGTAGATGGCGATCAGCGCCTGCAGCGTGGTGCGGATGTCGTTGAAGGCGATCTCCTGCGCGTGCAGGCTGCGGCCCGAGGTCTGGATGTGGTACTTCAGCTTCTGGCTGCGTTCGTTGGCGCCGTACTTCTCCTTCATCGCCACCGCCCAGATGCGGCGCGCCACGCGGCCCATCACGGTGTATTCCGGGTCCATGCCGTTGGAGAAGAAGAAGCTCAGGTTGGGCGCGAAGTCGTCGATGTGCATGCCGCGCGCCAGGTAGGCCTCGACCAGCGTGAAGCCGTTGCTGAGCGTGAAGGCGAGCTGGCTGATCGGGTTGGCGCCCGCCTCGGCGATGTGGTAGCCGCTGATCGACACCGAGTAGAAGTTGCGCACGTTGTGGTGCACGAAATACTCGGCGATGTCGCCCATCACCTTCAGGCTGAACTCGGTCGAGAAGATGCAGGTGTTCTGGCCCTGGTCTTCCTTCAGGATATCGGCCTGCACCGTGCCGCGCACGTTGGCCAGCACCCATTCGCGGATCTTCTCGATCTCGGTGTCCGTGGGGTCGCGCCCGTTGTCGGCCTTGAACTTGTCGATGTTCTGGTCGATTGCCGCGTTCATGAACATGGCCAGGATCGACGGCGCCGGGCCATTGATGGTCATGCTGACGCTGGTGGCCGGGTCGCACAAATCGAACCCGGAATACAGCACCTTCAAGTCATCCAGCGTGGCGATCGACACGCCCGAGTTGCCCACCTTGCCGTAGATGTCGGGCCGTGGATCGGGGTTGTTGCCGTACAGCGTGACCGAGTCGAAGGCGGTCGACAGGCGCTTGGCCGGCATGCCTTCGGAGAGCAGCTTGAAGCGGCGGTTGGTGCGGAAGGCATCGCCCTCGCCGGCGAACATGCGCGTCGGGTCCTCGCCCTCGCGCTTGAAGGCGAAGGTGCCGGCGGTGTAGGGGTAGCTGCCGGGCACGTTGTCCAGCATCAGCCACTTGACGATCTCGCCGTGGTCCTCGAACTGCGGCAGCACGACCTTGCGGATCGAGGTGCCCGAGAGCGACCGGGTGGTGAGCGCGGTGCGGATCTCCTTGTCGCGGATCCTCACCACGTACTCGTCGCCGGCGTAGGCCTTCTGCATGTCGGGCCATTGCTCGATCAGCTTGGCGGCGTCGCGGTCGAGCCGGCCCGCACGTTCGTCGGCCAGCCGCAGCACCGTGGCGCGGGCGCCGTGCTCGCCCGATTTCTTCGGATCGTCGGCCTCCAGCATGCGCGCCGTCTCGCGCAGCTGCTGCACCTCGCGCGCCAGCCTGGCCTGCTTGCCCACCCGGGCCTTGTAGCCGCGCACGGTGTCGCTGATCTCGGCGAGATAGCGCGTGCGCGCCGGCGGCACGATGGGCGTCTGGTTGGTGCTGTGGCGCACGTTGACCAGCGGCAGCCGGCCTTCCTTCAGCGGCAGGCCGAGCTCGCCCAGGCGTGCCTTCAGCGCCTGGTACAGCGCCGTCACGCCGTCGTCGTTGAAGCGTGCGGCCTGGGTGCCGAACACCGGCATCTGGTCGGGCGGCGTCTTGAACGCCTCGCGGTTGCGCTGCACCTGCTTGGCAACGTCGCGCAGCGCGTCGGCGGCGCCCTTGCGGTCGAACTTGTTGATGGCGACGAACTCGGCGAAGTCGAGCATGTCGATCTTCTCGAGCTGGCTGGCGGCGCCGTACTCGGGCGTCATCACGTACATCGGCACGTCGACCAGCGGCACGATGGCGGCGTCGCCCTGGCCAATGCCGGAGGTCTCGACGATCACCAGGTCGAACTCGGCCGCCTTGCAGGCGGCGATGACGTCGGGCAGCGCCGCGCTGACCTCGCTGCCGGTGTCGCGCGTGGCCAGGCTGCGCATGAAGACGCGCGACTGGCCGGCCCACGGCCCGATGGCGTTCATGCGGATGCGGTCGCCCAGCAGTGCGCCGCCAGACTTGCGCCGGCTCGGATCGATCGAGATCAGCGCCACGCGCAGGCTGTCGTCCTGGTCGAGGCGCAGGCGCCGGATCAGCTCGTCGGTCAGGCTCGACTTGCCGGCGCCGCCGGTGCCGGTGATGCCCAGCACCGGTATCTTGCTGCTGGCGGCCGCTGCCCGCACCGCCTTCACCAGCTTGGCATCGGCCTGGCCGTTCTCTAGCGCCGTGATGAGCTGCGCCAGCGCGCGCCAGGCGCTTTCGGTGCGGCCCTGGATGGCTTCGATCTTCTTCGGTGCGTAGCCCGACAGGTCCTTGTCGCAGCGCATCACCATCTCGCCGATCATGCCCTGCAGGCCCATGCGCTGGCCGTCCTCGGGGCTGTAGATGCGGCCGACACCGTAGCCCTGCAGTTCGTGGATCTCGGCCGGCACGATCACGCCGCCGCCGCCGCCGAACACCTGCACGTGCTTGCCGCCACGCTGCTGCAGCAGGTCGACCATGTACTTGAAGTACTCGACGTGGCCACCCTGGTAGCTGCTGACGGCGATGCCCTGCACGTCCTCCTGCAGCGCCGCGGTGACGACCTCGTCGACGCTGCGGTTGTGGCCCAGGTGGATCACTTCGGCGCCCATGCCCTGCAGGATGCGCCGCATGATGTTGATGGCGGCGTCGTGGCCGTCGAACAGCGAGGCGGCGGTGACGAAGCGCACCTTGTGGGTCGGGCGGTAGTCGGCCAGGGCCTTGAACTCGGCGGACAGGTCGGTCATGGGTGTCTCCTGTGGGTGGGGTGGCTGGCTGTGCCTGGCCTCATTGCACGATGCAGCCCTTGAGCTGCGGGTCCTCGGGCGGGTAGCGCAGCTTGAGCGACTGCAGCTTGTCGCGCACCAGGGTGGCGATCATCAGGTTGCGGTGGGTCTTGCTGTCGGCCGGCACCACGGTCCACGGCGCCCACTCGGTCGATGTGGCGCGCAGCAGGTTCTCGTAGGCGCGCTGGTAGTCCTTCCACTGCTTGCGCACCTCCAGGTCGCCGAGGCTGAACTTCCAGTGCTTGGTCGGGTCGTCGATGCGGTCCTGCAGGCGCTGGCGCTGCTCGTCGAAGCTGATGTGCAGCATGAACTTCATGATCACGGTGCCGGTTTCGGTCAGCAGGCGCTCGAAGTCGTTGATCTGGCGGTAGCGCTGCTCGGTGGTCTTCCTGTCGATCCAGCCGTTGACCACCGGCACCAGCACGTCCTCGTAGTGGCTGCGGTTGTGGATCATGAATTCGCCCGCGGCCGGCACCATGGCGTGGATGCGCCACAGGTAGTCGTGGCTGCGCTCCAGCGTGCTGGGCGCCTTCCAGCCGTGCGTGCGCACGCCCAGCGGGCTGGTTTCCTTGAACACGGCGCGGATGGTGCCGTCCTTGCCCGCGGTGTCGGTGCCCTGCAGCAGGACCAGCAGCTTGAAGCGCTGGTCGGCCCAGAAGACGTCCTGCAAGGCGTCGATCTCGCGCGACAGCTCGGTCACGCGCGCCTTGTCGCCGTTCTTGTCGCCGTTGCCCCAGGGCTTGGCGCCGGGGTCGCAATCCTTCAGCGCGAAGCCCTTGCCGCCCACCGGCACCTGCCAGCGCGCCAGCTCGGACTGCGACCGCTTGCCGTTGTTCTTCGCCATGCGCGGACTCCGGTTTGATTGACGTTTACGTAAACGTCAAATTATGCAGGGTTGACAAGAAAAAGGCCAGACGCTCGCGCGTCCGGCCTTGATGCGTTGTGGTGCGCTTACCCTATTTGTACAGCAATTCGGGCAGCCAGAGGCCGATCTGCGGGAACACGTACAGCATCACGATGGCCAGGATCTGGATGCCCATGAACGGCATCATGCCCAGGAAAATCTGGTTCAAGGTCACATGCGGCGGCGCCACCCCTTTCAGGTAGAAGGCGCTCATCGCCACCGGTGGACTCAGGAACGCAGTCTGCAGGTTCAGCGCGACCAGCAGGCCGAAGAACAGCGGGTTGACGTCGAAGTGATCCAGCAGTGGCACGAAGATCGGCATGAAGATGACGATGATCTCGGTCCACTCCAGCGGCCAGCCGAGCAGGAAGATGATGATCTGGGTCATGATCAGGAACTGCGTCGCCGTCAGGTCCATGCTGAGCACCCAGCGCTCCACCAGCTCCTGCCCACCCAGCAGCGCGAAGGCGGCCGAGAAGATGGCCGAGCCGACGAACAGCCAGCACACCATGGCCGAGGTCTTGGCGCACAGGTAGACGCTGTCCTTGACCTCGGTCTGCAGCCCCGACTGGCGGTAGGCCAGCACCGACCACAGGCCCACCGTCACCACCGCCAGCCAGCCCACCATGCGCGGCACCGGCGTGGCGATGCCGCCGCTCTTCCAGATCAGGAACCAGCCGATCGCGACGAAGGCCGGCAGCCACAGCAAGGTCCAGAGCAGCGCGGTGCGCCTCGCCCCCGGGGGCCGCTTGTTGATCAGCGCGTAGATGCAGGCCAGCACGTAGCCGCCAAAGGAGCCGACCGCGGCCGCTTCGGTCGGCGTGGCCAGACCGAACACGATCGAGCCCAGCACCGCGAGGATCAGGATCATCAGCGGGAAGAAGCTGGTCAGCAGCATCTTGAAGATCTCGAGCCGCGCCATGCTGAGCAGGGCGTAATAGGCCAGCAGCAACAGCACGCCGACGCCGATGACGATCCAGAACGTCGATGAGGGCTTGCCGCGTTCGGCGGCCTCATCGCCAGTCGCGGCAGGCGCCGCGCCGGGCTCGGCCAGCGCAGGCGGCGGTGCCAGTCCGGCCTCTCCGCTGGTCGCTGGCTCGGCTTCGGCGCCCGGCGGCGCGGCGAGCTCGCCGCTGCCGGGGGGCTCGGCCAGGCCCGCGCTGCCCGGCGGCTCCGCGAGTTCGCCGGCACCCGGCGGCTCGGTCAGACCCCCGGCACCCGGCGGCTCGGCCAGCCCGCCCGCGCCCGGCGGCTCGGCCAGGCCCGAACTGCTGCCCGCCGAGTAGCTCATGCCAAGCTGCTCCAGTTCGGCCGGCACTTCGTACACCGATTTCACCGCCGTGATCTGGCCGTAGGCCCACAGCACGCCCAGCAGGAACAGGATGGCGGGCAGCAACACCACCAGCAGCTGCTTGCGCAGGTAGCTGGAGTCGGCTTGCGCGGTGCCGCCGGCCCGCAGGGCCTTGGAGATCACCGGCAGCGCGCGCCGCTCGTTGCCGACGCCCAGGCTGGCCAGCGGGCCGGGCAAGGTGACCTGGCGCTCCTCGGCGGTCAGCGGCGGTGCCCACTTGGGCTTGAGCTTGGCCAGGATGATGACGTAGATCACGTACATGCCCGCCAACATGATGCCGGGGAAGAAGGCGCCGGCGTACAACTGCACCACCGACACGCCGGCGGTGGCGCCGTAGACGATCAGCAGCACCGAGGGCGGGATCAGGATCCCGAGGCAGCCGCCGGCGGTGATGGCGCCGGCCGACACCGGCACGCTGTAGCCGGCGCGCAGCATGGCCGGCAGCGCCAGCAGGCCCATCAGCGTCACCACCGCGCCGACGATGCCGGTGGCGGTGGCGAACACCGCGCAGGTCACCAGCGTTGCCACGGCGAGCGAGCCGGGCACGCGCGCCATCGCCAGGTGCAGGCTCTTGAACAACTTCTCGATCAGGTTGGCGCGTTCGACCAGGTAGCCCATGAAGACGAACAGCGGCACCGCGATCAGCACGTCGTTGCTCATGGTGCGGAAGGTGGCCTGCACCATCAGGTCGAGCGTGCGGTTGATGTCGCGGTCGTAGGCCAGCCAGGTGAACAGCATGCCCATGCCCATCAGCGTGAACGCGGTGGGAAAGCCCAGCATGATGGCCACCACCACCAGTGACAGCATCAGCAGGCCGATGTGGCCGTAGGTGATCTGCTCCACGCTCAGCAGCATGGCCGCGGCACCCGCCACGACCAGGCCCATCAGCGAGAAGCCGAACCAGAGTGCCTTGTTGACCTTCATACGCGGCCTCCCTTCTCGGGCAGCAGCGATTCGAGCACCATGACCTCGGGGTCCTCCTTCACGTGCACCATCTCGCGCAGCTTGTCGATGTCCACTTCCTCCACGTCCTCGTCGCGCGCCGGCCACTCGCCGGTGCGCAGGCAGATCACGCAGCGGATGATCTCGACGATGCCCTGCAGCAGCAGGGTGACGCCGACGAAGGGGATGACGAACTTGAACGGGTACAGCGGCAGCGGGTCGGCGTTGAAGGTCTGCTCGTTCATCGCCAGCGAATCCTGGAAGTAGTGCCAGCCGGCGTAGGTCAGCGCGATGACGCCGGGCAGGAAGAACACCAGGTACAGCAGCAGGTCGATCGCGGCCTGGGTGCGCGGCTGGAAGAAGCCGTACAGCACGTCGCCGCGCACGTGGCCGTTCTTGGCCAGCGTGTAGGCGCCGGCAGTCATGAACAGGGTGCCGTAGAGCATGATCTGTACGTCGAACATCCAGCTGTGCGGCTTGTTCAGGATGTAGCGCGAGAACACCTCCCAGGTGACCATCAGGGTCAGGCCGACGATGGCCCAGGCAAACAGCTTGCCGATCCAGGTCGACAGCCGGTCAACGGTAAGTAACAGGTTCTGCATTCGTTCGGACTCCATTTGCGTCACGGACCATGGCCGCCACGCCTTGTCGTGGCCTGGAGATTGCGCGGAGCTGGGATGCTAATGGCCGCGTGGCCGCTCGCGGCGTGCGGTCCGGGGCGGCTGCAGCGCGGCTGGAAGGCCCACGCAACAGGGGCGCCTTCGCAGGCGCCCCGATGGTTGGCATGGCGGGTGCTCCGAGGGCTCCGCCTGCGATGACATCAGCTCTTCTTGCCGCCGAAGAAGTGGTTGAACGCCATCTTCATGTCGACCGAGTAGTCGTTCTGCCACTGGCAGGCGCGCTCGGCGAAGACTTTCTGCGAATCCAGCACCTTCTTGAACGAGGGGTTCTCGGCCGCCTTCTTGGCAATGGTCTTGTCCCACGAGGCCAGCTGCTGGCGCAGGATGGCGTCGGGTGTCTTGTAGAACTTGACGCCGACCTTCTTCAGCTCGATGTAGTCCTTGGAGTTGCGGTCGATCGCCTTCCAGCTCATGTCCGCGCTGGCGGCCTGCACGGCGTAGTCGATGATCGAACGCAGGTCCTGCGGCAGCGCCTTGTACTTGGCGCCGTTGAACAGGATCTCGAACTGCTCGCTGCTCTGGTGGAAACTCTGCAGCATGCAGTTCTTGGCCACGTCGGGGAAGCCCAGAACGCGGTCGGAGGAGGCGTTGTTGAACTCGGCCGCGTCGATCAGGCCACGGTCCAGCGCCGGCACGATCTCGCCGCCCGGCAGCGGGTTGACGGCCACGCCCATGTCGGTGAACACGTCCACCGCCAGGCCGACGGTGCGGAACTTCAGGCCCTTCATGTCGGCCGCCTTGGCGACCGGCTTCTTGAACCAGCCCAGCGGCTGCGTCGGCATGGGGCCGTACAGGTAGCTCACCACGTCCATGTTGAGCGACTTGTAGATTTCCTCCAGCAACTGCTTGCCGCCGCCGTACTCGTGCCAGGCCAGCAGCATGTTGGGGTCCATGCCGTAGGAGGGGCCCGAGCCCCACAGCGCCAGCGCCGAGTTCTTGCCGTAGTGGTAGGCCACGACGCCATGGCCGCCGTCGAGCGTGCCCTTGTTGACGGCTTCCAGCAACTGGAACGCCGGCACCACGGCGCCGGCTGGCAGCACCTCGATCTTCAGGCGGCTGCCCGCCATGTCGTTGACCTTCTTGGCGAAGTCCTGCGCGTATTCGTGGAAGATGTCCTTGGCGGGCCAGGTGCTCTGGAAGCGCAGCGAGGTGGTCTGCGCGACCGACACCATGGGCGCGCTCAGCGCACCGGCGGCAACGGCTGCCCCCTTGATCAGATTGCGGCGGCGAGGCGAAGCGGGGGTTTGGGCCATTGTCGAGTCTCCTACTGAAAGTTCGTAAACCGGGCTATCTTGTTCGACCCGGGCCTGATGACGCCAGAGGGTTTTTACCAGTCTGGACGATACGGCGGCACCAACTGTCCGGTGCGCGACGCTGCCGGCGTCCTGGCGCCGATCCTTATGCAGTCCGATGCAGGCACACGGACGCAGATGCCGGGCCAGTAATAAACTGCGCCCATGAACCCGACGCAGCTCTTCGATCCCGCTTCCTGCACCTACACCTACATCGTGTACGACGAGCAGTCGCTCGAGGCGGTCATCATCGATCCGGTCGACGTGCAGCTCGAGCGCGACCTGGCCGCCCTGCAGCGCCTGGGCGTGACGCTGAAGTGGACCGTGGAGACCCACGCGCACGCCGACCACATCACCAGCGCGGCGCGCCTGGCCGAGTTGACCGGCGCCCACATGGCGGTGCCGGCCGGCTGCGAGATCGGTACCGCCGCGGTGCAGCTCGCCGACGGCGATGTGATCCGCTTCGGTCGCGAGCAGATCGTGGTGCTGCACACGCCCGGCCACACGGTAGGCAGCGCCTGCTTCTACTGGCAGCGCGCACCGCACGAGCACGAGGACCCGCCCACCGAGGCCACGCAGGCGCCACTCGGCCACCAGATGCGTCCCGACCAGCGCCACGACGAGCGCCACGTGTTCACCGGCGACACCTTGCTGATCCAGGGCTGCGGGCGCACCGACTTCCAGTCTGGCGACGCCGGCGCGCTGTACGACAGCATCACGCAGAAGCTGTTTACGTTGCCGGACACCGCCATCGTCTGGCCGGCGCACGACTACCACGAGCGCACCCAGTCCACCATCGGCGTCGAGAAGGCGACCAACCCGCGCCTGGCAGGCAAGTCGCGCGACGAGTTCATCGCGCTGATGAAGGCGCTCAACCTGCCCAAGCCGCGCCGCATCGACGAGGCGGTGCCGGCGAACCGGCGCTCCGGCCTGCGCCAGGATGCCGGTGCGCCGCCCGATGCGGGCGGCGCTGACGGCGTGCATGCCGCCGAAGGCTACGCCGGCGAACTGCCGCCCCAGACCGCGCACGAGTGGATGCAGAGCGGCGAGGCGGTGCTGGTCGACGTGCGCACCGACGCCGAGCGCGAATGGGTCGGTTTCGTGCCGGGCGCGCAGGTGGTGGCGTGGAAGCAGTGGCCCGGCATGGCGCTCAACCCCGATTTCGATGCCCGCATCCGCGCGCTGGCGCAGCAGCGCAAGCCGCTGATGCTACTGTGCCGCAGCGGCGTGCGTTCGATGGCCGCCGCCAGGCGTGCCACCGAGCTGGGTGTGACGGCCTACAACGTCATGGGCGGTTTCGAGGGCGATCTCGATGCGCAGGCCCAGCGCGGCCACAAGAACGGCTGGCGGAACGCCGGCCTGCCGTGGCGGCAAAATTAGCTCCCCCCTGAGTCGCCTGCGGCGCCTTCCCCCCTGAGGGGGACGCACCCGATGGACGGGGGAACCCCGTCCATGGGTGCACTGGCTTGGCCTGCTCCGCGGCCTTCCGGGGCCTGCTGCGCGGCCGGATCTGGAGTGCGCGCGTTCGTGCACACTGGGGTTTCAGGCTAGGGCTGCCGCGCAAGGGCCGCGCCGCCGCGCTGGCAGCGAGCACGTAGCGCCGTCAGGCGCTCAGGGGGATGCCCTCTTATTCCTCGCGCCGGATGCGCGCGCCGAGCGCGAGCAGCTTCTGCTCCACCTGCTCGTAGCCGCGCTCGATCATGTTGGCGTTCTGCACCCGCGACGTGCCGTGCGCGCACAGGGCTGCGCCGAGCAGGGCCATGCCGGCGCGGATGTCGGGCGAGGGCAGGGTGGTGCCGCGCAGGCGCGTCGGGCCGCTGATGACGACGCGGTGCGGATCGCACACCACCGCGTTGGCGCCCATGCCGATCAGGCGGTCGACGAAGTACAGGCGCGACTCGAACATCTTCTCGAAGAACAGCACGCTGCCCTCGACCTGCGTGGCCAGCGTGATCATGCAGCTCATCTGGTCGGAGGCGAACTGTGGCCACGGGCCGTCGGCGATCACCGGCAGCGCGTCGCCGAAGTCGCGCCGGACGCGGCGCTGCTGATCGGCCGCCAGGTGGATGCTGTCGTGGCGCAGTTCGATGCGGATGCCCAGCGTCTCGAACACGCGGTGGCACATCCACCAGGCCGACACGTCGGTGTGGGTGACGGTGATCTCGCCGCCGGTGGCCGCCGCCAGCGCCAGGTACGACGCCGCCTCCACGTGGTCGTGGCACACGGTGTGGGTGGCGCCGCGCAGCCGGGCCACGCCCTGCACCTGCAGCTGGTTGGTGCCGATGCCGCTGATGCGCGCGCCCATGGCGTTGAGCAGGTGCGCCAGGTCCTGCACGTGGGGCTCGCAGGCGGCGTTGCGGATCAGCGTCTCGCCCTCGGCCACGGCGGCGGCCATCAGGATGTGCTCGGTGGCGGTGACCGAGGGTTCATCGAAGAACATCTCGCAGCCGGTCAGCCGGCCCGGCAGCCGGAACGCGAAATGGCCGTTGGCCTCGATCTGGGCGCCGAGCTTGCGCAGGCCGTAGAAATGCGTATCGAGCCGGCGCCGGCCGATCACGTCGCCGCCCGGCGGGTACAGCGTGGCTTCCTTGATGCGGTAGAGCAGCGGCGCCACGCACAGGATCGAGGTGCGCACCTTGTTGCACAGCAGTTGGCTGATGGCGCCGGTGTTGACGCTGGCCACCTGCAGGCGCAGGCTGTCGCCGTCGCGCTCGGCGGTGCCGCCGATGTGCCGGATCACCTCCAGCATGTGGTGCACGTCGCGGATGTCGGGCACGTTGTGCAGCACCACCACCTCGTCGGTCAGGATGGCGGCGGCGATCATCGGCAGGATGGCGTTCTTGTTGCCCGAGGCGCGCACGCTGCCGCGCAGCGGCACGCCCCCCTCGATCACGAAAGTGCTCATGGTTGCTTCAGTTGAATTGGCTTGTTTGGTTCAGATGTCGGGCCGCCGTGCCAGCCAGTCGCCGATGGCGCCTTCGTAGGCCGCCGCCAGCCGCAGCAGGCCGGCATCGCCGCGTGGCCGGCCGATCAGCTGCATGCCCATCGGCAGGCCTTCGTCGTTGAAGCCCACCGGCACGCTGATGCAGGGCAGGCCGGCGAAGGTGGCGTAGATCACCACCTCCATCCAGCGGTGGTAGGTATCCATGGTGCGGTCGGCGATCTCGCGCGGCCAGCGCTCGCTGGCGTCGAAGGGCCAGACCTGCGTGGTCGGCAAGGCCAGGAAATCATGCTGCTGGAACAGCTCGAGCATCTTTTGGTGGAAGCTGGTGCGCGTGACGCTGGCGGCCAGGAACTGGTTGGCCGTGCAGCCCTGCGCCTGGTCGATCTCCCACAGCGCCTCGGGCTTGATGTGGGAGCGGTTGGCTTCCTTCAGCGTGAACGGCGCCAGGCGCGAGGCCACCAGCACCCGGCGCCAGATCAGCCAGGCGTCCCAGACACGCTCGGGCGCCATGCCCAGGCGTGCTGCCGGCTCGACGATGCAGCCCAGCTTTTCGAGGCGGCGCAGGCCGTGCTCGCAGGCGTCCAGGATGCCCGGCTCCATCGGCAGGTAGGCGTCCAGGTCGCCGAGCCAGCCGATGCGTTGCTGCCTTGGATCGAAAGCGGCGCCGATCTCCAGCGCACCGGCTTCATCGGCGATCGACAGTGGCGAGTCGGCGCTCCAGCCGGCCTGCGTCTGCAGCAGTCGCGCGACGTCGCGCACGCTGCGTCCCATCGGCCCTTCGGTGACCAGCTGGTTGATCCACACGTCCTGCGCCGGCCACAGCGGCACCCGGCCCTGGCTGGGCCGGAGGCCGAAGCAGTTGGCCCAGGCGGCCGGGTTGCGCAGGCTGCCCATGAAGTCCGAGCCATCGGCCACCGGCAGCAGGCGCAGCGCCAGCGCCACGGTGGCGCCGCCGCTGGAGCCGCCGGCGGACCTGCCCGGGTCGTAGGCGTTGCCGGTGGTGCCGAACACCTCGTTGAAGGTGTGCGAGCCGAGGCCGAACTCGGGTACGTTGGTCTTGCCGATGACGATGCAGCCGGCCGCCTTCATGCGCGCCGTCATCAGCCCGTCCTCGTCGGCGATGAAGTCGTGCATCAAGGGCGAGCCCAGCGTGGTCGGCAGGCCGGCGGCGTTGGCCAGATCCTTGATCGCCTGCGGCATGCCGTGCATCCAGCCGCGCGATTCGCCGCGCGCCAGCTCGGCGTCACAGGCTTCGGCCTCGGCCAGCAGTTCGTCGTCTGGCCGCAGCGACACCAGCGCATTGAAGGTCGGGTTGAGCCGCTGGCTGCGCGCCAGGTAGGCTTCCATCACCTCGCGGCAGGAAAACCGGCGCGCGTGGATGGCTTCCGAGAGCGCACTGGCGTCCAGGTCAGTGATCTCGTCATCCGTCGAGAGGGGCGTTGTCATGCGCGAACTGTACGACGTCACCGCCGCGGCCACGAAAAAGGCACCCAAAGGTGCCCTTGTGAAACGAATGGCCGCGGAGCAGGCCATCCCAGCGAACGCCGTGGAGCGGGCTTGGCCCGGCCACTGGCGTTGTCCCCCTCGCTTAGCAGAGGGGGAAGCCGCGTGAGCGGCTCTGGGGGTGGTGCCTTAGATCGCCGGAATGCGCAGTTTCTGCCCCGGATAGATCTTGTCCGGGTGGCTCAGCATCGGCTTGTTGGCCTCGAAGATCACCATGTACTTGTTGGCGTCGCCGTAGTACTTCTTGGCGATGGCGCTCAGCGTGTCGCCGCGCACCACGTCGTGGTACTGCGAAGCAGTGCCGGCCGGGTACTGCAGGTTGTTGTCGACATCGCTCACGCTGGCCACGTTGCCGGCTGCGAGACCCGCCTTCTCGGCGGCTTCCTGGCTCGGCGCGGAACCGCTCAGCGTCACCTTGCCGCTGGCGCCGTCGAAGCTCACGCCCAGGCCCGACAGGCCGAGGTTCTGCTGCTCGATGTAGGTCTTGATGGCGTCGCCGGCCTTCTGGTTCAACTCGGCCACGTTGGGCGCATTGGACGCCGCAGCCTGCTCGACTTCCTTGCCGCCGAACAGCTTTTCACCGGCTTCCTTGATGAAACTGAACAATCCCATGTGTTTTCTCCTTGGCTAGGGTGGAATGAGGAACCGCCACTCTACTGCCACTGCATGACGTTTTCGCGCCGGTCCGCCTGCATTCAATGTAGGATAAAAGCGCTTATATTGCGACTCCATGACTTTTTTGGCACTCGACGTCGGTAACACGCGGCTGAAGTGGACGCTGTACGACGGCCCCGAACCCGGTGCGCGCGTGTTGGCGCAGGGGGCCGAGTTCCTGGAGCAGATCGACAGCCTGGCCGAGAACGCCTGGGCCCGGCTGCCGGAACCGACGCGCATGCTGGGCTGCATCGTCGCCGGCCAGGCGGTCAAGCACCGGGTGCAGGAACAGATGGAGATCTGGGACGTCGAGCCGCGCTGGGTTGTGGCGTCCGAGGCCGAGGCCGGTCTCAGCAACGGCTACGACTTCCCGCCACGCCTGGGTGCCGACCGCTGGGTCGCGATGATCGGCGCGCGCCACCACATGCTGCGGCGCGGCCGCGAGCGCCCCTTGCTGCTGGTGATGGTCGGCACTGCGGTGACGGTGGAGGCGATCGACCACCACGGGCGCTTTCTCGGCGGCCTGATCCTGCCCGGTCACGGCATCATGCTGCGCGCGCTGGAGTCGGGCACCGCCGGCCTGCACGTGCCGACCGGCGACGTGGTGGAGTTTCCGACCAACACCAGCGATGCGCTGACCAGCGGCGGCACCTTCGCCATCGCAGGCGCCTGCGAGCGCATGTACCAGAACCTGTTCCGGCATTGCAACGCCCAGCCGCTGTGCCTGATGACCGGCGGCGCCGGCTGGAAGATGCTGCCGTCGATGACGCGGCCCTACGAGCTGATCGACAGCCTGATCTTCGACGGGCTGCTGGTGATTGCGCGCGAGCGGGAACTGTTGAACGGCACGGCTTGAGTGCGGCGCGCTCGCCGGCCGATCGCGTGTCGGGATGCGGCGCTTGCGCCGCCGGCCGCGACGTGCGCCCGGCGTGCCGGCTGCGCGGCTGGAGGGCGATGCCGTGCCGTACCCACCGTGAGGCGCGGCGCTTTCAGTCTGGCCGCGGCGCGCTGCCGAGCAGGCCGTCAATGGCCTGGAACTGCGCCTGCCGCGCCTGGCTGACGATCTGCCCCTTCCAGGCATCGGTGTCGGTATAGAAGGCCTTGAGCATGCGCGCCTGGATCTGCGCCGCCAGTTCGGGCGGTGCCATCGGGTGCTGCGCCAGCCAATGGTCGCCGCGCAGCGCGTCGAGCACTTCGGTGATCGGCTCGGTGCCGTATTCGAGCGCGATGCCGGTGTACTCGGCCTGCGGTGCGGCGTCGTGGATGGCACCCCACATCAGGCCGGTGAGCAGGGCGCTGCTCGATGAGCCGTCGTAGATCGAGGTCACCTGCTCGCCCCACCAGCGGCGCGCCCGTGCGATGGCGGCGGCGTCGTTGCCGCCGGCCCAGATGCGTTCGCCGACGCCGTTCGGCCCGAGGCCGGTGTGCAGGTCGATCCAGGCCACCTGGCTGGCCTGTGCCGCAAACTTGGCAAGCACGGTGCGCAGCGTCTGGTTGCTCCAGGTTGGCACGCGGCCGCCGTAGAACAGGCCGTCAGCGAATTCGTACTGGCCGCCCGAGATGGCGGCCTGCCAGGTGGCCAGGCCTTCGCGTTCGACGAAGCCCTGGACCGCGGCCTGGTTGGCGGCGTCCGGTGGCCATTGCTCGGGCAGCAGCAGGGGATGCACGCGTCGATAGCCTTCGTTGACGGGCAATGGGCGGCTGAAATCCTGGAAGTTGCGGTTCAGGTCGACGTTTTCCTGCGTCACGCGCCGCCCGTGCGAGAAGCCGTAGGGATTCAGCGCATGGATGTAGAGCACCGCCACGCCGGCCTCGCGCGCCCTGGCGCGCCACTCGGCGTCGTGCAGCGCGAACACCTGCACGCCGCTGCCGCAGAAGCCCTCGACGCCGTGGCAGGCGCTGCTCAGGATCAGCAGCCGCGGGCTGCGCTCGTCGCCGTCGAGTGCGGTGTCCATGGCGAGCTGCTCGCCGTCGCGGCCGGGCAGCGGGTGCCGGTGCGACTCGATGCGCGCCGAGGCGCTGGCCGCGGCTTCGAGGAACTTGATGCGTGCCTCGGCGTAGCTGGCCGAGAAGGCCTGGGGGATGGGGATCATCGGGGCGGCTGGTGCTGGATGGCGGGCGGCAAGCTGCTCAAGTCCTGACCGGCAGCGGCCGATCGGCCGGCGGCTGGTGGCCCAGCCAGGCTTCGGCCAGGCGCACCCAGTAGGTGGCGCCGAGCGGGATCAGCTCGTCGTTGAAATCGTAGTGCGGGTTGTGCAGGGTGCAGGGGCCGGCGTCGTGGCCGCCACCTGCGTAGCTGGCGCGGTGCGCGCCGTCGCCGTTGTCGATGAAGCAGTAGGCGCCGGGTTTTTCAAGCAGCATGTAGGAGAAATCCTCGGCGCCCAGCGTCGGCTCCTGCGCCACCGCGTTGCCTTCGCCGACGATGCCGGCCATCACCTGGCGGCAGAACTCGGCCTCGTAGGCGGTGTTGATGGTCGGCGGGTAGTTGCGCACGAACTCGAACGCGCACTGGGCGCCGAAGGCGGCGCTGACGCCTGCGGCGATTTCCCGCATGCGCTGCTCGACCAGGTCCAGCGTCTCGAAGCTGAAGCAGCGCACCGTGCCCTGGATCTCGCAGGCATCGGGGATCACGTTGGTCGCCTCGCCGGCGTGGATCATGGTGGCCGAGATCACCGCCGATTCGATCGGTTTCTTGTTGCGCGTCAGGATGGTCTGGAAACCCAGCACCACCTGGCAGGCGATCGGCACCGGATCGACGCCCATGTGCGGCAGCGCGGCGTGGCCGCCCTTGCCGGTGATGACGATCCGGAACTCGTTGCTCGAGGCCATCACCGGCCCGGCCGAGACGGCGAACTTGCCGACCGCCATGCCGGGCCAGTTGTGCATGCCGAACACCGCCTCCATCGGGAACTGCTCGAACAGCCCGTCCTTGATCATCTCGCGCGCGCCGCCGCCGCCCTCCTCGGCCGGCTGGAAGATCAGGTAGACGGTGCCGTCGAAGTCGCGGCTGGCGGCCAGGTGCTGCGCCGCCGCCAGCAGCATCGCGGTGTGGCCGTCGTGGCCGCAGGCGTGCATCTTGCCGTGGTACTTGCTGGCGTGCCTGAAGGTGTTGAACTCGGTCATCGGCAGCGCGTCCATGTCGGCGCGCAGGCCGATGGCCCGGCCCGACTTGCCACCATCGCGCCCCTGCACGATGCCGACCACGCCGGTGGTGCCCAGGCCGCGGTGCACCGGGATGCCCCATTCAGCCAGCCTGGCCGCCACCAGGTCGGCGGTGCGCACTTCCTCGAAGCACAGCTCGGGGTGCGCATGGATGTCGCGCCGCAGCGCGGTGATGGCGGCGGCCTGCGCCAGGATGGGTTCGATCAGGTTCATGTGCGCAGTCTAGCGCCAGCGGCACGGATTCGAGGCGGCTGCGGTCACCGGGATCCGCGTGCGTTTGCCAGCGTGGCGTGCGGTGGCGGGGCGGCTTGACCGCCGTGCAGCCGGTGCGTGCCCGCACCGTCGCTGTGGCGCTCGGGAGCGCCGGTATGCTGTGGTCCGCAGCGCACCATGGAACTGGCGCTGCACCCGCGTGATCGCACTGCACAACCCATGCCCGGATCGATCTGCCGACGTTTTCCTGCACGCGCGATGCGGCTGCTGGCCGCCGTTGTCGGCCTGACGGCGCTGGCCTCATGCAGCTCGGCCGGCTATTACTGGCAGTCGGTGCACGGCCACCTGGCGCTGATGAACGCGGCGCGGCCGATCGAGGAATTGCTGGCCGATCCGGCGCTGGCCGCCGACCTCAGGCCCAAGCTGGAGCAGGCGCGGCGCATCCGCGCCTTCGCGGTCAGCGAGCTGGCGCTGCCCGACAACGCCAGCTACCACCGCTACAGCGACCTGAAGCGCCGCGCGGCGGTGTGGAACGTGGCGGCGGCGCCGCCGGATTCGCTGACGCTCAGGCGCTGGTGCTTCCCGGTGGTGGGCTGTGTCGGCTACCGCGGCTACTACGACGAGGCCGAGGCGCGCGCACTGGCCGCGCAACTGGAGCGTGAGGAAGGCCTGGAGGTGCGCGTCTACGGCATACCGGCGTACTCGACCCTGGGCTGGCTCAACTGGGCCGGCGGCGACCCGCTGCTGTCGACCTTCATCCGCTACCCGGAAGGCGAACTGGCGCGCATGATCTTCCACGAGCTGTCGCACCAGGTGGTGTACGTGGGTGACGACACCATGTTCAACGAGTCCTACGCCGTGGCGGTGGAGCGGCTGGGCGTGCAGCGCTGGCTGGCGACGCAGGCTGATGCGCAGGCGCGGCGCGAGTACGAAGCCTTCGATGGCCGGCGCCGTGCCTTCCGCCGGCTCAGCCGCGACACGCGCCGCGAGCTGACCGAGCTGTACGCGCGCAAGGCCGAGCTGGCGCAGGATCCGGCGGCGCTGCCGGCGCAGAAGGCGGCCGTGATGGCGCGCTTTCGTGATCGCTATGCCGAGCTGAAGTCCGGGTGGGCGGCCGCCGGCACGCCATTCGACGGCTTCGACCGCTGGGTGGACGAGGCCAACAACGCGTTCTTCGGCATCCAGGCGGCCTACGACGAACTGGTGCCGGGCTTCGAGGCGCTGTTCGCGCAGCTCGGCGGCGACTGGCCGCGCTTTCATGCCGCGGTGCGCGAGCTGGCGCGGGCGCCCAGGGATGAACGTCGTGCGAGATTGAAGCAGCGGTAGCGATGGACGCGCCCGACGCGCCACCGACTTGACGTTTGGCATCATCGCGGCCTGTGGTGACCAAGAAAAACCTGGATCTCGAACTGCTGCGAGCGGTCGCAATCCTCATGACCGTGATCCAGCATGCCGAGGTTCTGGTGTTCTGGCCCGACAGCATGCACGAACGGGTCCGGCAATCACTGGGCTTGTGGACAGGAGTGGATCTGTTTTTCTGCATTTCGGGCTTCATCATCACCCGCACCTTGCTGCGGAGTCTTGAAAAGCAGCCTGATGGTTCGCGGAAACGGGTGGCCGTGGCGTTCTGGATCAAGCGCATGTGGCGACTATGGCCGATCGCCTGGGTGTGGTTGCTGATCTCTGTCGTCTGTGCTTACGTCTTCAACGCGTCAGGCATTTTCGGTGATCCTCGGCGTATGGTCAGTGACGCCTTGGCGGGTTTCCTGCATGTGGCCAACATTCGATGGGCCGGCTGCTACTCGGGGTGGCTGGAAACCTGCAATCTCGTCGACAGCGCCAGAATTGATCTTCTGTTCCCCACAGGATGGTCGCTGGTTGTGTACTGGTCGCTCTCTCTGGAGGAGCAGTTTTATCTGGTGGCGCCGTTGTTGATGCTGTTCCTGCCCCGGCGTGTGTTGCTGCCTTCGCTGCTTGTCCTTTGGTTTTGCATGGTGCCGCTGAGCCGCTCTCCCTTGAGCGTGCTATGGTTTTTCCGGCTGGATGCCCTGATCGTCGGGGTGCTGATTGCGTATTCGCAGACCGGTACTTCCTGGGTGCGGGTCGGCGACGATCGCCGTCGCCATGGTCGAGCAGCGCGTCGGATGATTTTTGGTGTGTTGTGCGGCGCTGCCTTGGTCAGCATGGCATGGGTGGGGGCGCCGGGACGTGCCGACATCGCCGGAGCGATCAGCCTGATCTCGCTTTTTGGGGGTGTCATGGTCTGGATTGCCGGCAAGGACGAGCGCTTGCTTATGCCAGACGGCTTAGTGGGGCGGGCCTTGACTTGGCTCGGTGCGCGTTCCTACAGCATGTACTTGGTTCACATGCCAGTGTATTTTGCGATTCGGGAAGTCTGGTTTCGACAGCAATGGCCAGTCGTCGATCACCTTGTCCTGTATTTCACATCTGCATCGTTCGCCGTGGTGCTTTTCAGTGAGCTGAGTTATCGACTGGTTGAACAGCCTGCGCGACGTCACGGATACAGACTTGCACGCAAGTACGCCGGATCAGAGAGATGAGATTCCCGACCGGGCTAAGCGAATTCGACGTCCTGAGCCAGCGGCAAGCGGGAACCGCCAATCGATGGACCCTCGCCCCCGGTCTGGCGCATTCCCGGAGCACGCCCGAAAGGCGGCGCACGCATGCTGGCGCAGCCGTCGTGGCCAGGGCAAGCTTGGCGCCGTCAGGGTGGCAGGCGCAGATGTGCCGCGCGGCGGCAGGCGCGGGCGTGGACGCTGGTGCCGCGCTTGCGGGCGCCGGCGGTTGATGTGCCTGCGCGGGGCGCGCAAGCGCTCAGGCCTGGCGCAGCTCCTCGATCAGGTCGATGTACTGCTGCATGGCCTCGTCGGCCGAGGTGCCTTCGAGCTTTTTCCAGGCGTCCCACTTGGCGCGTGCCACGATGTCGGCGAAACCCGGCTTGGCCTCCTCGTTGTCGCCTTCGGTGGCCTGCTTGTAGAGCGAGTAGATCTTCAGCAGCGTCATGTTGTCGGGGCGCTCGCTGAGCGTCTTGGAGTTGGCGACGGCTTGCTCGAAACGGGCTTTGAGGTCGGACATGGCTGCTCCCTGGTAGGGTGGTGAGGCTGAAGCACTGGCGCGGATGGCCGGGCCGGCGCGGGCTGAACGGCAATGGTACCGGAGCGGGTCGCACGGATTTAGGCGAATCCTTCCAGAGTGGTGCACCATGCCGGTGGCAGCGTTCACTGGCACGGAGCAGCGCCCGGTCCGGCGCTGTGCCGGCAGGGCAGCCGGCGACTCATGGCGAAAGCGTGCGCGCGTCGATCTCATTCCATTGCCACTTCGAAACGTCAACTACCGTCATCCCGGCGAGGGTCTGCCCCGTACCGCGATACGGGGCCGGGATCCATGTCTGCTCGGCGCACGTCGTCTGGATTCCGGCTTTCGCCGGAATGACGAATTTGTTGTTGTGTTGATCTGGAAATGGAATCAGAGTGCGGCCGGCTGGTAGGCCTCGATCAGCGCCAGCAGGTGTTCGCGCGGCCCCTGGTCCAGGTGCGGCGCCAGCAGCCCGAGCACGTGGTAGGCGCCGCGCAGCAGCGCGTCCTCGGCGTTGTCGGGCTCCAGCGCGCGGCGCGGCTGCAGCACGTATTCGTAGCTGAGCCAGTAGGTCAGCAGTACCACCATGCAGGCGGCCACGGCGTCGCGCGCGCGCTCGTCCTCGGCCGAGGCCGGCTGGTCGGCGCGCAGCTTGTCGAGCAGCTGGCGCAGCGCAGCGCGCTTGCGCATCAGGATGGCGGGGAAATGCGTTTCCAGCCGCCGGTTGCGCGACAGCAGGTGGTTCAGGTCACGGTACAGGAAGCGGTACTGCCAGATCAGCTCGAACAGCGTGTGCAGGAAGAACCAGGCGTCCTCGACGTCGTGCACATCCTCGCTGGCGCCCAGCAGCTCGTAGAGGCTGCCCTCGTACTGGTCGAACAGCGTGTTGACCAGCTCGTCCTTGGACGGGTAGTGGTAGTACAGATTGCCCGGGCTGATGTTGAGGTCGGACGAGATCAGCGTGGTCGAGACGTTTGGCTCACCAAAGCGGTTGAACAGCTCGAGCGTGGTGACCAGAATGCGCTCGGCGGTGCGGCGGGGTGCTTTCTTGGTCATGGGGTTGATGCCGGCGCTCAGCGCGCCTCGTCTGGCTGGTTGTTCTGCATTTCAATGGCCTTGCGCGCCACCTGGTCCTGCATGTCGCCATTGGCATCCAGAGTGCGCCAGCGGGCCGGCATGTAGTCCAGCGACGGTGCCAGCCAGGCCTCGATGCTGGGTGGTGCGTCATCCGATGTCTGGTGCGCCAGATGGACTGCTTTCACAGATTTGCCTTCCAGTGCAGTCAGCGTTTCCTCGCCCAGTACTTTGAACGTCAGTTCGCGGATGCCGCCGGGCTCCAGCACAGGTACAGTGAGCACCATGCCCGTTGCCAGATCCTTCCCATGGGCGGCCGCCAGTGCCGCCAATTGCACCATCAGGCTGAGGCTGTCCTGCGTGCCGGGCTTGAACTCCATCGGCAGGGCGTCGGCGGCGCCAGCGATTTGCCGGCTGGCATAGTCGAAGCGGAAGCTGTGACGCTCGTGATCCAGAATATCCGTGCTGACCACCGGCGCCATCCCGTGAGCGGTGACGATGCCATGACTGAAGCGGCGGCGATTGCCGGCCATCGTGCTCAGAAAGTCGGAATTCAGGCTGTAATGCCTGCCGTCATGATGCCAGTCGAGCGTGACGGGGATTTCGTTGTAAGGCGTGCCGTTGGCGCTGCCGGAAGTCGCGTAGCTGATGCGCACCGAGCGTGGTGGCAGTACGTGCTGGCCGGCATCGTGTTCCATCGCAGTGGCGACCACCGCATCCTCCGCCTCCGTGGTGTGCGTTTGCACGGATACTCGATAGCCCACCGGACCCGCCACGAACCCTTGGTGTATCTCGAACAGGGATGATTCGCCGCTGCCCTGGGGGCCATTGACGACTTGGGTGCTCGGCAGCTCGGGTGTCGGCGGCTCAACCTGCGCAGGCGCCTTCGGGCGCGGCTTCGGCTTGCGTCTAGGCTTGGGCTTGGGCTTGGGCGGGGGCAGCGTCTTGGGAGCTTCGGCGACCAGCGTGGGCACCGCCTCGGTCGGGCTGGGTTCAGCTTCCGCCGCGGGCTCGGTCGCCGGCGCGGCGGCAGGCGTGGACAGCGGGACGGCCCGCGTCATCATCACCGGCCCCTTGTTGCCGGTGGGCTGAACGAGCTTCCACTGCGGCAAGCCGATCAGCAGGACGAGGTGCAACCCCGTCACTGCCAGCGAGGTCCAGATCAGCGATCGTTGCTCTGCCCGCATCATGCGAAAGCGAAGGACGGCGCCCATCGGGCGTGGTGGACGAGAGGGTTCATGACCAGCGGGACAAGCCGCACAGCCGGATCGACCCGGGACGGCGGGGTGTTCACGGTGCCGGGCGTTTGCGCTGGGTGCGCCGGGCAGCGGGTGCGCCGGTATTCGATTCGGTCTTTGGCGTGGCCGACCCGTCCAGCGCTTGCTCCAGCCGCTCCACCCGGGCCATCAGATCGGCCCAGGCCTGTGGCGTTGGCATGCCCAGTGCGCCGAGCGCCTGTGCGACACGGCTCTCGAAGATGTGTTCCAGTCCGGGCCAGCGGCCAGCCGCGCGCGTCACGCCCTGGTTGAGCGTCTCCATGCGCTCGGTGAAGGCGTCCATGCGCTGCTGCGCCATGTCCTGGGCTGCGCGCTGCGCGGCAATGCCCTCCTTGACCAGGGCCTCGAAGGCCTTGCTGCCTTCCGCCTGTGCCTTGGCCAGCGCCCCCAGGCCGGCCAGCCAGATGTTGTTGGCGGCGGCCGGATCGGGCGCCGGATGCTCGGCTGGCGCGGACGGTTGCGGCTTGGACGCGGGCGCGGCCGTGGTGCGGGAAGGGCGGGGTTTGGTGGCCAAGATAAGCTCCGTTGGAATGCAGGGACGGCGCCATGAAGACGTGCCCAAACCGGTATTTTCGCTCGGACGCGCGGGCTGGGTGCCCGGATGTCGCAAAATCAACAGCTTTGTTCGAACGGGCCGGGGGACTTTTGTTCCCGCCCTTATCCGGCCTCGGAGGCGACCCAAGATGATTCTGATCACCGGCGGAGCCGGCTTCATCGGCAGCAATTTCGTGCTCGACTGGCTGGCGGCGGGTACCGAGCCTGTTGTCAACCTCGACAAGCTCACCTACGCCGGCAACCTGGCCAACCTGGCCTCGCTGCAAGGCGATGCGCGCCACACTTTCGTGCAGGGCGACATCGGCGACCGGGCGCTGATCGAGCGCCTGCTGGCCGAGCACCGCCCGCGCGCCATCGTCAACTTCGCCGCCGAAAGCCACGTCGACCGCTCCATCCACGGCGCCGAGGACTTCATCGCCACCAACATCGTCGGCACCTTCCGCCTGCTCGAAGCCGCGCGCGGCCACTGGAGCCAGCTGCCTTCTGATGAGAAGACCGCCTTCCGCTTCCTGCACGTCTCCACCGACGAGGTCTATGGCAGCCTGGCCCCGGATGCCCCGGCCTTCACCGAAGAGCACGTCTACGAGCCCAACAGCCCGTATTCGGCCAGCAAGGCCGCCAGCGACCACCTGGTGCGCGCCTGGCACCATACCCACGGCCTGCCGGTGCTCACCACCAACTGCTCCAACAATTACGGCCCGTATCACTTCCCCGAGAAGCTGATCCCGCTAATGATCGTCAACGCCCTGGCCGGCAAAGCCTTGCCCATCTACGGCGACGGCCGGCAGGTGCGCGACTGGCTCTACGTCAGCGACCACTGCAGCGCCATCCGCCGCGTGCTCGAAGCCGGCCGGCCGGGCGAGGTCTACAACATCGGCGGCTGGAACGAGAAGACCAACCTCGAGATCGTCCACACCCTGTGCGAGCTGCTCGACGAACTCCAGCCCTGTGCCAACGGCCAGAGCTACCGCAGCCAGATCACCCACGTCACCGACCGTCCCGGCCACGACCGGCGCTACGCCATCGACGCGCGCAAGATCGAGCGCGAACTCGGCTGGCGCCCGGCCGAGACCTTCGACACCGGCATCCGCAAGACCATCGAGTGGTACCTGGCCCATCCCGACTGGGTCGCCAGCGTGCAAAGCGGCGCCTACCGCGACTGGGTCGCTGCGCAATACGGCGCGGGCGCAGCGGAGCGGGGCGCGTGAGGATCCTGCTGCTGGGCAAGAACGGCCAGCTCGGCTGGGAGCTGCAGCGCAGCCTGGCGCCGCTGGGCGAGCTCGTTGCGCTCGATCGCCAGGGTGCGGACGGCCTGTGCGGCGACCTGGCCGATCTGCAAGGCCTCACCGCCACCGTGCGCCAGCTTCAACCCCAGCTCATCGTCAACGCCGCCGCCTACACCGCCGTCGACCAGGCCGAGCGCGAGCCCGAGCTGGCCCGTCGCATCAATGCCGAAGCCCCCGCCGGGCTGGCGCGCGAAGCCGCGGCCAGCGGCGCGCTCTTGGTGCACTACAGCACCGACTACGTGTTCGACGGCAGCGGCAGCACGCCCTGGCAGGAGGACGACGCCACCGGCCCCTTGAGCGTCTACGGCGCCACCAAGCTCGAAGGCGAGCAGGCCATCGTCCAGTCGGGCTGCAAGCATCTCATCCTGCGCACCAGCTGGGTCTACGCCGCGCGCGGCGGCAACTTCGCTCGCACCATGCTGCGCTTAGGCCAAGAGCGCGAGCGCCTCACGGTCATTGACGACCAGTGGGGCGCGCCCACCGGTGCCGAACTGATCGCCGACGTCACCGCGCACGCCATCGTGCAGACGCGTGCGCAGCCGGCCAAGGCCGGCACCTACCACCTGGCGCCGGCGGGCGAGACCAGCTGGTTCGGCTATGCCAGCCACGTGATCGCCCAGGCCCGCCAGGTGCTGCCCGCGGGCCGCATCAAGGCCACCGAGATCGCCCCCATCCCCAGCAGCGACTACCCCACGCCGGCGCGCCGGCCGCACAATTCGCGCCTGGACACCCGCAGATTGCAGGCCACCTTCGGCCTGCGCCTGCCACCCTGGCCGCAGGGCGTCGAGCGCATGCTGGCCGAAATCCTGTAGAACTGACCCAGACAACCCGATCCATGACCCCCCGCAAAGGCCTCATCCTCGCCGGCGGCTCCGGCACCCGGCTGCACCCGGCCACGCTGGCCATGAGCAAGCAGCTGCTGCCGGTCTACGACAAGCCCATGATCTACTACCCGCTGGCCACCCTGATGCTGGCCGGCATCCGCGACATCCTGGTCATCAGCACGCCGCAGGACACGCCGCGCTTCGAGCAGCTGCTGGGCGACGGCAGCCAGTGGGGCATCAGCCTGAGCTACGCCGTGCAGCCCAGCCCCGACGGCCTGGCGCAGGCCTTCATCATCGGCGAGCGGTTCATCAATGGCGCCCCCAGCGCCCTGGTGCTGGGCGACAACATCTTCTACGGCCACGACTTCGAAGTGCTGCTGTCCAATGCCGACGCCCGCAGCCAAGGCGCCACCGTGTTCGCCTACCACGTGCAGGATCCCGAGCGCTACGGCGTGGTCGCCTTCGACCAGGCCGGCAAGGCCGTCAGCATCGAGGAGAAGCCGACCAACCCCAAGAGCAGCTACGCCGTCACCGGCCTGTACTTCTACGACCGCCAGGTGGTCGAGATCGCCAAGGCGGTCAAGCCCAGCGCCCGCGGCGAGCTGGAGATCACCGCGGTCAACGACGCCTACCTGCAGCAAGGCCAGCTCAACGTGCAGATCATGCAGCGCGGCTACGCTTGGCTCGACACCGGCACCCACGACAGCCTGCTGGACGCCGGCCAGTTCATCGCCACGCTGGAGCGCAGGCAGGGGCTGAAGATCGCCTGCCCGGAGGAAGTGGCCTGGCGCAAGGGCTTCATCGACAGCGCGCAGCTGGAACAGCTGGCGCAGCCGCTGGCCAAGAGCGGCTATGGGGATTACCTGATGCGGCTGCTGATCCAGCAGGCGCCGCGGCGGGGCCGCATGTGATGGCGCCACCGCCCCTTGCCAACGTCCCGCTGTTCTCGGCCGAGGCGGCCGCGTTCGGGCTCGACCTGGGCCAGGTGCTGCACGAGGTGCTGGACAGCCAGCGCTACATCCTCGGCCCGCAGGTGCAGGCCTTCGAGCGTGCGTTTGCAGCCTACGTCGGCGTGGCGCATGCGGTGGGCGTGGCCAACGGCACCGATGCGCTGGAGCTGGCCTTGCGGGCGCTGGGCGTCGGGCCCGGCCAGCGCGTGGTGACGGTGGCCAATGCCGGCTTCTACGGTTCGACGGCGGTCCGGGCGGTCGGTGCCACGCCGCTGTACGTGGACGTGGACGAGGCCACGCTGACGCTGTCGCCCGCCGCGCTGCGGCAGGTGCTGGCCACGCAGGCGGTGGGCGCGGTCATCGTCACCCATTTGTATGGCCAGCTGGCCGACATGGCGGCCATCGCGGCGCTGTGCCAGCAGGCGGGCGTGGCGTTGATCGAGGATTGCGCGCAGGCGCACGGTGCCCGGCGCGATGGCCGCTGCGCCGGCGCCTGGGGTGAGATCGGCTGCTTCAGCTTCTACCCGACCAAGAATCTCGGCGCCCTGGGCGATGGCGGCGCCCTGGTGACCGACGATGCGGCGCTGGCCGAGCGCCTGCGCAGCCTGCGCCAGTACGGCTGGCGTGCCAAGTACGAGGTGGTGCTGCCGGACGGCTGCAACAGCCGGCTTGACGAGCTGCAGGCGGCGGTGCTGGGCGCCAAGCTGCCGCGTCTCGATGCCGCCAATGCCGAGCGCCGGGCCATTGCCGTGCGCTACCAGCGGGCCTTCGCCGATCTGCCGCTGCGCCTGCCGGCTTCGACCGGCGAAGACCACGTCATGCACCTCTATGTCGTGCGCACGGCGCGCCGCGCCGCCCTGCGGGCACACCTCGCGGCCGCCGGCGTGGCCACCGACATCCACTACCCGATCGCCGATCACCTGCAGCCGCTGCTGGTCGCTGAAGCTGAGCCACCCGCCTTGCCGGCGAGCGAGGCCGCCTGCGCCGAGGTGCTGACGCTGCCCTGCTTTCCCGGCCTGCGAGATGAACAGGTCCAACGCGTGATCGACGCCGTGCGCGGCTTCCACGAGGGCGGTGCATGAGGGACCTCAGCCTCGTCATCCCGGTCTACCGCAACGAGGCCTCGCTGCCCGACCTGCTGGCTGCGCTGCACGGCCTGAACCGGCAGCTCGATGACCGGCTGGAAGTGGTGTTCGTGGTCGATGGCAGCCCCGATCGCTGTTTCGAGGTCCTGCGCGAGCGACTGCCGGTGCAGCCGTTTGCCGCCACGCTGGTGCTGCTGTCGCGCAACTTCGGCTCGTTTGCCGCCGTGCGCACCGGGCTGGCGCAGGCCACCGGGCGCTTCTTTGCCGTCATGGCGGCAGATCTGCAGGAGCCCCCCGAACTGGCCGCGCAGATGTTCGAGATGCTGCAGTCGCACCCGGTCGACGTCGTGGTCGGCGTGCGCACGGCGCGCGAGGACCCGGCGCTGCAGCGCTGGCAGGCCAACCTGTTCTGGGCCGCCTACCGGCGCTGGGTGGTGCCCGAGATGCCGCCCGGCGGGGTCGACGTGTTCGCCTGCAACCAGGCCTTCCGCGATGCGCTGCTGGCGCTGGAGGAGCGCCGCAGCTCGCTGATCGCCCAGATCTTCTGGCTCGGCTTCCGGCGTGCCGAGCTGCCCTACGCGCGGCGCGCACGCCAGCACGGCGAATCGGCCTGGACCTGGCGCAAGAAGCTGTCCTACCTGGCCGACAGCGTGTTCGCCTTCACCGACCTGCCGATCCGCGCCCTGCTGCTGGCCGGCAGCGTCGGCGTGCTGGCGGCCAGCGTGGTCGGCCTGCTGGCCGTGCTGGGCCGGCTGATGGGCTGGATCGCCGTGCCCGGCTACGCCATGACCATGGTGGCGATCCTGTTCTTCGGTGCGCTCAACCTGCTCAGCCTGGGGATCGTCGGCTCCTACGCCTGGCGCGCCTACGAGAACACCAAGCAGCGCCCGCAGGCGCTGATGCTGTCGGTGCAGCGTTTCGCCGATCGGGGAGCGCGGGGTGATGGCTGAGGTGCGGATCCATCCCTCGGCAGTGGTGCAGGGCCAGCTGCTGGGCAGCGACGTGCGGGTCGGCGCGCTGGCCTGCGTGGCTGCGGGCGCGGTCATCGAGGCGGGCGTGCAGGTGGGCGAGGGCGCGCTGGTGGGCGCCGGCGTGCGTGTCGGCGCACGGGCCCGGGTCGAGCCCGGCGCGGTGGTCACGCGCGACGTGCCGCCCAATGCGGTGGTGCAGGGCCACCCGGCGGTCATCGTCGGCTACGTCGATGCCCCTGCGCCCCTGCCGCAGCAGCGTGCCGCGGCTGCGCTTGAGCCGGGCGTGCAGGCCAGCCGCGTGCGCGGCGTACAACTGCACACGCTGCGCGAGGTGCAGGACATGCGCGGCTTCCTGTGCGCCACCGAAGTCGGGCAGGGCCTGCCCTTCGTGCCGCAGCGCTGCTTCTGGGTCTACGCCGTGCCCAACCAGCAGATCCGCGGCGAGCACGCGCACCGCCAGTGCGGGCAGTTCCTGTTGGCGGTGAAGGGCCAGCTGCGCGTGGTGGCCGACGACGGCGCGCAGCGCGAGGAGTTCTGGCTCGACCGCCCGCACCTTGGTCTCTACCTGCCGCCCATGACCTGGGGCATTCAGTACGGCTATTCCGAGGACGCAGTGCTGATGGTGCTGGCCTCCGATCCCTACGATCCGCAGGACTACATCCGCGACTACGAGGAGTTCATGCGTCACGTGCGGAGCGCCCATCAGCCGGCCAGGGAGCCCTCGGCGTGAGCCCGCAGTCGGTTCTGCCGCGCTACCTGATCGCCGGGGCGCTCAACACCTTGCTGAGCTATCTGCTCTATCTCGCCTTGCTGCCGGCCGCCGGTTACCGGGTTTCCTATGTGGTGTCTTTCCTGGCCGGCATTGCCGGATCCTTCGTGCTGTTGCGCTTCGCCGTGTTCAAGGCGCCGGGGCGGCGGCTGTCGGGCATCTACGTGACGGCCAGCCACCTGATCCAGCTGGGCCTGGGCCTGGCGATCGTGGAAGCCTGGGTGTCGCTCCTGCACGGGCCACCGGCACTGGCGGCGCTGGTGGCGATCGCGATCTGCGTCCCGCTGATGTTTCTCGCGCAGCGCTGGATCTTCATGTCCGGTCGCCAAAGGGGCAAGCCTTGAGCCGGCCGCCGGGACACGCGAGCTGGCAACGCCTGGTCCTGGCGCTGCCCGTGCTGATGCTGGCAGCCAACGCGCTGGCCTGGTTGCGCTTCGGCACCGATCTGCCCTTCTACGACGACTGGACCGCGTACGCGCGCGGCAACATCGAATCGCTGGAGTGGCGCCGGCTGTTCCGGGCCGAGAACAACACCATGGCGCCGCTCGGGCTGGCGCTCGATGCGCTGGCCCAGCGCTGGCTCGACGGCAATACCATCGCCTATCAGCTGCTTTCCATGCTCGTGGTGCTGGGCTCCTTGCTGTGGCTTCAATGGCGGCTGCTGAGCTGGGCGGTGAGCGACCCGTCGGTGCGCAGCGTGGCGTTCGCGTTCACCCTGCCGATGCTGCAGACGCACACCTACTGGGGCGCGCAGAACCTGGCCTATCACCAGGCGCTGCCGCTGGTGTTCCTGCTCACCGCCCTGCACATCATCCTGCTGGGCCGCTGGCGCGGGCTGATCGCCGGCACGCTGAGCTTCGTGCTCGCCCTGCTGGCCGGGCTCTCGTACATCTCGGGAGCGTTTGCAGGCCTGGCTGCCGGCGTCGGCCTGCTGCTGATGGCAGCGCGAGCTTCGCTGGATCCGCCATTGCGCCCGCGGCTGCGGCAGGGCGGTACCGGCCTGCTGATGGGCGGCCTGCTGACGGCTGCATTGCAGTTCTACGCGACCCGGGTGGCGCCGGACACCGATGGTTCGCGCCGCATTCCCCTGGCTTGGCCGCATGAATCTGATTTCTGGATCTACCTGATCGGCAAGGTGGGGCGCAGCTTCGGTCGTGGCTACGAGGCGGTCGGCGTCGAAATGGCCTTCGCATTCGCGCTCGGCACCCTGCTGCTGGCAATCGCCGTGGTGCTCGCGTTCGGCTGCTGGCGGCGTCGCGACCTGGCCACCGAGCGGATGACGGCGGTGTACCTGCCGCTGTTCCTGATCGTCACCACCTACCTGTCGCTGGTGTCGCTGGGCCGCGCCGGCTACCGCGATCCCGAGGTCCAGGGCATGGTGGCCGTTTTCCTGCATGCCTATCAGCGTTTCCATTTCTTCTGGGTGACCTTGCTGCTGCCGTGGCTGGTGGCGGGCCTGCCCTGGCTCTGGCACCGGTTTTCCCGCCCGTCCCGGTCGGCGCCGGGCAGCCGCGGCCCCTGGCTGCTCGGCGTCGCCGTCGCCGGCCTGCTGTTGGGCTTCACGCGCGAGCTGTTCGACGTGACCAGCTATTACCGCGACACCGGCCAGGCGCGCGCCGCCGATATCCGCTGCTTCAGCCGCCAGCTCGGAACCGGGGCGCCGATCCAGTGCCCGGGGTCCTCGACGATGGCCGACTGGACGCCCGCCTACCGCCATGCGCGCCAGCTCGGGGCGTCCTTCGTGCGCTACCTGCCGATCGTCGAGCACGAGCCACCCCGCCAATGGCTGCTCGACTGGCCGCAGGCGCCGGTCCGTGGCCAGCTCGATTGGCACCAGCTGGAACCGGTCGCCGGTGGCCCCGAGTATGCGGCGGGCGTGGATCCGCAGGTGGTGTTCACCAGCAGTGACCGCCAGGCGTTCGATCGCTGCCTGATCCTGGAAGTGCAGGTTCGGCTGCGCCCATCCGCGGCATCCGGGGTGCAGGTGTTCGTCCAGCCCCGGGGCAGTGCCGGGTTTACCGAGATCGACTCGCAGCTCAAGCATGTGACGACGACCGACCAGGCCGTGGAGCGGCATTTCTTGTTCGAGCGCACCCAAGGGTTCGAGCCGGTGCTGCGCATCGACCCGGTCGATGGCGTCAGCGGCGTGCAGCTGCATGCCCTGCGGGCCGCCTGCCGCCTGTCGGCGGCGGATTGAATGTTCGTGATCGAAAGCAGGAGACCCACATGGCGACACACACCACAGCCACAGCGTCAGGATCGGATGGCGCGCAGGCCGACCAGCTGCGGCAGGCGCGCGATCCGGCCACGCCACCCGAAGCCCTTGCGCGGCTGGCGCAGGCCGAGGACGAGGTGGTGCGCGCCGCGGTGGCGCTGCACCGGTCCACGCCGGCGCCGGTTCTGGCCAGGCTGCTGGCTGATCCCAGCCCCTGGGTGGCCGATTGCGCCCGCCAGCGCAACGAGCGCGATGGGGGGGCGCCCGCGATCCATCCCACCGCCATCGTCCACCCGCGCGCGCGCCTCGGCGCCGACGTGGTGATCGGGCCGTTCACCGTGGTGCACGACCGCGTGCAACTGGCCGAGGGCGTCATCGTCGGATCGCACTGCGAACTCGGGCATCCGGCCCATGATCCCGAGCAGGGCGGCACGCTGCGCATCGGCCGGCAGTCGCTGATCCGCTCGCACAGCGTGTTCTACGAGGGCTCGAGCTTCGGCGACCACCTGGTCACCGGCCACCGGGTCAGCGTGCGCGAGCGGACGCAGGCCGGACCGGGGTTGCAGATCGGCACGCTGAGCGACATCCAGGGCCATTGCCAGTTCGGCGACTACGTGCGGCTGCACAGCAACGTGCACATCGGCCAAGGCTCGGTCATCGGCAACTACGTCTGGATCTTTCCCTACGTGGTCCTCACCAACGATCCGCATCCCCCCAGCGAAGTGCGCATGGGCGTAGTGGTCGAGGACTACGTCGCCATCGCGACCATGTCCGTCGTCCTGCCGGGCATCACGATCGGGCAGGGGGCGCTGGTCGGTGCCCACAGCTCGGTGGCGCGCCAGGTGCCGGCCGACACGGTGGTGGTCGGCGTGCCGACCCGCATCGTCGGCAGCACGCACGACATCAAGCTCCGGGATGGCTCCGGCGCCAGCGCCTATCCGTGGCGCCGGCATTTCCACCGCGGCTACCTGCCGGAAACGGTGGCGCGCTGGATCGCCGAGTTCACGCCGAACCAGAATTGAGCAGCGCGCAACGGTGCCGCGATTGCGGCATGCAAGCACTATAGACTCGAGCCATCATGCATGTGACGCCCACCGCCATCGCCGGAGTGCTGATCCTCGAGCCGCGCGTATTCGGCGACGACCGCGGTTTCTTCATGGAAAGCTACAACCGCCGGGGATTTGCCGCCGCGACCGGCAGCGACATCGATTTCGTCCAGGACAACCACAGCCGCAGCCGCAAAGGCGTGCTGCGCGGCCTGCATTACCAGTTGAAGCAGCCGCAGGGCAAGTTGGTGCGGGTCGTCAACGGCGCGGTCTTCGATGTCGCGGTGGACATCCGCCGGGGCTCCTCCACCTTCGGTCGCTGGGTTGGCGTCGAGCTGAGCACCGACAACCACCGGCAACTCTGGGTGCCGGCTGGCATGGCCCACGGTTTCTTGGTCCTGAGCGATACCGCAGACGTCCTCTACAAGACCACCGAATACTACGCGCTCGAGCATGAGCGCTGCATCGTCTGGAACGATCCCGCCATCGGCATCGACTGGCCGCTGGTCGCCCACGGCATCGAGTCGCCACTGCTGTCCGAAAAGGACCGCCTGGGTTCTTGCCTGGCACAGGCCGAGCTGCTGGCCTGATCCTGGCCTCCTGTTTCCCGGAACAAGTGTGCAGATCACTGCCTCGCTCGTGAGTCACGGTCACGCTGACGAAGTGGCGGCGCTGCTGGCGCAGATGGCGGCGCTCGGCGGCTTGCGCCCGCGCCGTGTCATCCTGACGCTCAACCTGCCCGCGCCCGCGCTGGCCTCGGCAGTGCGGGCGCGCGACTGGCCGTTCGCGCTCGAGCTGGTGGTCAACGATGTGCCGGTCGGTTTCGGCACCAACCACAACCGCGCCTTTGCCCGGGACCGTGTGCTCGGGGGCAGCGACGCGTTTGCCGTCATCAATCCGGACATCCGGTTGCTGGGCAATCCCTTCATCCCGATGGTCGAGGTGTTCCGCTCCCGACCCGCAGCGGGCTGCGTGTACCCGCGCCAGATCGACCGCCATGGCCGGCAGCAGGACAGCGAGCGGCTGCTCCCGACGCTGCGCCGGCTCCTGCGTCGCCATGTCGGCGGACGTCGGCACGAGGTCGCCGACGGCGCCCGGCCGGACTGGGTCAATGCCGCGTTCCTGCTGCTCAGAAGGCAGGCCTACGCCGAGGTGCAGGGGTTCGACGAGCGCTACCACATGTATTGCGAGGACGTGGATCTGTGCTTGCGGCTGCAGCTGCGGGGCTGGCAGCTGCTGCGGGCGGATGCCGCCGTGGTCGAGCACCGTGCCGAGCGCGCCAGCCACCGCCTGCTGTCGCATCTGGGCTGGCATCTGCGAAGCCTGGCGCGCCTGTGGCGCTCCAGTGCCTACAGAGACTATCGCGCGCTTCACCGACCCTGACACTGGCGCCGTGGCGAAGAACAAACCTGCCCTCAAGCGCAATTTCGGACTGGATTTGCTGCGCTCCGTGGCCATCAGCATCGTGCTGATCAACCATGCCTTCATCGGGTTTTTCCTGGCCAATGGGGCCGCGCGATGGGAGGGCTGGAAAACCGCCTGGAGTGCCTCTGCCGTCTTCTCCATCGAGTGGCTGTTCATCCTGAGCGGTTTCCTGATCGGCTCGATGATGATTCGCAGCTTCGAAACCCGCAGCACCTGGTGGGGGCGTGCCAGGGACTTCTGGCTGCGGCGATGGTTTCGCACTCTGCCGAACTACTACCTGTTCCTGCTGGTCAACGTGCTGCTGGTCGCCTGGGGCATCGCGGAGGGGCGTTTCAGCTTCAAGTTCGTGGTGTTCTCGCAGAACCTGGCCTGGGCCGAAGATCAGCCGCTGTTCTTCGCCGAGGCCTGGTCGCTGGCGCTCGACGAGTGGTTTTACTTCGTCATGCCGCTGCTGCTGGGCATCGCCGGGCTGCTCATCGGCTCCTGGGGGCAGCGCGCGTTCTTCATCGTCGCCTTGCTGCTGATCGCCGTGCCGACGGTCTTGCGCTTCACGGTGGCCCCTGCGGCGGGGTTCTTCGAATGGGACGCACACATCCGGCGCGTCACCGTTATGCACCTCGATGCGACCGGGTGGGGCGTGTTGGCGGCAATCCTCAGCAAGTGGCAGCCTCAATGGTGGGCGCGGCGCGCCGGTACCAAGGCTGTGCTGGGAGCCCTGCTCACCCTGGGTGCGGTGGTCGCCATGTTCTCCTTCATGCTGCACGACTGGCGCTGGCTGGCCGGTGGCTGGCTGAACGACACGCTGCTCATCGCCATGCCCGCCATCGGCGTGGTGCTGCTGCTGCCGTGGCTGACCAGCCTGCAGGTCAGGGCGCGCTGGGCCCTCTGGCTGGCGGCCAGGGTCGGCGACTATTCCTACTCGGTTTACCTGAGCCACTTTCCGCTGGTCTGGGTCTTCAACTGGGGCATGAGGCAGGCCGGGCTGGACTTCGCCGCCTGGTCCTGGGTCATCGTGGCGCTCTGGGTGCTCACGGTGTTCGCCGTTTCGGCGCTGGTGTTCCACTCCTTCGAGAAGCCCTTGTCCGACCTGCGCGAACGCTTCACCCGACGCGTACAGGCCGGCCCGTTCGGCTGAATTCCCCGCAGTCCGCGGGGCCGGCGCTGCAGTCCACGCCCCAAGGCTGACCGGCCTGCCGGGCTGCCACTGGTGAAAGGGGCGAGGATGCTAGCATTGCCTACTCGCCTCGCGCCGGCATGGCAATCTGTCGCCGGCCCTGATCCATGGCTTCTCCCTGCAATCCCATCGCCTCATGTCTGACGCTTCGCCGTTGACGGAACCCACGCCGGACCACCCATCCGACGGCGCGGATCCCTGGCAGCACTTCGGTGACATCCTGGTTCGCGCCGGCAAGCTCGGCTCGCGCGACCTCGAGCGTGCCATGGCGGCGCAGCGCGAGATCGGCGGCTCGCTCGATCGCGTGCTGGTCAGTCTCGGCCTGGTGTCCGAGACCGATGCAGCGCGCGCGCTGGCAGAGCACCTGGGCCTGCCGTTCGTCGCTGCCGAGGCCTTCCCCGACCTCCTGCCCGAGCCCGAAGGCCTGCTGCCCGAGTTCCTGAAAGCCCATCACGTGCTCCCCCTGGGGGCAGAGGACGGGCGTCTGGACGTGGTGATGGCGGCGCCGCAGGACGCCTTCGTGCTCAAGGCACTGGGCCTGACCACCGGGCTTGCCGTGCGACCCGGCGTCGGCGTGCCCAGCGACATCGACAAAGCCCTGACGCGCCTGCTCGACGAGCAGCCGGAGATCGAGCAGGGCGGCGAGGGTATCGACATCGAGGGCGAGGCGGGCGATTTCGTCGAGCACCTGCGCGACCTGGCCAGCGAGGCGCCGGTCATCCGCCTGGTCAATTCGCTGATCGGCCGCGTGATCGAGATGCGCGCCTCCGACATCCACCTGGAACCCTTCGACGACGGCCTGCACGTGCGCTACCGCGTCGATGGCGTGTTGCACCCGGAGGAGGTAGTCCCCACGCGCCTGGGCGCCGCCGTATCCTCGCGCGTCAAGCTGCTGGCGCACCTGGACATTGCCGAGCGCCGGCTGCCGCAGGACGGTCGCATCAAGACCCGGGTCAAGGGCCGCGAGCTCGACCTGCGCGTCTCCACCGTGCCCACCGTGCACGGCGAGAGCGTGGTCATGCGCGTGCTCGACCGCGCCAGCGTGCGCTTCAGCCTGGAGGACATGGGCTTCGAACAGGACACCCTGGCGCGCTTCAACCAGCTCATCGCCCGCCCGCACGGCATCCTGCTGGTCACCGGCCCCACCGGCTCCGGCAAGACCACCACGCTGTACGCCGCGCTGGCCAAGCTCGACTCGAGCACGCAGAAGATCATCACCGTCGAGGATCCGGTCGAGTACCAGCTCGAGGGCATCAACCAGATCCAGGTCCACACCCAGATCAACCTGACCTTCGCCAACGCGCTGCGCTCGATCCTGCGCCAGGACCCCGACATCATCATGATCGGCGAGATGCGCGACGGCGAGACGGCGCAGATCGCGGTGCAATCGTCGCTGACCGGCCACCTGGTGCTGTCCACCCTGCACACCAACACCGCCGCCAGCGCCGTGGTGCGCATGCAGGACATGGGGGTGGAGGGCTACCTGATCACCTCCACCGTCAACGGCGTGCTGTCGCAGCGCCTGGTGCGGCGCCTGTGCCAGCACTGCAAGGCGCCGGTCCAGCCGACCCCCGAACTGCTGCAGAGCTCGGGCCTGGGCCGCTTCGTCGCGCCCGGCAAGCCGATCCACGAGGCGCGCGGCTGCCAGCACTGCCGCGGTACCGGCTACCAGGGCCGCACCGGCATCCACGAGCTGCTGGTGGTCGATGAGGCCCTGCGCAGCGCCATCCTGCAGGGTCACGACGCCAGCGCGCTGCAGCAGCTGGCGATCAAGGCCGGCATGCACACGCTGTACGAGGACGGGCTGCGCAAGGTGGCGGCCGGCGTCACCAGCCTCGACGAGCTGCTGCGCGTGACGCAGGACCAGAGCGATGCCTGAATTCGCCTGGCGCGCCGCCCAGGCCGATGGGCATCTGGTCGAGGGCCGGACCGAAGCCGCCGCCGCCGATGCCGTGCTGCGCCAGCTGCGCGAACGTGGCCTGACCCCGATCCGCGTCGAATCGACGGCGGCGGCGGAGCAGGCCGGCGCGGCGGGCGCGCCCGGCAGGGCGCGGCGCCGCGTCGACCGCGGACCGGTCAACCGCGCCGACGTGCTGGCTTTCACCAGCGAACTGTCGATCATGCTGCGCGCCGGCCTGGCGCTCGACAATGCCCTGCGCGTGCTGATCGAGATGGCCCACAAGCCCAGCGTCAGGACGCTGCTGGAAGGCATTCTGGAAGACGTCAAGGGCGGCGCGCCCTTCAGCCGCGCGCTGTCCGGCCATCGCGAGCTGTTCGGCGACTTCTACATCAACATGGTGCGCTCGGGCGAGGTCAGCGGCCAGATGTCGCTGGTGCTCGAGCGCCTGGTCGAGCACCTGGAGCGGCTGCGCGCGTTGCGCGAAAGCGTGGTCTCGGCCACCATCTACCCAACCATCCTGCTGGCCGTGGCGGTGCTGTCGCTGGTGGTCATGCTCGGCTTCGTGGTGCCGCAGTTCAAGACCCTGTTCTCCGACCTGGGCGACGGCCTGCCGCTGCCCACGCGCATCGTCATGGGGCTGGGCGACGCGTTCCGGCAGTACGGCTGGGGCATCGCCATCGGCTTCGCGCTGCTGCTGCTGCTGGCCCGGCGCTGGCTGCGCACCGCGGCGGGGCGCCAGTGGTGGCAGAACCTGGCGCTGCGCATGCCGATCATCGGCACCTTGCTCTACAAGTACGACCTGACCCTGTTCTCGCGCTCGCTCGGCACCCTGCTGGGCAACGGCGTGCCGCTGCTCACCGCGCTGCAGATCGCCACCGACACCGTCGGCAACGCCAACCTGCGCGACCGGTTGGCGAAAATGGCGCCCATGGTCAAGGGTGGCGGCCGCATGGTCGCGGCCATGACCGCCACCCGCAGCTTTGAACCTTTGGCCATCAACCTGATCCGAGTGGGGGAGGAAACCGGCCGCATCGGTCCCATGATGCTCGAGTTGGCCAACCTGCTGAGCCGCGACGTCGAAACCGGCATCAAGCGTGCCCTGACCCTGCTCGAACCCATTCTCATCCTGGTGCTGGGGGTGCTGGTGGCTGCCATCATCGTCTCCATCCTGATGGGTATCCTGTCCGTCAACGAACTCGCCGTCTAGAAGATTCCAACCATGATCCTGTCCGCCATCCGACTATCCCATCTGCTCCCGCAGCGTGCGCAGCGCCGCCGCGCACGGGGCTTCACCCTGATCGAACTGCTGGTCGTGATGGCCATCCTGGCGCTGCTGATCGGCCTGGTCGGGCCCAACGTGATGAAGCAGTTCGGCAGCGCCAAGTCCAAGACCGCTGCCACTCAGATCTCCGAGATCGACAAGGCGCTGGAGATCTTCCGCCTCGACACCGGCCGCTACCCCAGCACCGCCGAGGGCCTGCAGGCGCTGGTCACCCAGCCCGGCTCGGTCAGCGGCTGGAACGGTCCCTACCTCAAGGGCGGCCTGCCCAACGATCCCTGGGGCAACCCCTATCGCTATGCCAACCCCGGTCCCAACGGCGGCATCGAGATCCTCTCGCTCGGCGGTGACAACGCGCCCGGTGGCGACGGCGAGAACGCCGACCAGCGCAACCGCCAGTGAACGCCGCGGCCGCTTGCGCGCGCCGTGAATCCCCGATGTCTGCCTTGCCGCTGCGCCCCGCCCGCGGCTTCACCCTGGTGGAGTTGCTGGTGGTGTTCGCCGTGCTGGCCTTGCTGCTGGGCCTGACGCCGATCGCCTTCGAGCGCCTGCAGATGGCCGCGCGCTACCGCGAGACCGTGCGCAACATCAGCACCGACATGCGCTCGGCCCGTCACCTGGCGCAAAGCTCGGGCGCCGATGCGCGCTTCGTCGTCGACCTGAGCCAGCGCAGCTACGGGGTCGAGGGCCAGCCGCCGCACCGCATGCCCGAGGGGCTGGAGATACGTGCCGTGATGGCCGACCAGGAGACCTCGGCCGACGGCCGGATGGGCATCCGCTTCCTGCCGCGCGGTGGCGCCAGCGGCGGCAGCGTCGACGTGCTGCGGCCTTCGGGCAGCGGCGTGCGCCTGCGCGTCGACTGGTTCTCTGGCCGCGTCGAGCAGGAGCCGGTCAAGCGATGAAGCCACGCGCACGCGGATTCTCGCTGCTCGAGGTGCTGGTCGCCTTCAGCATCATGGCGCTGTCGCTGGGCGTGCTGTATCGCGCACTCGGCGGCTCTGCCAGCCAGACCGGCGCGCTCACTCGCTACGAGGGCGCCACGCTGCTCAGCCAGTCGCTGCTCGACGCCTACGACAGCCTGCCGCCCGGCGGCGTCAGCGCCGCCGGCGAATCGGCCGGCTATGGCTGGCAGGCCCAGTCGCAGCCGATCGCCACGCCCGCCAACGCCAATCCGCAGGCGGTGCGCTTGCACGAGTTGCGCCTGACGGTGCACTGGGTCGAGGGCGCGCGCGAGCGTGCGCTGGAATTGCTCACCCTGCGGCCGGAGCGCAAGCCCGAGCCCGGAGGCCGCCTCCCATGACGTCGTCGCCGCAGCGCCGCTCGCAGGCCGGCTTCACGCTGGTCGAGGTCCTGATCGCGCTCAGCCTGCTGGCGGTGCTGATGCTGCTGCTGACCGGCGCTCTGCGCTCCGCCGGCCAGACCGAAACCCGGGTCGATCAGCGGCTCCAGCAGGCCGACGAATTGCGCGTGGCGCAGTATTTCCTGCGCGATGTGCTGCGCCGTGCCTCGGTCCGGCCGGCCGCCGTCGGGGGCGCCGGCGCCGGCACCCAGCCGCTGTTTGCCGCCGGCCCGACCGAGCTGGCCTGGGTCGGCGTGCTGCCGGGCGGCTACGGCATCGGCGGCCGCCACTTCCTGCGCCTGGCCATCGAACCCGCCGGCGGCGCCAGCGCGCTGGTGCTGCGCTACCTGCCCTGGTCCGACCTGCAGTCCTTCCCCGACTGGTCGCAGGCGCAGGCCCAGGTGGTCGTGCCGCAGGCCGACGGCCTGGGCCTGCGCTACCTGGACGACCGCAGCGGCCAGTGGAACGATGCGTGGCCAGCCAGGACGGGCAACGCCGAATGGAACCTGCCCGGTGCGATCGAACTGCAGCTGGCCACTGCTGCCACCGCCTGGCCGGTGCTGGTGGTGCGCCTGGCGGCGCTGCCGGCGTCCGACCCGACTGCCAGCGGCTTCGTGATGGCGGGCGGCCGATGAGCGAGCGTATCCCGGCATTGGTGCGCCGTCCGGCGCGCCGTCGCCCGCGCGGCATGGCGCTGATTGCCGTGCTGTGGGTGCTGGCCGCCTTCGGTGTGCTGGTGGCCAGCCTGGGCTACACAGTGCGCCAGCAGGCCCGGCTGGTGAGCGGCGAACGCGATGCCGTGGTGGCCCAGGCGTTGGCCGACGGCGCCATCCAGCTCGCCCTGCAGCAGCTGCAGCTCTCGCAGCAGCTGCCCGAGCAGCTGCTGCGCAGCAGCATCGACTTCGCCGGCCACAGCATCGCCGTCACCGTCCAGCCCTTGTCCGGCCTGATCGACCTCAACGCCGCCCCGCCTCCGCTGCTGTCGCAGCTGCTGCGGGTGGCTGGCGGCTTGCCGCCTGGCGCCGCCGACGAGCTGGCGCAGCGACTGGTCGAGTGGCGTGGCGGCCGACCCGGCGGTGGCGAGCCCTGGCGCTTCGAAGCCGTCGAGGACCTGCTGCTGGTGCCCGGCGTCGACTACCCGCTGTACCAGCGCCTGCGCCTCCTGGTCAGCGCCGATGCCAGGGGCGGCGACACCGTCGCACCGCTGGCGGCCCTGCCCGACGTGCTCGCCGTGCTGGCCGACGGCGACGCCGGGCGGGCGGCGCAGATCGCCGCCGCCCGCGACAGCGGCCAGCCGGGCATCGACCTCAGCACCCTCGATCCGCGCCTCGCCGGCGGCGGCTCGGCCGACCGTTTCCGCATCCAGGCCGAGGTCCCGCTCGATACAGGCAAAATAGCGACCTTTGTCCGCACCGTCCTGATGCGGCAGGGCGTGGCCGGCATTCCCTGGCGCACCCTGCATGCGGAACGCGGCATCATTGCGCCCTGACGGTCCGCAGCTTGCTCTCCTCGTTCATGTCGTCCTCCAACCCCTCCACCGCAGGCCGCCCGCTCGACGTCGAGTTCCGGCGCCTGCGGCTGCACTGGCGCCAGGGCGTCGATGCGCTGCTGCACTCGCGCGCGCTGGCCTGGCTCAACCCGGTCCAGCACGTGCTGCTGCGCCGCGCCGACGGCCGCCGCCAGCTCTGGCTCGTGCGCGGCAGCAGCGCCAGCCCGGCCCCGGCGGCTGCCGCCGGGCCGCTGCCGGCGGCGCCGTTCGCTGCCATCGAGCTGCCGGCCGAGCGCTACCTGCGCCGCGCCACCGTGCTGCCGGCGCTGCCGCCCGACGAACTGGCCGCGGCCGTCGAGCTCGACATCGTCTCCGCCAGCCCGTTCGCCACCGACCAGCTGCAGTGGGCCTACCGCGTCCGCCCAGGCGAGGGCGCCACCACCCAGGTCGAGGCCGTGCTCACCTCGCGCCAGCAGATCGAGCCCTGGCTGGCCGCCGAAACCGCCGGCGCCGCCGGGCCGGCACCCGAGATCTGGGCCGTCGATGGCCTGGCCGAGCCGATCGTGCTGCGCGGCCACGGCGAAGCCCTGCGCGAGCGTGCCGCCGCCCGTGCCCGCGCGCTGCACACCGGCCTGCTGGCCCTGGCCGCCGTCCTGCTGCTGGCGCTGGCGCTGAGCCCCACGCTGCAGCTGCGCGCGCGCGCCCTGGCCGCCGGCAGCGCCTATGAAAGCCTCAACGCCCGCGCCGCGCCGGTGCTGGCGCAGCGCGAGCAGCTCGGCGCCCAGGCCGAGCGACTCGCCACCGTGCGCCAGTTCGCCGGCGCCCAGGCCTCGCCCTCGCGCGTCATCGAAGTGCTCAGCGCCTCCATCCCCGACCACGCCTGGCTCACCTCGCTGGTCCTCAACGGCCTGCGCGTCGTCATCACCGGCCAGGCCGACAACGCCGCCGACCTGATGCGCACCCTCGAGGGCATCCCCGGCGTGCACGACGTCAAGGCCACCGCCCCCGCCACCCGCCAGCCCGGCAGCGGCCAGGAGAGTTTCTCCATCGGCTTCGAGCTCGATGCGCGCCAGTTCGGCGCCCTCGCGCCCGAGGAGCCCAGACCATCATGAGCGCCCGGTCCCTCCAGCGACCCGGGCTGCTCCTCGTCGCCCTCGTCGCTGCGCTGCTGGGCCTGCTGCTGCTCGCCGGCGGCGCCTACGTCTATGACAAGCACCGCCAGGCGCGCGAGCGCCTGGAGCAGCTCGAGCCGCGCCATGCCCGCCTGCTCGGCCTGCTGCAGAGCCAGGAGCAGCTCGCCGCCGCCGCCCGGCGCCAGGCCGCGCTCGTCGGTGCCTACACCCACGGGCCCGAACAGGACGCCTCCCAGGTCGGCAACGGCGCCCTGCAGCAACTGCGCAACCTGCTCACCCAGGCCGGCTGCCAGGTGCTCAGCAGCCAGGTGCTGCCGGCGCGCGATGACCTGCCCGAATTCGACCGCATCCCCATTACCCTCAGCATCGAGGCCGATCCGCAGGCCCTGCACAACGCCCTGGCCGCCATCGAAAGCAGCCAGCCCGCCATGCTCGTGACCAGCCTCAATCTGCAGGTCAACACCCTCCGGCGCGCCGGCGAGGTGCCGCCGCTCAGCGCCGCGCTGTCGGTCAGCGTGCTGCGGAGGCGCTCATGAGCCGCCCCGGCCTGACGCGCCTGCTGCTGGCCGGCATGGCCGGCCTGCTGCTGGCCTTGCTGCTGCTGTGGCTGCTGCCCGACCGCCAGGGCCTGCGCCGCCACCAGTGGGCGCCGCCCGCCGCCATGCCGCCCGACCTGTCGGCCTTCGCCGGCGCCATGCAGCGGCGCCCGCCCACGCCCGCCGCCGAGGCCGTCGGCCGACCCCTGTTCACGCCGACCCGGCGGCCGCCGCCGCCGCCGGCGCCCGCCGCCAGCGCGCCGCCGGCCGCCGCGCCGCCGCCGCCGCCCGACCAGCTCGACAAGACCAGGCTGCTCGGCGTCATCAGCGGCCGCGGCCTGGCCGGCGTCATCGCCAGCGTCGACGGCGAGACCCGCACCGTGCACCGGGGCGAAGCCATCGGCGGCTGGCGCCTCGACGGCATCGACGACCGCCAGGTCAGCTTCGTCCGCGACGGCGAGCGCCGCACCCTGCTGCTCGAGAACACGCTGCTCTCGCCCGACGCCGGCACCCCGCCCGCCGCCGCCGCGGCGCCGGCCGCGCCCGGTGCCCGGCCGGCGCTCCCGCCGGGGGCCGCGCCGCCGCCCGGCGCCCGGCGTCCGGCCCGTTGATCCTTCCGCCCGAATCACCCTATGCAGACCTCCACCATGTCCCCGTTCGGAACCCCGCGCCAGCGCCGCCCCGGCGCCGGCCTGCTGGTCGCCCTGACCGTGCTGCTGCTGGCCGCCTGCGCCACCCCGCCCGAGGCGCCGCCGCCCGCCACCGAGTCCGTGGCCAGTCCGCTGCCGCCCTATGTCGAGACCGCGCCGCGCGCCCGCGCGCCGGCCCCGGCGCCCGCGGCCGACGACAGCCGCCAGCTCGAACCCACCATCCTGCATGGCAACGACGTGCTGTACGGCCGCGGCCAGCCCGGCAAGGCGGTCAGCGGCGCCGCCAGCTCGTTCAAGTTCGAGCAGGCGCCCGCCGCCGAGGTGGTGCACGTCATCCTGCGCGACATCCTCAAGGTCGACTACGTCGTCTATCCGCCGCTGGCCGGCACCATCACCCTGGCCACGCGCGGCAACATCAGCGCCGACAAGGCCCTGCTGCTGCTCGAAAGCGCGCTGCAGGTCAATGGCATCGTCATGGTGCGCGACACCCGCGGCACCTACCACGTCGGCCGCCCCGAGGCCCTGCGCGGCATCGTCAGCGTGCCGCGCGTGGCCGGCAAGGGCCCGCTGGCGCCCGGCTACGGCGCCATCGTGTTCCCGCTCGAATACCTGGGTGCCGCCGAGATGGCCGCCATCCTGCAGTCCATCGCGCCCGCCGACGCCGTCCTGCGCGTCGACACCGTGCGCAACATCCTGGTCATGCAGGGCACCCGCGCCCAGGCTGAGGGCTGGAGCGAGATCATCGACATGTTCGACGTCAACATGCTGCGCGGCATGTCGGTCGGCGTGTTCCCGCTCAAGTACACCAGCGCGCAGGAGGTCGATGCCACCCTGCGCATGATGACTGGCAGCGCACCCGCCGCCGGCGCGCCGGCCACCGCACCCGGCGCCGCGCCCGCCCCCGGCGCCGCGCCGCGCACCGGCCTCGCGGCGCCGGCCGCGCGTCCCGGCGCCGCCGCGCCGGCCGCCGCTGCGCTTGACAAGAGCAGCCCGCTCTATGGCGCACTGCGCATCATGCCGCTCGAGCGCATCAACGCCATCCTGGTCGTCACCCCGCGCCGCGCCTACCTGGAGGAAGTGCGCTACTGGATCGAGCAGCTCGACCGCCCCGGCAACGACGGCGCCCAGTCCCAGCTGTTCGTCTACAAGGTGCGCAACGGCTCGGCCGACCACCTGGCCGAGCTGCTCAACGGCATCTTCGGCGGCAGCGCCACCGCCGGCACCGGCGCCACCGGCGTCGCGCCCGGGCTGGCGGCGCGCACCGGCGTCAGTGGCAGCTTCGGCACCGGCGGCGGCTTCGGCGCGCAGAACCGGCCCTTCGGCCAGGCCGGCGGCTTCGGCAGCCAGGGCCGGGTGTTCGGCCAGGGCCTGGGCGGCGGCCTCGGTGGCGGCGGCTTCGGCGTCGGCGGTGCGGGTGGTATCGCCGGCATGGGTGGCATTGGCGGCGTCGGCGGCATCGGTCAGCCCGGCGTCGCCGGCGGCCCCGGCGTCAGCTCGGTCACCCTCGACGGCGGCGTGCGCGTCATGGCCGACCGCATCAACAATGCCCTGCTGGTGCACGCCACCCCGGCCGAATACGAGCACATCGAGAAGACCCTGCTGCGCCTCGACGTGCAGCGCGCCCAGGTGCTGATCGAGGCCAGCATCGTCGAGATCACCCTCGGCGACGACCTCAAGTACGGCCTGCAGTGGGCCTTTCGCGGCGGCCTCGGCGACGGCCGCAGCGGCCGCGGCGTGGTCAGCAGCGTCGACGGCGGCGCGCTCGGCGGCGCCCTGGCCGGCTTCAGCTACAGCATCAGCAACGCCGCCGGCAACCTCACGGCGGTGCTCAACGCGCTGGCCGCCAAGTCCAAGCTCAAGGTCATCTCCAGCCCCTCGCTGATGGTGCTCGACAACCACACCGCCTCCATCGCGGTCGGCGACCAGCAGCCCGTCAACACCGGCACCGTGGTCACCGGCAACAGCGTGGTGGTCGGCAACAACATCCAGTACAAGGACACCGGCGTCATGCTCAGCGTCACGCCCTCGGTCAACGCCGGCGACCTGGTCACGCTCGACATCCAGCAGGCCATCACCGACGTCGGCGCCACGATCGACGACGCCACCGGCCAGCGCCCCTTCCTGCAGCGCCAGATCAATTCGCGCGTGGCGGTGCGCTCGGGCGAGACCCTGGTGCTCGGCGGCCTGATCAAGGAGAGCGCCACCAGCGGGCGTTCCGGCGTGCCGGTGCTGTCCTCGATCCCGGTGCTGGGCGCGCTGTTCGGCTCGCACAACGAGTCGGCCAACCGCACCGAGCTGCTGGTGGTGTTCACCCCGCGCGTGCTGCGCGACGACGACGACGCGCGCGCCATCAGCCGCGAGCTGCGCGACCGCATGCGCGGCCTCACCGCCGAGAGCCTGCCCGGCGCGCCGGCGCGCTGAGCCAGCGCCGTGTTCGCCGGTCTGTGCCTTGCCGGCGGCCCGCGCCCATGCGCGGGCAGCCGTTTTTTCGTCTCACCCGTTTGCAAAGGAACTTCGCCATGATCCCTTCCCGCCTATCCCTGCTGGCCGCCACCGGCGCCCTGGCGCTGCTGGCCGGCTGCGCCGCCCTCCAGCCCAAGACGCCCGAGCAAATCGTCGCCGAACGCTCGCTGGCGCGCTGGAACGCCCTCATCAAGCGCGATTTCGCCGCCGGCCACGCCTATTACCAGCCCGCCTTCCGCGCCGCCTTCAAGCCCGCCGACGTCGAGCAGGTCGACGGCCCGCCGCGCGCCCACCATGCCCGCGTGCAGCAGGTCAGCTGCGAGGCCGAGCGCTGCACCGCGCGCGTGGTGTTCAAGCTCAACACGCGCAGCGCCCGTCGCGGCACCTGGGAGATCGAAACCGTGCGCGACGAAACCTGGGTGCGCCAGGACGGCCAGTGGTGGTACGAGCGCGCCGGCCTGTGACGCGCGGGTCGCGCCGCGCCGCCGCACAGTGCGCCGCGCGCATAGCTGCATCGGCGCGGCTTGTCATCCCGGCGACGTACCGGCCCAGGCCGATTCAGGCAGCAGTGTCGCTGTAACGCAACGAAATCGTTCATGCATCACACGCGGAATCGTTGCGACGGGTGTCTGCTCGTGCTAGCATCGGTCCAGCGAAGTCAACAAGTCGTGGTGACTCGCTCATCCACTTTTCACGAATGGAGTCTTGTATGAAGAGAAACGCATTGGCACTGGGAGTCGCCGCAGCGCTTGGTCTCGTCGGCGTGGCACACGCGAGTCCGATCTACCTCGGTCAGGCGACCGAATTCAAGTTCAACCCCGACGCCGTCGGCAACACGCTGATCCAGCATTACGGCAGCGCCGCCAACGGCAACGCCACCAACTTCAGCATCACCAACACCGACCACTCGAACGGCAAGGCGGTCAAGGTGCGCGTGCGCAGCGCCGTCAACTCCGACGACCTGTTCGACTTCACCCTGCTGATGTCGCCCAGCGACATGTGGACCGGCGTGATCACCACCAACCCGGCCACCGGCCTGGCTTCGCTGGTCACGCGTGACAAGAGCTGCACCCTGCCCGACATCGGTGGCGGCAAGTACAACGACTTCAGCACCCACCGTCTGCCGAGCGAGATGTCGGCCGCCGAGTTGAGCGACTGGACGCGCGAGTTCTACATCGAGATCCTGACCATGGCCGACATCCCCGGCCCGAAGGCGGATGCAAATCCGTTCAAATCCAAGACTTGGGGTGCCTACGAGTGGGATACCGGCTCGCAGGATCCGGCCAACATCGAGAACAACTGGGGTCGCCTGTTCAAGGCCGTCAAGCACGTCAACGGCGTTGCGCCCTGCACGCCCTCGGTGCTGAACACCGCCAACTACGGCCAGTTCTTCTCCAGCATGGCCGCTGCCAACAAGCGCGGCCTGGACCACCCGACCGGCTCGCTGTTCGGCAACACCACCATCATGAACGGCAGCACCAACATGGTGTTCTCCGACGAGATGTCGGCCATCCTGGCCACCGGCGAGGGCGGCAAGAAGGCGCCGGCGAACTTCGTGTTCGCGCCGCAGGACCGCGTTGCCATCGCCGGCGGTGCCGACCTCTGGACCTCCGACCCGCTGTTCCGCCAGAAGCATGTCTCGGGTGCCACCCGCGTGCTGCCGGCCATCAACCTCGGTGGCCTCCAGATCGACATCACGCTGCCGCGCGTGCAGGCCTTTGCCAACGACATGCCCGACCTGTCGACCCCGTACGTCCAGGGTCCCAACATCAACACCCCGGATGGCCCGCTCAGCAGCGTCGGCAAGCTGATGGGCCAGCTCGCGGTGACCAGCATCGCCAACGAGTTCTTCACCGGCGAGGCCTACGGTGGCGGCACCGACTGGACCCTGTCCAACCCGCTGCGCCGCTACCAGGTGGCCATGGACTACACCGCCGACGCGCTGCGCGAGGATCTGGTGCAGGCCTATGACGGTCGCGTGTACACGCTGCCCGGCACCATCACCGGCGCGCTGGGCTACTGGCCGGATTACTGGGTGCAGTACTACGATCCGTGGAACACGCAGCTCGACAAGCGCCGCGGCAAGCGCATCTGCTGGGGTGCGCAGGGCGTGGCCCAGTGGGACCGCGAGGAGACCACCATCATCAACGGCTTCGACCTGTCGCCGTCGATCCCGGGCGGCCTGCACTTCTGCGGCGAGGCCACGGTGCTGAGCATCGGCTCGGCCGCCGTGCCGACCGAGGTGCTGGGTGCCAAGGTCACGGTCTCGTCCATGTCCTCGCCGTTCAGCGAGGGCTGGGCCAAGATCAGCACCGCCAACCCCGCCACCGACGGCTACTTCGTGCCTTTCTTCGGCCAGCTGCCGAGCAATCCGGAGTGGAACGCGATCGACACGCGTGGCCTGCCGATTCTGGGCGCCGCCTTCATGAAGTCCAGGGGCGTGCCTGCACCGGGCGTGAGCACCAACTACGGCATGTCCTTCAAGCACCGCGTCGAGCGCGAGGCCAAGCTGGTGCCGACTGCTGGCGTCCTCAGAGGTTTTAAAGCTGGCAGCAGCTCGCCGGCGGGGGAGTAATCCAGAGGCCGACACGGAAGCTGGCCGGCCGGCTGCACCTCCTGCCTTCGGTACAAGCGAGGCAGTACGGTAAGGCCTTGTGGCCAGCCAGCGTTCGGTGTCTCCTGTGGAGGCGCCGGACAATCAAAACGGGGGTTCGCCCCCGTTTTTTTTTGCCTGCCTGCCGACCCGGGTCCGGCACGGCGCACGGGCGCACTGCGGATCGCTGTGCAGGCGGCGTAGAATCACGGGTTCGCGCCGCCGGGCGCGCCGTTCATTGACTTTCAAGGAAATCATGGTCTTGTCGAATACGAAGCTTTCAAAGCTGTTCATCGCCGCCGCGCTGGCGCTGGGCGCCGCCGGGCTGCAGGCGCAGCCGGCGCCCCAGCCGCCCGACGACACGGTGCTGATGGAAGGCGCCGGCCAGCGGCTGACGCTGACCGACGTGCGCGGCGCGCTGCTGCGCATGCCGGCCGAGCAGCGCCAGCAGGTGCTGGGCAGCAAGGGCCAGCTGGCGCAGCTGGTCAACGACCTGTTCTCGCGCCGCGTGCTGGCCGCCCATGCGCGCAGCCGCGGCCTGGACAAGGGCGTGCAGGCCGAGGCGCTGCGCCGCATCGCCGAGGACGCGGCGCTGTCCGACCTGGCGGTGCTGGCGGTCGATGCCGGCGTGGCCGCCAGCGACAAGCAGATCGCCGAGCGCGCCCGCGCGATCTACAACAAGGACCCCAAGGCCTTCAAGCGCAGCGCCGCCACCCACGCCAGCCACATCCTGTTCAAGTACGGCGACGACAAGGAGGCGGCGCGCAAGCAGGCCGAGGAAGTGCTGGCCAAGCTGCGCGCCGGCGGCGATTTCGCGGCCCTGGCGACCGAGCATTCGGACGATCCGGGCTCGGCGGCGCGCGGCGGCGACCTGGGTTTCTACCCGAGCGAGCGCGTGGTCAAGCCCTTCGGCGACGCGGTCGCTAAGCTCAAGCCGGGCGAGACCTCGGGCCTGGTCGAGACCGAGTACGGCTACCACATCATCCGCCTGCACGAGCGCCGCGCCGCCGGTGTGGCGCCGTTCGAGGAAGTGCGCCCGGCGCTGGAGGCCCGGGCGCGCGGCGAGGCGGTGCATGAAGCGCGCAGCAAGGAGCTGGAGCGCATGATGAAGGGCGCGACGATCAAGGGCGATGCGCTGGATCTGGTGGTCAAGGCCAACCTGCCGGCCGCGCCCGCAGCGGCCCCGGCCGCCGCCGCTGCCGCCCCCGCGGCCAAGGCGAGCGCCACGAAATGACGGCGCGGCCGGTGGCCGGGACCGCCCCGGCCTGGCCGCTGTCGGAGCTGGCGCGCCAGCTGCGCGAGCTGTGGCGCACGCGCCGCCTGCTCGCCACGCTGACGCGGCGCGAGGTGGCGGCGCGCCACGCCGGCACCGCCTTCGGCGTGCTGTGGGCCTACGCCCAGCCGCTGCTGACGCTGGCGGCCTATTTCCTGGTGTTCGACATCGTGTTCGCGATGCGCCTGGGCGCCGACGCGCCGACCACGCGCGTCGGCCTGTTCCTGGTGGTGGGCGCGCTACCCTGGATGGCGTTCGGCGATGCGCTCAACCGCGGCATGATGAGCCTGGTCGACGCCGGCGGCCTGCTGCAGAAGAACGCGCTGCCGCCGGGCTTGTTCCCGCTGCGCTCGGTGCTGGGCAGCGCGGTGGTGTTCATGCCGCTGATGGGGCTGCTGGTGCTGGCCTACATCCCGCACCACGGCATGGCGCCGGCGGTGCTGGCGGTGCTGCCGCTGCTGCTGCTGCAGTGGCTGCTGTGCGCGTTGCTGGCCTGGGCGCTGGCGATCTGCGCCGCGGCGCTGCGCGACACCGCGCAGGTGGTGGGCTTCATGCTGTCGCTGGGCATCTTCCTGTCGCCGGTGCTGTTTCCGGTGACGCTGTTTCCGGCCGCCGCGCGCTGGGCGCTGTGGCTGAACCCGATGACGGCGCCGGTGCTGGGCTTCCAGCAGGTGCTGCTGCGCGGGCAGTGGCCCGACCCGCTGGTGTGGGCTGTGCTGGCGCTGTGGCTGCTGGCGACGGCGCTGTTCCTGGATCTGCTGCTGCGCCGCAGCCGCGACCAGCTGGTGGACTGGCTATGAGCGCGCTCGACGCGGTGCTGGCGCCGCTGGCCCAGGCGCCGGCCGAGCCGCAGCGGGTGCTGTCGCTGGGCGGGGTGGGCAAGGCCTACCGGATCTACACGTCGCCGCGCGAGCGGCTGAAGGCGCTGCTGCTGGGTCGCGGCGGGCGCGACCAGTGGGTGCTGCGCGACGTCACGCTGACGCTGGACCAGGGCCAGTGCATCGGCGTGGTGGGCGACAACGGGGCCGGCAAGAGCACGCTGCTGAAGCTGATCGCCGGCACGCTGCAGCCGACCGAGGGCGTGCTGCGGCGCCATGGCCGGGTGACGGCGATCCTGGAGCTGGGTGCCGGCTTCCACCCCGAGTTCACCGGGCGCGAGAACCTGTTCTACGGTGGCCAGCTGATCGGGCTGTCGGAGGCCGAGATCGCCGAGCTGGCCGACAGCATCATCGCCTTCTCGGAGCTGGGCGAGGCGATCGACCGGCCGGTGAAGTCGTATTCCTCGGGCATGGTGGTGCGGCTGGCGTTCGCGCTGGTGACGGCGGTGCCGCCGCGGGTGCTGATCATCGACGAGGCGCTGGCGGTGGGCGACCAGCATTTCCAGAAGAAATGCATCGAGCGCATCGAGTCGTTCCGCCAGGCCGGCTGCGCGATCCTGTTTTGCTCGCACAGCCTCTACCATATCCGCCGCCTGTGCGACCGCGCCGTCTGGCTGGACCAGGGCCAGGTGCGGGCGATCGGCGAGACCGAGCCGGTGGTGTGCGCCTACGAGGCCCATTCGCGCGCCCAGGAAGCGCGCAGCGCGCCGCCGCCTGTTCCGGTGGTGACGCCGGAGGCGGCCGAAGAGACGCTGACGCAGCTCGGCGGGCAGGCCCCGGTGCTGGCGCCGCCGCCGGGGCTGCGTGCCGAGCTGGTGTCCTTCGAGGTGGCCAACCTGAACGACGACGAGGTGCCGCTGCTGCTGTCGCCGGACCTGGTGGTGACCATGCGGGCGCGGGTGGCGGGCGAGGAGTGCCCCAACTTCGGGCTGATGATCGAGCAGCTGCGCGGCGTCGGCATCACCTCGATGGCCACGCACGTCGAGGGCGTGCGCCCGGTGCGCGAGGCCGACGGGCTGTGGCGCATCACCGTGACCTTTCCCGATCTGCCGCTGCACTCGGGCGAGTACGTGCTGAGCCCCTACCTGTTCGACTCGGCCGGGCTGGTGGTGTACGAGGAGCGCATCGGCTATTTCCCGTTCCGGGTCGAGTACCCGACGCCGATGCCGGGGCTGGTGCGGCTGGCGCACCACTGGAGCTGGCGATGAGCGCGGTGTCCGGCTGGCGGCAGCGCGGCGACGCCGCGCGCCACGCCCTGCGGGTGCAGGCGCGCGATCTGCTGGAGCTGTGGCTGCTGCCGGGCCTGGCGGCGCTGCTGCCCTGGCGCTGGTGCTTCGCGCTCTATCGTCGGCTGGCGCGCTGGCCCTGGCTGTACCGCGCCAAGCTGGAGCTGGCGCTGCCGCAGGCGCGCGCGCGCCTGCAGCTGAGCGAGCCGCAGTGGCGCGAATGGGCGCAGCAGCACCGGCTGGTGACGCTGGTGGACCACGCGGACTGCTTTCTGTCGCGCACGCGCGGGGCCGGCTGGCTGCGCCGCCACGTCGAGGTGCGCGGGGCCTGGCCGGCGCCGGGCGAGTCGGCCGTGCTGTGCACCTTCCACTGGGGTGCCGGCACCTGGGCGCTGCGCCACGCGCGGCAGGCCGGCATGCAGGCGCACAAGCTGGTGGCGGGGCTGGACACCCCGGCCTACCGGGGCCGGCCGGTGATGCTGCGCTACGCCCGCACGCGGCTGGCGATGGTCCGGCACGCGCTCGGGCAGCCGACGCTGGACACCTCGGCGCCGCTGCGCGCGCTGCTGCAATGCCTGCAGCAGCGCCATCAGGTGCTGGCGGTGATGGACGTGCCGGCCGACGAGGTGAGCGCCAGCTGCGAGGTCGAGCTGCTGGGCGAGACGGCGCTGATGCCGCGCGGCCTGCTGCGGCTGGCGGTGCAGCGGCGGCTGCCGGTGGTGATGTTCCTGTGCGGCATCGACCTGGCGAGCGGGCGGCGCTGGATCGAGATCGAGACCGTGCCGCCGCACGACGAGGTGCCGGCGCTGGCGGCGGCGCTGTTCGCGCACCTGGACGCGGCGATCCGGGCGCAGCCGGCGCAGTGGCATTTCTGGGCCCAGGCGCCGCGCTTCTGGCAGCGCGCCGGGCCGATGGCCTGAGCGCCGGCAAGCAAGACGGCGGCCCGCGGCCGGTCTGACCGGCCGATCAGGCGGCCAGGGGCGTCGGTTGGGCGGGCTTGCGGGCGACGACCAGGTAGCCCGGCAGCGGCTGGCCGCCTTCCAGCCGCAGCTGCTCGAGCTGCTCGACCTCGATGTCCTCGAAGCCGGCCTCGCGGCACAAGCGCTCGACGTGCGAGCGCTTGTGGGCGTAGCGGCCCGAGCTGCCGCGCAGCACCAGGTCGGCCTCGTCCTCGCCGGCGCTCTCGCAGCTGAAGATGAAGTGGCCGCCCGGCTTGAGGACGCGCCAGGCGTTCGGGATGACCTGGGTCAGCTCGCCGACGTAGACCAGCACGTCGTTGCAGGCGATGACCTCGTACAGGTCGGCAGGAGTCTCGCGCAGTGCATCCAGGATGTTGACCTGGTGCAGGCGCGAATACAGCCGGGTGCGGGCGGCCTGCTCGAGCATCTTCTCCGACAGGTCGACACCGATGATGTGGCCTTCGATCGGTCCCAGGAACACCGCCAGCAGGCCGGTGCCGCAGCCGAGGTCGAGCAGGTTGAAGCGGCGGTCGGGGTGCAGCTCGAGCAGCCGCTGGGCCACCAGCTCGGGCAGACGGTACTTCAGGCCGCGCACCAGAAGCATGTCGAAATCCTTGGCGTGCTGGTCGAACAGTTCGGCGACCACGCTGTCCGGCTGGGTTTGCGGGGTCTCGTCATAGGCGACGGCATGCTGGTACTGGTAGTGCGGGTGATCGGGCGCGAGCGCCAGCAACGCGTCGGCATGGCGGCGCTCCAGCTCGGCGTCGCCGAGAGCCCGGGCGCATTCGAGCGCACCCTGGCGGGCCGCCGGACTGTCGGGGATTTCCTCCAGCAGCGCGGTGAACAGCGGCAGCGCCTGCTCGTGCTGCTCGAGTCGGGTCAGCTGGTGGGCCTGCTCGTAGCGCAGGATCTGCGCCCCGGGCAGGCCGAGCCGATCCGGTGGCACCAGCGCCAGCGCGGCGCGGACCCACTCGAGCGCCTGTTCGTGCTCGGCGGCGTCGTTGGCGATGCCGACCGCTCGGCTGACGACTTCCACCTCCTGCGGCGCCAGCGAAACCGCCTTGCGGGCCTGCTCCATGGCCTCGGCATGCTGGCCCTGGCGCGACAGCGCGAAGCCCAGTTCCGTGACCGAAACCGGCCACTGGGGGCTGAGCGCGACGGCGCGCCGCGCGGCCTGCAGCTCGCCCGCGGGGTTGTTGGCGGCGCGCGCCAGCCGCATGCCGACCAGCAGCGGCCGCGGGTCGCCCGGGTCGCTGCGCTGGACTGCGTTGAGGGCCTCGGCGGCCGCCTGGAGCTGACCTTCGGCGATCAGCCGGTCGATGCGAACCAGCTCATTGACGAAGGCTTCGGGGGAAAGGGGACGGGAACTCATGGTGATCGAGGATGCTAATGGGTGAGCCAGTTCTTGACCCGGCGCTGCCAGCCGGGCGGGATGCGGCGCGCCAGCGGCGCCAGCAGCGGGTGCGCGCGCAGGCGCACCAGCAGCGACAGCGTGGCGCTGCGACCGGCGGCGCTGGCCCCGGCGGGCGCGGCGGGCCGCAGGTGGCGGGCGATCAGGCCGGGATCGAGGCCGGCGGTTTCGCCGGCGGTGGGGATGCCCAGCAGGTAGTCCCGACGGTACCAGGACGCGCTGGCTTGCGCTGGAGCGGGCGCGCCGTCCGGGCCGGCCGGGTTGCGCGCGCGCGGCGCGGCCTGGATGGCCGGCGGCAGGGCGGTGAGGAAATGCCGCTGCCGCAGCTGCAGGAAGAAGTCGAGCCAGTCGGCGGTGCAGCGGTCCCAGGGCTCGATCCAGCTCCAGGCCCGGCCGGCCAGGCGTTCGGGGAAGGCGCCGAGGTCGGGCCCGACCACCGGCAGGCCGGCGCGCAGGGCGGCGCTCAGGGTGTAGGAGAAGGTCTCGGGCACGCGCGCCGGGAACCAGACCAGGTCGGGAGCGAGCTGCTCGAGCAGCGCCGGCAGCTCGTCCTCGCGGTAGGCGCCGTGCACCGTGAGGGCGCTGCCGGGTGCGGCGCGCAGCGCCCGGTAGGCGTAGCCCAGCAGGTGGAACTGCAGCGGCGCGCCGGCGCGCCGCGCCGCCACGGCCAGCTCTTCCAGCGTGTCGGCGCCCTTGATGACGCTGAGCGCGCCGAGCACGACGATCTTCAGCGGCGCGTCGGCGGCGAGGGCGCGCGGCGCCGGCGGGCGCCCGGTCTCGATGCCGTTCTCCAGGTGCGGCACCAGCACGTGGTGGGCCTGCGGCGCGTAGTGGCGCAGGCGCTCGAGCGCGTCGCGCGAGGGCGCGATGACGTGGCGCGCGCCGTTGACCACGGCCAGGTGGTCTTCGCGCCAGGCCTCGATGCCGACCTGGCCGGGTGCCGGGTTCCTGCCCAGGCAGTCGTGGCACTGCGCCAGCCCGAGTTCGCCGCAGTAGGCGCCTTCGACGCCGATCATCGAGATCTGCGGGCAGGCGGTGTAGAAGTCGTGCACGCTGAAGTCGTGCGTGACGCCCAGCCGCGCCGCCAGCTGCTGGCGGATCAGCGGATGGTGGCCGAGCAGGTGGTGGAAATGGAGGTGCCGCACGCCGAGCAGGCGCAGGGTGTCGAGCAGGGCCTCGAACTCGTCGGGCAGCGCAAAGCGCAGCTCGGCGCCGGAGGCGTCGGGCCCCACCAGGCCGAGCACGACCTGCTGCCCGGGCGCCGGCCGCAGCATCAGCATGCCGGCCTGCTCGGCCAGCGTGCGCGCCAGCTGCTGCACGTGCAGCAGCGTGCCGCCGTCGCGGTCGTGCATGACGGCCAGGATCAGCGGCAGCCCGCGCCGGGCCACGCGCGCCAGGTCGAGTGCAGCGCGCGCCGGGGCCGCCGGGTCGCACTGGATGAAGCGCATCACGTCCAGCTCGTAGTTCGGATGCAGGCGGCGCATGGTTTCCATGGCGGCGCGCTCGCGTGGCGACTTGCCGGCGCCGAAGCTGACGCCGCCGGAGTGGAACACGAAGCTGTCGAGCGCATGCAGGTGGCGCCAGCCGGCCTCGCTGGCGCGCACGCAGAAGTCGTTCTCCTCGCCGTAGCCCTTGCCGAAGTTGTCGACGTCGAACAGGCCCACGGTGTCGAGCGCGGCGCGCCGGATGTACATGCAGAAGCCGACGGCGGTGGGGATGTCGACCGCCTGGCCGGCCAGGGTGCGCGCGCACAGCGCGTCCAGCTCGGCGGTGCTCCAGCCGGGCGGCAGGCTGTTGTCCTGGCAGAAGCGCGGGTAGCTGCAGATGGTGGCGTTGTTGGAGAACGGCGTGACCGAGGCGATGCGCGGCTCGCGGTAGGCGGCGGCGCGGATGCGGTCGAGCCAGTCGCCGGCGACCTCGGTGTCGCTGTTGAGCAGCAGCACGTCGTGTTCGCCGGACAGCGCCATGCCGCGGTTGACGGTGCCGACGAAGCCCAGGTTGTGCTCGTTTTCGAGTAGGGTGATGCGCGGGTCGCCGGCGCTCTGCTGGCGCAACCAGTCGCTCAGCTCGGGCTCGGGGCTGGCGTCGTTGATGACGATCAGCCGCCAGGGCGTGCGGCAGCGGCTGGCGAGCACCGAGCGCAGGCACAGCTGGGTGTCGGCCAGGCCACGGTAGACCGGCAGGATGATGTCGACGGTGTCGCTGGCGGGCGTGACGGGCTGGGGCATGGCTTGGACGCTGCGGGCAGAACCGATGCCGAGCTGGCGATCCAGCCACATCTTGGCGTGCACGGCGGGGCGGGTGACGCGGAACACGGTCGAGTTCTCGATCGAGCGGATCAGGGCGAAGGCCTCGTCACGCTCGGCGCCCAGCTGCTGCAGGCGCGCCAGCAGCTCGCGCGTGCGCTGCCGCAGGGTTTCGTTGTGCTGCTCGGCGCCGTGCAGTCGAGCGAGCGCCGACTGGTGCGTGTCCTCCAGGGCCTGGTGTGTTGCCTGAGCCTGGTCGAACTGGTCCTGCAGCTGTTCGCGCTGCGCCTGGGCCTCGTCGAGCCGGCCCTGCAGCCGGTCGCGCTCGGTCTGGGCGGCGTCGAGCTGCTCGAGCGGCATCTCGCCGTAGGCTTGGGCCTCGTCGAGCCAGTCCTGCAGGTCTTCCTGCTCGGAGCGCGCCTCGATGAGCTGCTCGGGCAGCTGCTGGTGGTGCGACAAGGCCTCCTCCAAGCGCTGCTGCAGCGCCCGGGACCGGGTTTGCGCCTGCTCGAGCTGGGCGCTCAGGGCCGCCCGCTGCCGGTCGGCGTGCTCGCGGCTGAACTGCAGCCGCTGGACCGTGCCGGCCAGGGCCAGGAAGTCGGCCGACATGGGCCAGCCGAGCTCGACCTCGAGCGCGCCGCCGGCGGCGTTGGCGGCGAGCTCGGGCGTCAGCGGCAGCTCGATCCAGGGGTCGTCGCCGTGCAGCAGCAGCAGGAAGGGGCCGCCGGTTGCCACCGGCGGCTGCGCCACGATGCCCTGCTGATGCGCGTGCAGCAGGGTGCCGGCGTCGGCGCTGTCCCACTGCCACAGCAACTCGCCGGTGGCCGAGCGCAGGCGCAGTGCGTGCAGGTGCAGAAAGCCCGGGCGGTCGGCCGGATCGAGCCGCAGCCGGGTCATGGGCTGCAGCGGCAGCGCGAAGCGCAGGGTCTGGCGCTCCTGGCCGATGATGCCGAGGGCGCCCAGCTTGCGCTGCTCGGCGTAGGGCTCGTCGGTGCTGAAGAACAGCTGCGCGGTGAACAAGGCCTGCACCGGCAGCAGCTGCTCCGGCGCTGGCGGTGCGGAGGTGCCGGCGACGTCGCCTTCCGGCAGCGGACGGGCGACGACGATGAACTGGTAGGTCAGGGCGTCGGGCAGCGCCAGCAGGTAGTTCGCCACCGCCGGCGGCAGGGCGTCGAAGGCGAGGTGGAACTCGGACGCCGGCAGCTCGCGCGTCACCGTGTCCCAGTCGTCGGCCGCGTAGCCGGCCTCGACCAGGAAGCGGTGCAGGGTGCGCCGGGTGAAGAAGCGCACATGGGTCTCGTCCAGCAGGCCTTCCTTGCGGTAGCGGAACTCGCCGGCCATCAGCTCGGCCAGCAGGCCGCAGTAGCCGGCGTTGGGGATCGACAGCAGCACGCGGCCGCCGGGCGCCAGCAGCTCGCGGCACTCGGCCAGCACGCGCTCGCTCTCGCGCACATGCTCGAGCACGTCGGCGCAGACGATGACGTCGTAGCTGGCGGCCTCGAACAGCTCCGGCAGCCGGCATTGGTCGAGGTTGGCCAGCTCGACGCGGCGGTAGTGAGCCTGGGCCAGCTGCGCTTCCTCGGCGCTGATGGTCAGGCCGTCGATCGGGCCGGCGGCGGCGCCGTCGCGCGCGGCCAGGAAGCGGCCCACGGCACCGCTGCCGCAGCCGAGGTCGAGCACCCGCGCGCCGGCCGCGATGTGGCCCGCCAGCACGGACAGGGAAGTGCGTTCGCCGGCCTGGATGTCCCGGTCGTAGATATGCAGTTGCGCAGCGGGATGTGACGGCATGAAACAGTGGATAGCAGAAGCCCGAAGGCCCTGCGCGGACCCGGAAACGGGCGGCCCGTATGCTACCATGGGCGGCTTTTGCGCCTGCGCCGCGGATGGCGCGTTGGCCGGGCGCTGCGGAGGCACCGAGAATGCGCTGGAGGCTGGCATTTTGTCCACTTTGTCCCGGTCAGGCCACCGCTTCCTTCGTTGACCGCTGCTGAATGATCTCCTTGGCGCTGCTCGCCTTTGCCCTGTCCCTGGTCTTCACGCTGATGGTGCGGCGCGCCTTCGTGCGCCAGGGCATCCGCTATGGGCAGGACGTGCCGCAGCGCTTTCACTTCGGCGAGGTGCCGCGCATGGGCGGGCTGGGCCTGCTGGCCGGCTGGGCACTGGCGCTGGCGGCGATGCCGCTGCTGCAGACGGCCGACATGGCGGGCAACATCGACAGCACGCAGCTGCAGCTGCCGTCGTGGCTGCTGACGCTGCTGCCGGCTTTCATCGGCGGCGTGCTGGAGGACATGACGCAGCGCCTGACGGTGCGCTGGCGGCTGCTGCTGACGCTGCTCTCGGGGTTGCTGGGCTGGTGGCTGCTGGGGCTGGCGGTGCCGCGCCTGGGCTTCGGCTGGACCGACCCGATCTGGACCTCGATGCCGTGGCTGGGCGTCGGGCTGGCGCTGCTGGCGGTGACGGGCCTGCCGCACGCCTTCAACATCATCGACGGCTACAACGGCCTGGCCGGCGTGGTGGCGCTGGTGGTCTGCCTGGCGCTGGCGCACGTGGCGCTGCAGGTCGGTGACCGCGAGCTGGCGGCGATGGCGATCGCGCTGGCGGGCGCGACCGGCGGCTTCCTGGTCTGGAACTACCCGCGCGGCATGATCTTCGCCGGCGATGCCGGCGCCTACCTGTGGGGCCTGCTGATCGCCATCATCAGCGTGCTGCTGGTGCAGCGGCACGCGGCGGTGTCGCCCTGGTTTCCGGTGCTGCTGCTGATCTACCCGGTGTGGGAGACGCTGTTCTCGATCTACCGCAAGCTGTGGCGCGGCGATTCGCCCGGCATGGCCGATGCGCTGCACCTGCACCAGCTGGTGTACCGGCGCCTGGTGCGCAGCGTGCTGCACGAGGACGAAGCCAAGAACATGCTGGCGCGCAACAACCGCACCTCGCCCTACCTGTGGAGCTTCATCGCGCTGACCGTGGTGCCGGCGCTGCTGTTCTGGCGCTACAGCACGGTGCTGCTGGCGTTTTGCGTGCTGTTCGCGGTCAGCTACGTGGTCGCCTACGTCAGCCTGGTGCGCTTCAAGGTGCCGCGCGTGCTGCGGCGCGGCCGCCGCTGAGGCCTATCATGGCGGCCTGTTTGGCCTCTCCACGAGCGACACGATGACCACCGAGCCCTCCAAGCTGGCGCCGCGCGACAAGGCGCAGATCCTGGCGCAGGCGCTGCCCTACATCCGCAAGTACCACGGCAAGACCATGGTGATCAAGTATGGCGGCAACGCCATGACCGAGCCGGCGCTGCAGGCGGCGTTTGCCGAGGACGTGGTGCTGCTCAAGCTGGTCGGCATCAACCCGGTGGTGGTGCACGGCGGCGGGCCGCAGATCGAGACCGCGCTCAAGCGCCTGGGCAAGCAGGGCCAGTTCATCCAGGGCATGCGCGTGACCGACGCCGAGACCATGGAGGTGGTCGAGTGGGTGCTGGGCGGCGAGGTGCAGCAGGACATCGTCGGCCTGATCAACCAGGCCGGCGGCAAGGCGGTCGGTCTCACCGGGCGCGACGGCGGACTGATCCGGGCGCGCAAGCTGAAGATGCTGGACCAGAAGGACCCGAGCGTGGAGCACGACGTCGGCCAGGTCGGCGACATCGACCAGATCGACCCGGCGGTGGTGAAGGCGCTGCAGGACGACCAGTTCATCCCGGTGGTCAGCCCGATCGGCTTCGGCGAGCGCAACGAGAGCTACAACATCAACGCCGACGTGGTGGCGGCCAAGCTGGCCACGGTGCTGCAGGCCGAGAAGCTGCTGATGCTGACCAACATCCCCGGCGTGCTCGACAAGAACGGCCAGCTGCTGCCCGAGCTGACGCCGCGCCGCATCGACGAGCTGGTGCAGGATGGCACCATCTCGGGCGGCATGCTGCCGAAGATCGCCGGCGCGCTGGATTCGGCCAAGAGCGGCGTCAACGCGGTGCACATCATCGACGGCCGGGTGCCGCATGCGCTGCTGCTGGAAGTGCTGGGCGACGTGCCGTTCGGCACCATGATCAAGAGTCACTGACGCCCGCTGCCGCGCACGCGGCTTTTTCCCTGTGGATGGGGTGGCGCTGCATGCCCCCATCCCAGCCTTGCCCCAGTGGGGGAAGGAGTCGCACAACCCGATCCCTGGATTTCCGTCTGCGCGGCAATGACGTGTGTTTCTCCCTCCCCCGCTGGGGGAGGGCTGGGGTGGGGGCCTGCAGCGCGCCCGTCGCGCCCGCGAACGCCTGTGCGAGAATCATTTCGCAACACTTGAACGCGCCATGCTGCCTGATCAACCCCATGCCACCGACGCTGCCACGGCCGGGCAGGAGCCGGCAGCCGCATCGCGCAAGCGCCCCCGGCCGGGAGAGCGGCGCGTGCAGATCATGCAGGCGCTGGCGCAGATGCTCGAGCAACCCGGCGGCGAGCGCGTGACCACCGCCGCGCTGGCGGCGCGCCTGCAGGTGAGCGAGGCGGCGCTGTACCGCCACTTCGCCAGCAAGGCGCAGATGTTCGAGGGGCTGATCGACTTCATCGAGTCCAGCGTGTTCGGCCTGGTCAACCAGATCAACGAAGGCGAGCAGGACGGTCGTGCCCGTGCGGCGCGCATCGTCGCCATGGTGCTGCAGTTCGGCGAGCGCAACCCCGGCATGGCGCGGGTGATGGTGGGCGATGCGCTGGTGCACGAGCACGAACGCCTGCAGCAGCGCATGAACCAGTTGTTCGACAAGCTGGAGGCAGCGCTGCGCCAGGGCCTGCGCGAGGGCGCTGCGCAGGACGGCGGCGCGCTGACGCCGGACGCCGATGCGCAGGTGACGGCCGCGGTGCTGACGGCCTTCGTCGCCGGGCGCCTGCAGCGCTTCGCGCGCTCGGGTTTCCGGCGCCTGCCATCGGATAAGCTCGAAGCCTGCATCGCGCGCATGCTGTGACGCGGCCGCCGCGCCAGTGCGGGCATGATGAGATGAGGAGGGCGGGCAGACCCTTCCAGCCACTCTGGCGCACCGACAAGCAAAAGGAGCGAGACCATGAAGCTGCTGCGTTACGGCCCTGCCGGCAAGGAGAAGCCCGGCCTGCTGGACGATGCCGGCGTGCTGCGCGACCTCTCGGGCGTGCTGCCCGACATCGGGCCGGCGCAGCTCGGCGATGCCGCGCTGGCGCGCCTGCGCCGGCTGAAGACCGCAGCGCTGCCGGCGGTGCGCGGCAGGCCGCGCATCGGCTGCCCGGTGGCCGGCATCGGCAAGTTCATCGCCATCGGCCTCAACTACGCCGACCACGCGGCCGAGTCGGGGCTGCCGGTGCCCAGCGAGCCGGTGATCTTCAGCAAGGCGATCTCCTGCATCCAGGGCCCGGACGACGACGTCATGCTGCCCAAGGGATCGAAGAAGAGCGACTGGGAGGTCGAGCTCGGCGTGGTGATCGGCCGCACCGCGCGCTACGTGGCGCAGAAGGATGCGCTCGCGCACGTGGCGGGCTACTGCGTGGTCAACGACGTCAGCGAGCGCGCGTTCCAGATCGAGCGCGGCGGCACCTGGGACAAGGGCAAGGGCTGCGACACCTTCGGCCCGATCGGGCCCTGGCTGGTGACGCGCGACGAGCTGCCGAATCCGCAGCGCCTGGGCCTGTGGCTGGACCTGAACGGCGAGCGCATGCAGACCGGCAACACCCGCACCATGGTGTTCGGCGTGGCGCGGCTGATCAGCTACGTCAGCCGCTTCATGACGCTGCACCCGGGCGACGTGCTGACCACCGGCACGCCGCCGGGTGTCGGCATGGGCCGGCGCGATGCCGATGGCCAGCCGGCGCCGCGCTACCTGAAGCCCGGCGATGTGATGACGCTGGGCATCGACGGCCTGGGGCAGCAGACGCAGCGCGTGGTGGCGTTCCGATTGCCGGATCGCTGATGGCCACAAAGGCCAAGAAGCGAAACTAGGGTAAACACCTAGAAGTAATTCGATAGGCTTTGCTTGGCACGACCGGCACGATCGGTCAAAATAGCACGATCGTTCGATTTTGATCATGCTGCGCCAACCCACCCGTTCACGCCCATCGGTCGCCAAGGCCGAGCGCTCGGTGCGCGCGCTGGTCAAGGGCCAGCAGACCAAGGCCTCGATCGTCGACGCGGCGCTGCGCATCGCCACGCAGGTGGGGCTGGAAGGCCTGTCGATCGGCGCCGTGGCCGAGGCCATGGGCATGAGCAAGTCGGGCGTGTTCGCCCACTTCGGCTCGCGCGACGAACTGCAGATCTCGGTGGTGCGCGAGTATTCTGCGCGCTTCCAGAGCCAGGTGTTCGAGCCGGCCATGGTGCCGCCGCGCGGCCTGCCGCGGGTGCGCGCGCTGTTCGACCACTGGATGCGCTTCACCAGCGCCGAGCTGGATTCGGGCTGCATCTTCATCAGCGGCGCGGTCGAGTTCGACGACCGACCCGGGCCGGTGCGCGACGCGCTGGTCGCCGCCGTCGGCGACTGGGTCGAGGCCATGATGCGGGCGGTGGCGCAGGCGCGGCACGAAGGCCATCTGGTCGCGGACGCCGACGAGCAGCAGATCGGTTTCGAGATCCACGGCCTGATCCTGGCCCTGCACTACGAAGCGCGCTTCCTGCAGCGCCCTGGCGCCGTCGAACGCGCGCTGCGGGGTTTCAACAACATCCTGGCGCGCTACAGCGCCTGATTCGCCTCTTCTGTTTTTTTTATCTCCCGCCTTTCCCAAGGAGTCGATACGCCATGCCCATCTATTCGCCCCCGCTGCGCGACATGCAGTTCGTGATGCACGAAGTCCTGAACGTGGTCGACGAACTCAAGCCCATCCCGCGCCACGCCGAGCTTGACACCGATACCCTGAACGCCGTGCTGGAAGAAGCCGGCAAGTTTGCCGCCGAGGTGCTGCAGCCGCTGAACCTGAGCGGCGACAGCGAAGGCTGCACGCTCGACAAGGCCACGCACGAGGTGAAGACGCCGGCGGGCTTCAAGGAGGCCTACGCGCAGTACGTCGAAGGCGGCTGGGCAGCGCTGTCCTGCGACCCCGAGCATGGTGGCCAGGGCCTGCCCTTCGTCGCCAACCAGTGCCTGTACGAGATGATGAACGGCGCCAACCAGGCCTGGACCATGTACCCCGGCCTGTCGCACGGCGCGTATGAAGCCCTGCACGCGCACGGCACGGATGACCAGAAGAAGACCTACCTGCCCAAGCTGACCAGCGGCGAGTGGACCGGCACCATGTGCCTGACCGAGCCGCACTGCGGCACCGACCTGGGCCTGCTCACCACGCGCGCCGAGCCACAGGCCGATGGCACCTACCAGCTCACCGGCAACAAGATCTTCATCTCGGCCGGCGAGCACGATATGGCCGAGAACATCCTGCACCTGGTGCTGGCGCGCCTGCCGGACGCGCCCAAGGGCAGCAAGGGCATCAGCCTGTTCCTGGTGCCCAAGTTCCTGGTCAAGGCCGATGGTTCGCTGGGTGCGCGCAACCCGATCGTCTGCACTGGCCTGGAGCACAAGATGGGCATCCACGGCAACGCCACCGCCCAGCTCAGCCTCGACGGCGCCGTCGGCACCCTGGTCGGCGAGCCCAACAAGGGCCTGCCGGCGATGTTCGTGATGATGAACGCGGCGCGCCTGGGTGTGGGCAACCAGTCGCTTGGCCTGACCGAGGTGGCCTACCAGAACGCGCTGGTCTACGCCAAGGAGCGCCTGCAGATGCGCAGCCTGTCGGGCACCAAGGCCAAGGACAAACCGGCCGATCCGATCATCGTGCACCCCGACGTGCGCAAGATGCTGCTGACCGCCAAGGCCTACGCCGAGGGCGGCCGCGCGATGGCGATCTACTGCGCCATGCTGCTCGACAAGGCGCTGTATCACCCCGACGAGAAGGTGCGCAAGGACTCGGACGAGATCGTCGCGCTGCTGACGCCGATCGTGAAGGCCTTCCTGACCGACAACGGCTTTGCCGCCACCAACCACTGCATGCAGGTGTTCGGCGGCCACGGCTACATCCACGAAACCGGCGCCGAGCAGTTCGTGCGCGACGCGCGCATCAACATGATCTACGAAGGCACCAACACGGTGCAGTCGCTGGATCTGCTGGGCCGCAAGGTGCTGGGCAACCAGGGCGCGACGCTGAAGAAGTTCGGCCGCCAGATCGAGGCGCTGATCGCCGAGGAGGGCGTGAACGAGAAGATGGCCGAGTTCATCAACCCGCTGGCCTGGCTGGCGGATCAGATGACGAAGTTCACCACCGAGATCGGCTTCAAGGGCTTCGTCAACGCCGACGAGGTGGGCGGCGCCAGCGTCGACTACCTGCGCGTGGCCGGCCACCTGGTGTTCGGCTACTTCTTCGCCCGCATGGCCAGCGTGGCGTTGCAGAAGATCGCGGATGGCAGCACCGACCCGTTCTACCAGGCCAAGCTGCAGACCGCGCGCTTCTACTTCGCGCGCCTGTTCCCCGAGACCGCCAGCCTGATGCGCACCGCGCGCTCGGGCGTGGCCAACCTGCTGGACACCGAGGAGGCGCTGGCATGAGCAAGCGAGCCGTGCTCCTGACCGGTGCAGCCGCGCTGCTGCTGACCGGCACCGCCGCCCTGGCGCAGATGACGCCAGTCGGCACCTGGCGCAGCATCGACGACGAGACCAAGCAACCCAAGGCGCAGATCGTCGTCAGCGACAACGGCGGCGTGCTCACCGGCCGCATCGAGAAACTGCTGCGTCCGGGCGCCGATCCCAACGCCGTCTGCGACCGCTGCACCGACGATCGCAAGGACAAGCCGATGGTCGGCCTGGAGATCATCCGCGGCGCCAAGAAGGCCGAAGGCAAGGATGTGTGGGAGGGCGGCCGCATTCTCGACCCCGAGAAAGGCAGCACCTACAGCCTGCGCCTGACGCCGATCGAAGGCGGCAGCAAGCTCGAGGTGCGCGGCTCGATCGGCCCGTTCGGCCGCACGCAGACCTGGGTCCGCGCCCAGTGAAGGAAATCCCGATGTCCCGATTCAACGTCAAGAAAGTCGCCGTGCTCGGCGCTGGCGTGATGGGTGCGCAGATCGCCGCCCATCTCGTCAACTGCAAAGTGCCCGTCATCCTGTTCGACCTGCCTGCAAAAACGGATGCCCCCACGCTCCCCGCTGCGCGAGGTTCGCTGCCCCCCGAGGGGGCCGGCACCGCCTTGGGGCGGCCCGACGGCGGTGCAGGCTCCAAGAACGGCATCGCGCTCAAGGCAATCGAGAACCTCAAGAAGCTCAAGCCCGCGCCGCTCGGCGTGAACGAGGATGCCGAGCTGATCGAGGTCGCCAACTACG
>NZ_DAOMOQ010000011.1:0-9918 GCF_035444425.1 Ottowia sp. | reverse complement strand
CCCGCGCCGCTCGGCGTGAACGAGGATGCCGAGCTGATCGAGGTCGCCAACTACGACGACGACCTGAAGAAGCTCAAGGGCTGCGACCTGATCATCGAGGCCATCGCCGAGCGCATGGACTGGAAGAGCGACCTGTATCACAAGATCGCGCCGCACGTTGGCAAGCACGCGCTGCTGGCTTCGAACACCTCGGGCCTGTCGATCACCAAGCTGAGCGAAGCCCTGCCCGAGGCGCTGCGCCCGCGTTTCTGCGGCATCCACTTCTTCAACCCGCCACGCTACATGGTGCTGGTGGAACTGATCGCGACGCCCACCACCCGACCTGAAGTGCTGGACCAGCTCGAAGCCTTCGTCACCACCGCGCTCGGCAAGGGCGTGGTGCGCGCCAAGGACACGCCCAACTTCATCGCCAACCGCATCGGCATTGCCGGCATGCTGACGACGATGAAGGAAGTCGAGAAGCATGGCCTGACCTTCGACGTGGTGGACGACCTGACCGGCAAGCGCCTGGGCCGCGCCAGCAGCGGCACGTTCCGCACCATCGACGTGGTGGGGCTGGACACGGTGGGCCACGTCATCAGGACGCTGCAGGACAACCTGGACGACCAGAGCGATTCGTTCTACGGCAGCTTCGGCACGCCGCCGGTGCTGAAGAAGCTGATCGAGGACGGGAACCTGGGCCAGAAGACCAAGGCCGGCTTCTACAAGAAGCAGGGACGCGACATCCTGCGCTTCGACCTGGACAAGGGCGAGTACGTGCCCAGCGGCGAGAAGGCCAACGAGGTCTACGGCCGCATGCTGAAGAAGCCCGCGGGTGAGCGCCTGAAACTGCTGCGCGACGCCGAAGGGCCGCAGGGGCAGTTCCTGTGGGCCATCCTGCGCAACGGCTTCCACTACGCCGCCGTGCACCTGGCCGACATCGCCGACACTGCGCGCGACGTCGACCAGGCCATGCGCTGGGGCTTCGGCTTTCGCCAAGGTCCGTTCGAGCTGTGGCAGGAGGCCGGCTGGCTCGAGGTGGCGAAGATGGTCCAGGAGGACATCGACGCCGGCAAGGCGCTGTCGAAACAGCCGCTGCCCGAATGGGTGTTCAAAGGGCCGGTGGCCGAGGCCGGCGGCGTGCACACCGCGCAGGGCTCCTGGAACCCCACGACGGCCCGGTTCGAGCCGCGCCGCCAACTGCCGGTGTACGAGCGCCAGCTGTTCCCCGAACTGCTGCTGGGCGAGGCCGGCCCGCGTCCCGGCGACGCCGGCAAGACGCTGCTGGAGACCGATGCGATCCGCGTCTGGACGCTGGAGCAGCATGGCATGAGCGAGGTCGTCATCGCCACGCTCAAGACCAAGATGCGCGCCATCAGCCCGGATGCGGGCGAGGGTCTGATGGAGGCCGTCAACATCGCCGAGCAGGACTACAAGGGCCTGGTGATCTGGCCGGGCGACGACCCGTTCAGCGTCGGCGCCGACCTGCAGGCCATGCTGCCCGGCTACGTGGCCGGCGGCGTCGGCCTGGTCGACTCGATGGAAAAGGAGCTGCAGGACCTGATGCTGCGCCTGCGCTACGCCAACGTGCCCACCGTCGCCGCGATCCGCGGCATGGCGCTGGGGGGCGGTTGCGAGATGGCGGTGCATTGCGCGAAGCGCGTGGCCATCATGGAAAGCTACATCGGCCTGGTGGAAGTCGGCGTCGGCCTGGTGCCGGGCGCCGGCGGCCTGGCCTACATCGCGCGCCGCGCGGCCGAGAAGGCGCAGGCGTCGACCGGCAAGGACCTGCTGCCGTTCCTGACCGAGGGCTTCACGGCCGCGGCCATGGCCAAGGTCGGCATGAGCGCGCTCGATTCGCGCAAGCTCGGCTACCTGCTGTGGAGCGACACCATCGTGCCGCACAAGGACGAGCTGCTGTACGTCGCGATCCAGGAAGCCAGGGCCATGCACGCGGCCGGCTACCGCGCGCCGATGAAGCGTCTGTTCCCTGTCGCCGGCCGCGACGGCAAGGCCACCATCACCGGCCAGCTGGTCAACATGCGCGACGGCGGCTTCATCAGCCAGCACGACTTCGACATCGCGCTGAAGATCGCCCACGTCGTGACCGGCGGCGACGTCGATCCGGGCACGCTGGTCGACGAGGAATACCTGATGACGCTGGAGCGCCAGGCCTTCACCTCGCTGCTGGGCCACCCGAAGACGCACGAGCGCATCATGGGCATGCTGTCGACGGGCAAGCCGGTGCGCAACTGATCGGCGAGGAGAACCAAGACATGACAAGACAAGTTCAGGACGCCTACATCGTCGCTGCCACCCGCACGCCGATCGGCAAGTCGCACCGCGGCTACTTCCGCAACACCCGACCCGACGATCTGCTGGCCCACGTGCTGCGCGAGGTGCTCAAGCAGGCGCCGGGGCTGGACCCCGCCGCCATCGAGGACGTGATCGCCGGCTGCGCCATTCCCGAGGCCCAGCAGGGCCTGAACGTGGCGCGCGTGGCCACCGTGCTAGCCGGCTATCCCAAGAGCGTGGGCGGCATCACCGTCAACCGTTTCTGCGCCTCCGGCCTGTCGGCGGTGGCGATGGCGGCCGACCGCATCCGTGTCGGCGAGGCCGACGTCATGGTCGCCGCCGGCGTCGAGAGCATGAGCATGGTGCCGATGATGGGCAACGCGCCGTCGCTGTCGCCCGAGATCTTCAGGAACACCAGCAACGTCGACGATTACGGCATCGCCTACGGCATGGGCCTGACGGCCGAGAAGGTGGCGCAGCAATGGAAGGTCTCGCGCGAGGCGCAGGACGCCTTCGCGCTCGAATCCCACCAGCGTGCGCTGAAGGCTATCCAACAGGGCGAGTTCAAGGACGAGATCACGCCGGTCACCGTGACCGAGCGCAGCGTCAACCTGAAGACCGCCGAGGTCACGCAGATGCAGCGCACCGTCGACATCGACGAAGGCCCGCGCCCCGACACCACGCTGGAAGGGCTGGCCAGGCTGCGCACCGTGTTCGCCGCGCGCGGCTCGGTGACGGCCGGCAACAGCTCGCAGACCAGCGATGGTGCGGGTGCGCTGATCGTCGCCAGCGAGGCCGCGGTCAAGCGCTTCGGCCTCAAGCCGCTGGCGCGCTTCGTCAGCTACGCCTCGCGCGGCGTGCCGCCGCACATCATGGGCATCGGCCCGATCGAGGCGATCCCGGCCGCGCTGAAAGCCGGAGGCTTGACGCAGGAGCAGATCGACTGGTTCGAGCTCAACGAGGCCTTTGCCGCGCAGTCGCTCGCCGTGATCAACACGCTCGGGCTGGACCCGGCCAAGGTCAACCCCATGGGTGGCGCCATCGCGCTCGGCCACCCGCTGGGCGCCACCGGCGCCATCCGTTCGGCCACGGTGGTGCACGCGCTGCGCCGGCACCAGTTGAAGTACGGCATGGTGACCATGTGCGTCGGCATGGGTCAGGGCGCGGCGGGCATCTTCGAACGGATGTGAGTGCATGACGCGCCTGACGGCGCATGACTTCGGCTGGCACCGCTGATGATGACCGCTGCGTGCCATGGCTTGAGATTGGTCATTCGGTCATCAGCGCGAAGCGAGAGCATGCTCTCATGTCCTGGACAGACGGACCGATGACCGCGCTGCACCTGCACACCCCGCGCGGCGGCCAGGTGGCCGCGCGCGTGTTCGAACCGCCGGTGGATGTGCAGTCCACGCTGCAGGTCGTCATCGGTCCCGCCATGGGGGTGGCCCAGCGCTACTACGCCGACTTCGCGGCCTGGCTGGCGGGGCGGGGCATGCGCGTGCTCACCTTCGACTACCGCGGCCAGGCCGATTCGCTGGCCTTGCTGCCGGGCCGGCGCGTGCGCCATGTCGATGCCACGTTGCACGACTGGCGTGCCGACTACGAAGCCGTCACGCTGCACCTGCACGCGCTGGCGCCCGGGCTGCCGCTGCGGTTGATCGGCCACAGCCTGGGCGCGCAGCTGCCCGGGTTGTTTGATCGCACCGACCATATCGCCGGCCTGCTGGCGGTGGCGGCGGGCAGCGGCTACTGGCGCCAGAACGCGCCGCAGTTGCGCTCGCGTGCGCTGCTGATGTGGCATGGGCTGGTACCCGTGCTGACGCCGCTGTTCGGCTACTTTCCCGGCAAGCGCCTGGGCGCCGTGGGCGACCTGCCGGCGGGTGTGATCCGCCAGTGGCGGCGCTGGTGCCTGCACCCCGACTACAGCGGCGCGGAAGGGCCGGCCGCGCGCTCGCGCTACGCGGCGGTGCGCTTTCCGATCCATGCGCTGTCGATCACCGACGACGAGATGATGACGCTGCCCGGCACGCAAAGCCTGCTGGCGCTGTACGCCCAGGCGCCGCAGGCCATCGAGCGCGTGGCGCCGGCCGACCACGGCCTGGCGCGCATCGGCCACCTGGGCTGGTTCCACCGTCGCCACCGGGCCGACCTGTGGCCGCACGCGCTGCAGGCCCTGCACAGCCTGCCGCAGCGCGTGGCGCAGGCGCCCGCGTGACATCGGCGTACCGTGCCGCGTGCTAACTTTCAGCCCATGACCCGTCCCAAGCTGCTGGTGAACCACCCGTTCGACGAAGCCGTCACGCTGACGCCGCAGGCCACCGATGCGCACGAGCACGGTGCCGGTGCGCCGCGCCGCTATCTCGGTCATACGCATCAGGCCTACGGCAACATGGTCGGACCGTTCGGCGGCGTGACGGCCGCGCAGGCCCTGCAGGCGGTGCTCCAGCATCCGCAGCGCCTGGGCGAGCCGGTGTCGTTCACGGTCAACTACGCGTCGGCGCTGGCGGACGGCGCCTTCATGGCCGAAGCGCGGCCGCTGCGCACCAACCGCTCGACCCAGCACTGGCTGGTGCTGCTGACGCAGACCGGCGCCGACGGGCTCGACGCCACGGTGCTGAGCGCGACCGCCGTCACCGCCGTGCGGCGCAGCACCTGGAGCGCGGCCGACGCGGTGATGCCCACGGTGCCGGCGCCGCCGTCGATCGCGCGCGCGGCCATCGCCAAGCGGGTGAAGTGGATCGAGCGCTACGACATGCGCCCCTGCGCCGGACTGATGCCACACACCTGGGACGGCAGCGAGGCCGACAGCCTGACGCAGCTGTGGATGCGCGACGACCCGCCGCGCCCGCTCGACTACCTGAGCCTGACCGCGCTGGCTGACGTGTTCTACCCGCGCGTGTGGCGCCGGCGCGCGCTGATGACGCCGGTCGGCACGGTGTCGATGACGGTGTACTACCACGCCGGCGCCGCCGAACTGGCGGCCACCGGCGAGGACTACCTGCTCGGCCAGGCGCGCTCCCAGTCCTTCTTCAACGGCTTCTTCGACCAGAGCGCCGAGCTGTGGAACGAGGCCGGCCAGCTGCTGGCCACCACGCACCAGATCGTCTACTACAAGGAATAGGAAGGTGTGAACATGCCCCAACCCGTGGCCCTGGTGATCGGTGCCGGCGACGCCACCGGCGGCGCCATCGCGCGGCGCTTTGCCGCCGGCGGCTACGCGGCCTGCGTGACGCGGCGCGACGTCGACAAGCTGGCGCCCCTGAAAAGCGCGATCGAGGCAGACGGCGGCGTCTGCCACGCCTTCGGCTCCGACGCGCGCAAGGAGGACGAGGTGGTGGCGCTGGTCGAGCGCATCGAGCAGGGCATCAGCCCGATCGAGGTGATGGTCTTCAACATCGGCGCCAACGTGCCCTGCAGCGTGCTGGAGGAAAGCGCAAGCAAGTACTTCAAGATCTGGGAGATGGCCTGCTTCAGCGGTTTCCTGAACGGCCGCGAGGTTGCCAAGCGCATGGTGGCGCGCGGGCGCGGCACCATCATCTTCACCGGCGCCACCGCCTCGGTGCGCGGCAGTGCCGGCTTCGCGGCCTTTGCCGGCGCCAAGCACGCGCTGCGCGCGCTGGCGCAGAGCATGGCGCGCGAGCTCGGGCCGCGCGGCGTGCACGTGGCGCACAGCATCATCGACGGCGCCATCGACACCGCCTTCATCCGCGACAATTTCCCCGAGCGCTATGCACTGAAGGACCAGGATGGCATCCTGAAGCCCGACAGCATCGCCGAGGCCTACTGGATGCTGCACCGGCAGCCACGCGACGCGTGGACGCATGAGCTCGACCTGCGGCCCTGGATGGAGAAGTTCTGATGAAAACGTTCGAATACTGGTTCGATTTCGGCAGTCCGGCGTCCTACCTGGCCTGGACGCAGATCAAGGCCATCGAGGCCGCGACCGGCGCGCGCGCCGTCTATCGCCCGATGCTGCTGGGTGGCGTGTTCCAGGCCACCGGCAACCAGTCGCCGGCGACAATCCCGGCCAAGGGCCAGTACACCTTCACCGACTTCGACCGCTTCGCGCACCGCTACGGCGTGCCTTTGAGTCGCAACCCGCATTTCCCCATCAACACGCTGCTGCTGATGCGCGGCGCCACCGGCGTGCAGCGCCAGCAGCCCGAGCGCTTCATGAACTACTGCGAGGCCATCTACCGCGCCATCTGGGTCGATGCCCGCAACCTGAACGACGCGGCGGAAGTCGGCGCCGTGCTGGCGGCTGCCGGGTTCGATCCGCAGCAACTGCTGGCGCTGGCGGGCGAGCCGGCCACCAAGCAGGCCCTGAAGGATGCCACCGAAGAGGCGGTGCGCCGCGGCGTGTTCGGCGCGCCGACCTTCTTCGTCGGCGAACAAATGTTCTGGGGCCAGGACCGCATCGATTTTGTCAAGGAAGCACTGCAATGAGCGAGATCCTCACGCACGCCGAAGCCGGCGTGCTCACCCTGACCCTGAACCGCGTCGAGCGCAAGAATTCGCTCAACGTCGCCATGTACGCCTCCTTGGCCGACGCCATCGAGCAGGCGGCGCAGGATGCCGCGACGCGCGTGGTGGTGATCCAGGGGCACGAGACCGTGTTCTCGGCCGGCAACGATATCCAGGACTTCCTCAAGAACCCGCCGGCCGGGCAGGACTCGCCGGTGTTCCGCTTCCTGCGCGGCATTGCGACGTTCCCGAAGCCGCTGCTGGCGGCGGTGTGTGGTCCGGCGGTGGGCGTCGGCACCACCATGCTGCTGCACTGCGACCTGGTCTACGCGGGCGACAACGCGGCCTTCTCGATGCCCTTCGTCAACCTCGGCCTGTGCCCGGAAGCGGCGTCCAGCCTGCTGGTGCCGCGCATGTTCGGCTACCACCGGGCGGCCGAGGCGCTGCTGATGGGCGAGCCCTTCTTCGCCGAGGCGGCGCTGGAGGTCGGTCTGGTCAACCGTGTGGTGCCGCCGTCCGAGGCCAACGCGCTGGCCCAGGCGCAGGCGCGCAAGCTGGCGGCCAAGCCGCTGTCGAGCCTGATCGAGACCAAGCGCCTGATGAAGGGCCCGCAGCAGGAGGTGGTGCTGCGGCGCATGGCCGAGGAGGGCGCCGCTTTCGGCCGCATGCTGCGCGAACCCGCCGCGCTGGAGGCCATGAACGCCTTCATGCAGAAGCGCAAGCCGGATTTCAGCCAGTGCTGAGCCCGGCCCTGCCCTGGGGTGCGCTGTGAGCAAGCACCAGACCACGATTCCCCAGGCCTTCGAACCCGAGTTCATCGATGGCCTGCGGCTGATCTTCGAGCAGCGCATCAGCTTCAACCAGGTGCTGGGCATCCGGCTGATCGAGTTCGCCGGTGACCACGTGGTGGGGCGCGTCGACATGCGGCCCGAACTGGTCGGCCACTACGCCTACAACCGCCTGCACGGCGGCGTCATCAGCGCCACGCTGGACGCCATGGGCGGCGTTGCGGTGATGGCCGCCATCGGCGCGCGCCACATGGACGAGCCGCCGGCGCGGCGGCTGGAGCGCTTCATCAAGCTCGGCACCATCGACCTGCGCGTCGACTACCTGCGCCCGGGCGTGGGCGAGTACTTCATCGCCCGCGCCGAGGTCATGCGCCTGGGTTCGCGCGTCGCCAGCACGCGCATGGAGTTCCGCGACGCCGGAGACAAGCTGCTGTCGACCGGCAGCGCGGCTTACATCGTGTCCTGAGGTCTGGCTCGGCTCAGAGCGACCTGGGCACCGGCCTCGGCCTGCCGGCATCGTCGATCGCCACGTAGGTCACGGTCGCCTCGGTGACCTTGATGTAGTGGCCCTGGTTGCTGTAGCGCTCGGCATAGACACCGACGTTCACCGTCATCGAGGTGCGGCCGATGCGCACCATCTTGGCGTAGAAGGACAGGATGTCGCCGACCCGCACCGGCGCCTTGAAGATGAACTCCTTCACCGCCATGGTCGCCATGCGGCCCATGGCGTAGCGCGCCGGCAGCACCGAGCCGGCCAGGTCGACCTGCGCCATCACCCAGCCGCCGAAGATGTCGCCGTTGGCGTTGGCATCGCCTGGCAGCGGAATCACCTTCAGCACCAGGTCGTGATCGGCCGGCACCGTGGCTTCGGGCGCGTCGGCGGGCTCGGTGTTGGGCGTGCGCAGGTAGGGGGTGACGGAGCTTGACAAGTGGGACATCGGCACAATCTGCTGAAGACGAGAGAAAACCAGAAAAACAGCAGCAGAGATTGTCCACGATGCGCGGCAGCCGCGAGCGCTCCTTCCGTCTTCCACCCCCTGAAGCCGCCACCGGCCCGCGCTCGGACTGGCAGACGCTGGCGCGCCTGTGGCCCTACCTGTGGCAGTACAAGTGGCGCGCGCTGTTCGCGCTGGCGTTCGTCATTGGCGCCAAGGTGGCGAACGTCGGCGTGCCGCTGCTGCTGAAGGACCTGATCGACAGCATGACGATCCGGCCGGGCGATCCGGCGGCGGTGCTGGTGGTGCCGGTTGGTCTGCTGCTGGCCTATGGCGCGCTGCGCCTGATGACCTCGGTGTTCACCGAACTGCGCGAACTGATCTTCGCCAAGGCCACGCAGGGCGCCAGCCGGCGCATCGCGCTGGAGACCTTCGAGCACCTGCACAGCTTGAGCCTGCGTTTCCACCTGGAGCGCCAGACCGGCGGCATGACGCGCGACATCGAGCGCGGCGTGCGCAGCATCGAGTCGCTGGTGTCGTTCTCGCTGTATTCCATCGTGCCGACGCTGATCGAGGTGGCGATGGTGCTGGCCATCCTGGCCAGGCGGTTCGATCCGGTGTTCGCCTGGATCACGCTGGCGGCCCTGCTGAGCTACATCGTGTTCACGGTGCTGCTGACCGAGTGGCGCACCCAGTTCCGGCGCGAGGCCAACCTGCACGATTCGGAGGCGCACAGCAAGGCGATCGACGCGCTGATCAACTACGAAACCGTCAAGTACTTCAACAACGAGGGCTTCGAGGCGCGCCGCTACGATGAGAACCTGGAACAGCTGCGGCTGGCGCGGCTGAAAAGCCAGAGCTCGCTGTCGCTGCTCAACAGCGGCCAGCAGCTCATCATCGCGCTCAGCCTGGTCGCCATCCTCTGGCGTGCCACCCAGGGCGTGGTCGATGGCGTGCTGACGCTGGGCGATCTGGTGATGATCAACGCCTTCATGATCCAGCTCTACATCCCGCTGGGGTTCCTGGGCACGATCTACCGCCAGGTCAAGCAGAACCTGACCGACCTGGACCGGATGTTCGTGCTGATGGATCGCGAGCGCGAGGTGGCCGACCGGCCCGGCGCCGGGCCGCTGCGCACCAACGGGCCGGTGGACGTGCGCTTCGAGCAGGTCGACTTCGGCTACGAGCCGGGGCGCCAGATCCTGCACGAGGTCAGCTTTGAGATCCCGGCCGGCAAGACGGTGGCGGTGGTCGGACCCTCGGGTTCGGGCAAGTCGACGCTGGCGCGGTTGCTGTACCGCTTCTACGACGTCGGGAACTGGCCCCCACGCTCCGCTGCTGCGCATGCTGCGCTGCCCCCCGAGGGGGTTACCGCCGGCTTGGGGCGGCCCGGCGCCGGCGGCTGGCCCCCACGCTCCGCTGCTGCGCATGCTGCGCTGCCCCCCGAGGGGGTTACC
>NZ_DAOMOQ010000010.1:0-94135 GCF_035444425.1 Ottowia sp. | reverse complement strand
TCGCTCGTTCTTCAAGCATCCAAGTGTCGCCTATATTACTGACTTATGAGTAAGCACGGGCTCAGACAAGGGCCTGCCGATCGACCACAATGGTGCTCGGCCTCACTGCCCGCAGCACCATGACGCGCCTGCACCGACCCGCTCCCCACACCGAAAGCCACAAGCTGCACCACGCCGGCTGGCTGCGCGCCGCCGTGCTGGGCGCCAATGACGGCCTGATCTCGACCAGTGGCCTGGTGGTCGGCATGGCGGCAGCCGGCGCCGAACTGCGCACCTTGCTGCTGACGGCCGCCGCCGGATTGACCGCGGGCGCGTTCTCGATGGCGGCCGGCGAGTATGTCTCGGTCAGCTCGCAGGCCGACGTCGAGCAGGCCGACCGCGCCACCGAGGCGCGCGAACTGGCCGAGCAGCCCGAGTTCGAGCTGCAGGAACTGACCAACATCTACATCGAGCGCGGGCTGTCGCCCGAACTGGCCGCCGAAGTGGCGCACGAGTTGACCGCGCACAACGCGCTCGGCGCCCACCTGCGCGACGAGCTCGGCATCACCGACCAGAACGAGGCGCGCCCGGTGCAGGCCGCGCTGGCGTCGGCCGCCGCCTTCATCGTCGGCGCGCTGCTGCCGATCCTGGTCGTGCTGCTGTGGCGCGGCCCCGGCCTGACCTCGCTGCTGATCGGCAGCACGCTGGCGATGCTGGCCGTGCTGGGCGCGCTGGCAGCGCGGCTGGGCGGCGCGCCCATGGGCAAGGGCGCGCTGCGGGTGCTGTTCTGGGGCGCTCTGGCGATGGGCGCCTCGGCGCTGATCGGCCGGCTGTTCGGCGCCGGGCCGATCGCCTGACGCAGACGCTTAGGCTGCCTCGCGGTAGAAGCCCGCCGGCTGCACGCCGCGCGGCTTGAGCGGCGCCACCGCCTGCACGATGGCGCCGATGTGCTCGGGCGTGGTGCCGCAGCAGCCGCCGACGATGTTCACCAGCCCCTCGGCGGCGAACTCGTGCAGCAGGCGGCTGGTGACCTCCGGCGTCTCGTCGAAGCCGGTGTCGCTCATCGGATTCGGCAGACCGGCGTTCGGGTAGCAGCTGATGAAGGTGTCGGGCGCAGCGCGGTTCAGCTCCTGGATGTAGGGCCGCATCAGCGCCGCGCCGAGCGCGCAGTTCAGACCCACCGACAGCGGCTGCGCATGGCGCACGCTGTACCAGAACGCGGTCACGGTCTGGCCGCTCAGCACGCGGCCGGAGGCGTCGGTGACGGTGCCGCTGATCATGATCGGCAGCCGCTCGCCGCTGTTCTCGAAGAATTCGTCGATGGCGAACAGCGCCGCCTTGGCATTCAGGGTGTCGAAGATGGTCTCGACCAGCAGCACGTCGGCGCCGCCTTCCACCAGGCCCTCGACCTGCTCGTAGTAGGCCGCGCGCAGCTGCTCGAACGTGACGTTGCGCGCGCTCGGGTCGTTGACGTCGGGGCTGATGCTGGCGGTCTTGGGCGTGGGCCCCAGCGCGCCGGCGACGAAGCGCGGGTGCTCGGGCGTCGAGAACTTGTCGCAGGCGGCACGCGCCAGGCGCGCCGATTCGACGTTCATCTCGCGCGCCAGATCGGCCATGTCGTAGTCGGCCTGCGCGATCGAGGTGGCGCCGAAGGTGTTGGTCTCGATCAGGTCGGCGCCGGCGGCCAGGTACTTCTCGTGGATGTCGCGGATCAGGCCGGGCTGCGTCAGGCTGAGCAACTCGTTGTTGCCCTTGACGTCCTTGTGGAAGTCCTTGAACCGCTCGCCCCGGAACTGCGCTTCGCTCAGCTTCAACTGCTGCACCATGGTACCCATGGCACCGTCGAGGATGACCAGGCGCTGCTTGAGAATGTCCGGCAACTGCGCCGCACGCGTGTAGGCAATCGTTTTCATGTCGAAATTCTAGGCGTTCGGCCTGTTCGCCGTGGTTTCCGGGACAATGGGCGGCTTTGTCCCCACTTGGTTCCGTGCCCCTTTCTTCCGCTGCCACCGACCCCGAATCCATTCTGCGCGAGGTGTTCGGCTACGCCGATTTCCGCGGCCAGCAGCAGGCCATCGTCGAGCACGTCACGCACGGCGGCGACGCACTGGTGCTGATGCCGACCGGCGGCGGCAAGAGCCTGTGCTACCAGATTCCCGCCATCGCGCGCCAGCAGCAGGGCTGCGGCGTGACGCTGGTGATCTCGCCGCTGATCGCGCTGATGCACGACCAGGTCGGCGCGCTGCACGAGGCCGGCGTGGCGGCTGCCTTCCTCAACTCGACACTCGACTGGGAGCAGGCCGAGGACATCGAGCGGCGCCTCTTGGCCGGCCAGCTGACGCTGCTGTACGCCGCGCCCGAGCGCGTCGGCACGCCGCGCTTCCTGGGCCTGCTGGACACGCTGCACGCGCACGGGCAACTGAGCCTGTTCGCCATCGACGAGGCGCACTGCGTCAGCCAGTGGGGACACGACTTCCGGCCCGAGTACCGCCAGCTCACCGTGCTGCACGAACGCTGGCCCAGCGTGCCGCGCATCGCGCTGACCGCAACCGCCGACGCCATCACGCGCGCCGACATCGTCGAGCGCCTGCAGCTCGATGCGGCCGCGCAGTTCGTCAGCAGCTTCGACCGGCCCAACATCCGCTACACGATCGTCGAGAAGAAGGACCCCACGCGCCAGCTGCTGGCCTTCATCGAACGCGAGCACGAGGGCGAGGCCGGCATCGTCTACTGCCAGTCGCGCAAGCGGGTGGAGGACCTGGCCACCACGTTGTGCGAGCACGGCCTGGATGCGCTGCCCTACCACGCGGGGCTGGACGCCGCCACGCGCCAGCAGAACCAGGACCGCTTCCTGCGCGAGGACGGCGTGGTGATGGTGGCCACCATCGCCTTCGGCATGGGCATCGACAAGCCCGACGTGCGCTTCGTGGCCCACGTCGACATGCCCAAGAACATCGAGGGCTACTACCAGGAGACCGGCCGCGCCGGCCGCGACGGCGAGTCGGCCGACGCCTGGATGATGTACGGGCTGCAGGACGTGGTGAACCAGCGCCGCATGATCGACGACAGCCCGGCCGAGGACGAGTTCAAGCAGGTCCAGCGCGGCAAGCTCGACGCGCTGCTGGCACTGGCCGAGGCCACCGACTGCCGGCGCGTGCGCCTGCTGGGCTACTTCGGCGAGGCCAGCCAGCCCTGCGGCAACTGCGACAACTGCCTGCAGCCGCCCGAGGTCTGGGACGCCACCGACTGCGCGCGCAAGCTGCTGTCGACCATCTACCGGGTGCAGCAGCAGGCCGGCATCGGCTTCGGCGCCGGCCACGTGATGGACATCCTGCGCGGCAAGGCCACCGACAAGGTGGCGCAGCACGGCCACGAGCGCCTGTCGACATTCGGCCTCGGTGCCGAGTTCAGCGAGGCGCAGTTGCGAGGCGTGCTGCGCCAGCTGATCGCCGTCGGCGCGCTGCAGGTCGATGCCCAGGCCTTCAACACCCTGAAGCTGCTGGAGCCGGCGCGGCCGATCCTCAAGGGCGAGCAGCCGGTGCGACTGCGCGCGGCTCAGGCAGAGCCGAAGCGCGCCCGCAAACGCCCGAGCCGTGGCGGCACGCCACCTGCGGCGGCCGACCTGGACACCGCCGCGCAGGCGCGCTTTGCCGCGCTCAAGAGCTGGCGCACCGAGGTCGCGCGCGAGAACAACCTGCCCGCCTACGTGATCTTCCACGACGCCACGCTGGCCGCGATCGCCGCCCGGGCGCCGCAGGCGCCAGCCGACCTGGAAGGCATCAGCGGCATCGGGGCGACCAAGCTGGAACGCTATGGCGACGAGGTGCTGCGGGTGTGCCGCGGGGCTGGGTGAACCAACGCCAGGACTCCCGAACGGCCTTTCAGGCTGGCTGCTTGCCGGCCGCCACCTCCAGCGCCAGGCACAGGTCCTGCCAGGCCTTGGCCTTCTCGGGCAGCGCACGCAGCAGGTAGGCCGGGTGGTAGGTGACGATCACCGGCACGCCCTGGTACTGGTGCACGCGCCCGCGCAGGCGGCCGATCGGCTCGCTGGTACTCAGCAGCGACTGCACGGCGAAGCGCCCCATGGCCAGGATGATCCTCGGCCGCACCAGCGCCACCTGGCGCGCCAGATAGGGCTCGCACTGGGCAATTTCGTCAGGCTGCGGGTTGCGGTTGCGCGGCGGCCGGCACTTGAGCACGTTGGCGATGTAGACGCCGCGCAGCGCCGGCGTGGCGCCTGCCTGCGCCTCTGACGCTGCCTGGTCATCCGCCAGGCCGGCATGGCGCGACAAGCCGATCGCCGCCAGCATGTTGTCCAGCAGCTTGCCGGCCTGGCCGACGAAGGGCTGGCCCTGGCGATCCTCATTCTCACCCGGCGCCTCGCCGATCACCATCCAGTCGGCGCGCCGGCTGCCGACGCCGAACACCATCTGCGTGCGTCCCGTCCACAGTGCGCAGGCACGGCAGCCGGCGACCGCGGCCTCGAGCTGCGGCCAGTCCATGGTCGCGATGCCGGTCGGGCGCGGGGCCAGTTCGGCCGCTGACACCGGCGCCGTCCCGGCTGCCGGTGCTGCCCTTCGCGGCGCCGTGACCGGGCCAGCCGCTGGCGTCGGAGAGACGGAAGGCCGCTGCATGCCAGCGGCTGGCGCCGCCGCGCGCTCACGCACCGGTGCTGGCGGCGCGGACCAGGCGACCGGCGTTTCCGGTGCCGCCGTCGCCGGCTGCTGCGGCGCCCTGTCCGCACGCGGCGCCCAGATCCTGACGCCCATCTCGGCCAGCATGGCGCGCTGGCGCTCGTCCAGGTGTTGCGTCATGCGTACTCCAGCGGCAGGCTCATCACCACCGCGTCCTCGCGCTCGCCGTGGCGCAGCGGGTAATAGCCCTTGCGCAGGCCGACACGTGAAAACCCGCGCCGCAGATAGACCTGCTGCGCACGCACGTTGCTGGCGCGCACTTCCAGCCACAGCGTGTCGGCACGCAGGCCGCGCGACCACAGCACCAGCGCATCCAGCATCAGCCGACCCCAGCCCTGGCGCTGGTGCGGCGGCGCCACCGTGATGTTCAGCAGATGCACCTCGCGGTAGCCGGGCATGGCGATCAGGTAGCCCAGCAGTTCGTCCCCGGCCAGCAGGCACTGCGCCATGTGGCCGGCGGCCAGGCTGTCACGCAGATTGCCGCGCGTCCAGGGATGGCTGTAGGCACGCTGCTCGACAGCCAGCACCGCGTCCAGCCGCTCGGCCGTCATCGGCTCGAAACGTGCCTCGACCGCACCGGATCCGGGCACCGGGATGGCTGGCAGGGTGGCGGGCAGCACGGCATTCATGGCAGCAAGCGCTCAGCGCGCGGCGGCGCGCTCGGCCGTGGTTTGCGCGACCTTGTCGCGGATGTAGAGCGGCAGCGCCTGCGCCGCCGGCACCGCCTGGCCGGCCGCCAGCAAGGCCGGCGCCAGCCCGAGCAGGGCGTCGGCCGTCGGCAGCGCCTCGATGCGCGGCAGCTTGGCCAGCGCGGCGGGCAGGCGCTCGCCGTACTCGGTGAAGGCGTTGCCGGCCAGCACCCAGCCATCACCGGCCGGCACGATCAGCGCTTCCGGCGGACCCACCGTGATCGCACCCTGGGCCATCCAGGCCGTGCCATCGTGCAGATAGGCGGCGCTGTAGACCTCGCTCATGCGCGCGTCCAGCAGCGCCAGCACGCGCGCGGCGCCCGGCGGCAGCTGGCCGGATCGGCGCGCCGCCTCGGCCACCGCCAGCAGCGTGTCCACCGGCAGCACCGGCACGCCGGCGCCAAAGGCCAGGCCCTGCGCCACCGAGCAGGCGGTGCGCAGCCCGGTGAACGAGCCTGGCCCGCGCCCGAACACGATCGCGCGCAGGTCCGCCAGCGCCAATCCGGCCTGCGCCAGCAGCGCCAGCACGGCAGGGATCAGCGCCGCCGAGGCCTGCGCGCCGCCGGCGCCCTGGCGCGCGAAGCGCTGGCCATCGACGCGCTGCACGGCGACGGACAGCTGCTCGGTGCTGGTATCGAAGGCAAGCAGGTTCATGGGTTCCGATTATTCGATCTTTACCGGCAGCGCGTCGGCCGCACGGCCGGCGCCACCACTTTGCCGCGCCGCCCGCACGCCGAGCAGGATGCCGGCGGTCACCAGCGCCAGCCCCGCCAGCAGGTTCCAGCCCAGCGGCTCGCCCAGCAGCAGCACGGCGCCAAGCGCCGACAGCCCAGGCACCAGCGCCGTGATCATGGTGGAGCGCACCGGCCCGAAGGCGCGCACCATGTGCACGAAGGTGATGCCGGCCACCACCACCGAGCCGACGCCCTGGAACAGCGCCTGCAGCATGATCTCGCCCCAGGGCGCCGCGCCCAGCCGGGTCGACAGCAGGCCGCTGGCGGTCAGCAGGGCGAACAGCGGCACGTAACTGAAGCAGGCGAACACCGTGATGGCGATGGTGGCGCGCACCGCGTCGAGCGCGAACTGGCGCGCCAGCACGGTGTAGATCGACCAGCAGAACGCCGCCGCCATGAAGATCAGGTCGCCTTTCCAGACCTCGCCGCCGTCGAACGCCGACAGCAGTCCCTCACCGCCGACCAGCAGGCCCCCGGCCAGGATGCAGGCGAGCCCCAGCACGCGCGCCAGCGCGATGCGCTCGCCCAGCAGCAGCACGGCCAGCAGCGTGGTCCACAGCGGCAGGCTGCCCGGCATCAGCACCGAGGCGTGCGCCGCCGGCGCGTAGAAGAAGCCGGCATAGCACAGCCCCGCGTAGACGAAGCCGCCGAACAGGCCGGTCAGCAGCGTCGGCCGCAGCGCCAGCGGCGACAAACCCAGCAGCGAACTCGACGCCCCGGCGGCACGCGTGCGCCGCACCAGCCACCAGCCCCAAGGCAGCAGCACCGCGCCGGCGCCGACGATGCGCAGCAAGGCGATGTCGAACGGCAGCAGGGTGTGCGCCGCCGAGGCGCGGCCGATGATGATGAAGCCGGTCCAGATGGCCACCGTGACCAGGGCCGCCGCGATGCCGGTGGCACGGTGTGATCGGAGCATGGCTGGATTATCGTGGCGGCGCACCGATAGACTGCGGGGCGTGAGACCGCGATTCACTCCGCTGCGCTCGGCCGCACTGGCGCTGCTGTGCAGCGGCCTGCTGCTGGCCAGCGGCGCACACGCCCAGAACCTGCCGCCCGAGGTCGAGCAGGCGCTGGCTAGCGCCGGCGTACCCGCGAGCAGCGTGGCGATGGTGGTGGCGCCGCTGTCGCCGACACCCGGCGCCGTCAGTTGCGCACCGGAGCCGGTCAACCCTTCGGGGGAAGGCAATCCGGCGCCGGCACCCACGACGCTGCCGGCGCCGCGCCTGAACTGGCAGGCCGAACTGCCGATGAACCCGGCTTCGGTGATGAAGCTGGTGACTACCTACGCCGGGCTGGATCTGCTGGGGCCCAGCCACCTGTGGAAGACCCGCGTCTACACCCAGGGCTACGTCCAGGGCGGCGTGCTGCACGGCGACCTGCTGATCAAGGGCAGCGGCGACCCCAAGCTGGTGCTGGAGCGCATCCAGGACCTGATGCGTGCGATCCAGGACAAGGGCATCCGCGCCATCGACGGCAACATCCTGCTCGACAACAGCGTCTTCAAGCTGCCGCCGCACGACCCCGCGGCCTTCGACGACGACCCGCTGCGGCCCTACAACGCCGGGCCCGACGGGCTGCTGCTGAACTTCAAGGCGCTGATCCTCAGGTTCACCCCCGATCCGGCCGGCCGGCGCGTGCTGGTGCAGAGCGAGCCGCCGATCGCCGGCGTCGAGATCCCGGCCGAACTGCCGACGGCCAAGGGCGCCTGCGGCAACTGGCGCACGCGCCTGGCGGCCGATTTCAGCAACCCGAACCGGATCAGCTTCGCCGGCCGCTACCCCTCGAGCTGCGGCGAGCAGCAGTGGGGCGTGGCCTACGTCGACCCGGCCAGCTATGCGCCGCGCGTGATCGAGGCCATGTGGCGCGCCGCTGGCGGCCAGCTCAGTGGCCAGGTCAGGTGGCTGGACAAGCCCGCCACCGGGCGGCCGCTGGTGACGGGCATCTCGCTGTCGCTGCCGGAGATCATTGCCGACATCAACAAGTTCTCCAACAACGTGATGGCGCAGCAGCTGTTCCTGACACTGTCGGCGGCCGGCGACGGGCGCGGCAGCTTCGGCGAGTCGAGAAGCCGCTTCAAGCGCTGGTGGCGCGAGCGCTTCGGCCTGCGCGCCACGCCGCTGCTCGAGAACGGCTCCGGCCTGTCGCGCAACGAACGCGCCAGCGCCGCCTCGCTCACCGCGCTGCTGCAGCACGCGGCCGCCAGCCCGCATGCCGGGGCCTTCATGCAATCGCTGTCGATCGCCGGCGTCGACGGCACCGCTCGCCGCATGGCAGCCCGCAACCCGGGCTCGGAGGCGATCGGCAACGCGCGCCTGAAGACCGGCACCCTGCGCGACGTGGCGGCGGTCGCCGGCTACGCCTGGGGCCGCAGCGGCCAGCCCTATGCGGTGGTCGGCATCATCAACCACCCCAACGCCGGCGCGGCGCGGCCGGCGCTGGATCGGCTGGTGGAGTGGACGGTGAAGGACGCTCCCCTCGAGTCGCCGACGACGCCTTCCCCCTGAGGGGGACAACGCTGGTGGCCGGCACAGGTCCGGCCACGGCGTTCTGCCATGGCCTGCTCCGCGACCGTCTGGAGCGGCTTGCGGTACGGCCGCGTTTCATGCGTGCGCGTCCTGCGCAGGCCAGCGGTGACAGCGACGTCAGATCCGTGCCGCGATCGCCTCGCCCATCTCGATCGTCGACGCCTGGCCGCCCAGATCGGGCGTGCGCGGGCCCTGCGCCAGCACGGCCTCGATGGCTTTCAGGATGGCGTCGTGTGCCGCCTGCTCGCCCAGGAATTGCAGCATCATCGCCGCCGACCAGATCATCGCCACCGGGTTGGCGATGTTCTTGCCGAAGATGTCGGGCGCCGAGCCGTGCACCGGCTCGAACAGGCTCGGAAACCGGCGCTCCGGGTTCAGGTTGGCCGACGGCGCCAGGCCGATGGTGCCAGTGCAGGCCGGGCCCAGGTCGCTCAGGATGTCGCCGAACAGGTTGCTGGCCACCACCACGTCGAAGCGCTGCGGCTGCAGCACGAAGCGCGCGGTGAGGATGTCGATGTGGTGCTTCTCGACCGCCACGTGCGGATAGCTGGCGTGCATCGCATCGGCCCGGCCGTCCCACCAGGGCATGCTGATCGCGATGCCGTTGCTCTTGGTGGCGACGTCGAGTTTCCTGCGCGGGCGCGCGGCGGCCTGCTCGAAGGCGAACTTCAGCACCCGGTCGGCGCCGAAGCGGCTCATCACGGTTTCCTGGATCACGATCTCGCGCTCGGTGCCGGCGTACATCACGCCGCCGAGGTTGGTGTACTCGCCCTCGGTGTTCTCGCGCACCACCAGGAAGTCGATCTCGCCCGGCCTGCGGCCCGCCAACGGACAGGGCACGCCCTCGAACAGGCGCACCGGGCGCAGGTTGATGTACTGGTCGAACTCGCGCCGGAACTTCAGTAGCGAGCCCCACAGCGAGACGTGGTCGGGCACCGTGGCCGGCCAGCCGACGGCGCCGAACAGGATGGCGTCCATGCCTTCGAGCTGCTGCTTCCAGTCGTCAGGCATCATCTGGCCGTGCCGCTGGTAGTGATCGCAGCTGGCCCAGTCGATCGGCATCAGCGCCAGTTCGAAGCCGAACCTGGCCTGTGCCGCCTGCAGCGCGCGCAGCGCCTCGGGCATGACTTCCTGGCCGATGCCGTCGCCGGGAATGACGGCGATGCGGTGGGTACGGGAGCGCGTGTCGTTCATGGTCCTATCCTTGCAGCCGCGAGCATAGCGCTGCTTGGGTTTCCCCTAGGCAAACCGCAGCCCGACGCGCCTACCATCTTGCGCTGACGCAACCGAGGAGAAGCCGTGCCTGCCAAGAAGATTTTCACCAACTGGAAGCTGCCCATTGTGCTGGCAGCGATTGCCGCGCTGTCGGCCTGCGGCGGCGGTGACGACCGCAACCCGCTGGGCATCGACAGCGTCAAGGTGTTCGGCGACTCGCTCAGCGACAGCGGCACCTTCGCCGGCCTGCCGGGCGTCACGCGCACCTTCACCGTGCAGGGCACGGCGGAGGAGCCCAGCGTGCTGTGGGTCGAGCGCGTCGCCAAGGCCTTCGATACCGCGCCGCTGTGCCCGGTCTACAAGTTCAACGGCCAGGCCTTCGCGCCCAACAGCCAGCCGAACTGCACCAACTACGCCATCGGCGGCGCACGCATCAACAACCCCGCTGACAGCGGCGGCGCACAGGCGCCGCTGGCCATCGGCTACCAGCTGGCGCACGCTGCCGGCGCGGGCTGGCGCGCCAGGGATCTGCTGCTGGTCGATGGCGGCGGCAACGACGCCGCCGACCTGGTCGGCGCCTACCTGGGCGCCTCGGCCGACCACGGGGCCAAGTACATGGCACTGCTCGGCACGCTGGTGCCCGCCAACGTGCTGCAACAGGTGCTGGACGGTCCCAACGGGCCCGAGAACGCCGGCGGCGTCTACATGCAGGCGCTGGCCGACGATTTCAGCCGCAGCATCCGGACACAGGCACTGGACAAGGGCGCCAGACAAGTGGTGGTCGCCAACATCCCGACCATCACCTACACGCCGCGCTTCCAGGCCGTGCTGGCGCAGATCGAGAACGCCGCCGGCGCCGCCGCCCGCGCCCAGGCCGAGGGTCTGTTCAAGGGCTGGGTCGACGCCTTCAACCGGAAGCTGGCCGGCAACTTCAACGGCGAGTCGCGCGTGCGCGTGGTCGACGTGGCAAGCCGCTTTGCCGACTGGGTCGTCAATCCGGTCAGGTATGGGCTCAGCAACGCCACGCTGCCGGTTTGCGGCGCCGACTGGATCCCCGCCAGCGTGGTGCCGCAACGCGACTTCGCCGAATGCACCGCCGCCGCGCTGTCGGCCACCACACCGCCGCCGGGCGCACCGTCCGGCGCCAGCTGGTGGCAGCACTACCTGTTCTCGGACGGCTTCCACCCGACGCCGTACGGGCACCAGCTGTTCGCCGACCAGGTGATCGACGTGCTGGAAGACATCGACTGGCTGTAAGCCCCTGGCGCCCCGGTCCGGCGGCGAAGCCGGCAGGCGCGCCCGGTCTTGCCACGCGGCCTACACTCGGCTGCATGCAGGACCAACAGGAGGATGCCATGTCGGGCCCTTGGATGAAGGCCGTGGATGCTCGCAGCGCCAGCGCGCTGGCCTCGGGCGCCTTGCAGCCGGTGCAGTCTGAGCAGTTCGAGTTCGAGCACGCCGGGCTGCCGTTCGTGGTGCGCTGGGTGTCGTCGCTGGCGGCCAAGGATGCCAGCCAGGGCGTGGCGGTGCCGGGCGGCCCGCGCGACCCCAACTTCAACCCTTTCCTCAACCCCGATCCCGAGTTGACGGTAGGGCCGCTGGGCGATGCCCACGTGGCGATCCTGAACAAGTTTCCGCTCAGCCCGCGGCACCTGGTGCTGGCGGTGCGCAGCTTCGCCGAGCAGTTGCAGCCGCTCGACCGCACCGACTTCGAGGCCTTGGCGCGACTGATGACCGAGGCCGGTGGCCTGGGGCTGTTCAACGGCGGCACCGCGGCCGGCGCCAGCCAGCGCCACAAGCACACCCAGTGGGTACCGGCCATGCCCGGCAACGCCAGCCTGGCGCTGTTCCTGCCCGGCCTGCCGGCCGGCGCGCCGCCGCTGACGGTGGCCACGCACCCGCTGCTGCCGCTGCGGCACTGCTTCGTGCGTACCGACGTCGGCATCGGCATGCCGCTGGAGCGGGCCGCCGAGCAACTGCACCTGGCCTGGCAGCACGGCTGCGACACGCTTGGGCTGGCGCCGGGGGCCGACGGCCTGCTGCCGCCCTACAACATGCTGGCCGGTGACGGCTGGATGCTGCTGATCCCGCGCAGCCGGGAGCACTACGAGGACATCTCGCTCAGCGCGATCAGCTTCGGCGGCACGCTCTACACCCGGCACCGCGAGCAGGCCGAACGGGTGCGCGCGGCCGGCCCGCTGCAGGTGCTGGCGGCGGTCGGCTATCCGGCCCCGGCCTGACCGGCCGCACCTTCCCGGGCGAACAAGGAAAAAGCCGGGCATCGACCCGGCTTTTCTCGTATGCGCCGACCGACGCGGCCTTACCAGCGGTCCTTGAAGCGCCGGTATCCGCTCTCGACGTAGTCGTCGTTCATGAACAGGCGCTGCACCGCCGGCGTCAGGTACAGCGCATCGGCGAACATCCAGCGGTTGTAGTCGGCCCCGGCGCGCAGCGTCGCCGGCGTGCAGGTGTTGGCATCCGGCGTGGTGCAGACGGGATCCTTGGCGTTGTCGATCGGATAGTTGTCGGGCTTGTTGTAGATCAGGTTGAAGAACAGCGCCGAATCGAGGTAGAGCACGTTGTCCCACAGGTCCACGATGCCGACCAGCAGTGCGTCGTTGAACGCGATGGACAGGCGCTCGATGTCACCCTCCCGGTCCATGCCGCGCGCCCAGGGCGTGCTGCCGAGGTTGTAGACGCCGGTCACCACCACGTGCCGCGCGCCAGCCTGCACCACCCGCCGCACCTGGGCGGCCAGCGCCCTGCCGGCATCCTGCACCGCCTGGGTGCTGGCGTCCGAGATGCCGGTCGCCTCGACCGCTGCCACGACGTCGGCGATGCCGCCACCGAGCACCATCACGTCGCCGTCGACGAAGCTGGTGCGCGCCAGCAAGGTGTCGATCTGCTGCCGGACGCTGGGCGCGTTGGTGCCGCTGCGGCTATCCGGGCTGTCGATGCGGGCATGGCCCTGGGCGTAGCCGAAACCGCCGGCCGACGCCGGCTCCAGCGTCAACTTGTAATGCGCGGCCAGCTGCTGCAGCCAGTTCAGCGAGCCGTCGTTGACGGTGTAGCGGTGCCCGTTCTGCCCGACGTCGGCAAAACCGTCGCCGACCGAGATGAAGCGCTTGGGCGTCAGGTCGGACACCACCGAGCCGGAGCCGCAGGCGGCAAGCAGGGCGGCGGCGCCGGCACAGGCCAGCGCCAGCGCGGCGCGGCGGGACCAGGAAGCAATCATGAGCACATCTCCAAGGATTGGTGCCGTAGTTTAACGACCGCCGCCGCGTCAATCCGCGGCGGCGGCGCGCCGCAGGCGGTCGCGCACGCCCTCCCAGGCCGGTGTGTCGGGCGGCGTCTCGACCCAGATCAGCTCGGCTCCAGCAGCGTCGAATTGGCGCAGTACGGCAAACAGCTCGCGCGCCGCCGCCTCGGCATCTTGTGGCATGGACCGCTGCAGCAGCACGCCCGGCGTGGGCCGCAGGGGCGTGCGCGCCCACACCGCCAGCGGCGCGGCGTCGGTGCCGATCACCTGCAGCGCCGCGCGCAGTTCGGCCGCATCCATCAGGCGCAGCCGGGCGCGCGGCGCGTAATGCGAAGCCAGCGTGCCGGAGGCGCGTGGATCGGGCGTGGCCAGCTCGTCGTTGGAGCGCAGGCGCTGGCCGGCGACGCGCTCGATCTCGGCGCGCCCGAGCTGGCCCGGCCGCAGCAGCACTGGCGCGCCGCGCGTGCAGTCGACGATGCTGGACTCGATGCCGACCTGGCACGGACCGCCGTCGAGCACCAGCAGTCCGTCACCGAACTCGGCCGCCACGTGCACCGCCGTGGTCGGGCTGACGCGGCCGAAGCGGTTCGCGCTGGGCGCCGCCAGGCCGTCGACGCCACGCGATGCGCAGGCCGCCAGCAGCGCCTGCGCGACCGGATGCGAGGGGCAGCGCAGGCCGATCGTGCCCTGCCCGCCGGCGGCAAGCCCGGCCACGCCGGCGCGGCGCGGCAGGATCAGCGTCAGCGGGCCGGGCCAGAAGGCATCGATCAGCGCCTGCGCGAAGTCGGGTACGGTGGCGGCAAAGCGCGCCACCTGGGCCGGACCGCCGACGTGCACGATCAGCGGATGGTCGGCCGGCCGGCCCTTGGCGGCGAAGATGGCGCGCACCGCCGCATCATTGCCGGCATCGGCGGCCAGACCGTAGACGGTTTCGGTCGGCAGCCCGACCAGTTGCCCCGCCGCCAGCGCGGCGGCGGCGCGCTCGATGCTGTCCGGCAGCGTGCCGTCGACGATCATGGCACCGATCGACCCGGGCGGTGGGCCATTTCGAAACCTTTCTCAAGACGTGAAGCAGTCCCGGAAAGGCCTCGAATCAAGCCCAGCCGGCGCGCGTCGCTGCCGGACCGGCGCCAGGCACTGGCCTGGTCCTCTTGGAGCCGGGGCGCAAAGCCCCTCAACGGGAACGCCATCTAGAACGCCTCGATCCCCAGCAGCGCCGCAGCCGCCAGCGACCGCTCGCGCACGCTGGCGGCGTCCGGCGCGGTGAAGGTCAGGTGGCCCATCTTGCGCCCCGCCCTCGCCTCGGTCTTGCCGTACAGGTGCAGGTGCGCACCGGGCAGCGCCAGCACCTGTGACCAGGGCAGGCTGCGCAGGCCGCCCGCGCCGTCGAGCCACAGGTCGCCCAGCAGGTTGAGCATGATGGCGGCGCTGTGCTGGCGCGGCTGCACCAGCGGCAGGCCGGCCAGCGCGCGCACCTGCAGGTCGAACTGCGAGGCATCGCAGGCATCCACCGTGTAGTGGCCGCTGTTGTGGGGGCGCGGCGCCATCTCGTTGACCACCAGCCGGCCGTCCTGCAGCACGAAGTACTCGACGCACAGCACGCCGACGTAGTCCAGCTCCTGCGCGATGCGGATGGTGGCCGCGCGCGCCTGCTCGGCGGTGGCCGCGGGCAGGTTGCCGTCGTAGACCTCGGTGGCGGCCAGGATGCCGTTGCGGTGCAGGTTGCGTTGCACCGGCAGGTGCACGATCTGGCCGTCGCGTCCGCGCGCCACGATCACCGAGCATTCACAGGCCAGCGGCAGCAACTGCTCGAGCACGCAGGCGACGCTGCCCATACCCTGCCAGGCCGCCGCCAGCTCGCCCCGCGTGGTCACGCGCGCCTGGCCCTTGCCGTCGTAGCCCAGGCGCGCGGCCTTCAGAATGCCCGGCAGTAGCGCGTCGGGCACCGCCGCCAGGTCGGCCTCGCGCTCGATCGCCGCATACGGCGCCGGCGCCACGCCGCTGCGTTCGGCGCAGCGGGTGAAGTGCGCCTTCTCGCGAATGCGGTCCTGCGCGATCGCCACCGCCTCGGCCGCCGGCGCCACCGGGCGCTTGAGCGCCAGCTCGGCCAGCGACTCGGCCGGCACGTTCTCGAACTCGGTGGTCACCGCCAGCGCGCGCGCCGCCAGTTCGCGCAGCGCGTCGGCATCACGGTAGTCGGCCTCGATGAAGTGGTGGCTGATGCGCCCGGCCGGGCTGTGGCGGTCCGGGTCGAGCACCACCGTCTCGTAGCCCAGCGACTGCGCCGCATGCACGAACATGCGGCCGAGCTGGCCGCCACCGAGCACGCCGAGCATGGCCGGCCGATCGTCGATCACGCTGCCGGGCAGCAGGGGCAGGGAAGTGGGCATGCGATGGTGGCTCAGTGGTGCAATGGCGAAACAGTCTGCGCCGGCAGCGAAGTCCTGGTGCCGGCGTTCAATCAAGCATTCAGGCCGGGGGCAGCGTCATGGCACGCGCGGCCGCGGTCTGCTCGGCGCGGAACTGCTCCAGCTGCCGGCGCAGCGCGGCATCCTCATTGGCCAGCAGCGCGACGGCGAACAGCGCCGCATTGGCGGCGCCGGCGGCGCCGATGGCGAAGGTCGCCACCGGCACGCCGCGCGGCATCTGCACGATGCTGTGCAGCGAATCGACGCCCTGCAGGTGGCGCGAGGCCACCGGCACGCCCAGCACCGGCACCGTGGTCTTGGCCGCCAGCATGCCGGGCAGGTGGGCGGCGCCGCCGGCACCTGCGATGATGGCCTTCAGGCCGCGCCCGGCCGCGCCTTCGGCGTAGGCGAACATGTCGTCCGGCATGCGGTGCGCCGACACCACGCGCGCCTCGTGCGGCACGCCGAACTGCTCGAGCAGCTGGACCGCGTGCTGCATGGTGTCCCAGTCGCTGCTGGAACCCATGACGACGCCGATCACGGGCGACGATGTCATTGGGAGATCTCCTCGAAAAACCGGGTCGTGAGCCTGGCACGGCCGTTGACTGCATTCCCCCTTGGGTGCGAAGGCGCGATGCAACTCAGGGGAAATTTCATATCCTGCACAATGGTGTTGGTTTTCCCTGATTTTGCCCGCAGATAACGCCCATGATCGACATCACCCTGCAAAACTTCGAAGCCGAGGTGCTCAAGACCTCCATGCAAACGCCCGTGCTGCTGGACGTGTGGGCCGAATGGTGCGGCCCGTGCAAGCAGCTCGGCCCGGTGCTGGAGCAACTCGAGACCGAGTACGAAGGGCGCTTCGTGCTGGCCAAGCTCGACGCCGACAAGGTGCCCGAGATCTCGGGCCAGCTGTCGCAGATGCTGGGCACGCGCAGCATTCCGCTGTGCGTGATGTTCGTGAAGGGCCAGCCGGTCGATGCCTTCGTCGGCGCGCAGCCAGCCGGCACGATCCGCCAGTTTCTCGACAAGCACGTGCCGAGCGAAGGCGAGCTGGCGGCCGAAGCCGAGCTGGACCAGGCCAGCGCCCTGCTCGAATCCGGCGACACCGACGCCGCGCTGGCCAAGCTGGCCGAGGCGCTGGCGCAGGACCCCGGCAACGACGACGCGCGCGCCGACTATGCGCGCCTGCTGATCGCCACCGGCGCGCTGGAGGAAGCCGCCGCCACGCTGGAAGAACCGATGCGGCGCGAGCCGCTGCCGCTGCGCTTCGACGCCCTGCACCGCTGGCTGCAGGCGATCGAGTTCGTGCACCAGGACGAGCGCGGCAACTGGCCGGTGGAGCAGTTCGACGCCGCCATCGCCGAGAACAGGCGCGACTTCGAGCTGCGCTTCGCCAAGGCGCGCGCGCTGATGGCCGAAGGCCAGTGGACCGCCAGCATGGACGAACTGCTGGAAATCATCATGCGCGACAAGAAGTGGAACGACGAGGCCGCGCGCAAGACCTACGTCGCCATCCTGGAGCTGCTGACGCCACCGCCGCCCAAGCCGAGCGCCGGCGCCGGCGGCAAGAGCAGCGGCGGCATCGAACTGACCGGCAAGGCCGCGAGCGCGGCGCAGGATCCGCTGCTGGAAATGCTGTCGAGCTACCGGCGCAAGCTGTCGATGGCCCTCAACTGATCCCCCTGAGGCGCTGACGCGCCACGGGCTCGCCGCCAGAGGCGGCGGCTCTTCGGCACGTCCAAGCCTGCGCAGGCAGGCTTGGAGCCGCGAGCCTCAGCCCCGAGGGGGACGCCGCCAGTGGGCCGGGCCCAGCCCGCTCCACGGCCGTCGCTGGACTGGCCTGCTCCGTGGCCTCTCGCGGGCTTGCTGCGCAGTCCTTTCTCGGCGTTGGAGTGGCGCTCAGATCGATTGCGCCAGCGCGATGTATTCGTCCACCGGCACCTCCTCGGCGCGGCGCTGCACATCGAAGTCGCCCTCGAAGCCGCGCGCAGCCAGCCACTTGCCGAGCGTGTGGCGCAGCAGCTTGCGGCGCTGGCTGAAGGCCACCTGCACCAGTTCGGAGAACGCGGCGACGTCGAGCGGCGCGAAGCCGGCGCGCGGGACCATGCGCACCACGGCGGAATCGACGCGGGGCGGCGGCTCGAAAGCCTCGGGCGGCACGAACAGCACGCTTTCCATCGCGTAGCGCCACTGCAGCATCACCGACAGGCGCCCGTAGTCAGCGGTGGACGGCGCCGCCACCATGCGGTCGATCACTTCCTTCTGCAGCATGAAGTGCTGGTCCGCGACCTGCGCCGCGAACGGCAGCAGGTGGAACAGGATCGGCGTCGAGATGTTGTAGGGCAGGTTGCCGACGACCCGCAGCGCACCCGTGCTCCCGGCTGCACGTGATTCGCCCCCCACCATGGGGATCGCGCCTTGCCTGAGATGACTTCGCGCTGCGGCTGCTTCTCTGGTGCTCATGGCGAGCTCGCCGAAATCCACCTTCAGCACGTCGGCCTCGATCACCTCGAGCTGCGGATGCGCGCGCAGCCGCGCCGCCAGGTCGCGGTCGAGTTCGATCACCGTCAGCCGGCCCAGCCGCTCGACCAGCGGTTGCGTCAGCGCCGCCAGGCCGGGGCCGATCTCCACCATCGCCTGCCCCGGCCTGGGGTCGATGGCGCGCACGATGGCGTCGACGATCGCCGGATCGGCCAGGAAATGCTGACCGAAGCGCTTGCGCGGGATGTGCTTCATGCGCGCCGGGCAGCGGCACCACCGAATCCGAAGGCCGCGGAGCAGGCCATGCCAGTGCTCCCGCGGAGCGGGCTTTGCCCGGCCGCTGGGAGCGCCCCCGGTGAGGGGGGAGGCGCAACATGGCGAAGCCAGTGGAGCCTGGGGGTGAACGTCATCTCGGAGGATCCCGGTACTCGACGTAGGCGCGCCCGCGCACTTCCTGCGCCCAGGTCTCGAAGGCTTCCTGCGCCTTGCGCTCGCGCAACATGTTGCGCGCCAGCAGGCGCTGCTCGGCATCAGTGAGCACTTGCTCACGCCGGTCGTCCACGCGGATCAGATGGACACCGAAGCGGGTCACCACCGGATCGCTGACCTGGCGCACGTCGAGGCTGTTCATGGCGCGCTCGAACTCCGGCGTGAACTGGCCCGGGTTGGCCCAGCCCAGGTCACCGCCGTCCTGGGCGCTGTCGTCCTGCGAGTACTGCCGCGCCAGTTCCTCGAAGCTGGCCTGGCCAGCCTGGATGCGGCGCTTGAAGTCAGCCGCCCGATCGCGCGCGACCTGTTCGCCCTGTGTCGGCCCAACCCGCAGCAGGATGTGGCGCGCCCGCGTCTGCGGGATCCGCACCTCCGGCAGCTCCTTGTTCTGCTTGCGCTCGAGCACCTTCAGCACGTGGAATCCGGCTGCCGACCTGACCGGCCCGACGATCTCGCCGACGCGCGCCCGCTCGGTGCTCTGCACGAACAGCTCGGGATAGCGGTCGGCCGCGCGCAGGCCGAGCACGCCGCCGTCACGGCCGCGGTTGTTGGCGTCGGAGAACTCCAGCGCCAGCTGGGCGAAGTCCTCGCCGGCGCGGGCACGGCGCACCACCTCGGCGGCGCGCGCCTGCAGGCGGGCGGTGTCGGCGGCGCTGCTGTCCTCCGGCACGGCGACCAGGATCATCGCCAGGTTCAGGTCCACGGTGCCGGTGCGGGCGCCGGTCTGCTCGCGGATATAGGCCTCGACCTCGGCATCGGTCACCTTCAGCTTGGGCTCGATCTCGCGCTCGCGCAGCCGCGCCAGCAGCACCTGGTTGCGCACGTCGGCGCGGAACTCGGCCACCGTCAGGCCTTCCTGCTGCACGCGGCGGTGCAACTCCTCGATCGAGTCGAGCTGGTTCTGGCGCGCGATCGCCAGTTCGGCCTGCGCCAGCGCAGCCTCGTCGACCTTCAGGCCGATCTCGCGCGCGTACTGCAGTTGCGCGCGCTCGGCGATCAGGCGCTCGAGCATTTCCTTGCGCAGCTGATCGCTGGGCGGCGCGCTCATGCTGCGCTCGGCCAGCTGGCGCTGCGCGCGCGCCATGCGGGCACGCACCTCGTGGTTGGTCAGCGGTTCGGTGTTGACCACGGCGACGATGAAGTCGGCCTCGCGCGGCGCGCTGCTGACCGGCTTCGGCGCCGGGGCCGACACGGGTGCCGCTGCCGATGCGGTGGCGGCCGGTGCGGCCGCGGGTGCCGCCTCCGGCGCGGGCTTGCGTGCCGGCGCCTTGGCCGGCGGCTTCTTGGCGGCCGGCCTGGCACGCTTGGTGGCGGGCTGGGTCTGCTTGGTGGTGGTCTGCGCCTGCGCCGGCAGGGCCAGCGCCACACACGCCAGCGGCAGGAACAGCCAGCGTGCGGCGACGACGCGGAAAAGAAGGCCGGGCATCGTGTTTCTCCTCAATCGTCCGGCGGCCGCTCCGGGTGCCGGGGACACCGGACTAGCGACCGCGGTGGCCGCATCGGCGCCGGCCACCCGTGGCGTCGCCCGGTCAGCGGGGCGGGCGCGCAGCAACTCAGAGGATTTAGTCATACGTCGTGAAGCGGCTCGGCGGCGTGACTTCCTGCCGCAGATATTGATAACGCGGAATGTGGTTGCGCAGCGTACTAAGCGGGTTGCTGCCCAGGCGCGACAGGCCGACCAGTTCCAGCTGGAACATGATGCGCCGGGTGGCCGAGCTGGTCGAGCTGTGCAGTTGCTCGAACACGACACGCCCGATCCAGCAGCCGGCATCGTATTCGAGACCCAGGATGGCGTCGACCACCTTGCTGTCGCGCAGACTGTAGTTGAGCCGGCCGACGCTGTACCAGCGGCCGCTGCAGCTGCCGCCACCGCTGGCCGAGCGCGTGGTGCCGAGTTCGGAGCGGCCTGCGGCGAGATCGCCCAGCGGCCACTGCCAGCCGACGTCGAGGTGTTCGCTTTTCAGGTCGCGCTGGTGGCGGTAGGCCGCGCTCAGGGTGCGGAATGGTCCCGGCATCCAGCGCGCCTGGATGGTGGTGCGGGTCGAGCGCTTGGTGTCGGGGTTGTACTGCACCACGGTGTCGAAGGACCAGCGCGGGTCCCAGCCGATCGAGGCGCCCAGCATGATGTCCGACCAGCCGGCCGCGGTCGGCGTGCCGCCGGGCAGCACCACCTGCTGGCCCGAGAAGCGGTAGCGCTGCGCGATGCCCAGCCGCACCGCCTCGGCGCCGCTGTCGGGGTCGAGCAGGCGGGTGGTCAGGCCGGCGGTGACGAGGTTGTTGTCGACGATGCGGTCGTGGCCGGCAAACGCGTTCTCGGACCAGATGGTGGCGAAGTTGAAGTCGTACAGGCCCGAGTCGTAGTTGGGCAGCCGGCTCTGGTCGCGGTACGGCGTGTAGACGTACATCAGGCGCGGCTCCAGCGTCTGCGTGAAGGCGCGGCCGAAGTAGCTGGCCGGGCGTTCGAACACCAGGCCGCTGTCCAGGCTCAGCGTCGGCAGCACGCGGCTGGCCGAGCTGGCGCCGTTCGACAGCGGCCCGTCGAAACGGTAGCCGGTGGCGTGCAGCTGCGCCTTGGGCACCAGGAAGCCCCAGGGCCGGGTGAACGGGTGCGACAGCTGCGCGTGCAGCACGCCACGGTCGGCGTTCGGCTGGCGGGTCCAGAAGCGGTCGGCGCGGAAGCGCGTGTAGTCGGCATCGATCGAATAGTCGAAGCCCCGGTCGTTGATCTTGCTCCAGCGGCCCGTGAGCTGCGGCAGCCGGTCGTAGGGCGGGACGATGGGGGCGTTGACGTCCTGCAGCGTCTGCCACTTGAGTGCGCGCGCCGCCAGCGCGAAGTCGCCGCGCGACCAGGTCAGCGAGCCGTCGCTGGCCAGCAGGCGCGTGGTCAGCGACAGACCCTTGCGGCTGAAGTCGCGCCAGTAGTCGTTGTCGCTGACCCGGTTCAGGTTGAGCCCCAGGCCGACGCCGCCGATGCCGCCGGCCTGGATGTCGTAATGCCCGCTGTGGCGCGCGAACAGGCCCCAGCGCTCGCGGTCGCGCAGCCGGTCGTTCGGCATCACATGGGCCAGCACCTGGCCGTGGTAGTTGTTCTCCAGGTAGCGGAACTCGCTCGACAGGTCGGCGCCGCGGCGCAGCATCAGGCCGGGCGTGAAGGTGGCGTCGCGATTCGGCGCGATGTTCCAGTAGTAGGGCACCGACAGATCCAGCCCGCTCTTGTTGTCGAGCCCGATGGTGGGCGGCAGCCAGCCCGACTTGCGCCGGTCGCTCAAGGGGAAGCTGATCGCCGGCACCGGCAGGATCGGCACGCCCTTGAATTCCAGCACCGCGCCCTCGGCATAGCCTTCGTCGCTTTCCTGGTCGAGTTCCAGCCGCTCGGCGCGCAGGATCCAGTCCGGCAGCGCGTCGGGCTGGTCGATCCGGCAGGTGGTGTAGGTGCCCTGCAGCACGGTGGCGCGGTCGGCGTCGTGCAGCTCGACGCGCTCCGCGCTGCCGTGCGCGCCGGTCGCCAGGAACCGGTAGCTCGGCTGCAGGAAGAAGCCCTCGAAGGCATCGATCTGCAGCTGGCCCTCGGTGGCGGTGTAGCGGTCGCCGCGCGCATTCACGCGCACCTCGCCGTGCACGGTGGCAATGTCGGTCGACTGGTCGTGGCGCAGTTCATCGGCGCGCAGGCTCAGGCCGGGCCGGCGCAACTCGGCATCGCCTTCGATGACGGTCTCCAGTTCGGTGCGGCCGGTGATGCGCTCGCCGCTGATGAACGAGGGCAGCGACGCGCCCTGCGGCAGCTGCTCGGCCAGCATCGGCGTGGCGCGCAGCTGCAGCGGCGCCGGCGTCTGCGCGCTGGCGCCGCCCGCCAGCAGCACCAGCACGGCCACCGCAAGCGGGCGCCGCGCCAGCGGCCATCGAGATGGGCGCGCGCGGGACCGCAGGGGTGGAGACGACGGGACGTGCACGGCGGAAAAGGTCGGATCAACGCGCACAGCCGATGCCTGGCACGCTCTAGAATCGATTATCCATGAGCGCCGCCAGTTCCCCTGTTTCCGCGTCCGAACCTGGCGCCACCGCAGTCCGCTGGGCCAACCCGGCGCGCCACGCCGCCTTTGACGAGTGGCTGGCGCGCATCGCCGCAGCGCAGCAACTCGAGCCCGCCAGCCTGCGCGTGGCCTCGGCCGATGCCAGCTTCCGGCGCTACCTGCGCATCGACACGCTGGGCGGTGTCACGCGCATCATCATGGACGCACCGCCGGCGCTGGAAAGCTGCGCGCCCTTCGTGCACGTCGCCGGCCTGATGCGGGATGCCGGCCTGCACGCGCCCGAGGTGCTCGACTGGGATGAACCGCAGGGCTTCATGCTGCTGACCGACCTGGGCCGGCAGACCATGATGGAGGTGATCGACCGCGACCGGCCCGAGGCCAACCGCCCGCTGTACGAGGCCGCGCTGGACGTGCTGCTGGCCTGGCAGCAGGCCTCGAAGCCCGGCCAGCTGCCGCCCTACGACGAGGCGCTGCTGCGGCGCGAACTGGCGCTGTTCCCCGACTGGTACCTGGCGCGGCACCGCGGCGTCGCAGTCGAGGGCACGCTACGCGGGATCCTGGAGCAGACGTTCGATCTGATCGTCGCACGCAACCTGGCCGCGCCGATGGTGTACGTGCACCGTGACTTCATGCCGCGGAACCTGATGGTGCCACCGGGCCGGCCCGAACCGCCGTCGGGCCGCCCCAAGGCGGCGAGCGCCCCCTCGGGGGGCAGCACAGACACGCCAGTGCGGAGCGTGGGGGCACCAATTCTCGGCGTGCTCGACTTCCAGGACGCGGTGTACGGCCCCGTCAGCTACGACATCGCCAGCCTGATGCGCGACGCCTTCCTGAGCTGGGACGAGGCGTTCGTGCTCGACATCACAGTGCGCTACTGGGAACGCGCGCGCAAGCTGGGCCTGCTCGACTACGAGGACTGGCACCAGGATTTCGGCAGCTTCTGGCGCGCGGTCGAATGGATGGGCCTGCAGCGCCACCTGAAGGTGGCCGGCATCTTCGCCCGCCTGACGCTGCGCGACGGCAAGCCGAAGTACCTGGCGGATGCGCCGCGCTTCATTGGCTACATCCGGCACACGGCCGGGCGCTACCGCGAACTGGCGCCGCTGCTGCGGCTGATCGACCAGGTCGAGGGCACCGAGGCGGCCAGCGGCTGGGCATTCGGGCGCGTCTGACGCCAGCGCTCAGGTGCCGGCCCGGCCCTGGCACGCCCACAACAGCGTCACGCCACCATCGGAGGCCAGCCAGTCGCCCAGCGGGCGGCAATCCCCGCTGTCGCACCATTCGTAGTCGGCGACATAGGGCGCGCGGCTGAGCCGCAAGGCGCCGCGCGGCTGTGTGCGCGGCACATACTCGTACCAGCCCTGGCGCAGCACGGCACCGGCGGGCGGCTCCATGCCGGCGCCGCTGCCGCGGATGCGGGCGCGCTCCAGCACCAGCGCGGGCGGCCCGCTCGCCGGCTGCTCGATGCGGTAGTCCTCCTCCCAGCGCGTCTTCTCGATCGAGTGCGTCCAGGCGAGCGTGAAGCGCGCCTGCGGCACGAAGCGCACCGTCACCGTGCCAGCCGCGGCCGGCGGATCGGCGAACTCGGCGCCGGGCGGCAGGCTGGCCGCCAGGGCCAGGCAGACACCCAGCACCGCCGCGCCCATGCACGGCCCTCAGGCCAGCACCGCGCGCTGCCGCCGCCGGCGCGTGCGCCAGACGTGCCACAGCACCAGCAGCGCGGTGGCGGCGAAGCCGACGTCATCGGTCCACGGCGTCGCCACCACCAGGAAGCTGGCCGCAACGAAGGCATAGACGCGCTCGGCCCAGTTGAGCGGCGACAGCAGGTAGCCGATGGTCGCCGCGCCCCACAGGCCGATCGCCAGCAGCGCCTTGGCCACCACGTAGGCGGTGGCGCTCCAGCTGTCGCCCAGCAGCATCAGCGCCGGCGCGTAGACCGCCATGTAGGGCAGGATGAAGCCGGCGATGGCCACCCGCACCGCGTTGACGCCGATCTTCATCGGCGATTCACGCGCGATCGGCGCCGCCGCGAAGGCCGCCAGCGCCACCGGCGGCGTCAGGTCGGCCATGATGCCGAAATAGAACACGAACATGTGCGACACCAGCAGCGGCACGTCGAGCTGCAGCAGGATCGGCGCCGCCAGCGAGCTGGTGATGATGTAGTTGGGGATGGTCGGGATGCCCATGCCCAGCACCAGGCAGATCAGCATGGTCAGCATCAGCGCCACCAGCAGGTTGTTCTGGCCCAGCGCGATGATCTGGCCGCCCAGCTCGGCGGCCACGCCGGTCAGGTTGATGACGCCGATGATCACCCCCACCAGTGCGCAGGCAATCGCTACCGACAGCGACAGCTGGGCGCCGTCGACCATCGACTGCACCGCCAGCCGGCGCGCGTCCTGCCCGGTACGCAGCACGTAGGTGAGCGCGACCAGCAGGGCCACCAGCACGAAGAACACCACCACGCCGAGCTGGAAGAAACCGGCCGTGGCGATGCCGAGCAGCACCCAGAACACGATGCGCAGCGCGGTGCCGCGCACACCGGTCATGCAGGCGGCGGCGAAGATCAGGATCGCCGTCAGGCCCAGGCCCACGGTGCCGGAGAACAGCGGCGTGTAGCCCGAGAACAGCAGCACCACCAGGCCGATCAGCGGGATCAGCAGGAACCACTGGCGCTTCACGGCCGTCCAGGGATTGGGGCATTCCTCCTTCGGCAGGCCGAGCAGGTTGCGGCGCCCGGCTTCCAGGTGCACCACCCAGAAGGCGGTGGCGAAATACAGGATGGCCGGGATCGCCGCGGCCTTGCAGACCTCGACGTAAGGGATGTTGAGCGTCTCGGCCATGATGAAGGCCACCGCCCCCATCACCGGCGGCATGATCTGCCCGCCCATGCTCGAGGTCGCCTCGACGCCGCCGGCGAACGCCGGCGAATAGCCGAAGCGCTTCATCATCGGGATGGTGAACTGGCCGGTGGTCACCACGTTGGCGACGCCGGAGCCGTTGATCGTGCCCATCAGGCCCGACGAGATCACCGCCACCTTGGCCGGGCCGCCGCGCGTGTGGCCCACCGTGCCCATGGCGAAATCGGTGAACAGGCGGATCATGCCGGCCTGCTCGAGGAAGGCGCCGAACAGGATGAACAGGAAGATGTAGCTCGACGACACGTAGGTCGGCGTGCCGTAGATGCCCTCGGTGCCGAACGAGAGCGTGCCGATGATCTGGTCCAGGCCGTAGCCACGGTGCTGCAGCTGCCCCGGCAGGTACTGGCCCCAGATGCCATACGCCAGGAACAGCGCGCAGACGATGAACAGCGCCCAGCCCATGACGCGGCGCGCAGCCTCGAACACCAGCGCGAGCAGCACGAAGCCGACCACCCAGTCGGCCTGCGTCAGCTCGCCGGCGCGGTGCGTCAGGTCGGCCTCGAACACCCACTGGTAGATGCCGGTAGCGAAACCCGCCAGGCCGAGCACCCAGCCGGCGACTTTCCAGCGCGCGTCGGCGCCCTGCTTGCTGAAGCCGGGGTGCATCAGAAAGATCATCAGCAGCACGAAGCCCACGTGCATGGCGCGCACGACCTGGCTCGGCAGCGGGCTGAAGGCCGCGGTGATGACCTGGAAGCTGGAAAACGCCAGCGCCACCCAGAACACCGCGGTGCGCCATTGCAGCTGGTCGTGCTTGGGCAGCGGCAGGGCGTCGGCAATGCCGGGCGTCGCGCTCGTGGGCGTGGCCCCTTCGGTGGTTTGGCTCATGGGCTTGGTTCCCTGGCGCACAGGCAGCGTGCTTGGACACAAAAAGACCGGCGTCTGGCGCCGGTCTTCTCATTCAGCGCATGTCAGCCATGCATCACTTGAGCACGCCGGCTTCGCGGTAGAAGCGCTCGGCACCAGGGTGCAGCGGCACCGGCATGCCGGTCGCCGCCCGTTCCAGCTTGATCGTCCGGACCGCGTTGTGCGCCGCGTACAGGGTGTCGAGGTTGCCGTACATGGCCTTGGCCATCTGGTAGACCAGCTCGTCGGGTACCTTGGAATGGGTGATGAGGAAGTTGGGGATGGCGGCGGTTTCCACGTCCTCGCCCTGGCCGCCATAGGTGTTGGCCGGGATGATCGCCGGCACGTAGGCGGCGCTGCCGACCTTCTCGACCACGCTCTTGGGCACCGGCACGATGCGGATCTTCACCGCGCTGGCCAGGTCACGGATCGAGGCCACGCCCAGGCCGGCCGACTGCAGCGTGGCATCGAGCTGGCGGTTCTTGATCAGCTCGACCGACTCGCCGAACGGCAGATATTCGGTCTTCGACAAGTCCTTGTACGACAGGCCCGCGGCCTTGAAGATGGCGCGCGCGTTCAGCTCGGTGCCGGACTTGGCGGCGCCGACCGAGACCCGCTTGCCCTTCAGGTCGGCCAGGGTCTTGATGCCCGATTCCTCGCTGGCGACGATCTGGATGTAATTGTTGTAGGTGGCTGAAAAGCCGCGCAGGTTCTTCAGCGGCTCCTTGAAGCCGGCCTCGGCGTCGCCGGCCCAGGCGTCGGCCACCGCATCGCCCAGCGACAGCGCCAGCTCGCCGCGGCCGGCCTGCAGCAGGTTCAGGTTCTCGGCCGAGGCCCGGGTCACCTGCGCGGTCGAGCGCACATCGGGAATCTCCTTGCCGAACAGCTGCGACAGCGCCACGCCCACCGGGTAGTACACGCCGCTCTGGCCGCCGGTGAGGATGTTGATGAACTGGGTCTTCTGCGCCAGCGCGCTGCCGCCCATGGCCAGCAGGCCGGCTGCCAGGCCGGCGCCCAGGCCCAGGGTCAACTTCTTCGTCCACTGCATGGTCGATCCTTTCGGGTGATGCGGTTCAAAGCGGGGCAGCCTAACACCACGGCGGCCGGCCCACCATCCGGAATTCACCCCATAGGGCGCCGCCGGATGGCAGCGGGCGATGGCACCGCTGGTCACCGGCGCATCCGACCAGCATCAACCCGGCTGCACTGGCGTCAGCCGGCGCCGCGCAGCGCCGCCAGCCGCGGTAGATGGCGCCGCTGCCGCCGTCGAGCGTCAGCAGCTCGCCTTCCGGCAGCTCGACGCCGCCCAGGCGCACCTGGCGGCGCGGCAGGTCGATGGCCAGCTGCTCGCAGCCGACCAGGCACACCTTGCCGAGCTGGCGTGCCACCACGGCGGCGTGCGAGGTGCGGGCGCCGCGCACGGTCAGCAGGCCGGCGGCGATGTCGAGCGCCGCCAGGTCGCGCGTCTCGGCGTCCTGGCGCAGCAGCACGACCTGCGCACCGGCGGCCTGGCGCGCCCGCGCGCGTTCCTCGTCCAGCACGATCTCGCCGATCGCGACGCCGTGCGCCGCGCTTACCGCCTGCGCCAGCGGCGTCGCGTCGCCGTCCTCGGTCAGCACGCGCTGCAGCGCCAGCGCATCGGCGTCCAGCCCCTCGGTGCGCCGGCGCGCCTCGGCGGCGCTGATGATGCCCTCGTCGGCCAGGTCCAGCGCGATGCGCGCGCGCGCCTGCGCGGTGCGCTTGCCGGCCCGGGTCTGCAGCAGCCACAGCCGGCCGTTCTCGACCGTGAACTCGAAGTCCTGCATGTCGCCGAAGGCCTGCTCGAGCTGCCCGGTGGCGGCCAGCAGTTCCTGCCACACCGCCGGCGCGGCGGCCGCCAGCTGGTCGTGCCCCTGGGCGCTGCGCCGGCCCGAGACCACGTCCTCGCCCTGGGCGTTGAACAGGAAGTCGACCCAGGGCGCCGCCTCGCCGGTGGACGGATGGCGCGTGAAGCCGACGCCGGCGCCCGAGCTGCCGCCGGCATTGCCGAACACCATGCGCTGCACCGTCGCCGCCGTGCCCATCTCGTCCGAGAGCTGGTTCAGGCGCCGGTACTCGCGCGCCTTGGGCGCGTCCCAGCTGGCGAACACGGCGCGGATCGCCTGCTCCAGCTGCGCTGCCGGCGACTGCGGGAACGGTCGCCCGGCGACCCGCTGCACGCTGGCCAGGTGGGCGCGGGTCAGCGCGCGCAGCTCGGCGAAGTCGAGCTCACGCTCGTCGCGGCCGGCGGCCACCTGCGCCAGGTCGGCCTCGAACACCTCGGGGCCGACGCCCATCACCACCTCGCCGAAGCCCGCCACCAGGCGCCGGTAGGCGTCCCAGACCAGGCGCGGGTTGCCGGTCTGGCGCACCAGGCCGGCCACGGTGGCGTCGGCGAGGCCGATGTTGAGCAGCGTCTCCATCATGCCCGGCATCGACACCGGCGCGCCCGAGCGCACCGACAGCAGCAGCGGCCGGCGCGCATCGCCGAAGCGCGCGCCGCTGGCCTGCTCCAGCGCCGCCAGCGCCGCCTGCCAGGCGTCGGGCTGCAGCGCCGGCAGGCGCGCGCACCAGCCGGTGTCGAGCACGAAGGCCGGCGGCACCGGCAGCCCCAGCGCCGCCATGCGCGCCAGGTTGTGGGCCTTGAAGCCGATCGCATCCGGCGCCGGCACCTCGGGCTGCTGCACGCGCGGGCCGCAGCCGATCAGGGCGACCGCGCGGTCGGCGGCGGGAAGAAAGCTCTTGTCGCGGGCGTTCATGTACTCGCCACTCCCATGCGTTGCATCGTGCGTTCGCGCAGGCCCCAGCCGAGCGCCAGCAGGGCGTCGCTGGCGTCCTCGATGGCGGCGGCCAGCTCGTTGCCCAGCGTCAGCGCCACGGCGTCGCCCTGCTCGCGCGCCTGGTGCGCCAGTTCGCGCCGCGCGCGGCGCAGCAGCTCGTCGCACAGGCGTTCGGCCTGCTGCACGCGCCAGGCCGACGACAGGTATTCGGCCTGGTCCTCGCCCTGGCTGGCCTCGCCCAGCGTACGCGCCACCGCTAGCGCCTTGACGTGGTCCTGCACCGCGTTCAGCACTGCGTCGGCCAGCTCGTTCATCACCTGCCGCACCGCCGGGTTCCAGCCGGTGGTGTTGCCGGCGGCCTCGAAATGCCCGGCCAGCACGCTGAGCACGAAGCAGGCTTCCTCCAGCGCGTCGGCGACGTCGTCGCCGCGCCCCATCAGCAGCATCAGCGGGCGCCATTGCGGCTGGTGGTCCGCCAGCTCGCGCGCATGCACCACCAGCTGGTCGGCGTGCCGCTCCCAGGCCTTGGCGCGCGCGGCCAGGCGCTCGGCCGCGGGCGCGTCGTGCTCCATGCCGTGCGCCAGCGCGTCGCGCAGGCCTTGCGCCAGCGCGTGGCAGTAGGCGGCGTGCTCCTGCAGCAATTCGTCGTCGCCGCGGCGGCCGCGCAGGCGGCGCGCCAGCTGCGCCTGGGCCTGGTCCAGCAGCAGCGCCGAGGCCTGCGGGTGCCGCGCCGCGCTGGTCATCACGTCGACCAGGTAGTCGCGCGCCTCGGCCTCGCCCAGCACCTCGTCGAGCCGGTCGCCGAGCCGGAACTGGCTCGCGCCCTGCGCCGCCATGGCGTCCCAGATCAGGCGCTCGGCGCCGGCGTTCAGCCACGCCATGTGGCCGGCGCGGGCGCGCGCTGTGGCCTCCAGCACCGCCACCGCGCCGTCGCGGCTGACGAAGTGCACGAGCCGCTTGCGCGCGCGGTTCCAGTCGATCAGGAACACGATGCGCTCGCCGATGCCCTCCAGCTGGCGCGCCAGCGCGGCCTCGTCCTCGGCCTCGAAGCGCGCGGTGCCGACGTGGTAGGCGTCGCCCTGGTTCAGGCCCTGGGTGGTGCGCTGCTCGGCGTCGCCCCAGTGCGCGCCGACCTCGGCCAGCAGGCGCTGGAAGAAGGCGAAGCGGCGCCGGTGCAGGTCGGAATAGGTCAGCGTGATGACGCGCGGCGCGCTCGCGGTATCCACCTGGATCACCAGCACGTGGGCGTCGTTGGTGCCGATGTCGTTCTGGATCAGCAGCTTGCCGCCGTCGCGCGTGGCCGCGGTGTCGAGGCCGGGATGGTCGAACTTGAGCGGCGCGGTGCGGTTCAGGCCGCGCATGAAGGCCTCGACGCGCGGCCGGTCGCTGCCGTCTTCGGCCAGTTGCCAGCAGTGGGCGCCGTCGATGCGGTCGGTCGACAGCTCGGCCGCCAGGCGGTTGAGCGCCTTGTGCAGGTCCATCACCGTGATGTGCAGGCTGTCGCCGCGCTCGCGCTGGCCGTGCGTCAGCGACTCGATCTGCGCCGCCGTGAGCACCGGCCCGGCCAGCGCCTGCAGGCTGCCCTGCCACCGGGCCACGCGCGCAGCCAGCGCGGCATTGGCGCCGGCGCCCTCGATCAAGGGGCGCGCCATCACGCCGAGGTCGTCGTGCAGGCGCAGGCCCAGGCGCGGCAGGTCGGGCACGCGCAATGCGTCCGCGCCCTCGCGCACGGCGGTGGCCGGCAGGTCGTGCAGCCAGTCGGCCTCGGCGCGGGCGCTGATGTCGGCGGCGGCGATCTCGCGCGACAGATCCAGCGCCGCCTCGCGCGGATGGTGCGCGTGCGCGCTGGCCGCCTGCAGCACGCTCAGGTAGAGCTTCAGGCGGTCATTCGCCTTGAGCGCGGCGCGCACCTGGGCCGGGCGCAGCAGCGAGGACAGTGCCGGCGCCTCGGCGCCGAGCGAAGCCACGGCATCGCTTTTTTCCATGGAACAACAACCGGAAATCGAAACGATGCAGTCTGCGTCGTCTTGGTGACCGACTGATGACGAAAAAATGACGGCACGAAGCGCCTCCGCCCGCTTCGGCGACCGCCATCGGGTCGTCAGCCGGCGCGCTGGATCGACTGCCCTGGCCCGCGCAGCAACCGCAACCCGTTGGCCACCACGATCAGGCTGGCACCCATGTCGGCGAACACCGCCATCCACATGGTGGCGACGCCCGCCAGCGCCAGCACCAGGAACACCGCCTTGATGCCCAGCGCCAGCACGATGTTCTGCCACAGCACGGCGTGGGTGCGGCGCGACAGGCGGATCAGCGTCGGCAGGCGGCGCAGGTCGTCGTTCATCACCACCACGTCGGCCGCTTCCATGGCGATGTCGGTGCCGGCCGAGCCCATGGCGATGCCGATGTCGGCCGCCGCCAGCGCCGGCGCGTCGTTGATGCCGTCACCCACCATCGCGGTCGTGCCCAGACGCGCGCGCAGTTCGGCGATGCGCACCAGCTTGTCATCCGGCAGCAACTCGCCATGCGCCTCGTCGACGCCTGCGGCCACCGCCACGGCCTGCGCCGCCACCGGGTGATCGCCTGACAGCATCACGGTCTGCACCCTCAGCGCGTGCAGGGCGCGCACCGCCTCGGGTGCGTGATCCTTCACCGGATCGGCGACGGCGAACAGCGCCAGCACCGCCGTGTCGGATGCCAGCAGCGAGACGCTGCGGCCCTGCGCCTGGTGCGCCGCCAGCCGCTCGGTCAGCGCCGCGCCGCCCAGGCCCAGCGCCTCGATCGTGCGCGCGCTCGCGAGCTGCACCCGCCGGCCATCGACCATGCCCTCGACACCGTGGCCGGGCCGATCGACGAAATGCGTCACCACGGCCGCCCGCACGCCCTGCGCCGCCAACCCCTGCGCAATCGCCTGCGACACCGGGTGGTCGCTGTGGGAAGCCAGGGCCGCTGCCGCCGCCAGCACGGACGCGGGCGGCTCCCCATCCGCCAGCAGCGCATGCGCCACCAGCACCGGCCGGCCCAGCGTCAGCGTGCCGGTCTTGTCCAGCGCCACCGCCTTCAGGCGACGCGCCTGTTCCAGGTACACGCCGCCCTTGACCAGCACGCCACGCCGCGCCGCGTTGGCCAAGCCGCTGACGATGGTCACCGGCGTGGCGATCACCAGCGCACAAGGGCAGGCGATCACCAGCAGCACCAGCGACTTGTAGATTGCATCCAGCCAGGACCAGCCGGCCAGCCACGGCCCCAGTGTGGCCACGGCCAGCGCCAGCGCAAACACCGCCGGCGTGTAGACGGCGGCAAAGCGGTCGATGAAGGCCTGCGTCGGCGCACGCTCGCCCTGCGCCTGCTCGACCGCATGGATGATGCGTGCCAGCTGCGTGTCACGCGCACCCGCCGTTACGCGCACTTCCAGCACGCCGGTCTGGTTCAGCGTGCCAGCGTACACGGTGTCGCCCTCGGCCTTGTCCACCGGCAGGCTCTCGCCGGTGACCGGCGCCTGGTCGATCGCGCTGCGCCCGGCAGTGACCACGCCGTCCAACGCCAGCCGCGTGCCGGGCTTGACGCGGATGACGGCGTGCAGCGGCACCTCGGCAGCCTTCACCTGCTGCCAGTGGCCATCGGCACTGCGCAGCTCCACCGTATCGGGCGCCATCTGCAGCAGGCCGCCGATGGCGCCGCGCGCGCGATCCACGGCGCGTTCCTCAAGCCATTCGGCCAGCGCGTACAGCGCCATCACCATCGCAGCCTCGGGCCATTCACCGATCAGGAAGGCACCGGTCACCGCCACCGCCATCAATGCGCTGATGTTCAGGCGCCCGCGCCGCAGCGCATGAACGCCCTTGAGGTAGGTCGACAGCCCCGACAGCACGACCGCCACCAAGGCCAGCGCCATGCCTGCCACGCCCCATGACGCCGGCGCGAACACCGCCAGCAGCTCGGCCGCCAGCGCCAGCACCAGTGCGGTGACGGTGCGCACCAGGCCCGGCGCCAGCGTCAACATGCGCCAACCGCCGACATCTTCCGCCACCCCCAGTACTGCCGGCCCTGCGGTGACACCGCATGCAGAACCGCAGCCGCCGTGCGGGAAGTCAGTGGCAGGCGCCGGCGCGGGCGCCGCACCCGCGGGCGCAAAACCCGCCGCCCGCAGCGCCGCCTCGATGCCCGGCAGCGTGCCGGGCAGTGCATCCACCGCCAGCTCACGCGCGCCGAGGCGGAACGCCAGCCTCTGCACGCCGGCCACGTTGCGCAGGGCGTGGCGGATCTCGCTTTCCTCCGCCGCGCAGTCCATGTTGGGGATGCGCCAGGTGGCGCTGTCGAATGTCCTCGCAGTGTCCATGGTCCTATTGGAAACCCTGAAGCAACTCCAATGTCAACCGGCTAGCATGCAGCCATGAAGATCAGCGAACTCGCCCAGGCCACCGGCACGCCGCCGGACACCATCCGCTACTACGAGCGTGAGGGCCTGCTGCCCGCACCGGCGCGCGGCGACAACAACTACCGCGTCTATGGGCCGGAGCATGCCGAGCGCCTGGCCTTCATCCGCCAGGGCCGCGGGCTCGACATGTCGCTGGACGAGATCCGCACCCTGCTGGCCTGGCGCGACCGGCCCGAGGCCGACTGCGGTGCCGTCAACGACCTGCTGGACGAGCACATCGGCCACATCGCCACCCGCATCCGCGAGCTGCGCGCGCTGGAAAGGCAGTTGAAGGACCTGCGGGCCCAGTGCCGGCAGGCCAGCAACACCGCGCATTGCGGCATCCTGGCCGGCATGGTGGAGCAGGCAACGCAGCCAGCTCCGGTGCGCAGCAGCCACGTCCAGGGCACCCATGGGCGACCCGCTTGAAACCGGCTTCTGAGGCCCGAAAAAAAACCGCGCCGCTGATCTAACATCGCGCATCTCAAACCGGAGGAGCGCGGGCATGGCCTTGTTCGATTGGCAGGAACGACCTGTGGCGGTGCTGCAGGATGGCGGCGTGATCGGCCCCGACGAGCGGCTGCCCTGGCCCGAGACGGCGGCCATGGGCGTGCAGCACGTCATCGCCATGTTCGGCGCCACCGTGCTGGCGCCGATCCTGATGGGCTTCGACCCCAACCTGGCGATCTTCATGAGCGGCGTCGGCACGCTGCTGTTCTACTTCGTCACCGGCGGCAGGATCCCCAGCTACCTGGGCTCGTCGTTCGCCTTCATCGGCGTGGTGATCGCCGCCACCGGCTACGCCGGGCAGGGTCTCAACCCCAACATCGGCGTGGCGCTGGGCGGCATCATCGCCTGCGGTCTGCTGTACGCGCTGATCGGCGCGCTGGTGCAGTCGCTCGGCACCGGCTGGATCGAGCGCCTGATGCCGCCCGTGGTGACCGGCGCGGTGGTGGCGGTGATCGGCCTCAACCTGGCGCACATCCCGGTCAAGAACATGGCGGCCGGCAACTTCGACAGCTGGATGCAGCTGGTGACCTTCCTGTGCGTGGCGCTGGTCGCGGTGTTCACGCGCGGCATGGTGCAGCGCCTCTTGATCCTGGTCGGCCTGGCGCTGGCGACGCTGATCTACCTGCTGCTGGCCAACGGCATGGGCCTGGGCAAGCCGATGGACTTCTCCGGCATCGCCGCTGCGCCCTGGATCGGCCTGCCCAAGTTCACCGCGCCGGTGTTCGAGGTCGGCGCCATCATGCTGATCGCGCCGGTGGCGCTGATCCTGGTGGCCGAGAACCTGGGCCACATCAAGGCCGTGGCGGCCATGACCGGGCGCAATCTCGACCCCTACATCGGCCGCGCCTTCGGTGCCGACGGCCTGGCCACCATGCTGTCGGGCGCCGGCGGCGGCACCGGCGTCACCACCTACGCCGAGAACATCGGCGTGATGGCGGCCACGCGCATCTATTCGACCGCGGTGTTCGTGGTGGCCGGCCTGATGGCGCTGGTACTGGGCTTCTCACCCAAGTTCGGCGCCCTGATCCAGGCCATTCCGCTGCCGGTGATGGGCGGCGTCAGCATCGTGGTGTTCGGCCTCATCACCATCGCCGGCGCCAAGATCTGGGTCGACAACAAGGTCGACTTCGGCAACCCGGCCAACCTGCTGACGGCCGCCATCACGCTGATCCTGGGCACCGGCGACTTCACCCTGCACTTCGGCAGCTTCGCTCTCGGTGGCATCGGCACCGCAACCTTTGGCGCGGTTCTCCTACACGCGCTGCTGCGGCGCCACACTTAGCATGGGCTCTCCGGAATGTTTTTCTGCATCAGGAGAGAACCCATGCCCCACCTCAACCCGCGCCGCGCCGCCGGCCTGACCCTGGTCGCCGCGGCGACCGCGCTCACCGCGTGCGGCGTGACCAAGAGCCCCGACGAGGCCAACCCGCGCACCGTGGCCACCGTGCGCGTGCAGTCCGCTGCCGGCGGCACGCCGCAGCCCAACCCGCAATCGCCGGTGCAGGGCACGTTCACGTTCTCGGAGCTGCGCGGCATCGTCAGCGTGACCGGCACCGTCACCGGCCTCAAGCCCAACGCGGCGCACGCCTTCCACGTGCATGAGAAGGGCGACTGCACCGCGCCCGACTTCAGCAGCGCGGGCGGGCACTTCAACCCGACCAAGCAGCCGCACGGCGCGCACGGCAGCGGCCTGCACCACCTGGGCGACATGCCGCAGCTCATGGCCGATGCCACCGGTACCGCCAAAGTGTCGTTCAACAGCCAGACGCTGACGCTGCGCGGGCCCAACACCATCATCGGCAAGGCGGTCATCGTGCACCGCGACCCGGACGACGTGAATCACCAGCCGGTGGGCAACGCCGGACCGCGCCTGGCCTGCGGCGTGATCGCACTGCAGCCAGGCGGCTGAAGCCGCGCTTACCACCCGTCCCCAGAGTAAGGGCGCCCTTCTCGGGCGCCTTTTGCTGCCAACGCGGGGCAGGACGCGTCAGCTGCGTTCGCTAAACTCAGGGTAAACCCTAGATTGTTCGGCTGCCCGTGCGTGCGCGCCGCGGCCTGCACAGGAGATCCGCATGAACGCCCCGCACCCCGCCACCGCCGCTGACCGCATCCAGCACGACGGCCTGCGCGCCAAGCTGATGAGCGCCGAGCAGGCCGCCGCCCTCATCCAGCCGGGCTGGAACGTCGGCATGAGTGGCTTCACCGGTGCCGGCTACCCCAAGGCGGTGCCGCTTGCGCTGGCGCAGCACATCGAGGCCGCACACGCGCGGGGCGAGCAGTTCCGCATCGGCCTGTGGACGGGCGCCTCCACCGCGCCCCAACTGGACGGCGCGCTGGCCAAGGTCGACGGCATCGACATGCGCCTGCCCTACCAGAGCGACCCCACGGTGCGCGCGCAGATCAACAGCGGCCACATGCAGTACGTCGACATCCATCTCTCGCACGTGGCGCAGTTCGTGTGGTTCGGCTTCCTCGGCCACCTGAACGTGGCCGTGATCGAGGTGGCCGGCATCCTGCCCGACGGCCGCCTGGTGCCCAGCACCTCGGTCGGCAACAACAAGACCTGGATCGACCAGGCCGACCACGTAATCCTGGAAGTGAACCACTGGCAGAACGCCGCGCTGGAGGGCATGCACGACATCTACTACGGCACCGCGCTGCCGCCGCACCGCCAGCCCATCATGATGACCGAGCCCGGCCAGCACATCGGCGAGCCCTACCTGCGCTGCGACCCGGCCAAGGTCATCGCCGTGGTCGAGACCAACGCCCCAGACCGCAACAGCAAGTTCGCCCAGCCCGACGCCAACTCGCAGGCCATTGCCACGCACATCATCGACTTCCTGCAGCATGAGGTGAAGAAAGGCCGTCTGCCCAAGGAACTGCTGCCGCTGCAATCCGGCGTGGGCAACATCGCCAACGCCGTGCTGGCGGGGCTGAACACCGGCCCGTTCGACCACCTCACCGCCTACACCGAGGTGCTGCAGGACGGCATGCTCGACATGCTGAAAAGCGGCAAGCTGGCCACCGCCTCGTGCACCGCGCTGTCGCTCAGCCCCGACGCGGCGGCCTACTTCAACGAGCACATCGACGAGTTCAAGGGCCGCATCGTCATCCGCCCGCAGGAGATCAGCAACCACCCCGAGCTGATCCGCCGAATGGGCCTGATCGCCATGAACGCCATGATCGAGGCCGACATCTACGGCAACGTCAACTCCACGCACCTGATGGGCAGCGCCATCATGAACGGCATTGGCGGCTCGGGCGACTTTGCGCGCAACGCCTACCTGTCGATCTTCATGAGCCCCTCCACCGCCAAGGACGGCAAGATCAGCTGCATCGTGCCCATGGCCTCGCACACCGACCACACCGAGCACGACGTGCAGGTCATCGTGACCGAGCAAGGCCTGGCCGACCTGCGCGGTCTGGCCCCGCAGCAACGCGCCCGCAAAGTCATCGACACCTGCGCCCACCCCGACTTCCGCGAGGCGCTGCACGACTACGTGGAACGCGCCAGGGCGACGGCCAACGGCCAGCACACCCCGCACCTGCTGACCGAGGCGCTGGGCTGGCATGAGCGGTATCTGCGCACGGGCAGCATGAAGGGGTGATGCTGCGGGATTGATAGCTGCTGGCGCTTGGTGGGCAAGCGCTACGGCTTTTTTTGCTTGAAGTCTTGTGGGCTGGATTAGCGCAACGCAACCCGGCAAGTCGTAGGCTGGAGCCGCGCAGCGATTCCAGCGTTTCACATGGTCGCCAGCGCCTCATGCAGCGGAATCCCTGCGGGGTATTGCCCTGCGAGGGCTGCATTTTCTGCCTAACGCCAGAATTAAGCCGTGCCGCGAAGCGGCATCGGCTTGAATGAATTGTTAGGGCAAAAGCAAGCCATCTACCACCTGCACCCAGAACTGCCACAGGGCCGACGCCGAATCTGGGGCAAGCGACAGTGCCATGCAGAGGCTTATGAGCATTCCGACAAACTGGTTAGACCAATCAATCCGGCCTGCGCCGGCCTTGGCTTGGGTGGATAACCTCTCGAACTGCGGATCAAACTGCGCGGCCACATCTTGGTAGTTCGGCAAGAAACTTTTTACATGATCCTGGAACGTCGCCAACGACTTAGCGATATGTTCCGCTTCTCGATGAGTAAAAGGTGAGTTGTCAGTTGAGTCGCCACGTCGCTCAGGCGGCAGGTACGCAGAATACTGTTGCCAAGGGTCCTCCTGCTCCAGCTCTTCCTTTACAAACGAAGCCCAGTAATTGAAGAGACCAATAGCCTCCTGCCAGGATTGGTTGACCTCGCCGACCGGAGCGCCACCATCGGGTCCAGGCTTGAAGTGGATGCTGTAGGTTCCGTCGTAGCCAGGGTTAAAAAGAAAATGACACAACCCCGCCTCAAGGGTGTCCGCTTCATCACTAGTCCACTTTTTCCCGTCAGATGTCCATCTTGTTACGGCCGGATCGATGCCGCGCTTAACAAGGATGTCGTGCAGCTCTTTTCTTTGCTTGTTTAGGAGTGCGCGTGACTTCATCTTTGCCCTAACTTGATTTATTTGGCAGACCCGCGCGATAACAGATAACACGACACGGGGTCATGACACGATAGACCATTGCAACCCGTTGTTCTGGCTCGGAATCTTGGGTTCAACTGCTTCCATTGACAGGTTAACGCGCGCGCACGGTCAGCTCATTTTTCCGCCCGCTTCAACCGCTCACTCTTCCAATACACATCGTCCCCTACGCTGCCATCGGGCCGGTGCCGGTTCAGCACCCGCGACAGCACCGTAGGCTGGGTTAGCGCAGCGTAACCCAGCAATTGCCTTCAGAAACCGCTGGGTTTCGTTCCTCAACCCAGCCTACGAAACTGCTTCTATCAACAGGTTAACGCGCGCGCACTGTCAGCTTATTCTCCCGCCCGCTTCAACCGCTCACTCTTCCAATACACATCGTCCCCTACGCTGCCGTCGGGCCGGTGCCGGTTCAGCACCCGCGACAGCACGAACATCAGGTCGGACAGGCGGTTGAGGTAGCGGCGCGGCGCATCGCGCACGGTCTCGTGCTCGCCCAGCGCCACCACGGCGCGCTCGGCGCGGCGGGCGACGGTGCGGCAGATGTGGGCTTGCGCGGCGGCGCGGGTGCCGGCCGGCAGGATGAATTCCTGCAGGCGCGGCAGGTTGGCGTTGTAGCGCTCCAGCGCGGCGTCGAGCTGGGCCAGCGCGTCGTCCTGCAGCAGCTCGAAGCCGGGGATGGACAGCTCGCCACCCAGATTGAACAGCTGGTGCTGGATGTCGATGAGCAGCTCGCGCACGTCGGCCGGCATGTCCTCGCACAGCAGCAGGCCGATGTGCGAGTTCAGCTCGTCCACGTCGCCCATGGCCATGGGCCGCGCGCTGGCCTTGGAGACGCGCGTGTTGTCGCCCAGGCCGGTGGTGCCGTCGTCGCCGGTGCGGGTGGCGATCTGCGTCAGGCGCTTGCCCATCGTGTTAACTCACTTCTTGATAGCTGACTGCGCTGCGCCAACGGCGGCGCGCAGGCCAAGCAGGTAGGAATCGACACCGAAGCCGCAGACCTGCCCGCGCGCGATGTCGGCGATGTACGAGCGGTGGCGGAACGGCTCGCGCGCATGGATGTTGCTCATGTGGACTTCGACGATCGGGCATTTCAGGATCGCCAGCGCATCGCGGATCGCCACGCTGGTGTGCGTCCAGGCGCCGGCGTTAATGACCACGCCGGCCGCCGCCTCGCGGTGCGCCTGGTGGATGCGCTCGCACATCGCGCCTTCGTGGTTGGTCTGGAAGCATTCCAGTTCCACACCCAGTTCGCCGGCCAGCGCCTGCAGGGCCGCGTCGATGTCCGCCAGCGTCGCCGTGCCGTACTGGCCCGGGTCGCGCTGGCCGAACATGTTGAGATTGATGCCGTGCAGGACGAGGAGCTTCATGGCGGTCTATTGAATCACAGGCGAAAGCTCACACCAGCGGCACGGTCAAGCGCGCCAGCGCGGCGCCCGTGTCGGGACGCACGCCGCGCCACCATGCGAAGGCTTCTGCCGCCTGTTCGACCAGCATGCCGACGCCATCGGCGACGCGGGCGGCGCCGGCCGTCTGCGCCAGCTTCAGGAACGGCGTCAGGCCCTTGCCGTAGACCATGTCGTAGGCCAGCGCGCAGGTCGCGAACGCGCTGACGGGCACGGCGGGCGCCGCGCCGCTGAGGGACGCGGAGGTGGCGTTGATGACGACGTCGAACGCCGCACCCGACGCCAGTGCGTCGTAACCGCCGCCCTCGACCGCGCAGCCGGACAGGTGCGGCGCCAGTTCACGCGCCAGTTCAGCCGCTTTCGACGGCGTGCGGTTGGCGATGACGATGCGCGCCGCGCCGGCACGGGCGATCGGCAGCAGCGCACCGCGCGTGGCGCCGCCGGCGCCGAGCAGCAGCACGCGCCGGCCTTGCAGGGGCACACCCAGGTTCACCTCGATGTCGCGCACCAGGCCGATGCCGTCGAAATTCTGCGCCTCGATACGGCCGCGGTCGAAGCGCAGCGCGTTGGCGGCACCGGCCAGGCGTGCGTCCTCGCTGGCGTCGTCTGCAGCGGCCAGCGCCTGCAGCTTGAACGGCAGGGTCACGTTCAAGCCCTTGCCGCCGGCGGCGCGGAAGGCTGCCAGCGCGCGCGCGAAGCCGCCGTCCTCGGCGCCGCCGTCGATGGTCTCGTAAGTCATATCCTGCCCGGTCGCCTCGGCGAACAGGCCGTGGATCAGCGGCGACTTGCTGTGGGCGATGGGGTGGCCGATGACGGCGTAGCGGTCGGGCATGGCGCGGGCGGGCTGAAGCGGTGAGGTTGGCGCCCACTGTAGCGCAGGCCTGGCCGCGCACTGCAGCGGCGCGGCGATCGACATACACTGCCCGTTCAAGACACAACACGCCCCGGCTGGAGCCAAGACCATGAACGCCCCGACCCAACTCGCCCACCTCACGCCCGAGATCAAGCAGCGCCCGGCGCCTGCCGCGCTGATCGACGCCCTGAAAAACCGCTTCGACACGCAGTTCTCGGAAGCGATGGCGGTGCGCGAACAGCACGGCCGCGACGAATCGGCCTTCACCACCGTGCCGCCGCCGGCGGGCGTGGTGTTCGCCGAAAGCACGCAGGACGTGCAGGACGCGGTCAGGCTGTGCGCCGCGCACAAGACGCCGGTGATTCCCTACGGCGTCGGCTCCTCGCTGGAGGGCCACCTGCTGGCCGTGCAGGGCGGCATCAGCCTGGACGTGTCGCGCATGAACCAGGTGCTGAGCGTGAACGCCGAGGACCTGACCGTGACCGTGCAGCCGGGTGTGACGCGCAAGCAGCTCAATGACGAAATCAAGAGCACCGGCCTGTTCTTCCCGATCGACCCCGGCGCCGATGCCAGCCTGGGCGGCATGGCGGCCACGCGCGCCAGCGGCACCAACGCGGTGCGCTACGGCACCATGCGCGAGAACGTGCTGGCGCTGCAAGTGGTGACGGCACGCGGCGAGGCGATCCGCACCGGCACGCGCGCGCGCAAGTCGAGCGCCGGCTATGACCTAACGCGCCTGTTCGTCGGCAGCGAGGGCACGCTGGGCGTGATCACCGAGATCACCCTGCGCCTGTACCCGTTGCCGGAAGCGGTGTCGGCGGCGATCTGCAGCTTCCCGAGCATCGCCGACGCGGTGGACACGGTAATCCAGACCATCCAGATCGGCGTGCCGATCGCGCGTGTTGAGCTGATCGATGCCAACAGCGTGCGCGCGGTCAACGCGCACAGCAAGCTCAGCCTGCGCGAGGAGCCGATGCTGCTGATGGAGTTCCACGGCTCGCCGGCCAGCGTCAAGGAGCAGGCCGAAACCGTGCAGGAGATCGCGCGCGACCACCACGGCGCCGACTTCGAATGGGCCGACACGCCCGAGGAGCGCACGCGCCTGTGGACGGCCCGGCACAACGCCTACTTCGCCGCCGTGCAGAGCCGCCCGGGCTGCCGCTGCATCACCACCGACACCTGCGTGCCGATCTCGCGCCTGGCCGACGCGCTGCTCGACACCGTGCGCGAGGCCGACGAGAGTGGCATCCCCTACTTCCTGGTCGGCCACGTGGGTGACGGCAACTTCCACATGGGCTACCTGATCGACCCGGACGACCCCGACGAGCGCGCCCGCGCCGAGCAGCTGAATCACCAGGTGGTGGCGCGCGCGCTGGCGCTGGGCGGCACCTGCACCGGCGAGCACGGCGTCGGCCTGCACAAGATCGGCTTCCTGGTCGACGAGGCCGGCGCCGACGCGGTGGCGATGATGCGCACCATCAAGCAGGCACTGGATCCAGACGACATCATGAACCCGGGCAAGGTGTTCAGCGCGCAGGATTGATCCGCCGGCGGCCCGCTGGATCAGCGGCCGCTTCGTTGCTGGAACGCTGGCGCCGGGCGGCCTGAATCGCGGAATCGCCGCGTCAGGCTGCAGCGTGACCCAGCACGTCGATGCGCGCCGGCGGCAGGTTGGCGATCACCCGCTCGCTGTGCACGCGCACCAGCCCGCTGGCCTGCCACGGCGAGGGACCGCGCATGGCGTAGGTGAACTGCACCAGCCGCCCTTGCGGCGCCAGCGCCAGCGCGCCGGCCTGCACGATGCGCTGGCGCGCCGGCAGCGGGATCGACAGCAGGGGCAGGCCGGAGACGATGAAGTCGATCGGCAGCCAGGCGCCATCCGGGCCCAGCGGCAACAGGCCTTGCTCATGCGCCTGCGCCAGTTCGGCGGCATCGCCGTGGATCACGCGCACCAGCGGAAAACGGCGCTTGAGCAGGGCGGCCAGCGCTTCCGACTGCTCGATGATCACCAGCCGCCCGGGCGTCACGCCGCGCGCGAGCAGGGCTGCCGACACCACGCCGGTGCCGCCGCCGAGCTCGACCACCAGGCCGGGCGTCGCCGGATCGACCTGCTCGGCCATGCGGGTGGCCAGGCGGGGCGAGCTAGCGCAGATCGCGCCCACGGTGCCGGGCTGCGTCACCAGTTCGCGCAGGAACAGCGACTGCGGCGATTGCGCCACGGCCCGGTCGACGGCGCGGCGCATGCGCGCCACGCTGGCCCGCGCCGCCCGCACCGCCAGCCGCGGTCCGGCATCCAGGCCGACGTTGCGCATGACGCGCACGCCAGGAAGACGTGGGGGAAGATGGTGCTTGAATCGCATCGGATCGCCGATGACTGGGCTGGAAACTCAGGGGCCGCAGCTTACACCCTCAGGCCACGGCTTCGCACCCGGGTGCCGACAAATTTGTAACGCCGCCGGCGATCCAGGAACAAGTTGGCTCACTGGGCACGCAGGCGCTCGATCAGGCCGTTGAGTTCGTCGAGCGAGCCGAACTGGATCGCCAACTCACCCGTCTGCTCCAGCCGGCCGCCGCGCTTGGCCCTGCGCTTGACCCGCACCTCGACCTGCGCCAGCAGCAGATCCGACAGCTCCTCTTCGACGCGCCGCACGTCGCCCGACTTCTCCGGCTGGCCCGGCGGCTTGCGCGGCGAGGTCAGGTTGAACTCGGCGTTGAGCCGCTTCACCAGCGACTCGGCCTCGCGCACCGACAGCTTGCGCGCAGCCACCTGGCTGGCGGCGGTGATCTGCGCCGCGCCATCGAGCGCCAACAGCGCGCGCGCATGGCCCATGTCGATGTCGCCGGCCATCAGCATGGTCTGCACCACCGGCGTCAGCTGCAGCAGGCGCAACAGGTTGCTGGCCGCCGAGCGGCTGCGGCCGACCGCCTGCGCGGCCTGCTCGTGCGTCAGGCCGAACTCGTCCAGCAGGCGCTTCAGGCCCTGCGCCTCCTCCAGCGGATTCAGGTCCTCGCGCTGGATGTTCTCGATCAGCGCCATGGCGGCGGCGGCCTCGTCCGGCACGTCGCGCAGCAGCACCGGCACCTCGCTCAGGCCGGCCAGACGGGCGGCGCGGAAACGGCGCTCGCCGGCGATGATCTCGTAACCGGTGCCGGCGCCGACGCGCCGCACCAGGATCGGCTGCATGATGCCCTGCGCTTTGATGCTCTCGGCCAGCTCGTACAGCGCGCCTTCGTCCATGCGCGTGCGCGGCTGGTACTGGCCGGGCGCCAGCGCGTCCAGCGCCAGCATCATCGGCGTGCCGGCCGGCGTGGTAGCGGCCGCCTCATCGGCGGCCGACAGGCTGGGGCCGAGCAGCGCATCGAGGCCGCGCCCGAGGCCCTTGGGTTTCCTGGTGACCATGGCTGTGATTGTTCCCCGTGGATGGTCCGGCGCGATCGGACCATCGCCGGCGCCGGATGGCGGACAGTGTAGCGACGTCGCCGCTCTCTAGAATGCGCGCTCGCCCCTTGGCCCCGCCGCACCCCATCCTTGTTCGACCTGACGCCCTACCGCCTGCTGTTCGCCGACCGGCAACTGCGCCGCATCGTGCTGAGCTCGATCGTGCCCCGCCTGCCGATCGGCATGAACGCGCTCGGGCTGACCCTGTTCGTGCAGGCCAGCAGCGGCTCGTTCGCGCGCGCCGGCTGGGTTTCGGGCGCCTACATCGCGGCCCTGGCGGTGCAGGCACCGCTGCTGGGCCGGCTGGTGGACCAGCGCGGCCCACACGGCATGCTGGGGCCGCTGACGGCACTGCACGTGCTGGCCATGCTGGCCCTGGTCGGCGCCGTGGCGGCGCAGTTGGCGCTGCCCTGGGTGTTGCTGGCGGCGTTCGCGTCCGGCCTGTCGTTCCCGCCCGTGGCCATGGTGCTGCGCGCTACCTACCGCAAGGCCGGCCTGTCGGCGGCAATGGTGCAGTCGGCGTTTGCGGTTGATTCGGTGGTGACCGAGACCTGCTTCATCCTCGGCCCGCTGCTGGTCAGCCTGGCGCTGCTGGCGGGCTCGTCGGCCTATGCGGTGCTGCTGGCGGCGGCCTGCGCGGCGGTCGGCGTGCCGCTGTTCGCGCGCTCGGGCGTGCTGCAGCGCTGGGGCCAGGTCGAACGCGAGGCACAGCGCCACTGGCTGGGGCCGCTGCGGGTCGACGGCGTGCGGCGCAGCTTGTTGCTCGGCCTGATCATGGCCGTCGGCATCGGGCTCAACGAGATGGCGATTCCGGCCTTCGCCACCGAGCACGGCATCGCCAGCAGCGTCGGCTGGTTCTATGCCGCCATGAGCGTGCCCTCGGCGGCCGCCGGGCTGTACTACGGCACGCGGCGCTGGCGCTGGCCGCTGAACCACCAGATCCTGCTCACGCTGGGCTGGCTGGCCATCGGCAGCATCGCCATGGCGCTGGCGCCGTCGACCGGCTGGTTCACGCTGGCCTGCGTCGGCACCGGCATGGCCTTCGGGCCCATGATCACGGCGCTGTCGCTGCAACTGGGCGCTTTGAGCCCGCGCGAGTACATCACCGAGGCCTTCACCTGGAACATGACGGTGTTCATGGCCGGGCTGGGGCTGGGTTTCTGGCTCGGCGGCGCGCTGGTGCAGGCCGGCAGCTTCAGCACCACGCTGTGGGCCGCCGCCCTGGCCATGTGTCTGGCGGCGCTGTGGTGCCCGATGGTGCCGCAGGTGCGCGAGCATTAAGCCGGGCCGCTCCGGCTCAGCCCGTCAGCGAGCGCAGCAGCGCCAGGCCTTCGGGCCAATCGCCCAGGCCGGATTCGGCATTGAGGTGGCCCCTGGCACCCAGGTTGACGAAATCGCTACCCCAGTCGGCGGCGAGCCGGCTGGCGGATTCGAGGCTGCCGAAGGGATCCGCGCTGCTGGCCACGACAATGCTGCGAAACGGCAGCCGCCGGCGCGCCGGTGGCGCCCAGCCGGGGATCTGCACGCGGTTGTCGGCACGCTCGATCTCGGGTGGCGCCACCAGCAGGGCGCCGATCACGCGATCCACGGTACCGGAATGCGTGGCCCACCAGGCCGCCAGCAGGCAGCCCAGGCTGTGCGCCGCCAGCAGCACCGGTGCTGGCTGCGCCAGCACCACGTCCTGCAGGCGCGCCGTCCAGTCGCCGCGCAGCGGCCGCATCCAGTCGTGCTGCTCGACGCGGATGAAGCCGTGCAGCGCTTCCCAGCGGCTTTGCCAGTGCTCGGGGCCGCTGCCCTGCCAACCGGGAAGGGTGAGGACGATATTCATGGGGCCTTGGCTCCGGCGTACTGGCACGCGGTCGGGGCCAGTCAAATCGGCCACCGCCGATTTACTCACATATCAATAGCGAACAATCGTTTTGGATTGGGCATTAGCGGTGGATTCCATGGATGCGCCACGCCATGCTCAGCGGCGCAAACCGCGCTCCACAATCTCCCGTGCGAACTCGATGAAGGCCTTGCTGCCCTTGGCGGCCGGGTCGAACACCACCCCCGGCAGCCCGAAGCTCGGCGCCTCGGCCAGCCGCACGTTGCGCGGGATGATGGTGTCGAACACCTTGGCGCCGTAATGCGCCTTCAGTTGTTCGCTGACCTGCTGCTGCAAGGTGATGCGCGGGTCGAACATGACGCGCAGCAGGCCGATGAGCTGCAGGTCGCGGTTCAGGTTGGCATGCACCTGCTTGATGGTGTTGACGAGGTCGGCCAGGCCTTCGAGCGCGAAGTACTCGCACTGCATCGGCACGATCACGCCCTGCGCCGCGCACAGGCCGTTGAGCGTCAGCAGCCCCAGGCTGGGCGGGCAGTCGATCAGGACGAAGTCGTAGTCACCCTGCACCTGGGCCAGCGCCTCGCGCAGGCGGCGCTCGCGCCGCTCCTCGCCGACCAGCTCGATCTCGGCGCCCGCCAGGTCGCGGTTGGCGCCCACCACGGCGTAGCTGGCATGGGCTTCCTTCAGCCGTTCGGGCACCACCACCGCATCGGTGATGCTGGCGGACTCGAGCAGGACATCGTAGACGGACGGCTGCAGCGCGCGCTTGTCGACACCGGAGCCCATGGTCGCATTGCCCTGCGGATCCAGATCGACCAGCAGCACCCGCTGCCCGACCTTGGCCAGTCCGGCGGCCAGGTTGACGGTGGTGGTGGTCTTGCCGACCCCGCCCTTCTGGTTGGCGACGCAAAAGATCTTCATGGATTTTGAATCGCCAGCTTCAAACCGAAGGCGAACAGGATGGACCCGGCCATTCTATTCAACCACACGGTGGTGCGGGGGCTGGAGCGCAGCCTTTCAGCGGCGAAATGCGCGATCAGTGTCAAGGCGACGCAATACAGCAGGGTCAGCAACGCAATCGTCGCCGCCATGATGGCGAAGGTGAGCAGGCCACGGTGTCGGGCAGGATCCACGAACAGCGGAAAGAACGCCATGTAGAACACGATGGCCTTCGGGTTGAGCAAGGTGATCCAGACGCCCTGCCGGAAGAACTGGCGCGGCCGGATCTGGATGACTGGCGCATCGCCCGCCTTGGCGCGCAGCATCTGCACACCAAGCCAGGCCAGGTAGGCGGCGCCCGCGTACTGCACGGCGGTGAACACCGATGGATTGGCCTTGAGCAGCGCCGCAACCCCGGCAACCGCCAGCCACATCAACACCTGGTCGCCAGCAATGATGCCCAGGGTGGCAGCCAGCCCACCCCGAATGCGCCCCTTGCCGGTGGAGGCGATGACGGCGAAGTTGCCGGGCCCCGGAATCGCCAGAAACACGATCACGGCGAGCACGAAAGCCCAGTAGTCCTGGATACCGAACATGGCGGAAATCATCCTTTCAGGGCGCAGGCCGCATCCACACCAGGCAGCGCTCGGCTGCAAGACTTGGCACCTGAAGATGTTCCACGTGAAACACCTCGATGTCCGCCGGCAGTGCGCCAATCTCCTCGGCGGGATGCCTGCCCTTCATGGCCATCCAGACGCCCTGCCTGGCAAGCGCTTGGCGCGACCACGCGGTGAAATCGACCAGCGAGGCAAAGGCGCGCGAACTGATGACGTCATAGGCCTCGGTCAGACTCTCGACCCGCGCATGCACGCCACGCAGGTTTGGCAACCCCAGGGCACCTGCGACCTGCTGGACAAAGGCGGCCTTCTTGCCGACCGTGTCCACGCAGTCCACGCGGGCCTCGGGGCAGCAGATGGCGACGACCGCACCCGGCAGGCCGCCGCCGGAGCCGACATCCAGCAGGCGGATAGATCGACCGCCCGTATGCCGGCGCAACGGCGTCACGACCGCGAGGCTGTCGAGGACGTGGTGCGTGAGCATCTCGGCCGGATCACGCACGGCCGTCAGGTTGTAGACCTTGTTCCACTTGGCCAGCAAGTCCAGGTAGGCCAGCAACCTCCCCTGGGCGCCGCCATCCAGGTCCAAACCCATGGAGGCCGCCGCTTGCCGCAGCACATCAGCACGGTCGGTGCTCATGCCGCCTGCGCGCGCGAATTGGCTGCGAAGCCCTTGAAGCCGCTCTTCTTCAGGTGCACCAGCAGCAGGGAGACCGCCGCAGGCGTCACGCCGCTGATTCGGCTGGCCTGACCCAGGGTCTCGGGGCGCTGCGCCTGCAGCTTCTGCCGGACCTCGATCGACAAGGCGCCGATCTGCATGTAGTCGAGTTCCGGCGGCAGCCGCAGACCCTCGTAATGCAGGGCACGCTCGACCTCTTCTCGCTGACGGCCGATGTAGCCGCTGTACTTGGCACCGATCTCGACCTGCTCGATCGCCGCTGGCGTCAGCTCATCCGTTGTTTCACGTGGAACATCAGACGCGGTTGCCGCGTAGCGCCCGCCATCCAGACTCATCAAGCCGGCGTAGCTGACTTCGGGCCGGCGCAGCAGGTCAAACAGGTTGCGCTCGTGTTCGATGGCCTTGCCCAGCACCCGCTCGGATTCGGACGCCGCCAGATTGCGCGGATTCACCCAGGTGGACTTCAGGCGCTCTGTTTCACGTGAAACAGCGTCACGCTTGCGGCTGAATGCATCCCAGCGCGCATCGTCGACCAGGCCAAGCCGGCGCCCTAACTCGGTCAACCGCATGTCGGCGTTGTCCTCCCGCAGCTGCAAACGGAACTCGGCGCGGCTGGTGAACATGCGGTACGGTTCGGTGACGCCCTTGGTGATCAGGTCATCCACCAGCACACCCAGGTAGGCTTCGTCGCGGCGGGGAAGCCAGGCGCCACCGAAGTCGTCGGCGCGCCCGTCCAGCTGGCGACACTGCAGCGCCGCGTTGACGCCGGCGAACAGGCCCTGCGCCGCCGCTTCCTCGTAGCCAGTCGTCCCGTTGATCTGGCCGGCGAAGAACAAGCCCTGGACATCGCGGGTCTCGAAGCTGCTCTTCAGCGCACGCGGGTCGAAATAGTCGTACTCGATGGCGTAGCCCGGCCGCAGGATGTGGGCCTGCTCCAGTCCGCGCATCGAGCGCACCAGCTCCAGCTGGATGTCGAACGGCAGGCTGGTGGAAATGCCATTGGGGTAGATCTCGTGGGTATCCAGCCCTTCCGGCTCCAGGAAGATCTGATGGCTTTCCTTGCCGGCGAAGCGGTTGATCTTGTCCTCCACGCTCGGGCAGTAGCGCGGCCCCACGCCTTCGATCTGGCCGGTGAACATGGGGCTGCGGTCGAAGCCGCTGCGGATGATCTCATGCGTGCGCGCATTGGTGTGCGTGATCCAGCAGGGCAGCTGGCGCGGGTGCATCTCCGCCCGGCCCATGAAGCTGAACACCGGCAAGGCTGCATTCTGACCACCGGCCATGCCATCACCAGGTTGCTCCTCGCAGGCGCTGAAGTCGATCGTGCGGCCATCCAGACGTGGCGGCGTGCCGGTCTTCAGGCGGCCTTGCGGCAGCTTCAGCTCCTTCAGCCTGCTTGAGAGTGACAGCGCCGGCGGATCGCCCGCGCGACCGGCCTGGTAGTTCTGCAGCCCGACGTGGATGCGCCCGTCCAGGAAGGTGCCGGCCGTCAGCACCACGGTACGACCACGGAAGGCGACCCCGAGCTGGGTCACGGCGCCGACCACGCGCCCGCCTGCCAGCATCAGGTCGTCGACCGCCTGCTGGAACAGCCACAGGTTCGGCTGGTTCTCCAGCCGGTGCCGGATCGCGGCCTTGTACAGCACGCGATCGGCCTGCGCGCGCGTCGCGCGTACGGCCGGTCCCTTGCTCGAGTTGAGGATGCGGAACTGGATGCCGGCCTTGTCGGTCGCCAGCGCCATGACGCCGCCCAGCGCATCGACTTCCTTGACCAGGTGCCCCTTGCCGATGCCGCCGATGCTGGGGTTGCAGCTCATCGCACCCAGCGTTTCCAGGTTGTGCGTCAACAGCAGCGTCTGCGCACCCATGCGCGCGGCGGCCAGCGCAGCCTCGGTGCCGGCATGACCGCCGCCGACGACGATGACATCGAAGTGCTGGGGATGGGTGTAGATCGGTGAGGGCACGGACGGGAGATTCAGGAAAACCTGAAATTTTACGATCGATTCATCTTTTTGTCAGCGCCTGCACTGGAGTTGATGCTATCAATCAAATAGCATTCAGGCTTGTTGCCACGCCAGCAGGGACCAATTGCCGGTGCTATGCTGCGCCCTGGCGGCGCCTGCCCTCAGTCGCCGCATCCCACAGAACACCAACGCGAACAACTCCATGGCAAGCACCAACACCAAGCCCGGCACGGCCGCCACGGCGCCCATCACCCATTCCCTGCCTTCCTATCTGGACCAGAAGCACCTCGGTCCCTGGAGCATCTACCTGCAGCAGATCGACCGCGTCACGCCCTACCTGGGTTCGCTGGCGCGCTGGGTCGAGACACTCAAGCGCCCCAAGCGCGCGCTGATCGTCGATGTGCCGATCGAACTCGACAACGGCACCATTGCCCACTTCGAGGGCTACCGCGTGCAGCACAACACCAGCCGCGGCCCCGGCAAGGGCGGCGTGCGCTTCCACCAGGACGTGACCCTGTCCGAGGTGATGGCGCTGTCGGCCTGGATGTCGATCAAGAACGCCGCCGTCAACGTGCCCTACGGCGGCGCCAAGGGCGGGGTCCGGGTCGATCCGCGCACGCTGTCGCTGAAGGAACTCGAGCGGCTGACCCGGCGCTACACCTCCGAGATCGGCATCATCATCGGGCCATCCAAGGACATCCCGGCGCCCGACGTCAACACCAACGAGAAGGTGATGGCCTGGATGATGGACACCTACTCGATGAACGTGGGCGAGACCGCAACCGGCGTCGTCACGGGCAAGCCGATCGCCGTCGGCGGCTCGCTCGGCCGACGCGAAGCGACCGGACGCGGCGTCTTCACCATCGCCTGCGAGGCGGCGTTCCACATCGGCCTGGACATCGAAGGCGCACGCGTCGCCATCCAGGGCTTCGGCAACGTCGGCGGCACCGCCGGCAAGCTGTTCGCCGAGGCTGGCGCGCTGGTGGTGGCGGTGCAGGACCACACCGGCAGCATCGCCAACGACAAGGGGCTGAACGTGCCGAAGCTGCTGGAACACGTGGCCAGCACCGGCGGCGTGCTCGGCTTCAAGGGCGGCGAGGCGACCAGCGCCAACGAGTTCTGGGCCGCCAAGTGCGACATCATGATTCCGGCCGCGCTGGAAGGGCAGGTCACCAGGCAGAACGCCGGCAAAATCAAGGCCAAGATGCTCATCGAGGGCGCCAACGGCCCGACCACACCCGAGGCCGACGACATCCTGCACGACAAGGGCGTGCTGGTGGTGCCCGACGTGGTCGCCAACGCCGGCGGCGTGACGGTGAGCTACTTCGAATGGGTGCAGGACTTCTCCAGCTTCTTCTGGAGCGAGGAGGAGATCAACCAGCGCCTGATCAAGATCATGAAGGACGCCTTCTCCGGCGTCTGGCACACCGCGCAGCAGCACCAGGTCAGCCTGCGCACCGCCGCCTACATCGTCGCCTGCACGCGCATCCTGGCGGCGCGTGATCTGCGCGGACTGTATCCGTGACGTGACCTCGCGCGGCGGCGGCGGCCCGATCCTGGTGCTGCTCAACCCCCTGGCGTCGGGCGGGGTGGCGCTGCGCTGGCGTCCGCGCATCGAGGCGGCCCTGCTCGCGCTGGGCGCTGTCGCGGAAGTGCACGTCAGCGCTTCCGTCGACGACAGTTGCCATTGGCTGGCCGCGCGGCCGGGTCGCCGCGTGGTGCTGGTCGGCGGCGACGGCAGTGTCGGCCCCTTGCTGCCGACGCTGCTGGCCGGCGGCCACACGCTGGGCCTGATACCCGCCGGCACCGGCAACGATTTCGCGCGCGCGCTGGGCCTGCTGGGGCAAGGCCTGGAGTCGGCGCTGCAACATGCGGTGCGTGGACCGGCGCGCCCGATCGACCTCGGCCAGGTGCGCTGGTCGCTGACGGCTGCGCCGCCCGACGAGTTCGTGCCAATCGACAAGCCTGCGCCAACCGACCCCGCACCCCAGACCGTCCTGTTCGCCTCCAGCCTGACGGTGGGCTTCGACTCGGTCGTCGCCTACCGCGCCGAAACCAGCCGCCATCGCCTGCCGGGCCAACTGCACTACCTCTGGGCAACCCTGGCCGAACTGCGCGTGCTGAATGCCTGGCCGATCCGGTTGACGACCACGCCGGCGCTGCCGGATCAGGATGCAGCCGCACCGCAAGCGCTGCACCTGGCGTCGGTGCTCAACACCGCCAGCTACGGCGGCGGCATGCCGGTCGCGCCCACCGCGCGCATCGACGACGGGCAGCTGCAGCTCCTGCGCCTGTGTCAGACCACGCGGCCACGCCTGCTCCGGCTGCTGCACAAGATGCTGCGCGGGCGCCACCTGGGCGAACCCGAGGTGCGACAGCACCGCTTCACCCGACTCACCATGCATTGCGACAAACCCTTGCCGCTCGGCGCCGACGGCAACTTCATCGGCCAGGCGCGCTGGCTCGAGGTCTGCTGCCTGCCAGCGGCGCTGCCGGTGGTGACACGACCATGAATGCGCCGATACGCGCCGGGCACGCCGGCATCGGGATACAGCCCATGGAATGCCGCCCCCACTGCGCCGCCTGCTGCATCGCCCCCTCGATCAGCTCGCCGATTCCCGGCATGCCACAAGGCAAGCCTTTCGGGAATCAATGGAACCGGAATTGACATCCTACCAAGAGCCCGAATGCCGGGCGCGTTGCGGCGCCTGCTGCATCGCACCATCCATCTCCACGCCCATGCCGAAAATGCCCCAAGGCAAGCGGGCCGGGGAGCGGTGCGCGCACCTCACACCAGACCTGGCCTGCGAGTTGTTCGGCCGACCGGAACGGCCAGCGGTGTGCGGCGGGTTGCAGCCGAGCTCAGAGATGTGCGGCAACTCGCGCGAGCACGCAATGCTGTGGCTCCAGCAGCTTGAGCAACTGACAAGCCCAGGGGGTTGAGCCGGTCATGCCAAAAAGAGAGGCACCCGAAGGCGCCTCTCTCCCCCTCGCGGGGCTGCAGTGCATTTTCCGAACGCGGCGTTACCCGCGAACGGGCGCGCGGGGTGCGCACCTAATCAAGAAATTCCCCGATGACCTGGCCAAACTTATGCGGGTCTGCCAGGTATAGGCACCTGTTTTAAATCCCGCGATGTCGCCATTCGTGCAGCGTGACGGTGCTGGAACTGACCCAGACGAGAGGGTCCCGCAACTCCACCGCCACCAGCTTGACCCTCTTCTCAAGGGCAACGCGTTCCGCTTGCGAACGGTTGCCCCACAGCGACGCGGCGGCCAGGGCGATGCGGCGAGCATGGTTCAGCTCGCGGTCAAACACTGCTCGCCCAGCCTCGCGCTCAGTTCAAGAGGGTGGTGAGGCCACGCTTACTCTGCTTGCCGCGCAAGCTGCTGTTCACCGTCGTGGACTGCATCGACAACGCCACCATGTACGTCTACGTGGCGTTGGCATCCCGCCACTACGAGGGCAACACGACCTACGCCGGCCCCTACCTCGCCAAGCTGACCGGCAAGGACGAGCGCGCTATCCGCCTGCGGTTTGTGCACATCCAACAGCTCGCACAGGTCCATGACGAAGGTTTGAGCGGTCGCCAGCTCACTGGCCGTGACTCCCTGCCACCTGGCAATGAATGCCTGCGCTGCTGTTGTTTGTGTATCCATGCGCTCAATCATAGGGCGCGGGTATGACCGGGCGGCAGCCCGGATTGGGGGCCACGCCGCTGGAGTGGGGCAAGGCGTCCAGCCGCCGCCCAGCAAAGCGCACCCAGCCCACTGGGTCGATGTGCTGCCGGGGGAGCCGCAAGTCATTTTTCGCCCCAGCGAAAAAAGGGCCGCCCACGGCCCGGTGGCGCAGCGGGGGCAAAGCCCCGCCCCCAGCACGCTGAAAGCGGGCGGGCAACCTGGGCGGTGTCCGGCGTCCAGCCGGAGCAGGCAGGGGACGCGAACAGCGGCAACAACGGCAAGCACTGCGCGGGTTGCCCGCCCGTTGGAACCGCTGTGCGGTGTAAGGGGGCTGGGGGCGCGGTATTAGGAGGGGACGAGGGCGTCCAGCCCGAGAGGCAGCGTGTCGCCCTAGCGACCGCAGAGCTGCCGCGCCCCGTGGACTTGCGGTTGAAGCGTCTGCTTCTACCGTCTGCCTCCTGGCGACGGTCTGCAAGACGGTCGCACCCGACGGTGATGTTCCACGTCATCGGTCAGGCGCCGGCCTGGCTGGACTGCAGGTGCTTGGGCAAGGGCGGCAGCGCGAGCTGGCCGGTCAGCGCCTCGATGATGGACGCCTCGGGTGCCAGGGGCAACCACAAGACCTCCGGACGCCCCTGGGCCAGGGTTGCGGCCAGCTTCTTGTCGGGCCAGACCCAGACGGCCGAGTAGGCGCGTGCCAGCCGGTCGCGCAGCGCTGCGCGCTCGGTCGCCAGGCGGTCGGTAACGTCCAGCACCGCAGCCATGGCGGCGTCCATCGCCAACGCCACGTCCTCATCGCAAAGCGGCCCCTCGCTGGAGTACAGCTCGGCGCGGATGGCTGTCGCCTCGGCAGCCGCAGCGGTGGCCTTGCCGTCCAGCTCTCGGAAGCGGCGCCCCAGCAGGGGGCTCGACTTGCTCTGCAGCAGCGTGAGGATGCGCTCGGCCGCCGCTGTGGCCTCCCGGTGCTCCGCCTCCTTGGTGTCAAGCTGGTCCCGCAGGGCGGCGAGCCGGTCGGTACGTGCCACCTCGCTGACGGCGTTGCGCATGTTGGGCTCCGAAGTTGTGGAACCCAGTAACCGCACCAGTTTTAGCCATTGGCTCCCCCAATGCCGTAGCCTTGCGGGAGCCCATGGAACCCCGTACTGAAAACTGGGCTCGTGCCCAGTTCCATTACCTACTCGACGGCAAGCCTGCAGGCGTGCGCTGCGTACAACTGGATCAGCACGGCCGCTGCAAGCTGTTCGGTCGCCCCGAGCGGCCCGCCGTGTGTCGGCAACTCATGCCTTCGATCGAGATGTGCGGACCGGTCGATGACGGCGGACGCCACGCCATGCACCACCTGACGCAGCTCGAGCGCGCCACGGCACCGGATCATGCGCAAGAGTCAGGACGGTGACGATCGACTGGCGTGCAGCCGTGCCCGCCTTTTGCTACGCTGCGTCAGCAGCGTTCCGTCAGGCTAGTTCCGCTGCGGGCGATACAAATCATTGTGTCACCATCAACCGTCATCGTCTCTCAACACGATTCGTTTTTCCGTTATTTTTCAATACTTCCATGAAACTCTATTACTCCGCCGGCGCCTGCTCGCTGTCGCCGCACATCGCGCTGGAAGAATCCGGCCTGCCGTACGAGGCCGTCCCCGCACCGACCAAGACCAAGCGGTTGCCCGACGGCAGCGACTACCGCAGGATCAATCCACTCGGTTACGTGCCGTACCTAGTGCTGGATGACGGCACCGGCCTGCGCGAAGGCCCGGCCATCGTGCAGTACATCGCCGACCAGGCGCCGGACCGGAAGCTGGCGCCCGCCAACGGCACGCTGGCGCGCTACCAGTTGCAGAGCTGGCTGAACTTCATCGGCACCGAGATCCACAAGACCTTCTCGCCGCTGTTCAACCCGGCCATGCCGGAAGAGGCCAAGCAGCTCAACAAGGACAAGCTGCGCGAGCGCCTGCAATGGGTGGATGGCGAGCTGGCCGGCAAGCAGTACCTGATGGGCGACGACTTCACGGTCGCCGACGGCTACCTGTTCACCGTTACCAACTGGGCCCAGCCGATGCAGATCGACCTGTCGGGCTTCAAGAACCTAGTTGCCTACCGCGAGCGGGTTGCCGCGCGCCCGGCGGTGCAGGCCGCGATGAAGGCCGAAGGCCTGATCTGAGCGTTCACGCCGGCGCGGCAAGCGGCCGCTGCCGCCACGCGAACAGCGCGCCCAGCCACAGCGCCGCCGCTGAATAGACCAGCCCGCGCGCCAACCCCCCCGGGCCGTCGGCGATCCAGCCGACCACCGTGGGCCCGGCGATCTGGCCGAACGCGAACAGGATGGTGAAGGCGCTGATGCCCGCCGGCCACAGGGACTGCGGCAGGTTGTGGCGCACGAAGGCGGTGGTCGATGCCACCAGCGACAGGAACACCGCGCCGAACAGCAGGCCCGAGGCCAGCACCACCGGCCAGGCGCCGGTCAGCGCCGGCAGAATGGTGGCCACGCCCAGCAGCGCGTTGAGGAACGCCAGCGCGCCGCCACCCCTGGCGCGGTTCAGCAGGCCGGCCCAGATGCGCGCCGAAGCGACCACCGCCAGACCCAGCAGCGCATAGAACCAGGTGATGGCGCCGGCACTCACGCCCTGCTCGCGCAGCAGGGCGATCACGAAGGTCATGTAGCCGATGTAGCCGACGCCGAACAGCGTGTAGCCGATCAGTGCCGGCAGCATGCGCCGGATGGTCGGCCCGATGCGCGGTGCCTCCGCGGCGGATGTCGCGCTCGTCGGCGCGGCCCGTTCGCTCTGGCGCAGCGCCCGGGCCGGCCAGACCAGCACCACGGTGGCCAGCAGGCACAGCAGCGCCATGCCCCACCAGGCCCAGGCCCAGCCGTGCTGCACGTCTCGCGCGGCGTGCAGCAGGGCCGGCACGCCCAGCGCCGAGGCCGTGATGCCCCAGCCGGTGCCGCCGTAGTACAGGCCCAGCAGCAGGCCCGCATGCGCCGGCGCGTGGGCGCCCATGCGTGCCGCCAGCAGCCCGCCGGCAACGAACACGAAGGCACTGGCGACGCCCGCCAGCAGGCGCTGCAGCAGCAGCGGCCAGGCGTCGATGAAGAAGCCCGAGGCGGCCATGAACACGCTCGCCAGCACGCTGCCGACCAGGAACACCGGCACGGCACCGAAGCGCCGCATCAGCCACGGCGTCGCCAGCGCGCCCAGCAGGTAGCCGCCGGCGTTGGCGGTGTTCATGGCGCCGGCCAGGGTGTAGCTCCAGTCGAGGTCGTCGCGCATCACCGGCAGCAGCAACCCGTAGGCGAAGCGCGTGATGCCGAGCGACACCGCGGCACCCAGCGACAGCGCCAGCGCAATCAGGATCAGCTGGCGCAGGCTGGGCGGCTCGGGCGTCGACATGCGCGCATTGTGCGCGAGCCGGGACCGGGCGCGGCACCACCCTGGCACCTGCGGGACAAGCCCGCGCAGCCGGATGCGGCATGCTCGGCTGGCCGCCGTCGCGACGCGCGGAACTGGCGCAAAATGCCCAGCTGGCGCGCATGCCGCGCCGCCCCAGCCCCGAATCCGAGACATGTCCCAGCACCTATTCTCACCCACCCGCGTCGGCGCCATCGAGGTCGCCAGCCGCCTCGTCATGGCGCCGCTGACACGCAACCGCGCGCCCGGCGCCGTACCAACGCCGCTGATGGCGACCTACTACGCCCAGCGCGCCGATCCACGCACCGGCGCCGGCCTGATCGTCAGCGAAGGCACCGCCATCAGCCCACAGGCCCAGGGCTACGCCGACGTGCCGGGCCTGTACGGCACCGAGCAGCTTGACGGCTGGAAGCAGGTCACGCAGGCGGTGCATGCGGCCGGCGGCAAGATCGTGTGCCAGCTGTGGCACGTGGGCCGGGTGTCGCACCAGGTGCTGCTGCCGGGCAAAGCCGCGCCGGTGGCGCCGTCGGCGGTCCGCGCCAACGCCAAGACCTACGTCTTCAACGAACAGGGCGAGGGCCATTTCACCCCCACCAGCGAGCCACGCGCGCTGGAGCGCGATGAGATCCCGGGCATCGTGCACGACTACGCCGTGGCGGCGCGCAACGCGGTGCAGTCGGCCGGCTTCGATGGCGTCGAGTTGCACGGCGCCAACGGCTACCTGCTCGACCAGTTCCTCAAGACCGGCGCCAACCAACGCGGCGACGACTACGGCGGCAGCATCGAGAACCGCGCCCGGCTGACGCTGGAAGTGGCGCGCGCGGTGGCCGACGCCGTCGGCCACGACCGCGTCGGCATCCGCCTGTCGCCGGTGACGCCGGCCAACGACATCGTGGACGCCGATCCGCAGCCGCTGTTCGAATACCTGATGCGCCAACTGGCGCCGCTCGGCCTGGCCTACGTGCACGTCATCGAGGGCGCCACCGGCGGCCCACGCGAAGTCGAGGGCCGGCCATTCGACTACGCCGCCATGAAAGCCGCCTACCGCAGCGCCGGCGGGCACGGCGCCTGGATGGTCAACAACGGCTACGACGCGGCGCTGGCCGAAGACGCCATCGCCAGCGGCCGCGCCGACCTGGTGGCCTTCGGCAAGTCCTTCATCTGCATGCCCGACCTGGCCGAGCGCATCCGGCGCGGCGGGCCCTGGGCCGAGCTCGACAAGAGCACCATGTACGGCGGCGGCGCCAAGGGGTACACGGATTACCCGGCGCTGGCGTCCTGATCCGCTCCACGACCGGCCGGCACCGGCGACCGGAGCGTCGCGCCGCAGCGACCGATCTGCGGTAGCGGGAGCCGCATGAGCGACGACGGCCTGCCCGCGCCGCAGCGCCGGCGCGCGGTGCTGGTGATCCTGCTCGGCATTGCGGTGTCGGTGCTCGACGGCACCATCATGAACCTGGCCCTGCCCAGCATCGCGCGCGACCTGCAGGCCAGTGCCGCGCAATCGGTGTGGGTGGTCAACGCCTACCAGATCGCGATCCTGGCGCTGCTGCTGCCGCTGGCCAGCCTGGGCGACCTGCTCGGCTACCGGCGCGTGTACCTGGGCGGCATGGCGCTGTTCGTGCTGGCGTCGGCGGTGGCCATGCTGGCGCCCAACCTGGGCACGCTGACCGGTGCGCGCGCGTTGCAGGGCCTGGGCGCGGCCGGCATCATGAGCGTCAATGCGGCGCTGGTGCGGCGCGTCTATCCGCGCGCGCTGCTGGGCCGCGGCATCGCACTGAATTCGATGGTAGTGGCCACCGCCGCCGTGGCCGGGCCGGCGCTGGCGGCCGTGGTGCTGTCGGTGGCGTCCTGGCGCTGGCTGTTCACGCTCAACCTGCTGCTGGGCGCGCTGGTGTTCTGGCTGGGCTGGCGCGCACTGCCGGCCAACACCGCCGCGGCAACCGCCGGCACCCGCATCGCGCCGATGGACGTGCTGCTGAACGTGCTGACGTTTTCGCTGGTGTTCATCGGCGCCGACCGCCTGGGCGTGCGCGGCGGTGGTGGCGAACTGCCACCGGACGCCGTGCTGATGCTGCTGGCCGGGCTGGCCGTCGGCTTCTTCTACATCCGTCGGCAGCGCACCCGGGTGGCGCCGCTGTTCCCGGTCGATCTGCTGCAGCTGCCGGTGTTCGCGCTGTCGATGGGCGCCTCGGTCGGCGCCTTCTGCGCCCAGATGCTGGCCTACGTGGCGCTGCCCTTCCTGCTGCTGGAAGCCCTGGGCCTGACACCGCTGAAGGCCGGGCTGCTGATCGCCGCCTGGCCGCTGGCCATCATGGTGGTGGCGCCGCTGGCTGGACGCTTGATCGACCGCGTGCCGGCCGGCCTGCTGGGTGGCCTCGGCATGCTGCTGCTGGCCGCCGGCCTGGCCCTGCTGGCGGCGCTGCCGGAGCGGCCCGCCGACATCGAGCTGGCCTGGCGGCTGGCGCTGTGCGGACTCGGCTTCGGCCTGTTCCAGTCACCCAACAACCACACCATCCTGACCACGCCACCGCCGCAGCGCAGCGGCGCCGCCAGCGGCATGCTGGGCACTGCGCGTCTCACCGGCCAGACGCTGGGCGCGGTGCTGGCCGCGCTGCTGTTCAGCCTCTGGACGCCGCACGAGAGCCAGTTCGGCACCGATCTGGCGCTGGCGCTGAGCGCGCTGTTCGCGCTGGCCTCGGGCGTCTGCAGCGTGCTGCGCGTGCTGGCAACGGCGCGCACGGAGCGATCCGGGCGCGATTAGGGCCGGTCAGCGCAAGGCGCGCGCGTGGTGCGCCAGGTGCTCGCCGATGAAGCTGGCGATGAAGTAGTAGCTGTGGTCGTAGCCTGGCTGCAGGCGCAGCGTCAAGGGGTGGCCGGCCTGCTCGCAGGCGGCTTGCAGCAGGTCGGGCCGGAGCTGGCCGGTCAGGAAGTCGTCCGCGTCGCCCTGATCCACCAGCAGCGGCAGACGTTCGGTCGCGCTGGCGATGAGTTCGACCGCGTCGTGCTGCTTCCACGCGGCTTCGTCTTCACCCAGGTAGGCCTTGAACGCCTTCCGACCCCAAGGCACCCGGGTCGGCGCGACGATGGGCGAGAACGCGCTCACGCTCCGGTATCGCCCAGGATGCCGCAGCGCCAGTGTCAGCGCGCCATGCCCGCCCATGCTGTGGCCGCTGATGCCGCGCGCACCGGTGGCCGGGAAGTGCTGCTCGATCAGCGCCGGCAACTCATCCACCACATAGTCCTCCATGCGGAAATGCGGCGCCCACGGCGGCTGCGTGGCGTTCAGGTAGAAGCCCGCGCCCTGACCGAGGTCGTAGGCCTCGTCGTTGGCCACCCCTTCACCACGCGGGCTGGTGTCGGGCGCCACCACGATCAGGCCGTGTTCGGCCGCGAACTGCTGCGCGCCCGCCTTGGTGATGAAGTTCTGCTCGGTGCAGGTCAGGCCCGACAGCCAATACAGCACCGGGCAGCGCTCGCCTTGCAGCGCCGTCGGCGGCAGGTAGACGCCGAGCGTCATCGGCGTGCCGGTGCTGCGGCTGGCGTGTTTCCAGACTTCCTGGCGACCGCCGAAGCTGGCGTGCTGTTCGATGCGTTCCACTGTCTTACTTCTCCATCGGGTTCCGGCGAGGACGGCCGGGGTCACCCGGCGTCTCGACTTCGGGCATCCGGACCTCCAGGTTGGGGTACTTCTCGTGCATGAATTCCAGCGCGGTCCAGGTGTGGCACTTGCGCACGTCGGGAACCAGCCGGGTCGGGCAGCTGCAGCCGATGAACACGTTCTCGCGCCGCGCCAGATCGGCCAGCGCGTCGAAGGGCCCGCGATCCTGCGCGAACCGGCGTTCCAGCTCGGCGCGGTACCGGTCCATCGACTGGCGCCAGACCGCATCGCTCGGGTCGGCGAAGAACTCGCGCACGAACTCCGCTTCGGGCCGCAGGATGTGCCGCGTGTGCTTGCGGGTGTCCTGGCGGATGCCTTGCGGCAACTGCGCAGCCGGCAGGCCGCGCTGCATGCGGTAGCGGGACAACATGGGGGCGTCGTCGGTGGCAACGGCTGATCAGTAATGCACCACGCTGCGGATCGACTTGCCGGCGTGCATCAGATCGAAGGCCTCGTTGATCTCCGTCAGCGGCATGGTGTGGGTGACGAAGGGCGCGAGCTGGATCCGGCCGGCCATCGCGTCCTCGACCATGCCGGGCAGCTCGCTGCGGCCCTTGACGCCGCCGAAGGCCGTGCCGAGCCAGCGCCGGCCGGTGACGAGCTGGAACGGCCGCGTCGAGATCTCCTGCCCGGCGCCGGCGACACCAATGATTACGCTCTGGCCCCAGCCGCGGTGCGCGCATTCGAGCGCTGCACGCATGACATGGACGTTGCCGATGCACTCGAAGCTGTGGTCCACGCCCCATGTGGTCATGTCCACGATGACCTGCTGGATCGGCTTGTCGTGGTCCTTGGGGTTCACGCAGTCGGTGGCGCCGAAGGTCTTCGCCAGCTCGAACTTGGCCGGGTTGGTGTCGATGGCGATGATGCGGCCGGCACCCGCCAGCTTGGCGCCCTGGATCACCGCCAGGCCGATGCCGCCAAGGCCGAACACCGCGACGCTGTCGCCCGGCTGCACCTTGGCGGTGTTCTTCACCGCGCCCAGACCGGTGGTGACGCCGCAGCCCAGCAGGCAGACCTGCTCGGGGTTGGCCTCAGGGTTGACCTTGGCCAGCGACACCTCGGCCACCACGGTGTATTCGCTGAAGGTGGAGCAGCCCATGTAGTGGTAGATCGGCTTGCCCTGGTAGGAAAAGCGCGTGGTGCCGTCAGGCATCAGGCCCTTGCCCTGGGTGGCGCGCACGGCCACGCACAGGTTGGTCTTGCCGCTCTTGCAGAACAGGCATTCGCCGCACTCGGCGGTGTAGAGCGGAATCACGTGGTCGCCCCGCTTCACGCTGCTGACGCCTTCGCCGACCTCGACCACGGTGCCGGCGCCCTCGTGCCCCAACACCGCCGGGAACACGCCCTCCGGATCGTCGCCGCTCAGGGTGAAGGCGTCGGTGTGGCAGACGCCGGTGTGGGTGATCCGGATCAGCACCTCGCCCTTTTTCGGCGGGGCGACGTCGATCTCGACGATCTGCAGCGGCTTGCCGGGTTCGAAGGCGACGGCGGCGCGGGATTTCATGGGCGGTTCTCCTGATGCGGATTTACTTGAGGTAGGCACGGACCAGCGACGTCAGCTCGTCGATGGTCGTGTGGATGCGTGCGTGCGCCGGATCCTGCAAGCCGTCCGGGTCGCAATCGGCGTGGCCGAGGGATTCGCGCATGTGGCCTTCCAGCACGTCGGCCATCAGGCCGTTGACGGCGCCGCGCATGGCAGCCAGCTGCTGCAGCACCGGACCGCAGCAGGCACCTTGGGCAATGCTGCGCTCGAGCGCCTCGGCCTGGCCACGGATGCGGCGCAAACGGGTGATGGCGCGTTTCCTGTCTTGCGGCGAATGGGGCATGGCGGCACCCTCCCAATACTGTGGGGTAGTTTATAAACCATACCAAAAGAAAGGACAAGTCAAAAAAAGGGTCGCTGATGCGACCCTTTTGGTAGCCAAGACGAGGGACGGCTCAACCGCCACCAAGCCCGATCGGCGCCGGTGCGTCGCGCACGATGCGGGTGAACAGTTGCTCGAACACCGGATCGGGTTGGTACTTGCCGGTCAGCGGGTCGCGGTTTTCCTCGAATGCGGCATCGAGTTCCTCCCAGTCGGCCTCGGTCAGATGCTTCTGCGCCGCGGGCAGGATCTCCTGCTCCTCCAGCTGCATGTGCGCCAGGTACACGTTGATGTAGCGCGTCAGCGTTTCCTGGAACTCCTGTCGCCGCGAGTCGCCCAGCATCTCCCAGGCCACCAGCATCTGGTGCACGTCGCGCACCGCCTGCTCGGTGTACTCGTGGTCGCGGTCGAGGCGCGCCACCGCGACGCCCAACTCGGGCACCGCCTTCACCACGCGCGGAAACAGCAGTTCGGTCTCCTTGGGATGGTGCAGGCGCTCGGGGAACTCATCGATGTAGAACAGCATCGCCCGCAGCACCTCGAAAAAGCCCTTCGGATCGTCGCCGGGGCCTTGCTTCACCATCAGCCGCAGGGACTGCAGCATGGCGGCCATGGAAGAGTGTTCGTCGCGGATGATTTCGAGGGTCCGTGGTTTCATCGTGTTCAGTCTGTTCTGTCGTCGATCGGTGCCGCGAGGCCCGATCTGCTGTCCCTGAAAGGGGTTCGAATCGCGCCCGTTGCGGCGCTGGATCGATTATCTGGCGCCCTGGTATTCACCCGCTGCGGCCGGTTCATTGACCGCACCGCTGTCGTTGACTGTCGCCGCCGGTGCAGCCGGCTGCCAGCGCCGCAGCAGCAGCGCATTGCTCATCACGCTGACAGAGGACAGCGCCATCGCCGCGCCGGCCACCACCGGACTCAGGTAGCCCATCGCCGCCAGCGGGATGCCGGCGACGTTGTAGATGAAGGCCCAGAACAGGTTCTGGCGGATCTTGGCCACGGTACGGCGCGACACGTCCAGCGCCGCCGGCACCAGGCCGACGTCGCCGCGCATCAGCGTGATGCCGGCCGCGTGCATGGCGACGTCGGTGCCGCTGCCCATGGCCATGCCGACGTCGGCCGCCGCCAGCGCCGGCGCGTCGTTGACGCCATCGCCGACCATGGCGACGACATGACGGCCCCCACGCTCCACGGCTGCGCCTGTTGCGCTGCCCCCCGAGGGGGCCGCACCCGGCCTCGGGAGCGGCCCGGCGGCCGGGTGGGTGGCATTGGCCTGCCCGCGCAATTGCATGACGGCCTCGGCCTTGTCGCCCGGCAGCACCTCGGCCATCACCTCGCCGTCCTCGGGCTTGAGGCCGAGGCGGCGCGCCATGGCCTCGGCGGCGCCGCGGTTGTCGCCCGAGATCATCACCGCACGCACGCCGCGCGCGTGCAGTTCGGCCAGCGCCGCCGCGGCGCCCGGCTTCGGTTCGTCGCCGAAGGCCAGCAAGGCCATGGCCCGCGGCACGGCATCGGGCGCACTGCGCACGGCCAGCGCCGAAACGGTGGCGCCTTCGGCCTGCAGCGCGGCGGCACGCTCGCCCAGCGCCTGCAGATCGACGCCCAGTTCGTCCATCCAGCGCAGGCTGCCGATCAGCACCTCGTGCCCAGCCACCTGGCCGACGGTGCCGCGGCCCGGCACTGCCTGCACGTCCTGTGGTGCGTCCCAGGCCAGCTCCCGCGCCTCGGCAGCCTCCGTGACGGCACGCGCCAGCGGGTGCTCGCTGCCGCTCTGCAGGCTGGCCGCGCTGCGCAGCGCCGCCGCCTCGTCGACACCCGGCGCCGTCGCCAGCGCCAGCAGGCGCGGCCGGCCCCGTGTCAGCGTGCCGGTCTTGTCGAAGGCGACGGTGTCGACCCGGTGCGCCACCTCCAGCGCCTCGGCGTCCTTGATCAGGATGCCGAACTTGGCTGCCACGCCGGTGCCGGCCATGATCGCGGTCGGTGTCGCCAGCCCGAGCGCGCAGGGGCAGGCGATCACCAGCACCGCCACCGCGCGCATGATGGCCAGCTCGGTGTCGAGCCCGCTGAACCACCAGCCGAGAAAGGTCAGCAGCCCGATCAGCATCACCGTCGGCACGAACACCGCCGATACCTTGTCGACCAGTCGCTGCACCGGCGCCTTGCCGGCCTGGGCGTCCTCGACCAGACGGATGATGTGGGCCAGCACGCTCTCGCTGCCGGCCGCCGTGACCTGCAGCAGCACGCGGCCGTCGCCGTTGATCGAGCCGCCGGTGAGCTGGTCGCCCACGCCCTTGGCCACCGGCAGCGGCTCGCCGGTCAGCATCGATTCGTCGACCTGGGTCGCGCCCTCGCGCAGCACGCCGTCGGCCGGCACGCGCTCGCCGGGGCGCACCGCGAGCTGGTCGCCGACGCGCAACTCGTCGATCGGGATGTCCTTCTCGCTGCCGTCCCAGTCGATCAGGTGCGCCATCTCGGGGCGCAGCGCGTGCAGCGCGCGGATCGCCGCCGTGGTCTGGCGCTTGGCGCGCGACTCCAGCCACTTGCCCAGCAGCACCAGGGTCACCACCACCGCCGAGCTCTCGAAGTACAGGTGGGCCGCGTGGCCGCCGTGTTCGGAAAACAGCCACATCCACACCGACAGCGCCCAGGCCGCCGTGGTGCCGACCGCGACCAGCAGGTCCATGTTGCCGCTGCCGGCCTTGAGCGCGTGCCAGCCGGCCCTGTAGAAGCGTGCGCCGAGCCAGAACTGCACCGGCGTCGCCAGCAGGAACTGCAGCCAGGCCGGCGGCATCCAGTGGATGCCGAAGGGCAGGCCCAGCATCGGCAGCACCATCGGCGCCGACAGCAGCAGGCCCAGCGCCACCGGGCCGAAGCCGGCCCAGGGCGAGACGTCAGCGGCGTCGATGGCGGCCGCGGCAGCGCGCGGCTCGTAGCCGGCATCGCGCACCGCGCGCCGCAGCACGGCGCTCATGTCCTCGCCGCCGCTGAAGGTGACGCGCGCCGACTCGGTCGCCAGGTTGACGGCGGCGGACTGCACGCCCGGCACTTTCTTCAGCGCGCGCTCGACGCGTGACACGCAGGAGGCGCAGGTCATGCCGCCAACGCCGAGATCCAGGGTGGTGGTGGAATCGGTCATGCCGGCAGTATCAGGCTTCCCATGATGGGAATGTCAAGCCGGCTGGGAAACCTGTTGAACCGCTTGACATTGCCACCATGTCAAGCTTCATGATGGGTGCCATCGCCGTTCCATCGTTCTTCAGGAGATTCTCATGAACCAGCAATTCACCGTCACCGGCATGACCTGCGGCCACTGCGAGGCCGCCGTCACGCGCGCCATCAAGCAGCTCGACGGCAGCGCCCAGGTGAAGATCGACCGTGCCCAGAACCTGGTCGAGGTCGACACCACGCAGCCGCGCGAGGCGATCGCCGCCGCGATCCGCGAGGAAGGCTACACGGTGACCGAATGAACCCCGGCCAGGGCATCGGCCCGGTCAACATCGGCGCCGCCGCGCGCGCCTCGGGCGTGTCGGCCAAGATGGTGCGTCACTACGAAGCGCTCGGCCTGCTCGGCGCGGTGGCGCGCACCGACAGCGGCTACCGCCAGTACACGCCGGCCGACATCCACACCCTGCGCTTCATCAAGCGCTCGCGCGAACTGGGTTTCTCGATGGCCGAGATCGCCGAGCTGGTCGGCCTGTGGCACGACCGCGAACGCGCCAGCGCCGATGTCAAGCGCATTGCCCAGCGGCATGTCGGCGAGCTGGAGCAGCGCATCGCCGCCCTGCAGGACATGCGGCGCACGCTGCAGGATCTGCTGCGCCATTGCCATGGCGACGAGCGGCCCGAATGCCCGATCCTCGACGACCTCAGCGGCCGCCACAAGGCGCGCTGAAGCCTGGTGCGGCGGCCGCGCATTCTTCCCCTGTTTGCCAATCTTTACAAACCGACATGCGCCAGTGATGACGCCGATACCGGCGCGGCGCAGACTTGCTTTCAAGCCGGTCATCGAGCCTTCACGGCCGCCCCGGCCAGGTGCTTGATCCCGTTACGAATACCGATCCTGAAAGGAAGCAGTCATGACCCACCCGAAACGCCTCTTCATCGCCACCGTGCTGGCCGCCACCGGTGCCATCGCCGTCGCGCAAAGCCCCTTGACCGTGGCGCAGGCCGGCCCTGCCGCCGGCGAGCAAACCGCCCGCCCCATGATGCGCGATCGCGGCGCGCGCATGGATTCGGCGCAGCGTGAACAGCGCCGGGCCGAATGGCATGCGCAGCGCATGGCCGACCTGAAGGCGCAGCTGAAACTCACGCCGGCACAGGAAGGCGCCTGGACCGCCTATGCCGCCGCCATGCAGCCGCCCGCCGATGCCGCATGGCCGCGCATGAACCGCGACGAACTGAGCCAGCTGAACACCCCGCAGCGCATCGACCGCATGCAACAGCTGGCAACCGAACGCCAGACCCGCATGCAGCAACGCGGCGAGGCGGTCAAGGCCTTCTACGCCCAACTCACGCCGGAGCAGCAGAAGGTGTACGACGAGCGCGCCATGCGCGGCGGCAAGGGCGGCGGCATGGGTGGAATGGGCGGCATGGGCGGCCCTGGCCACCGCGGCATGCGCTGATCCGCAGGCGCTCATCGACAAGCCGGCGGCCACTCGCATGGCCACCGGCTTTTCTTGTTCCCGGGCAGGCGCACGACGCGACCGCGCTGGATCGCTGGCCCGTCATGCGCTAAGGTAGGACTTCGCTCTGGGCCTTGCCGCCACCGCTGGCGCTGCAGGGCACCGATCGATTCAGAGGAAGCCACCCATGCATTCACGCCTGACCCGTGCGCTGGTTCTGGCCGCGCCACTGGCCTTGCTGGCCGCCTGCGCGACCGAACCCGCCAGCACCCAAGCCACACCCGCTGCCGCGCCACCTACGCCGGCCCCGGTCACCGCACCCCCTACGGCACCGCCACCGGCGGTCGTCACCGCACCCGCCCCGGCGCCGCGCGCTCCGGCACCGCTCAACATGAGCGTGCGCGACGCCCAGCAGCGCCTGCTCGACAAGGGCTACGACCCCGGCACCGTGGACGGCGTTGCCGGTCCACGAACCGCCAGTGCACTGCGCCAGTTCCAGCGCGACCAGGGCCTGATGGCGACCGGCCGCCTGGATTCCGTCACGATCCAGGCGCTGGGGCGCTGATGGTCGCGCCGCCGCGCCACGCGTGTGCGGCGACTGCGGACGTCACCTGAACGCCGGCACCGGCAACCAGGTACTGATGGCGTTATCCTGCCGATCCGCCCACGCCAAGCTGCGCCCACCGTGCCCCATACCGCTCCGCCACCACCGCCGTTGCCGCCGGCGCGCCCGCCCGGCACGCTGCGCCTGCCGCCGATCCGCCGCATCGCGCTAGCCGCCCCGTTCGACTGGCTGGCGCTGGGCTGGCGCGATCTGTGGCGCATCGGCCTGCCGAGTCTGCTGCACGGGCTGGTCCTGGCAGCGTTCGGCGCATTGCTGCTGCTGATCGCGCGCGACCGCTTCTGGCTGCTGGCTGGCGCCTTTTCCGGTTTTCTGGTGGTGGCGCCGGTGCTGGCCACCAGCCTGTACGCGCTCAGCCGTGCGCTCGAGCGCGGCGAACCGGCCGACCTGCAGACGGTGACCAAGACCTGGACCCGCTGGCAGTACTCGCGCTACGCCGTGCACGGCGGCTACTGGAGCCTGGTGCGCTTCGGCCTGCTGCTGTCGCTGGCCGGCACCGGCTGGGTGCTGACTTCCGCCGCGCTGATCACCGCACTGGCTCCGGCGCCAGTCCACGCACCGCTGGATTTCGTGCGCCACGTGGTGCTGGCTCCGCGCGGCTACCTGTTCGAGCTGTGGCTGACCATGGGCGCGCTGATGGCGGCGCCCTTGTTCGCCTCCAGCGTGGTGTCGATGCCCTTGCTGCTCGACCGCCGGGTCGACGTGCTGAAAGCCGTACTGACCAGCTGGCAGGCGGTGCTGAGCAACCCGGGCGCGCTGGCGCTGTGGGCGGGCCTGATCATGGCCCTGACGCTGCTGGGCATGGCCACCGCGCTGCTCGGCCTGATCGTCATCCTGCCCTGGCTCGGCCACGCCAGCTGGCACGCCTACCGGGCGCTGGTCGACGAATCCGCGCTGCCGGAACGCCTGCCGCCGGAGGGAAGCACCTGATGTTCGGCTTCAACGAGGAACAGATCGCCTGGTTCGGCCTCACCGTCGGCGTCAGCGCGTTCATGCTCTACATGCTGTTCATCGTCGGGCAACTGGCCTGGGAATCCAAGGCCGGCAAGTTCGGCACCTTCGTGCTGTTCCTGGCGCTGGCCTTCGGCATGGTGGGCTTCATCGCCAAGACCATCATCCAGTGGGTGATCGAGAAATAGCGGTCGGAAAAACCTGTGGACAGTCAGCTGGCAAGTCGCGGCTTGTCCACAGCATGTCGCCCGGCGTTCATCTTGTCCCCACCAGTGCCGCCCGGCCACGGCTGCTTGTCCACAGCACCGGCCAGACCCTAAGTGGCGATGGCGTTTGGTAAAAACCGACTTGCTCACAAAAGTGCAGGAGCTCTACTACGACAACTATTCTTTTTCATAACTATCAAGAGTCAAGACAGGACAAGCAGCAGAGCGTTTCGCCGCTGCCGCTTCGTAGTCCGGCCGGGTCGCGTCGAGGCACCGGCATTGGTTACATTCCGGCCAACGCCGGCCGCAAATGCCCTGGTGGCGACTGGTAAGATCAGCGGTCGATATCCGCACTGATCCGCCTTTCCTCGTCCGACATCCGCACCTCCATGTCCGTTGCCCTGGCCGGCCGCAGTCCCAGCACTTTCGAGATCAAGAGCGCGACGCTGCCATTGCTGGCATTGCGTCTGAAGTCGCCTGATCTGGCGCTGCTGCAGGACGAACTGGAAGCGCAGTACGGCGAGATGCCGGATTTCTTCGAGCACGATCCGGTGGTGGTCGATTTGTCGGCGCTGGCGCCGGAGCATGCCGAGGCCAGCATCGATTTCGAGCAACTGGGCGAGTTGCTGCACACGCGCCGCCTGCGCTTCATGGCGGTGCGCGGCGGCAGCGAGGAGCAGCGCGCGGCGGCGGCGCAGCTGGGTCTGCTGCTGGCACCCGACGTCCCGGTGCAGCGCAGCGAGCGAACCACTGAAACGCCGGCGCCGCCGGTCGAGGCCGTGGCGCCGGGCGCGCTGGTGATCGACCGGCCCCTGCGCTCGGGCCAGCAGGTGTACGCGCGCGGCCGCGACCTGGTGCTGCTGGCCATGGTCAACCATGGTGCCGAGGTGATCGCCGACGGCCACGTGCACGTCTACGCGCCGCTGCGCGGGCGCGCCATCGCCGGCGCACGGGGCTGGCCGCAGGCGCGCATCTTCGCGCTCGACATGCAACCCGACCTGGTGTCGATCGCCGGCGTCTACCGCACCAGCGACGCCTCGCTCGGGCCCGAGATCTGGGGCCGCGCCGCGGTCGTGCAACTGGTTTCGGGCGAAGCCGGCGACAGCCTGGTGTTCGAGCCCATGGGTGATTGAGAGCGTGGCGCGCAACCCGTATCAAGCTACAGCTAAAGCAAGGTGAACTGACATGGCAAGAATCGTTGTGGTGACTTCCGGCAAGGGCGGCGTCGGCAAGACCACCACCAGCGCGGCGTTCGCATCCGGCCTGGCGCTCAAGGGCCACAAGACGGCGGTGATCGACTTCGACGTCGGCCTGCGCAACCTGGACCTCATCATGGGCTGCGAGCGCCGCGTGGTGTACGACTTCGTCAACGTGATCCAGGGCGAGGCCAACCTGACCCAGGCGCTGATCCGCGACAAGCAGTGCGACAAGCTGTACGTGCTGGCCGCCAGCCAGACGCGCGACAAGGAGGCACTGACGCAGGAAGGCGTGAAGAAGGTGCTCGACGACCTGGTGGCGATGGATTTCGACTACATCGTCTGCGATTCGCCGGCCGGCATCGAGACCGGCGCCATCTACGCCATGTACTACGCCGACGAGGCGCTGATCGTGACCAACCCCGAGGTCTCCAGCGTGCGCGACTCCGACCGCATCCTGGGCATGCTGGGCAGCAAGACGCAGCGCGCCATCGACGGCAAGGAGCCGATCAAGGAACACCTGCTGATCACGCGCTACAACCCGAACCGTGTCGCCGACGGCCAGATGTTGAGCCTGGAGGACATCCAGGACATTCTGCGCATCAAGCTGATCGGCGTGATCCCGGAAAGCGAGGCGGTGCTGCAGGCCTCCAACCAGGGCCTGCCGGCGGTGTACTTGACCGGCACCGACGTGGCGGGTGCCTACAGCGACGTGGTGGAGCGCTTCCTCGGTGCCGACAAGCCGATGCGCTACGTCGAGGCCGAGAAGCCGGGTTTCTTCAAGCGCCTGTTCGGAGGTCGGTGAGCCATGTCCTTCCTCTCATTCTTCCTGGGCGAGAAGAAGAAGACCGCCAGCGTTGCCAAGGAGCGCCTGCAGATCATCCTGGCGCACGAGCGCTCAGGCCGCAGCCCGGCCGAGCCCGACTACCTGCCCGACCTGCAGCGCGACCTGATCGCGGTGATCAGCAAGTACGTCAAGATCGACCCGAAGGACATCAAGGTCAACCTGGAACGGCAGGACGACCTGGAAGTGCTGGAAGTCAAGATCGAGCTGCCGGAGAAGGCGGCAGCCTGAGCGCCCGCAGGCGTCCGGCGGCATGACCATGAACCCGCGCAGCGCCGACGACAAGGACCGGCCGCTGGCGCCGCCCGAGCCCGAATCGGAAGGCGGCATGCTGCGCTGGGTGGTCGCCGCGGCCGCCGTGCTGACGCTGATGGTGGGCGCCTACCACGCCTACGAATGGCTGGTCAACGACGTGTCGCAGCGCCGGGCGGTGGCGGAAGGCCGGGCACCCGCGCCGGAGCAGCCGGTTGTTTCTGGCGAGCCGGCGGCGAAGCCCGATCTGGCCGCAGTCCCGGCGGTCAGCAGGCCTGCGCCGGCGCCCACGCCAGCGCGTGATCCGCAGGCGCCGGCCGTGGTGGCCGGTGGAGTCAACAAATGCGTGCGGGACGGCCATGTCACCTACACCAACGAGCCCTGCCCCGAAGGCAGCGCGCAGCCGGCGGCTGCAGCTGGCATGGATGCGAACGGTGTCACGGGTTCCATCGGCGACGGCGTGCCCGCGGTGGTGGCGCGGCCGGTGGCGCTGGCGAGCGGCAGTGATCCGGGCCACCTGGATGCTGTCTGCCGCCATCTGGCAGCCGAACTGGAACGGCTGGATTTCGAGTTCCGGCAACCCTTGCCGCCGCCAGTGCTCGACCACATCTCCAGCCGCCTGAACACCTTGCGCGCGCAAAGCCAGGCCGCCGAGTGTGCGCCGGTGGCCAGGCCCGCTGCGGCCAAACCGGCCGCCGCCGGCAAGCGGCCGGCGCGCAAGGTGGTGGACGAGAAGGCGGGCGATTGAGGCGTGCGGGCATGGCGGCACCCGTGCCTGGAAGCGCCTCCGTGCTGCAGCGCAGCACGATCATGGGATGTGCGCTAAAATGGCCGATTGACTGACCATCGGTCGCGAGGCGCATGGCTGGCCGGATCCGCATCCCGCACACGCCGTTTTCCCATCGCTTCCTTGCTCGCCGGCGGCGTCGCACCCGATAGCCGGTGCCCCGCCAGCCGCTGCCACACACTGAGTGTGGCCAGTTCAGAGCACTCGCGCGTCCGCCGCCGCCCGTCGTCAACGATCCCGCGCGCCGCGCCGTCCCGGCGGATGGCCAGGCTCCGCATTCGTTCCCATTGACACAAGGAGAAAACGCATGGCCAAGGAAGAACTGATCGAGATGCAAGGCATCGTCAACGAGGTGCTGCCCGACACGCGTTTTCGCGTCACGCTGGACAACGGCCACGAGCTGGTGGCGTACTCGGCCGGCAAGATGAAGAAGCACCGCATCCGCATCCTGGCGGGTGACCGCGTGTCGCTGGAACTGTCGCCCTACGACCTGAGCAAGGGCCGCATCAGCTTCCGCCACCTCGAGCGGCGCATGCCTTCGACCGGCGCGCGGCCGCAGCACCGACGCTGAGCCTCGCCGTCGGCCTGTCACCCGACACGCCCAGCCAGTATTGAAACCAGACGGCATGAGCAGCCAAACGCCTGACGCCGTGGCTGCCGCCTTCACAGCGCATCCGCGCGTCGGCTTCCTGCCGCCGGACCAGCGCCATCGAGCCGACTACGACGGCCCCTTGCCGATCGGCCACGACCAGACCAATTCACAACCGCGCACGGTCGCCGCCATGCTGCGCTTGCTTGATGTCGGCTGGGGCATGCGCGTGCTCGATGTCGGCGCCGGCTCCGGCTGGACCACCGCCTTGCTGGCGCACCTGGTCGGCGCCGACGGCCAGGTGCTGGGCGTCGAGTTGATTCCCGAACTGACCCAATGGGGCGCCGACAACCTTGCCGCCACCAGGCAACCCTGGGCCAGCATCGTGCAGGCGAGGCCCGGCGTGCTGGGCCTGCCCGAGCAGGGCCTGTTCGACCGCATCCTGGTGTCGGCCGAACCCGACGAACTGCCGCAGGCGCTGGTCGACCAGTTGCGCGACGGCGGCATCATGGTGATCCCGGTCGCCGGCGAGATGTTGCGCGTGGTGCGGCGCGGCGAGCAGACCGATATCACGCGCCACGGCGGCTACCGCTTCGTGCCGCTGCGCTGAAACTCCCGCGTCAGTTGCGGCGCAACTGCCGCCGCGCCCGCACCGCCTCGGCCAATCCCGCCAGCACCGGCACCGTCTGCTCGAAACTGATGCAGGCGTCGGTCACGGACACGCCCCGCTTCAAGGGCTGGCCCGGCACGATGTCCTGGCGGCCTTCCTCCAGGTGGCTCTCGATCATCACGCCCATGATGCGCGCGTCGCCCGCCGCCACCTGCTCGGCGACTGCCTGCGCCACCGTGATCTGGCGCGCATGCTGCTTGCTCGAATTGGCGTGCGAGACGTCGATCATCAGCTGCTCGCGCAGGCCGGCGCTCGCCAGCAGCGCGCAGGCGGCGTCGACGTCGGTCCTGGCGTAGTTCGGCGCCTTGCCGCCGCGCAGGATGATGTGGCAATCCTGGTTGCCGCGCGTTTCGAACACGGCGGCCTGGCCCATCTTGGTCAGACCCAGGAAGGCATGCGGCGATTGCGCCGCGACGATGGCATCAAGCGCCACCCTGACGCCGCCGTCGGTGCCGTTCTTGAAGCCGACCGGGCAGCTCAGGCCGCTGGCCAGCTGGCGATGACTCTGGCTCTCGGTGGTGCGCGCGCCGATGGCGCCCCAGCTCACCAGGTCGCTGATGAACTGCGGGCTGAGCAGGTCGAGAAATTCGCAGCCTACCGGCAGGCCGAGCGCCAGTACCTCAAGCAGCAGGCGCCGGGCCATCTGCAGGCCGTCGTTGATGGCGTAGCTGCCGTCGCGGCGCGGGTCGTTGATGTAGCCCTTCCAGCCCACCGTGGTGCGCGGCTTCTCGAAGTACACGCGCATCACCAGCAGCAGCTCGTCGGTGTGCCGGTCGGCCTCGGTCTTGAGTCGGCGCGCGTAGTCGAGCGCCTCATCGTGGTCGTGGATCGAGCACGGCCCGACCACCACCACCAGCCGGTCATCCTGGCCATGCAGCACGCGCGAGATCGCCGCGCGGCTGCCTTCGACCAGGTCCTGCGTCGCCTCGGGTGCCGGCAGCCATTCCTGCAGCAGCGCCGGCGTGATCAGCGGCCGCACCGCGCGGATGCGCGTGTCGTCGATGCGGGTGGTGTCGAGGGTGGAGGTGCTGGCGGTGTCGGGCATGGCCGGATTATCGGCGCGGTGCAGCTATCAAATTGATATCAGGGCGATATCAGGGCCCGACACTGACCTGCGGCAACTGCGCCAGCACCTGACCCAGCATCGCGCGGCTGTCGTGGATCACCTTGGTGCGCCACGCGGCCGAACTGGGGTTGAACATCTCGCGGTAGTCGTGCTTGATGCGCGCCTCGTCGGTGGCGCTGGCGTAGCCGTGCTGCGCGCCCTGATTCTCCAGCACCGTGATGTGCAGCGACTTGACCGCGCCCAGCGTGGCCTGGCTGTCCATGGTGCCGTACTCGAACACCGCCGGCAGGTGCGCGCCGCTCTTGCGCAGCGCGCCGATCCAGCCGGCGACGTCGCCGGTGACGGTGTAGAAGTCGGCGCCGCTGCCCCAGTCGATGTTTTGGCCCGCGAACACCGCTTCCAGGCCTTCGCGCACGCGCGGGTTCTCGGGCGGGTTCAGGAACACGTGCAGCTGGCCGCGAGCGCCGTAGCCGGTGTGCAGGTCGATGCCCATCGACAGCGGGTACTGCTCCAGGATCGTGGCCAGGCGCGGCGCCAGCGCGGCCAGTTGCGGCTCCAGCGCCTTGCCGCCGTAGTAGATGCCCCGGGGCACCTCGTACTGACCCTGCAGCACCGCCTGGCGCAGCACCGGCATGCCGTGGCGGGCGATCTGCGCCACCGAGCGCAGCAGGAACAGCCGGTGCTGCCAGGCACCCAGGTCGGCCGGCCCACCCGGATTGATCAGCGGATCGACCACCGGGTAGCCGGCGTTCTGGGTCTGGTACAGCGCCTCGGTGGTGGCGGCGTTGCGGTTCAGGTCGACGTTGTTCTCGGTGAAGCGCCGCTGCTCGGCGAAACCCCAGGGATTGAGCGCATGCAGCAGCAGCACGCCGGTGTCGGCCAGCAGGGCGTCGTTCATGAATTCCTGCATGAACAGCCGCGTGACCGCGCTGCCGGTCGGCCCCTCGACGCCATGCACCGCCGAGGACAGGATCAGCAGGCGTTTCGGGCTCTGCTGCGCCGGCACGTACAGGCCGTCGACGAACAACTCGCGCGTGCCCTGGCGGCTGCCGACCGGGATCGCGAAGCGCTCGGCATTCGCGAAGCGCTGCGCCAGGGTATCGCCGTCCGCCAGGAAGGCGGCGCGGGCGCCGGCATAGTCGTCGACGAAGTAGGCCAGCGCCTGGCTGTCGGGCGCGACTGCCGGATCGGCCGCCGCGTAACCGGCAAAGCGCCAGCTGGCCACGCCGGCGGCCACCAGACCCAGCACCACCAGCGCAAGCACGGCGCGCCACAGCCAACGCAGCATGTCGATTCCTCGGGGACGTATCAGGACGCTACTATAGGGCCGCCCTGAGAACGATGAACACCACGCAACCCGCCATCACGCGCCACCTGCTGATTCGTGGCCAGGTGCAGGGCGTGTATTACCGCGCCAGCATGGCCGCCCAGGCCGCGCGCCTGGATGTGGCGGGCTGGGTGCGCAACCGGCGCGACGGCAGCGTCGAGGCCGTGCTGCACGGGCCGGCCGATGCGGTGGCGCAACTGATCGACTGGGCGCACCGCGGCCCGAGCACGGCACGTGTCGAGTCGGTCGAGGTGACGACCGCCGTGGCGGAGCCGCCGAACGGCTTCGAGCAGCGGCCGACGGTCTGATTGAAGGCCCTGCTCACAGCGTCCGGCCGAACGGCGCCAGCCCGATCCAGGCCGCGTGCAGCCAGAATGCGAAGGCCGCCCAGACCAGCACGCCGACGATCAGCGTGACCAGCGTGCCGAGCGCCGTGCCGGTAGGGTAGACCGTGCCCTGGACGCGGTCACGCTGGCGCGCCGCGCGGTAGCTCAGGATGGCCCACAGCAGGAAGGTGCCGAACAGCAGCAGGTCGGCCAGCTTGGCCGTTGCCAGCAGGTGACCGAAGGCCCACAGCTTGACGCCCAGCACCATCGGATGGTGCAGCCCCGCCTTGAGATGGTTGCGCGGCACGTAGGCGGCCACGATCAGGATGAAGGCCAGCAGCGTGAACAGCGAGTTCAGGTGCCTGGTGAACACCGGCGGTGTCCACAGCACGACCGGCTGCTGGCGCGCCAGCCCATAGCCCCAGACGATCAGGGCAAAGCCGAGCAGCGAAACAACCGAATACAGGCCCTTCCACGACATCAGGCCCAGGCGCGCCACCTGGCGCGTGCGCCAGTCGTCGGCGAAGATGCGCACGGAATGCACGCCCAGAAACAGGATCAGGCCGAGGATGAGCAGGGTCATGAGGGTGCTTCCATTGGTTCGGGTGGGGCCGCGGCGCGCCTACTTCTTCAGGCGGCTCTCCAGCGGCTCGTCGCTGGGCTTGGCGGACAGGGTGCGTAGCGATCGGGTCATCTGGTTCATGCTGGTCTCCTCGCTGGCATGCCTGTTGCCGAAATGCGGCGTCATCCTAGCGGATGAGCATGTCATGTGTGCGCAAGCGCCGGATGTGCGGCATGCTCCGGTCAAGCCCACCCCAGTCTTTTCCGGCCATGCGTACTTCAACCAAGCTCACCCTGATCGGCGCACCGACCGACGTTGGCGCCGGCGCGCGCGGCGCCAGCATGGGGCCGGAGGCGCTGCGCGTCGCCGGCCTTGCCGAGGCCTTGCAGGCCCAGGGCGTGGCGGTGCACGACGCCGGCAACCTGAACGGCCCGGCCAATCCCTGGCAAGCGCCACGGGACGGCTTTCGCCACCTACCCGAGGTGACAGCCTGGTGCCGTGCCGTGCACGAGGCGGTGCTCGCCGTGCTCGATATCGGCCGCCTGCCGATCCTGCTCGGCGGCGACCACAGCCTGGCGATGGGTTCCATCAGCGCCGTCGCGCGCCACTGTCAGGCCAGCGCTCGGCGCCTGCGCGTGCTGTGGCTCGATGCCCACGCCGACTTCAACACCGCCGCGCTCACGCCCAGCGGCAATCTGCACGGCATGCCGGTGGCCAGCCTGTTTGGCGACGGCCCGCCGGAGCTGGTCGGCCTCGGCGGCTTCTCGGCCGAGCGGCCGGCGCTGCGCGCCAGCGAGCTGCGCCAGCTCGGCATCCGCAGCGTCGATGCCGGTGAAAAGCGCCTCGTGCACCAGGCGGGCATCGAGGTGTTCGACATGCGCTTCATCGACGAGCACGGCATGCGCGCCGCGATGGAGCGTGCGCTGGCTGGCGTCGACGCGGACACGCACCTGCACGTCAGCCTGGACGTCGATTTCCTCGACCCCGAGATCGCTCCCGGCGTCGCCACCACGGTGCGCGGCGGCCCCACTTACCGCGAGGCGCAACTGTGCATGGAGATGATCGCCGACACCGGCCGGCTGGCCTCGCTCGACATCGTCGAACTCAACCCCGCTTGCGACATCCGCAACCGCACGGCGGAACTGGCGGTGGATCTGGTGGAAAGCCTGTTCGGCAAGAGCACGCTGATGCGCCAGACCATCTAAGCGATCAGACGGCGCGCAATGGCAAGGCGCTGGTGCTCTTGACCTCCTCCATCACCGCATAGGTGCGCGTCTCGCGCACGCCCGGCAGCCGCCACAGCACCTCGCCGGCAAACGCGCGGTAGGCGGCCATGTCGGCCATGCGGGTCTTGAGCAGGTAGTCGAAGCCGCCGGCGACCAGATGGCATTCGAGGATCTCGTCGTACACCTGCACGGCGGCCTTGAACTCGTCGAACACATTCTGCGTCGTGCGGTCCAGCAGCACCTCGATGAACACCACCAGGCCCAGGCCGAGCCTGGCCGGGTTCAGCCGCGCGTGCGTGCCCAGGATGAAGCCATCGCGCGTCAGGCGCTGCACGCGCGCCAGCACAGCCGGGGGCGACAGGCCCACGGTGTCGGCCAGCTTCTGGTTGCTGGTGCGGCCATCCTGCTGCAGCAACTGGAGCAGGCGCAGGTCGATGCGGTCGAGGTTGTCGTGCGGCGTGACCGTATTTTCCATGGTGTTCGTATTCGACAACCGAAGAACATTCGGATTCAAAAGCGGAACAATGAAATGTCCTTCGATATCGCACGATGATCGCCATGACCCACCCCGACCTTGCCGTCACCAACGCACCCGCGTCCTTGCCGTTCGCCGCGCTGCACGCGGAAGTGACCGGACAGCCACCGCTGCGCGCCGCCATCACCGCCGCCACGCGCCGGCCTGAAGGCCAGGCGCTGGCGCCGCTGCTCGACGCCGCGCGCCCATCGGCCGAGCAGGCGCGCGCCACGCATGCACTGGCGCATCGACTGGCCGACACGCTGCGCCGGCGCAAGCCGCAGGGTGGCCGCGCCGGCATCGTGCAGGGCTTGCTGCAGGAGTTCGCGCTGTCGTCGCAGGAAGGCGTGGCGCTGATGTGCCTGGCCGAGGCGCTGCTGCGCATTCCCGATGCCGCCACGCGCGACGCGCTGATCCGCGACAAGGTGGCGCATGGCGACTGGCGCGCGCACCTGGGCAGCAGTCCATCGATGTTCGTCAACGCGGCGGCCTGGGGCCTGCTGCTGACCGGCAAGCTGGTGGCCACGCACAGCGAGGCCGGCCTGGGCGCATCGCTCGCCCGCATCATCGGCAAGAGCGGCGAGCCGCTGATCCGCGCCGGGGTGGATCGCGCCATGCGGCTGATGGGCGAGCAGTTCGTGACGGGAGAAACCATCGCCGAGGCGCTGCGGCGCGCCCGCCAGCGCGAGGCCGAGGGCTTCCGCTATTCCTACGACATGCTGGGCGAAGCGGCGCTGACAGCCGATGATGCAGCGCGCTACCTGGCCAGCTACGAGGCCGCCATCCGTGCCATCGGCGGCGTGGCGGACGGACGCGGCGTGATCGGCGGGCCGGGCATCTCGGTCAAGCTGTCGGCGCTGCACCCGCGCTACGCCCGCGCGCAGCGTGGGCGCGTGATGGCCGAGCTGTACCCGCGCCTGTTGCAGCTGGCGACGCTGGCGTGCCAGCACGACATCGGCCTCAACATCGACGCCGAGGAGGCCGACCGGCTGGAGCTGTCGCTCGACCTGCTGGAAAAACTGTGCCACGAGCCCGCGCTGGCCGGCTGGGACGGCATCGGTTTCGTCGTCCAGGCCTACCAGAAGCGCTGCCCGGCGGTGATCGACTGGCTGATCGAGCTGGCGCGCGCGAGCGGCCATCGCCTGATGCTGCGGCTGGTCAAGGGCGCCTACTGGGACAGCGAGATCAAGCGCGCGCAGGTGGAAGGACAGAGCGACTACCCGGTCTACACGCGCAAGGCGCATACCGACGTCAGCTACCTGGCCTGCGCGCGCAAGCTGCTGGCCGCGCCCGATGCCATCTACCCGCAGTTCGCCACCCACAATGCGCACAGCGTGGCCGCCATCGTGCAGATGGCGGGGCCGCAGCGCTACACCGATGGGCAGTACGAGTTCCAGTGCCTGCACGGCATGGGCGAGCCCCTATACGAGCAGCTGGTCAGCGGCGAGGCCGGCGTGCAGCGGCCCTGCCGCATCTACGCCCCGGTCGGCACGCACGAGACGCTGTTGGCCTACCTGGTGCGGCGCCTGCTGGAGAACGGCGCCAACACCTCCTTCGTCAACCGCATCGCCGATGCCGGGCTGCCGATCGACGAGCTGGTCGAGGACCCGGTCGCGCAGGTCGAGCGCGAGCAACCCGTGGGCGCGCCGCACCCGCGCATCCCGTTGCCGGGCGAGCTGTACGGCGCGGCGCGGCGCAACTCGGGCGGCATGGACCTGGCGGACGAAGCGCAGCTCGCGGCGCTGTCGAACGCATTGCGGGCGGCGCATTCCCTGTCGGTCGATCCATTGACTCATTCACCCCCTCTCCCGCTGGCGGGGGAGGGAGCAACCGCCATCCGCAACCCCGCAGACCACGGCGATGTGGTGGGCCGCCTTTGCGAAGCGACCACAGCCGACGTCGACCGTGCACTGGCGGCCGCCGAAGCCGCCGCCCCGGCCTGGGCCGCCACGCCGCCGGCCGATCGCGCCGCCTGCCTGGAGCGCGCGGCCGACACGCTGCAGGCCGACATGCCGCGCCTCATGGGTTTATTGGTGCGCGAGGCAGGCAAGAGCTGGCCCAATGCCATCGCCGAAGTGCGCGAGGCGGTCGACTTCCTGCGCTTCTACGCCGCCCAGGTGCGAGTGCAGTTCGACAACGCCACCCACCTGCCGCTGGGGCCGGTGGCCTGCATCAGCCCGTGGAATTTCCCGCTCGCCATCTTCAGCGGCCAGGTCGCCACCGCGCTGGCGGCCGGCAATGCAGTGCTGGCCAAGCCGGCCGAGCAGACGCCGCTGATCGCGCGCGACGCGGTGCGCGCGCTGCACGATGCGGGCGTGCCGCCCGCCGTCCTGCAACTGCTGGCTGGCGACGGCGAGACGGTGGGCGCTGCCCTGGTCGCCGATGCGCGTGTGCGCGGCGTGCTGTTCACCGGCTCGACCGAGGTCGCGCGCCTGATCCACGCGCAGCTGGCCCGGCGCCTGAACCCCGACGGCCGGCCGGTGCCGCTGATCGCCGAGACCGGTGGCCAGAACGCCATGGTGGTCGATTCCTCTGCCCTGCCCGAGCAGGTGGTGCAGGACGTGATGCAGTCCGCCTTTGACTCGGCCGGCCAGCGCTGCTCGGCGCTGCGCGCGCTGTGCCTGCAGGATGAGGTGGCGGACCGGGTGATGGCGATGCTCAAGGGCGCGCTGGCGGAAAGCGCGCTCGGTGATCCGCGTGCGTTGAGCGTCGACGTCGGCCCGGTGATCGACACCGAGGCGCAGGCCGGCATCCAGCGCCACATCGAGCGCCTGCGCGCCGCAGGCCATGCGGTGCACCAGGCGGCGCGGGTCGATCCGGTGGCGCTGGCGCGCGGCAGCTTCGTGCCGCCGACACTGATCGAGATCGAGCGCATCGACCAGATCGGCCGCGAGGTGTTCGGCCCGGTGCTGCACGTGCTGCGCTGGCGGCGCGAGCAACTCGATGCACTGTTGGCGCAGATCAACGCCACCGGATACGGCCTGACGGGCGGCGTGCACAGCCGCATCGACGAGACCATCGACTGCGTCGCCGCTCGCGTGCAGGCCGGCAACCTCTACGTCAACCGCAACATGGTCGGCGCCGTGGTCGGGGTGCAGCCCTTCGGCGGCGACGGCTTGTCGGGTACCGGGCCCAAGGCGGGCGGGCCGCTCTACCTGCTGCGGCTGCTGGCGCGCAAGCCCCTGGATGCGGCGAAGCGGGCGGTGCAGGCGCTGGGCGGGGCCGAGGCGCTGCCGCCGTCCGCGTACCTGTCGCCGCTGCGCGCGCAGCTGCAGCAATGCATGCGGCGCGAAGGCTGGCCGGAGCTGGCCGACGCCGCCGATCGCCTGTTTGCATCGGCCCCTTCGCTGGCGCCTTGTGTGCTCACCGGCCCCACTGGCGAGCGCAACAGCTACCAGTTGCTGCCGCGCCGTCGCGTGCTGTGCCTGGCGCGGCGCAGCGAGGATCGGCTGCTGCAACTGGCCGCCGTGCTGGCGGTCGATGCGCTGGCCGTCTGGCCGGCCGAGGCGGCGGCCGACTGGGCGCGCCTGCCGGTCGAGCTGCTGACGCGCATCGCCATCGCGCCCGACTGGCGCGCGCCGCAGGCCGACTTCGGCGCCGTGCTGCTGCATGGCGATGCCGAGGAAGCGCTGGCGGTGCAGCAGGTGCTGGCCGCGCGCCCGGGCCCGCTGGTCGGCCTGACGGCGCTGCGGCCCGGCGACACCGAGGTACCGCTGGAGCGCCTGCTGACCGAGCGCTCGGTCAGCGTCAACACGGCGGCGACCGGCGGCAACGCCAGCCTGATGACGATGGCGTGAATCCCCGGTGCACCGGGGTGCAAGCGCGGGGCGGAAGTTGCCCCTCAATTTGTAATGTGAGTGTGCGTTCACACCGTTACGACACCAACATCTCCGGCCGGCATGTAACGTGGATCCAGCGGCAGACTGCGGCTCGTGTTCAACCACCGAAAGGTATTCACACATGAGTCAACGCATTCTGCGCACCGTCCCCATGGCCGTGCTGATGACCACGGCCCTGGCCTGGAACCTGCCGGCCGCGGCGCAAGCAATCGCCAGTCCACCACCGGCGGTCAGCGCCGGTCCGGCGCAAAAGGCGCCGTCCGGCGCCGGTGTCCCCGCTGCCCGCGACGGCGCCAAGGCAGCGGCGGCAACGCCGGCTGCCAAGGATGAGCGCCTGCCGACCGATCTCCAGCCGGCGTTGCCCCCTGGCGCGTCGAACCAGCCTGCTCCAGTCGACGCCGCCTCCGATCGTGTTAGCGCCCAGCCGGTGACGCCGAAACAGTAAGGCAGGCGGTGCGGTGCCGGCCGGCATGCCGCCGACCGGCCCGCATCCGCCGTTCAGGCAAGCCGCGCGCCCAATGGCCGCGGCTTTTTCGTCGGGTGCGTGGCGTCGACCCGACCAGGCCTCAGGCTGCCAGCCCGCGCACCAGTTCGGTGACGCCGGTCCACATGATCTGCACGCCCACGCACAGCAGGATGAAGGCCGACAGGCGCAGGAACACCACCAGCCCGACCTCGCCCAGCGGGCGCAGCAGGCGTCCGGCGTAGCGGTAGGTCAGCGTCACCAGCAGTCCGGTCAGCGCGGTGGCGGCCAGGCCGCCCGAGAAGCTCGCCAGCGAAACCGGCAGATTGCTGCCCTCGTGCAGGCTGGCGCCCACCGTGATGGCGGCGGCAATCGAGCCCGGCCCGCAGGTGAGCGGGAAGGTCATCGGGTAGAAGCCCTGGATGCGCACGTTGTCGGCGGTGAGCGACTGAGCCATCCGGGCCTTGTTCTCGCTCGTCAGATGCTGGGCGTGCAGCAGGCCCCAGGCGGTGGTGGCGACGATCAGGCCGCCGCTGACGCGCACGATCGGCAGCGAGACGCCGAAGAAGTCCAGCACGTAGGAGCCGACCAGCATGGCACCGGCCAGCATCAGGACCACGTTCAGCCCGATGCGCCGCGCCAGTCCGGCGCGCGAGCCACGGTCCAGGCCGCGCGTCAGGTCGACGAACACCGGCGCCGACGCGGGCGGATTGAGGATCGGCAGCACCGCCGCCAGCACGAACAGGAAGGCTTTGCCGAACGAGGCGGCGAGGGGTGCAATGTCCATGGACTGCAAATGTACTCAGGCGCGTGCTAAGCTGATTTGCATTCGCACGCGGCGCTTCGCAAGGAACGCTGCGGCGGCCTTGTTTTCAGGAGATTTCCATGCCCGGACTGCTGCCCCACATCGATCCCGACGGCCTGCTCGAATTCTCGGTCGTCTACACCGACCGCGCGCTCAACCACATGTCCAAGCGCTTCCAGGGCGTGATCAAGGACATCTCGGCCATGCTCAAGGAGGTCTACAACGCCGATGCCACCGCGCTGGTGCCGGGCAGCGGCACCTTCGGCATGGAGTCGGTGGCGCGCCAGTTCGCCAATGACCAGAAGGTGCTGATCCTGCGCAATGGCTTCTTCAGCTACCGCTGGAGCCAGATCCTGGAGATGGGCAGGATCACCGCGCCCGGGAACATCAGCGTGCTGAAGGCGCGCCGCACCGGCGACGGTCCGCAGGCGCCCTGGGCACCGGCGCCGATCGACGAGGTGACGGCAGCAATCGCGCGCGAGCGGCCGGCGGTGGTGTTCGTGCCGCATGTCGAGACCGCCAGCGGCATCATGCTGCCCGACGACTACATGCAGCAGCTCGCCACCGCCACGCACGCGGCTGGCGGCCTGTTCGTGCTCGACTGCATCGCCTCCGGCGCCATGTGGGTCGACATGAAGGCGATCGGTGTCGACGTGCTGGTCAGTGCGCCGCAGAAGGGCTGGAGTTCATCGCCTGCCTGCGCCATGATTGGCCTGTCGGCGCGCGCCCTGCAGGTGATGGAAGGCACGACCAGCAGCAGCTTCGCCTGCGACCTGAAGAAGTGGTATCAGATCATGCAGGCCTACGAAACCGGCAGCCACGCCTACCACGCCACCGTGCCGACCATGGCGCTGCTCAAGCTGCGCGACACCATGCAGGAAACGCGCGCGCGCGGTTTTGCCAAGGTGCGCGAGCAGCAGCTCGAGCTTGGCCGCAAGGTGCGCCAGCTGTTCGAATCGCGCGGTCTGCCCAGCGTCGCCGCCGAGGGCTTCAAGGCGCCGGGTGTGGTGGTCAGCTACACCACCGATCCGGGCATCCAGAGCGGCAAGAAGTTCATCGACGAAGGCCTGCAGACCGCCAGCGGCGTGCCGCTGATGTGCGACGAGCCGGCGGATTTCCGCACCTTCCGTGTCGGTCTGTTCGGGCTCGATAAATGGGCCGACGTCGACCGCAGCGTCGGCCACCTGGCCGCCGCGCTGGACCGCCTCGGCGTCAAGGCGCAAGAGCCCGCCACCGCCTGACGTCTGTGCCGACCGCGCCGGCGCCGCTGCTGGTGCTGACCACGGTCGGCAACCGGGCCGACGCCGACCGGCTGGCGCGCTCGATGGTCGAGCAGCGGCTGGCCGCCTGCGTGCACATCGAGGCCATCGACAGCGTCTACTGCTGGGACGGCCAGTTGCAGCAGGAGGCCGAACTGCGCCTGCTGTTGAAGACCACCGATGCCACCTATCCCGCGCTTGAGGCGGCGCTGCGGCGCGAGCACCCGTACACGCTGCCGGCCATCGTGGCCCTCGCGTGCGCCGGGGCCGAACCCGGGTTCGCGGCCTGGGTGGCGCAGGAATGCGAGGCGGTGGTGCCGTCGAGCGCCAATCCTAGATCAGCAGCGGAATGATCAGCGACGCCAGCACCGCCTGCAGGCTGAGCGCCAGCCCCGCGTAGGCGCCGGCCGTCGCGTTGACCTGGGTTGAGCGCGCGGCGCCGAGCCCGTGGGCGGCGGTGCCGAGCGCGAAGCCGCGCGCCATCCAGCCGATCTCGTCGGTGCCGATGCGCAGCAGCGCGAACAGGCTCTTGCCCGACAGCGCGCCGGCGAGTCCGGTCAGCACCGCGAACACCGCCGCCAGCGCCGGCACGCCGCCGATCTTGTCGGCCACGCCCATGGCCACCGGTGCCGTGATCGACTTCGGCACCAGCGACAGCAGCACGTCGACCGGCATCCCGAACGCCCAGGCCAGGCCGGCGGCCGACAGTGCGGCGGCGCCGCCGCCGGCCAGCGCGGCCAGCACGAAACGCAGCCAGCCGCGCCGCAGCGCCGCGCGCCGCTCCCACAGCGGCCAGGCCATGGCCACCACCGCCGGCCCGAGCAGGAAGTGGATGAACTGGGCGCCGGAGAAATACACCGGGTACGGCGTACCGGTGGCCAGCAGGAACACGGCGATGGCGATGATCGACCACAGCACCGGGTTGGCCAGCGGGTTGTGGTTCAGCCGGTCATAGATCGCCTGCGTGCCGACGTAGACCACCAGCGTCGCCGTCAGGCCGAACAGCGGCGTCGACGACAGGTAGATCCACAGCTCGACGAACTCATCCATCGGCGTTGTCCCGCTGCGGCAGGCCGCGCATCAGCGCGCGCAGCACCAGCGCCGTCACGGCCAGGCAGATCCAGGTCGACAGCACCACCACCACCGCCAGCCGCAGCCCGTATTCCGACAGCACGTTCAGGTGCGTCATTACGCCGACGCCGATCGGCACGAACAGCAACGACAGATGGGTCAGCAGGAACTGTGCCACCGCGCCGACCCGCTCGCGCACCCAGTCGACGCGCAGCGCGGCCAGCAGCAGCACCAGCCCGACCACCGGCCCTGGAAACGGCAGCTTGAGCAGGCGCGCCAGCACCTCGCCGATCGATTGCAGGACCAGCAGGACGGCCAGGCCCTGGAGATGCTGCATCGCCTAGAAGCGTTCGAGCTCGGGGAACGGCAGCCGCCCGCCGCGCACCAGCATCCGACCGTACTCGGCGCAGCGGTTCAGTGTCGGGATCAGCTTGCCGGGGTTCAGCAGGCCCTGCGGATCGAAGGCGCGCTTGAGGCCGAACATCTGCTCGTTCTCCTCGGCCGAGAACTGCGCGCACATCGAGTTGAGCTTCTCGACGCCGACGCCGTGCTCGCCGGTGATAGTGCCGCCCATGGCGACGCTGGTTTCCAGGATCTCGGCGCCGAACAGCTCGCAGCGGCGCAGCTGGTCGGGGTCGTTGGCGTCGAACAGGATCAGCGGGTGTAGGTTGCCATCGCCGGCGTGGAACACGTTGCAGCAGCGCAGCTGGTACTTCTTCTCCATTTCCTGGATCGCCAGCAGGATGTCGGCCAGGCGCTTGCGCGGGATGGTCGAATCCATGCACATGTAGTCGGGGCTGATGCGCCCGCTGGCGGGAAAGGCGTTCTTGCGCCCGCTCCAGAACTTCAGGCGCTCGGCCTCGTCGCGGCTGACGGCGATCTGGGTCGCGCCGGCGGCGCTCAGCACCGCCGACATGCGGCCGATCTCCTCTTCCACCTCTTCCGGCGTGCCGTCGCTCTCGCACAGCAGGATCGCCGCGGCATCCAGGTCGTAGCCGGCGTGGACGAAATCCTCCACCGCCGCCGTCATCGGCTTGTCCATCATCTCCAGACCGGCCGGGATGATGCCGGCCGCGATCACCGCCGCCACCGCGTCGCCGGCCTGCCGCACGTCGGCGAAGCTGGCCATGATGCAGCGCGCAAGGCGTGGCCTGGGCAGCAGCCTGACGGTGACCTCGGTGGTGACGGCCAGCATGCCCTCGCTGCCGTTGATCAGTGCCAGCAGGTCGTAGCCGGGCGCGTCCAGCGCCTCGCTGCCGAACTCGACCGGATCGCCCTCGATGGTGAAGCCCTTCACCTTGAGCACGTTGTGCACCGTCAGGCCGTACTTCAGGCAGTGCACGCCGCCCGAGTTCTCCGCCACGTTGCCGCCGATGGTGCAGGCGATCTGGCTCGACGGATCGGGCGCGTAGTACAGCCCGTGCACGGCGGCAGCCTCGCTGATCGCCAGGTTGCGCACGCCGCACTGCACCTGCGCGGTGCGCGCCAGCGGGTCGATCTCGAGGATCCGGTTGAAGCGGGCGAGCGACAGCGTGACGCCGCGCTCGTGCGGCATGGCGCCGCCCGACAGGCCGGTGCCGGCGCCGCGTGCCACCACCGGCACACCCAGACGGTGGCAGGTTCGCAACACCGACTGAATCTGTTCGTAACTGGACGGCAGCGCCACCACCAGCGGCCGCTGCCGGTAGGCGGTCAGGCCATCGCATTCGTAGGGGGTCGTCTGCTCGGCCGTCCACAGCAGGTTCTCGCCCGGCATGACCGACTGCAAGGCCTTCACCACCGTGCCTTGCAGCTCCTGATGTGATAGCTGAGAAACAGTGGCAGGCGTTGATTCGATGGTGCTGGTGGACATGGGGCTTCAGTGGCGCGGCGGCGTGCGGACACTATAGGTCATTCGCACCGGGTGCCCACGCTGTCACGCGGTTGCCGGATAGCTTGGCGAAAATCGAATGTCTGTCATTGCAGGGAGTCGGTGGGTGCGCCGGATCGATCGGATCGGCGCCGTTGCCGTGCGGTAGGAATGCGTGCTTTGTTTGCTGTCGGTGACCGTTTCGTGCTGGCTGTGCTGTGGAGCCTGGCGGGCTGCGCCGCCATGGCGCAGACGTCCGTACCGGCACCCGCGCTGGTGCAACCGGGAGAGGCCTTGCCGACGCGTTTTGGCATGTGCCAGCGTGAAGTCCGCCACATGCAGGGCGATCGCAAGCAGTTGATGCGTCGCTGCCTGACGCGGCGCCTGGAGGGTGAGCGCATCGTGGAGCGCGACTGCCGCCGGCAGGCGGGCCAGGCCGGCGCCGCACGCCAGCAGGCGCAGCGCGATTGCGTGCGGCAGGCGCTGGCGATGCGTTCGGACGAACTGCCGAAGCGCCCGCCACCGCCGACCGTGGCGCCGGCGGCCGCGGTCGATCAGGTGACGAGCACGGTCAAGTCCGCCTCGTCGCGCCTGCCGGCGGCGGGCGAGAACTGATCGATCGGCCTGGCGCCCGCTGCGGCCGTCGCCCGATCTGAAAGGCAGACGCAAAAAAGCCCGCTGACTGGTCAGCGGGCTTTCTTCCTGGTGACGTGCCGAAAGCCGGCTCAGGCCGCGCTCAGCCAGTACCCCGCGTTGAACGGGCTGCTCATGCGCAGCGCCAGTGGCGAGATGTCGACCAGCTTGTCGGTCGGCAGCTTCTCGCCTGCATCGCCATTCACCTGGGCAACCTCGCCCTGGGCCTCGTTCGCCCGTTCTGCTTGGCCAGCTTGTGCAGAACGGGCTACAGAAAAGAATAGAAACACCTGAACGGTATCTTGCGGTCGCTCCAGTAGTCGGCGGCGTCGCGGAAGATGTCGAGCAGCTGCTCGCGCGCTTCCTTGTCGAACTTGGCGTTGGCGGGGATCTGCTCCAGCACCACGACGAAGCCCGGCTGCGGCCCCGACTTGTGCAGCGGGTCGGTCATGCAGTCGTACAAGGCGTCGAAGTTCTTGCCGAAATGGGCCGGGAACGTGAACTGCTGGGCAATCATCTCCAGCAGTTCCTGCTTGCTCTGCGCCTGCGCCAGATTCGCGTACAGGAAGTGGTGGCCCAGTTCCGCCGCGGCTTCCTGCAGTTCGTGCACGTGAAACGCACGGATGGACTGCACTATGTTGGTGCGCACGCCTTTGAGCGGTATTTCCTGGGGCGGGCGTTGGGCTTGATCCATCTCCGCTGCTTTCTCGGTAGTCGGTGGCTGGTCCGGCGTCGATGCCATCGAGGCGGCCGGTTGAAACTGTTCAAATGCCTTCATTGAACGATCCTCTTGAAACTCGCATAGTGGTCGCTCGTGTACCAGCAGGCATCGGGCGTCGTGGGACGCTTGCCGCCACACACGATGCGCCGGGCGCCGCGGTCACGCGCACCGGGGGTTTCCACGGTGTATTCGCGGTAGTAGCCGCGCCGCTCACGCGGCAACAGGCGTTCCCGGTTGCCGAACACCGAGCCGTCCTTGCCGTAGGGAAATGGACCGCCGTCCAGGATCAGCTGATAGGTTTGCCGACCCTGCCGGGGCAGATCCGTCACCGCAACGGTGGCTTCGCTGGTGCCCCAGGACAGTCCTCGTGCATGAGCCACGCCCACGCCAGACGCGGCTGTTGCCAGCAACGCTACTGCCAAGAGCGACCGGGCAGCATGCGATGCCGCTGTTCGCAACATGAAATACACCTTCCGGAAACCTCCGGGTTAACCCGAAAATTTCAAGGCGCTAGTGTGACGCAAGTGCTCCGAAAAAGCAAGCGATTGCACAAAAAACAGGCAGTCGCCCTGCTGTCAAGCAGGACATTGATCACGGTGTCGTCGTTTCGCCCGACCGCCCGTCAGGGCACGTTGGCGTCGGCCACGGCCAGGGCCGTCATGTTGACCAGGCGCCGCACCGTGGTGCTGGGCGTCAGGATGTGCACTGGCTTGGCCGCGCCCAGCAGGATCGGGCCGATGGCGATGTTGCCGCCGGCGGCCACTTTCAGCAGGTTGTAGGCGATGTTGGCGGCGTCGATGCCGGGCATCACCAGCAAGGTGGCATCGCCGATCAGGGTGCTGTCGGGCATCAGCGCGCGGCGCTGGGCGGCGTCGAGCGCCACGTCGCCGTGCATCTCGCCGTCGACCTCCAGCCAGGGCGCCTGCGCCTGCACCAGCGCCAGCGTCTCGCGCATCTTGAGCGCGCTGGGTTCGTTCGAGGAGCCGAAGTTGGAGTGCGACAGCAGCGCCGCCTTGGGCTTGAAGCCGAAGCGCTTCATCTCCTCGGCCGCCATGATGGTGATGTCCGCCAGCTGCTCGGCGCTGGGGTCGTAGTTGATGTGGGTGTCGACCAGGAACACCTGGCGGCCCGGCAACAGCAGGCCGTTCATGGCGGCGTAGGTGCGTGCGCCGGGCTTCTTACCGATCACCTGGTCGATGTAGTTCAGGTGGTGCTGGGTGCTGCCCCAGGTGCCGCAGATCATGCCGTCGACGTCGCCTGCGCGCAGCAGCATGCAGGCGATCAGCGACAGGCGCCGCCGCATCTCGATCTTGGCGATCGGCACCGTGATGCCCTTGCGCTTGGTCAGCTCGTAGTACTGCTGCCAGAAGCCCCGGTAGCGCTCGTCGCTCTCGACGTTGACGACGTCGTAGTCGACGTTCTCCCGCAGGCGCAGGCCGAACTGCTCGATGCGGCGGGCGATGATGGCCGGACGGCCGACCAGCGTCGGCCGGGCGATGCCCTCGTCGACCACGATCTGGGCCGCGCGCAGCACGCGCTCCTCTTCGCCCTCGGAATAGGCGATGCGTTTGTGCCTGGCGGCGCGGGCAGCATCGATGATCGGCTTCATCATGGTGCCGGAGGCGTAGACGAAGCTCTGCAACTGGTCGCGGTAGGCGTCCATGTCGGCGATCGGGCGCTGCGCCACGCCGCTGGCCGCGGCGGCCTCGGCCACCGCCGGCGCGATCTTGATCATCAGGCGCGGGTCGAACGGCTTCGGGATCAGGTATTCGGACCCGAACGACAGCGAATGTCCGACGTAGGCGCGCGCCACCACCTCGCTCTGCTCGGCCTGCGCCAGCTCGGCGATGGCGTGCACGGCGGCCACCTGCATCTCATGGGTGATGCTGGTGGCGCCGCTGTCCAGCGCGCCACGAAAGATGTAGGGAAAGCACAGGACGTTGTTGACCTGGTTCGGGTAGTCGGTGCGGCCGGTGGCGATCAGGGCGTCGGGGCGCACCGCCTTGACGTCCTCGGGCAGGATCTCGGGGTTGGGATTGGCCAGCGCCAGGATCAGCGGTTTCGGCGCCATGCGCGTCACCATGTCGGGTTTCAGCACGCCGCCGGCCGACAGGCCAAGGAAGATGTCGGCGCCGTCGATCACCTCGCCCAGCGTGCGCTTGTCGGTCGGCTGCGCGTACTGCGCCTTGTCGGCGTCCATCAGCTTGGTGCGGCCCTGGTAGACCAGGCCCTCGATGTCGGTCACCCAGACGTTCTCGCGCGGCACGCCCAGCTTGACGAGCAACCCGGTGCAGGCCAGCGCCGCGGCGCCGGCGCCGGAGACCACCAGCTTGACTTGGTCGATCTGCTTGCCGACCACCTTGAGGCCGTTGACCACCGCCGCCGCCACCACGATCGCGGTGCCGTGCTGGTCGTCGTGGAACACCGGGATCTTCATGCGCTCGCGCAGCTTGCGCTCGACGATGAAGCACTCCGGCGCCTTGATGTCCTCCAGGTTGATGCCGCCGAAGGTCGGCTCCAGCGCGGCGATGATCTCGACCAACTTGTCCGGGTCCTTCTCGTTGATCTCGATGTCGAACACGTCGATGCCCGAGAACTTCTTGAACAGCACCGCCTTGCCTTCCATCACCGGCTTCCCGGCCAGCGCGCCGATGTCGCCCAGGCCGAGCACGGCGGTGCCGTTGGTGATCACGCCCACCAGGTTGCCGCGCGCGGTGTACTTGAAGGCGGCCGCCGGATCCTTGACGATCTCCTCGCACGGCGCCGCCACCCCGGGCGAATAGGCCAGCGCCAGCTCGTGCTGGTTGACCAGCTGCTTGGTGGCCTCGACCGCGATCTTGCCCGGCACCGGGTGCTCGTGGTAGTGCAGTGCGGCGCGGCGCAGTTCGGCACGTTGTTCCTCGCTGGATACGTGCAGAGGGCTGATCATGATGGGTCTCCTGGCGCGGCGGCGGCGCTTGTTGCTTGGCTGTCGAAACGGTCGAACGATTGTAGACAGCCGCCCCTTGGCTCAGCCGCTGCGCGCCACCAGCTCGGCCTGTGCCTGCAGCTCGGTGCGCGCCTGTGCCCGCGCGGCACGCGACCAGAGCTGCTCGTGCAGGAAGAAGGCGAATGCCTGCACGGTCGGCTCCAGCAGGCTGAGCGTCAAGGCCATCAGCGCGTCGCCGGTGACGGCATAAGCGACCGCCGCCGCCACAGTGATGTGCATCACGTAGTAGCTGGCGGTCTTCTTCAGCGTGAACCAGTGTTTGTGGACAAAGCGGGGCATGCATTTTCTCCTGATTGACTTAAATGATAATGGTTCTCATTTAACTTATCCAATTGATTCTTTCTAGCGCGTCGATAGCCGTGCGGCAAGACCGCGCCACGGCGGTCGATCGGGCTCGTCGCAGGCAGCTTGCCCCCGATCCTGTGAAGCATTCGTGTCGGACAAGAGCGCTTCTTCAGCCGCACTGCGCGGTTCTGTCACCCCGCGCGGCTAGCATGTCCAGTTCCGCCGACCTGAAACCGCAAGGAGAACCGAACATGGCCCTGATCGACGTACTGCAGCAGATCATCAACAGCGCCTCGACGCCCGAGCCGCACCAGATCGACCAGATCTCCCGCGAAGCCCCGCGCGACACCCTGCGCAGCGGTGTGTCGGAGGCGCTGCGCTCCAAGGAGACGCCGCAGCTGTCGCGCATCGTCGCCGACCTGTTCGAGAAGGCCTCGCCGCAGGAGCGCGCCGACATCCTCAACACGCTGGTCGAGAAGCTCGGCCCGGGCGCGCTGGCCGGTGTCGCCGGCGGCGCGCTGGCCGGGCACGAGGGCCACGACACGCCGCTGGTGCCGGTGGAAAAGGCCGAACGCATCACGCCCGAGCAGGTGCAGGACGTGGTCACCACCGCCCGCAACGCCGACGAGCCGGGCGTGTTCGAGCGCATGAGCAACTTCTACGCCGAGCACCCGGAACTGGTGAAGACGCTGGGTGCGGGCGCGCTGATGATTGCGCTGGCACGCATGAAGAACAACATGACGCGCTGAGCCGGCCGCCGCCGCGGCCAGCGCCAGGGTCGCGTACAAGCGCGCCCGCGTCGGCGGACCGGACGAGCAGTTGTCCGACAGCCCGGTCCAGCAGGGCCCCCTAGAGTCGGATGCCATCAGCCCCGCCGCTCCGTAGTGGCGGCTGGGCTGCCGGCAAACAAACGACGCAGGAGCCCACGCATGGCGAACAGGAAAGCAAGCACAGAAGAGCGCGGCGCGGCCGCCGACACCGGCCGTCTGATGCTCGACAAGAAGGCGCTGAAGGCGGCCAGGTCGAGCCTCGACGACGGCGCCGTCACGCCGCACAACAACGGCCCCTGGGTGCAGGACATCATCCAGTTGCTGAACGATTCGCTGGCCACCGAACTGGTCTGCGTGCTGCGCTACAAGCGGCACCACTACATGGCCGACGGGCTGGCGTCGCCGGCGATCGCCGCCGAGTTGCTGGTGCACGCGCAGGAAGAGCAGGCGCATGCCGACAGCATCGCGGCGCGCATCGTCCAACTCGGTGGCGAGCCTGACTTCAACCCGGCCACGCTGCTGGAGCGCAGCCACGCCGACTACGACGCCTCGAGCGAACTCAAGGACATGCTGCGCGCCAACCTGATCGCCGAGCGCGTCGCCATCGAGGCCTACAGCCAGATGGTCGACCTGATCGGGGACAAGGACCCGACCACGCGCCGCCTGGTCGAGCAGATCCTGAACGACGAACAGGAGCATGCGGAGGAGATCGCCACCTGGCTGGCGCTGTGAACATGGCGCCGAGGAGGCCATGCCCCGGCTTCACAGTTCTTTACCGATCGCGCGCAGCGG
>NZ_DAOMOQ010000009.1:0-100338 GCF_035444425.1 Ottowia sp. | reverse complement strand
GACTTGGACAGAAGATGTGAACATTTGTTCCCTAAATTACTGACTTATGAGTAATACTTCTTTTTCTACAGTACGTACTGCTGTCGCAGATGCCGGAACGGGTTTCGGAATGCCGCCGCTGGCTTCGGGCACGAGGTCATTGCGCGGAGTTGAACCGCCAGGACTGTCCGGATCATGGTCGTCGCCCTGGTGCTGCAAGCGCCTGATCCGTTCTTGCATTGCTGCGGGCAGCTTTCCCAACCTGTCTGGATGGCGCATGGCCCCTTCGAGAATGGACTGTGCCAGTTGGCGGATCGTCGCGCTGGCGTGGCCAAGCGCCCGTTCCAACAGCGGCAGGTAGTCTTCATCCTCCAGGCACGCGTCGTTGAACGCAAGGGGCTGATTCCGCACCGCGTAGCGGCTGGCCATCGAGAAGCCGGTCATCGGATTGCGGCGGTACTCGACCAACGCAATCCACGTGGACAGCCGCAGGCACAGCACGGCCCTGGACACGGTTTCAAGGGCAGCCCGCTTGCTGCCCGGTGCGCTGGGCAGGTACTTGCGCAGCGCGTCGTAGCTGAGGACCACGGTGCCGTCACTGCTGGCCAGCGAACGGAACGTCAGCCAGGCGTTGCGCTCCAGCGGCGTCAGCCGCTCATCGAGCAACAGGGCTTTCGGAGTGACGATGTCTGAAGCTTGGTGTGACATGGTGAGGCTCCTATCGGTATCGGCCAACTGGCCAAAGGAGCCGTCATCTCACCCCGGCATCACCGCTGCCGCAGCCATCAATCCGAACTGCGCGCCTCCCGTTTTTTGAGCTGAAGCAGGGCGCAACATCCTTGGTGTTCCGGATCAGGAGGTGGGAAAATGAGCACGCTGCAGCGCATTGGACGTTGCTGAACGCCGATGGACGGGTTCGCGGCCTCTGATCAGGTTGCCCGCTGACACATTGCACCGGCAACAAGAGAGCGAGGAGCGTCCAAGACAGGCCATCCACCACTACCAAGGGACACGCTTGGTATTTGGGTCCAAGAATAGGTCCAAGCGCATTGCGGGACCGTCATGACTACCTTGAAAATCAACGGCATGCGCCATAAATGCCGCTTCTGCATCGGCAAGTGAGCCGTCGGCGGCGACTGAAGCTGTCGTCGCCTGCGCGGGTTACCGTTGCAGATGCAACGGCGGCCGTCGTCGTCAATGGCCGTCGAAATCCACCAGCGTGAACAGCTTCAGCCCGCCCTCCCGCAGGCGCGCCGAGCCGCCCAGCTCGGGCAGATCGACGATGGCCGCGCCCTCGGTGACCTGGGCGCCGAGCTTCTCCAGCAGCTTCTTGCCGGCCAGCATGGTGCCGCCGGTAGCGATCAGGTCGTCGATCAGCAGCACGCGCTGACCCTGCGCGACGGCGTCGGTGTGCAGCTCGACGGTGGCGCTGCCGTATTCCAGCTCGTAGGTCTCCTGCACCGTGGTGAAGGGCAGCTTACCACTCTTGCGGATCGGCACGAAGCCGACATTCAACTCGTAGGCCACCACGGAGCCGATGATGAAGCCGCGCGCGTCGAGCCCGGCCACCACGTCGGGGCGCAGGCCGGGCTCCATGTAGCGGTGCACGAAGGCGTCGATCAGCACACGGAACACGCGCGGGTTCTGCAGCAGCGGCGTGATGTCGCGGAACTGCACGCCGGGCGCCGGCCAGTCGGGCACGGTGCGGATGTGCTGGCGCAGGTAGTCGGTGACGGAAAAGGGCGTGCTCATGACTCCGCCATTGTGCCGTGCCGCGCGGCCGGGCTTCAACCGGCCAGCAGCTGCTCGGCGCGTGCCAGCGCGTCGGCCTTGCCGGACAGCACCAGGGTTTCGCCGCCCCGCAGTTCAACGTCGTCGCCCGGCAGCACCGGCGCGCCCAGGTGGCTGCGCACGCTGACCAGGTGCAGATCGTCGAGTCCGGCCGTCAGTTCGGCCATCAGTTCGGCCAGGCGCCGCCCGCCCAGCGCCTCGGGCAGCGTGAAGGTGTGCAGGCGCACTTCCTCCATCAGATCGGCGTCGGCGGCATCGTCGGCACCGTGAAAGAAGCCGCGCAGCAGGCGGTAGCGTTGATCACGCTGGTCGCGCAGGATGCGGATCACGCGCCGCATCGGCACGCCCATCAGCGCCAGCGCATGGCCGGCCAGCATCAGCGAACCTTCCTGTGCCTCGGGCACCACTTCGGTGGCGCCGGCGGCGCGCAGCCGATCGAGGTCACGGTCGGTGCGGGTGCGCACAATCACCGGCAGCTGCGGTGCATGGGCGCGAATGGTGGTCAGCACCTGCATCACGCCGTGCGGATCGAGCAGCGTGATGACCACGGCGCTGGCCCGGTTCAGCCCGGCGGCGACCAGCGCCTGCCGCTTGCCGGCATCGCCGAACGCCACGGCATGGCCCGCCACCTGGGCCTGGCGCACGCGATCGGGGTCGAGGTCCAGCGCCATGGTGGCGACACCTTCCTGCTCCAGCACCCGCGCGATGGCCTGGCCGCTGCGGCCATAGCCGCAGATCAGCACGTGGTCGCGTGCGTTGATCGCCTCGGCGGCGATGCGCGTGGTCTGCAGCGACTGCTGCAGCCACTCGCTGGCCACCAGGCGCATCACCAGCCGATTGCTGCCCATGATGATGAAGGGCGTGGCCAGCATCGACAGCACCATCGCCGCCAGGATCGGGTTGAACAGCTCGGGCGCCAGTAGGCCGCCGCGCCGGGCCAGCGTCAGCAGCACGAAGCCGAATTCGCCCGCCTGCGCCAGGTACAGGCCGGTGCGCAGCGCCACCGCACTGCCGGCGCCCAGCCGGCGCGCCAGCAGCACCACCAGACCGAGCTTGAACAGCACGGGCACCGTCACCAGCAGCAGCACCAGCGGCCACTGTGCCCAGATCAGCCGCCAGTCGAGCAGCATGCCGATGGTGATGAAGAACAGGCCCAGCAGCACGTCGTGGAACGGGCGGATCTGCGCCTCGACCTGGATCCGGAACTCGGTCTCGGAGATCAGCACGCCGCAGATGAAGGCACCCAGCGCCAGCGACAGGCCGGCGTGCTCGGTCAGCCAGGCCAGACCCAGCGTCATCAGCAGCAGGTTGAGCATGAACAGCTCTTCGCTGCGCCGGCGCGCCACCACCGTCAGCCACCAGCGCATCACGCGCTGGCCGCCCCACAGCAGCACGGTGATCAGGAGCGCCGCCTTCAGCAGCGCCAGCAGCAGGGCGTTGGCCAGTTGCTCGGGTGCGGCGCCCAGGGCCGGGATCAGCACCAGCAGCGGCACCACCGCGAGGTCCTGCAGCAGCAGCACGCCCATCACGCGCTGGCCGTGCTCGGAATCCAGTTCTGCCCGGTCGGCCATCATCTTGACCACGATGGCGGTGCTGCTCATCGCCATCACGCCGGACAGCGCCAGCGCCGCCTGCCAGCTGATCGGCCAACGCTGCGGCAGCAGCCAACCCAGCGCCAGCGCGCCGAAAGTAATGAGCAGCATAGTCAGCACTACCTGCGCCAGCCCGAGGCCGAACACGTGGTTGCGCATGGCGCGCAGCTTGTGCAGGTTGAACTCGAGCCCGATCACGAACATCAGGAACACGACGCCGAACTCGGCCAGGTACTTGATGCTCTCGGCGTCCTGACCGAACGCCAGGCCCAGCGTGTGCGGCTCCATCAGCACGCCGGCCACCAGGTAGCCCAGGATCGCCGGCAGCTTGAACCAGCGGCACGCGGCCACGCCCAGCACGGCGGCCAGCAGGTACAGCAGCGTCAGCTCGAGGGCGGTCATGGATGAACAGAAAGGCAGGCCGGCGCAGCCGCGCGCGCTCGGGGACGCTGGATGGCAGCACCGCGGCACTGCGTTTCACGGGATTCATGATACTCCTGAAAGCATAGCGATCAGCGTCGGTTCGGCACGCCTGGATCGCGCCGCGCGCCAGCCCGCCGCGGTGGCCGGGGCGCCGATAAAATCGCAGGATGAGTTTCGACCCCGCCCAGGTGCTGCGGCTCGCCCACGAGACGCTGGATATCGAGGCCGCTGCCGTGCTGGGGCTCAAGAGCCGGCTCGGCGACGGCTTCGTGGTGGCGGTGGAGTTGATGCTGGGTGTCAGCGGCCGCGTGGTGGTGATGGGCATGGGCAAGAGCGGCCACGTCGGCCGCAAGATCGCCGCCACGCTGGCCTCCACCGGCACGCCGGCCATGTTCGTGCATCCGGCCGAGGCCAGCCACGGCGACCTCGGCATGATCCAGCGGCAGGACGTGGTGCTGGCGATCTCCAACAGCGGCGAGAGCGACGAGCTGATCGCCATCGTGCCGCTGCTCAAGCGTCTGGGCGCGCCGCTGGTGGCGATGACCGGTCACGCCGGCTCCACCCTGGCGCGCCACGCCGACGTGGTGCTGGACAGCGGCGTCGAGAAGGAGGCGTGCCCGCTCAACCTGGCGCCCACGGCCAGCACCACCGCGCAGCTGGCGCTGGGTGACGCACTGGCGGTGGCGCTGCTGGACGCGCGCGGCTTCCGCGCCGAGGACTTCGCCCGCTCGCACCCGGGCGGCGCGCTGGGCCGCCGCCTGCTGACGCGCGTGGCCGACATCATGCGCAGCGGCGACGAGGTGCCGTGCGTCGTGCCGCAGGCCAGCTTCAGCGAGCTGATGCGCGAGATGACGCGCAAGGGCCTGGGCGCCTCGGCCATCGCCAACGAGGACGGCCAGGTACTCGGCATCTTCACCGACGGCGACCTGCGGCGGCTGGTGGAAACCGGGCGCGACCTGCGCGAACTGAAGGCGCGCGACGTCATGCACGCCCACCCGCGCCACATCCGCGACGACGTGCTGGCCGCCGAAGCGGCCCAAGCGATGGAGAAGCACCGGATCACCGTGCTGCTGGTGCTGGACGCCGGCGGGCGCCTGATCGGTGCCATCAACAGCAACGACCTGATGCGCGCCAAGGTGATCTGATGACGCCGGCGCTGAACTTCCCGCCCGAGTTGCTGCTGCGCGCGCAAGGCATCCGCGTGGCCTTCTTCGACGTCGATGGCGTGTTGACCGATGGCGGCCTGTACTTCAGCGCCGAGGGCGAGGCGCTCAAGCGCTTCCACACGCTGGACGGCCACGGGCTCAAGCTGCTGGCGCGTGCCGGCATCGCGGTCTGCGTGATCTCGGGGCGCGATTCGGCGCCGCTGCGGCTGCGGCTGAAGACGCTCGGCGTCGAGCACCTGCGCCTGGGCACCGAGGACAAGCGCCCCGCCGCTGAAGAGTTGCTGGCCGAGCTCGGGCTGGACTGGTCGCAGGCCGCCGCCATCGGCGACGACTGGCCCGACCTGCCGGTGCTGCAGCGTGCCGCCTTCGCCTGCGCGCCGCCGCAGGCGCACGCCGAGGTGCGCGCCATCGCGCAGCACGTCACCACGGCGCGCGCCGGCGAGGGCGCGGCGCGCGAGTTCTGCGACCTGCTGCTGGTCGCCGGCGGGCATTACCGGCGCCTGCTCGAACACACATTGACGCCGGAGCCGCGCGCATGAACCGGGCGCGCCTGCTGCGCTACGGCATGGACCAGCTCTCGACCTGGCTGCCGGCGCTGCTGATGATGCTGTTCGCGCTCGGTACCTGGTGGCTGGTGCGCAACGCACCGAAGTTCCCCGACGCGGCGCAGCAGGCGCCGGTGTCACCCGAGCCCGATTACTTCATGCGCCAGTTCTCGGTACGCAGCTTCGACGCCGACGGCCGACTCAAGTCCGAGCTGACCGGCGCCGAGGGCCACCACTTCCCGGTCAGCGACACGCTGGAAGTCAGGCAACCGCGCATGCGCTCGTACGACCAGCAGGCGCGCCCGACGCTGGCGACGGCGCGGCGCGCGGTGTCGAACGGCGACGGCTCGGAGGTCAGGCTGTACGGCGATGCCCGGGTGGTGCGCGAGGCCATGCCGCGCGCCGACGGCGGCATCACGCCGCGCATGGAGTTCCATGGCGAGTTCCTGCACGCCTTCGTCGACGAGGAGCGGGTCAGCTCGGACCAGCCGGTCGAGTTGCGACGCGGCAGCAGCCGCTTCACCGGCAACCAGTTCGACTACGACCACAAGAACGGCGTGGCGCAACTGAAGGGACAGGTGCGCGGCGTCATCGAGCCCCGGGCGCAGACCCGTTGACGCCCGCATGACGGCGCCCCTGGTCTTCATCACCGGCGCCTCGAGCGGCATCGGGCAGGCACTGGCGCTGCGTTACGCCGCCGCCGGCTGGCGGCTGGCGCTGGTGGCGCGGCGCGAAACCGAGTTGACGACCTGGGCCGCGGCACATGGCTGGCCGGCCGGCTGCTGGCGCGTGTACGGCGCCGACGTCGCCGTCATCGACAGCATCGTCGCCGCGGGCCGGACCTGCCTGGCGGCACAGGGCGTGCCGGACGTGGTGATCGCCAACGCCGGCATCAGCATCGGCATGGACACGGCCGAGCGCGCCGACCTTGAGGTCATGGCGCGCACCTTCGCCGTCAACAACACCGGCATGGCGGCGACCTTTCACCCCTTCATCGAACCGATGCGCCAGCGCGGCAGCGGCCGTCTGGTCGGCATCGCCAGCGTGGCCGCCATCCGCGGCCTGCCAGGCCACGCGGCCTATTGCGCCAGCAAGGCCGGCGTGCTCGCCTACTGCGAGAGCCTGCGCGGTGAGTTGCGCGACAGCGGCGTGCGCGTGGTCACCATCCTGCCCGGCTACGTCGACACCCCGCTGACGCGCCAGAACCGCTACGCCATGCCGTTCCTGATGCCGGCCGAGGCCTTCGCCGAGCGGGCGCGGCGCGCCATCGAGGCCGGCCGCAGCTACCGGGTGATTCCGTGGCAGATGGCGATCGTCGCCAAGCTGCTGCGCGGGCTGCCCAACCCCTGGTTCGACCGCATGCTGTCGGGCCGGCCGCGCAAGGCGCGCCAGCATCAGCCGTAGATCAGCAATACCGGGCGCGCCGAATGAAAAAGGCTCCACTCGGGAGCCTTTCAGATGATCGATGCGGGCATCATACCCTGTGGCGTGACGCCAACAGATCAATAATCGTCGCCGCCGCGGCCGCCACCGCTGTCGTAGCCGCCGCCATCACGCCGGCCACCACCGTAGCCACCGCCGCCGTAGCCGCCACCGCCGCCGCCTTCACGGCGACCACCGCCGCCGCGCGGGCCGGAACCATAGGGGCTGCGGAAGCCGCCGTCATGGCCACCACCGCCACCATCACCGCGGCCGCCGCCGTAGCCGCCACCGCCTTCGCGCCGGCCGCCACCATAACCACCGCCGCCACCACCATAGCCGCCGCCACCGCCGCCGTAGCCACCCGAGCGCGGTGGGCGCGGTTCCATCGGACGCGCTTCGTTGACGACCACATTGCGGCCGCCCAGCGACTGGCCGTTCATGCCCTGGATGGCGGCCTGCGCCTCGGCATCGCTGCCCATCTCGACGAAGCCGAAACCCTTGGAGCGGCCGGTGTCGCGCTCCATCATGACCTTGGCGCTGGTCACGGCGCCGAACTGGCCAAATGCCTGCGCCAGATCGCTGTCGCGCACCGAATACGGCAGGTTGCCGACGTAAAGTTTGTTGCCCATTAACCGGGACTCCTCAATGACAAAAGAAAAGCGATGGAGTCCGCAAAACGCCTTTGCACGAGCCCGAGCTCAGGCAAGAAAGGGCAACTGACTGTGTTCACCGCAGGATCGCATGTGTGCGGAAAGCGCACACCCGCGCGATTATGCGCCAGAACCGGCAAAGTCAAGCATGATAATAATTCCCGACTTTTGCAGTCAGCCAATGTGCCTGCAGGCGCCCGCGACCAGCGCCACGGGCCTGCCTACAATGCCGACCGGCCACGGATTCGCACCACCACCGCCCATTTATTGCCGCCCGCACCACCGGCCAGGCCGCGCCCGTCAGCCGCAGTCCAAGACACCCATCTGCTGTCTCACCCTCCGCATCCATGGAAGCATTTCTCCTGTCCACCGGCATCGTCACGCTGGCCGAAATGGGCGACAAGACCCAGTTGCTGTCGCTGGTGCTGGCGGCGCGGTTTCGCAAGCCCTGGCCGATCGCCTGGGGCATCCTGGTGGCGACGCTGGCCAACCACGCACTGGCCGGGGCGCTCGGCACCTGGGTCACGACCATGCTGGGGCCCGACGTGTTGCGCTGGGTGCTGGGTGGTTCCTTCATCGCCATGGCGGCATGGATGCTGATCCCCGACAAGCTCGATGACGGCGACACGCCTTCGAAGACCAGCCACATGGGCGTGTTCGGCACCACGCTGGTGGCCTTCTTCCTGGCCGAGATGGGCGACAAGACGCAGATCGCCACCGTCGCGCTGGCGGCGCAGTACCAACAATGGGCGGCGGTGGTGGCGGGCACCACGCTGGGCATGATGCTGGCCAACGTGCCGGTGGTGTGGTTCGGCGACCGCCTCGTCAAGAAGGTGCCGATCCGCGTGGTGCACCTGGTTTCGGCGCTGATCTTCCTGGTGCTGGGTCTGGCCGCACTGCTGGGATGGGGTTAGGCCGGCTGGCCGGTCGCTTGCTATACTGCGGCTCCAGCGCCGATTTGCCTCTGCTTGCGGGCGCTTAACAAATACCGCTAAATTCGAGCCCTGCACACAACCCGGTTTCGATTTTGGCGAACCGGGTTTTTTGTTGTCATGTCGCTCCTCGTCACGCCGCAGACCATGCACTTCGAGGCGCCGCTGCCACTGGCGAGCGGCGCCTCGATCCGCGGCTACGACCTCGTCTATGAAACCTATGGCCAGCTCAATGCCGCGCGCGACAACGCGGTGCTGATCTGCCACGCGCTCAACGCCTCACACCATGTCGCCGGCGTCTACGAAGGCCAGGCCAGGAGCGAGGGCTGGTGGGACAACATGATCGGCCCCGGCAAGCCGGTCGACACCAACCGCTTCTTCGTCATCGGCGTCAACAACCCCGGCTCCTGCTTCGGCTCCACCGGGCCGATGCACGTCAACCCCGACACCGGGCGCGTCTACGGCGCCGACTTCCCGGTCGTCACCGTCGAGGACTGGGTCGACGCGCAGGCACGTCTGCTCGACGCGCTGGGCATCGAGCAACTCGCCGCCGTCATGGGCGGCAGCCTGGGCGGCATGCAGGCGCTGTCCTGGACGCTGCAATACCCCGAGCGCGTGCGTCATGCCGTGGTGGTCGCCAGCGCGCCCAACCTGACGGCCGAGAACATCGCGTTCAACGAGGTGGCGCGGCGCGCCATCATCAGCGATCCGGACTTCCACGACGGCCACTTCTACGTCCACGGCGTGCTGCCGAAGCGCGGCCTGCGCATCGCCCGCATGATCGGCCACATCACGTATCTCTCCGACGACGTGATGAACGAGAAGTTCGGCCGCGAACTGCGCGAGGCGGTGGCTGGCAACGGCAGCGGCTACAAGTTCAGCACCCAGGACATCGAGTTCCAGATCGAGAGCTACCTGCGCTACCAGGGCGACAAGTTCAGCGAGTACTTCGACGCCAACACCTACCTGCTGATCACCCGCGCGCTCGACTACTTCGACCCCGCGCGCGCCTTCGGCGGCGACCTGACGCAGGCGCTGGCAGGCACCCGCGCCAGGTTCCTGCTGGTGAGCTTTTCCACCGACTGGCGCTTCGCGCCGGCGCGCTCGCGCGAAATCGTCAAGGCATTGCTCGAAAACCGCCGCGACGTCAGCTATGCCGAGATCGACGCACCCCACGGTCACGACGCCTTCCTGCTCGACGACCCGCGCTACATGGGCGTGGTTCGCTCCTATTTCGAGAGTTTTTCGGGAGCGATGATATGAGCGACCAGCCAACCCAGCACACCATCGCCCAGCTGGTGCCGGAAGGCTCGCACGTGCTCGATCTGGGCTGCGGCGACGGCGCCCTGCTGGAGCATCTGATGCGCCAGCGTCGCTGCACCGGCTACGGCATCGAGATCGACGACGCCAACGTGCTGACCTGCGTGCGGCGCGGCGTCAACGTGCTGCAGCTCAACCTGCATGAAGGCCTGAAGGCGTTCCAGGACCAGAGTTTCGACGTCGTGCTGCAGATCGACACGCTGCAGCACCTGCGCAATGCCGAAGTCATGCTGCGCGAGACCGCGCGCGTCGGCCGCATCGGCATCGTCGCCTTCCCCAACTTCGCGCACTGGCCGAACCGCCTGAGCGTGGTGCGCGGCCGCATGCCGGTGACGCGGCGCCTGCCCTACCAGTGGTACGACACGCCCAACATCCGCGTCGGCACCTTCAAGGATTTCGAGGTGCTGGCAAGGAAGAACGGGCTCAAGCTGCTCGATGCCTTCGGCCTGGAAGACGGCCGGGTCGTGCGCTGGCTGCCGAACGCACGCGCCAGCACGGCGGTGTTCAAGCTGCAGCGCGCCTGATACAGCAGCCGATCGGCGCAAGCCGTGCGGCATCGGCGGCGGCGCTAACATGGGCCGGTCACAACCGCAACGTCACCGCCCGCCGTGTACCCCACCATCGAATCCCTGGCCACCGACCTGGCCGCCGGCCGCAGCAGCTCGCAGCAACTGACCGAGGCCGCACTGGCACGCGCCGAGGACCCGGCCGGCGAAGGCGCACGCGTGTTCACGCGCATCGATCACGAGCAGGCGCTCGCCATGGCACGCGCCAGCGACGCGCTCCGCGCCGCCGGCATCGTGCGCTCGCCGCTGGAGGGTCTGCCGGTGTCGATCAAGGACTTGATTGACGTCGCCGGCCAGGTCACCACGGCCGGCTCGGTGGTGCTGAAGCATGCCGCGCCGGCGCAGCGCAACGCACCCGTGGTCGACCGCCTGATCGCCGCCGGCGCGGTGCTCGTCGGCCGCAGCAACATGACCGAGTTCGCGTTCTCGGGACTCGGCCTGAATCCGCATTACGGCACGCCGAAGAACCCGTGGGATCGCACCACCGGCCGCATCCCCGGCGGCTCGTCCAGCGGTGCGGCGGTGTCGGTGACCGACGGCATGGCGGTGGTCGGCATCGGCTCGGACACCGGCGGCTCGGTGCGCATCCCATCGGCGCTGTGCGGGCTGACGGGCTTCAAGCCGACCCAGCGGCGCGTGCCCACCGAAGGCACGCTGCCGCTGTCGACCACGCTCGACTCGATCGGCCCGCTGGCGGCCAGCGTGCGCTGCTGCGCCATCGTCGATGCCGTACTGGCGGGCGAGCCGCCGGTGGCGCCGGCGCCACGCGAGCTGCGCGGCGCACGCCTGGCCCTACCCGAAACCGTGGTGCTCAGCGACATGGACGCCACCGTCGCCGCCGCATTCGCACGCGCCTGCGCCACGCTGCAAGATGCGGGCGCCAGCATCGAGCACATCGCGCTGCCCGAGTTCGCCGAGTTGGGCCGGCTGCACGCGCGCGGCACGCTGGCCGGCGCGGAGGCCTGGGCCTGGCATCGCCAGCTGCTCAACACGCGCGGCAGCGAGTACGACCCGCGCGTCGGCCTGCGCATGCGCGGCGGTGAGCAGATGAGCGCAGCCGACTACATCGACCTGCTGGACGCGCGCCGGCGCTGGATCGCCGCGGTCGAGGCGCGCGTCGCCGGCTTCGATGCGCTGATCCTGCCCACCGTGCCGGTGGTGGCGCCGCCGATCACCGAGTTGCAGGCCAGCGACGAGGCCTACTTCGCCGCCAACGGCCTGATCCTGCGCAACCCGACGCTGATCAATTTCCTGGATGGCTGCGCGCTGTCGCTGCCCTGCCATGCGCCGGGCACGGCACCGGTCGGCCTGATGCTGGCCGCGCCCGGCGGCCACGACCGCGCGCTGCTGGCGCTGGGCGAGGGCGTGGAAGGCGCGCTGCGGTCGGCCGGCAGCAACGGCTGATCAGCGCTCGGCGTCGGCCTCGGTCTCGCGCGCCACGTCGGCCAGGAAGTCGGCCTGCGCCAGGCCGCTGTGCAGCTGCTTCTCGGGGATCCAGCGCGGGTAGTGGAAGTGGAAGTCCTCGACGATGCTGGCCAGCGGCAGGTCGTCGAAGCTGCCACGCTGGTTGACGTACTCCATGTGCCGGTTGCCGGACTTGTCGAACGGGTGGTAGATCGAATCGTGCACGCCGTCGAAGTCGAGCGGCAGCAGGCCGAACTTCTCGCACAGGCTCAGGTTGAAGGCCGGTGTCGCCTTGCGCCAGGCGCCGTCCAGCCACAACTCGGTATAGCCGTGCCAGCGGTACAGGTCGGTCTGCAGCACCTCGCGCATGCGTGCGGTCGACAGGTGGTTGCGCACATCGGCGAAGCCGAGCCGCGCCGGCAGGCCGACGGCGCGCGCGCAGGCGGCCAGCAGCGTCGCCTTGGGCACGCACCAGCCGTAGCCCAGCTCGATCACCGTGCTGGCGCGCATGCCGTAGGGCGACAGGTCGATGCGGTAGGGGTCGTAACGGAACGCATCGCGCACCGCGTGTGTCAATGCCACCGCACGCTCGCGCTCATCGGCGCCGCGCGCGTGCTCGCGCGCGAACGCCTGCACGGCCGGGTGCTCACTGTCGATGGCCTCGGTGGGCGCGAGGTGCGCCGGGGTCGGTTGATCGTCGTTCATGCCCGCAACGGTACCAAAAAAACGCAGTGGGCCACGCAGATCGGGCAGCAGGCTTGCGCCAGATCAGGGAAACCGGGGGCTGGCCGAGCAGCGACAGCACCCTTGGTGGCAGCTGGCGCGGCGCCGGGCTGGCCGTCGGCTGGCGGTAGGACGAAGGGAATCCGGGCCTTCCCGCTTACGATCGCCCGCGCCACCAACGGTGCCGTGACATTTGCTGACAGACCTTGCAATGCCACCTGCTGGAATGGGCTCGCGTCCTACGCGGCCCTGGACGCCGGCTGCCTATCGTGACCACGCTTGACCGTTGCGGCGCCTGCCGCACGGATCCGCAATGTGTGCAGCCACCGGCTTCAAGAGTCAACCGGGCGGGCACACCAACCATTGAGCGAAAGGCACGCATCATGAAGAAGTTGTTTCATTCCACCCCATTCAAGGCCGTGATCGGCGCCACCGCGCTGGCGGCACTGGCCGCCTGCGGCGGCGGTGACGACAGCGGCGGGCAGGGCACGCTGCGCCTGGCGATGACCGATGCACCGGCCTGCGGCTTCGACGCCGTCAATGTCACGGTCGAGCGTGTGCGCGTGCACCAGAGCAGCACCGCCGCACCCGAAGCGGACGGCTGGTCCGACCTGGTGCTCGATCCGCCGCAGCGCCTGAACCTGCTCGATCTGACCAACGGCGTGCTGGCCGAGCTGGGGCAATGGCCGCTCGACGCCGGCAGCTACCAGCAGCTGCGCCTGGTACTGGGCGCCAGTGACGACCGCACGCCGCTGGCCAACTCGGTGCGGCCCAGCGGCGGTACCGAGGTGGCGCTGAAGACGCCCAGCGGCCAGCAGAGCGGCGTCAAGATGAACGCCAACATCGACATCGCGGCCAACCAGATGACCGATTTCGTGCTCGACTTCGATGCCTGCAAGTCGGTCGTCAGTGCCGGCGCCTCGGAGCAGTATCTGCTCAAGCCGGTGGTACAAGTGATTCCGCGCCTGATCTCGGGTGTCGGTGGCCACGTCGATGCAGCGCTGTTCGACGCCGGCGCGGTGATCAGCCTGCAACAGAACGGCGCCGTGATCCGCTCCACCGTGCCTGATGCGACCGGTCGCTTCCTGCTGCAACCGGCGCCAAGCGGCAGCTATTCGGTCGTCTTCACCGCGCCCGCGCGCACCACCATGGTGATCAACAACGTGCCGGTGGTGACCGACCAGGTCACGACCATCAGCACGCCGATCACGATGCAAGCGTCGCCGGTGGTCACCGTGCAGGGCACTGCGCCCATCAACACGCTGGTGCGGGCACTGCAGCCCTTGACCAGCGGTCCGACGATCGAAGTTGCCGGCCGCTATGTGGACGGCACGACCGGCACCTATGACTTCACGCTGCCGACCAACGCACCGCTGGTCGCAGCCTACGTCGCGCCGCCGGCCGCGTTGAACTTCACGCCCGATGTGGCCGCCGCCGGCCGCTACAGTGTGCGTGCCAGCCTGGACGGGCACGCCGACAAGGCGACCGAACTCCTGACACTGGCCGCCGGCAGCAGCGTGCAAGCAAACTTCACCTTCCCCTGAACAGGAGATCCCATGAGCCTGAACCGCCCACTCCATTCACGCCTGACCCATCTGCTGCTGGCTGCAGCCATCGCGGCGCTGGGCGCCGGCAATGCGCTGGCTGAAAAGCCCGAATGGGCCGGCGGCGGCAAGGGCAATCAGCAGCGTGCCGCGCAGTCCGGCCAGAAGCAGCAGGCCGACGAGCGCCGCGGCCCGCGTGCGGATCGTCAGCGTACGGAGCAGCGCCAGTTGCGCGGCGACGAGCGCGGTCCGCGCGCCCAGCGCGAGCGTGACCGACGCGAGGCCCGCGGTGACCGCCGGGCACCGGTGGTCAGCATCACGCCCGGCAGCTACTTCAACGACGGCCAGCGCCGCTACGTGCACCAGTGGTACGGCGAGCAGTACCGCGCCGGCCGCTGCCCGCCGGGGCTGGCCAAGAAGAACAACGGCTGCCTGCCGCCGGGCCAGGCCAAGAAATGGTCGGTCGGCCACGTGCTGCCGGCCGGCGTGGTGTACTACCCGGTGCCGCAGTCGGTCGTGGTGCAGCTCGGCGTGCCGCCGGCGGGCTACCAGTACGTGCGCGTGGCCAACGACATCCTGCTGCTGGCGATCGGCTCGCGCATGGTGGTGGACGCCATCACCGACCTGGGCCGCATGTTCTGAGGCGACCCCATGGCAGCAGCGGCAGCCGCGCTTGTCGCGAGCAGGTTTGCCGTCTGCTGCTAATCTCTGCTCGCCGCTGCAGCCACTGCCGTGGCCAGTCTGCAACCGAGCCTCTCATGTCCGCCAGCACCGTTTCTGTCCCGATCACCCGCCGCCGCTGCCAGGCATTGGCGGCGGGCGCCGTGCTGGGCAGCCTGATCCCCAGCCTGAGCGCCTGCGCCACCGGCACCGGGATCGACGGGGTGCGCACGCAGCTGCTGTCGCGCCAGCGCCTGAACGAGCTGCTGGCGCGCCAGTTCCCGTACACGCGCAGCTTCGGCGGGCTGGTCGACCTGAGCCTGCAGTCACCGCGCCTGAGCCTGCTGCCGGCCAGCAACCGGCTGGCGACCGCGTTCGACCTGGTGGTGACCGAACGCATCGCGCGCAGCCGCTTCACCGGCGGCATGGATCTGGACTACGGCCTGCGCTTCGACGCGCGGGAAGGCGCGATCCGCATGGCCGACGCGCGCGTGAACCAGCTGCGCATCGACCAGGTGCCGCGCGCGCAGCAGCCGCTGGTGTCGCAGTACGCGCCGCGCATCGCCGAGCAGCTGCTGGCGGATCTGGTGATCTACCGCTTTCCACCCGAGCAGCTCGAACTGGCACGCAACCTCGGCCTCACGGTCGGCGCGCTGCAGGTGACGCGCGAAGGGCTGCGCGTCGAGATGTTGCCGCAGGCGCTACGCTGACCATCCCCAACGGTGCGCGCCGCGCAGGCGCGCATCGCCAGCGGACCGCTGGCCTCAGGCCAGCTTGCAGCCGGCGCCCGAATCCGACAGCGCCTTGGCCGCCACGCCCAACACCTTGTTCTCGCCTTTATCCACCACGCGCAGATAGAAGTCCTGCACCGGGTTGTGGGCCTTGCTCATGGTCCATTTGCCGCGCGGGCTGTCGATCACCGCGCCTTCCATCGCCTTGTACAGCGCCGGCTTGGCGCCCAGGTCGCCGTTCACCGCCTTGGCGCCGGCGATCAGCAGCAGGCCGGCGTCGTAGCCCTGCACCGAATACACGTCGGGTTGCGACTTGAAGGCCTTGGCGTAGTCGAGCCGGAACTGCTGGTTGCGCGGCGTCGCCAGCGAGTCGCTGTAGTGCATCGCCGTCATGATGCCGTCGGCCGCCGCACCAGCCGCCTCCAGCACACCCTCGGTCAGGAAACCCGAACCCCACAGCGGAATCTTGCCCTTCAGGCCGGCGGCCGCGTAATCGGTGATGAACTTGCCGGCGCCGGCACCGGCGAACATGGTCGCCACGGCGTCGGGTTTCAGCGAGGCGATCTCGGTCAGCAGCGCCTGGAACTCGACGTTCGGAAACGGCAGCCACAGGTCCTTGACGATGCTGCCGCCGGCCTGGGTGAAGCTGTCCCGGAAGCCCTCGAAGGCCTCCTCGCCGGCAGCGTACTTCCAGCTGATCCAGACCGCCTTCTTCAGGCCCTTGTCGACCATCGGCCTGCCCAGCGCCAGCGTCGGCTGCGAATTGGAGAACGAGGTGCGGAACACGTTGGGTGCGCACAGCGCGCGCGTGGCGGCGTGCACGCCGGCATTGGGGATCAGGCACAGCACGCCGGATTCGCGCGCCACCTTGTGGATGCCCATCTGCACGCCCGAATGCACGGTGCCGACGATGACGTCAACCTTGTCGCGCTGCACCAGTTTGCTGGCGTTCTCGACCCCCTTGGACGGCTCGGACTCGTCGTCAAGCTTGACGATCTCGACCTCGCGCCCGCCCAGCTTGCCACCCTGCTCCTGCAGCGCCAGGCGGAACCCGGCCTCGATGGCGTTGCCGATCTGCGCGAAAGTGCCGGTGTAGGGCAGCATCAGGCCGATCTTGATCTTGCTGCCCTGGGCACGCGCCAGCGGCGGCAGCGCCAGGCTCGAAGCACCCAGGACGGCGGCGCCGCGCGTGAGCAGCAGGCGGCGCGAAAACGAACGGGACGGTGCAGTCATCACGGCGCGAATCCTTCCAGATGGTTTAGGTCTAAACAAATTGGGGAAGCGATGATGACGGGTCAACGATGCGCCGGGAACTGGGGTTGACGCTGATCGGGTTTCTCCCAACTCGACCAGTCGCTGCGGAGGTGTCAGATCTTCTTGCGATCCTGCCAGAAGGGCTCCTTCAGCAGCGTCTTCTGGATCTTGCCGATCGGCGTCTTGGGAAAGCCGTCGACGAACTTCACCAGGCGTGGGCGCTTCAGCCGCGCCAGCTTGGCCTCGCACTGCGCCACCACCTGGTCTTCGGTCAGCGCGGCGCCGGGCTTGAGCTGGATGTAGGCCGCCGGCACCTCGCCGAACTTGTCGTCGGGAATGCCGAACACCGCCACCTCGGCCACAGCCTCGAGGCCGTAGATGGCGTCCTCGATCTCCTTCGGGTAGACGTTCTCCCCGCCCGAGATCAGCATGTCCTTGGCGCGGTCGATCAAGGTGATGCAACCGTCGGCATCGATCGTCGCCACGTCACCCGACAGCCCCCAGCCGCCGCCCAGCTTGAAGAAGGCCGCCGTCTGCTCGGGCTCGCCGTAGTAGCCGAGCATCACGTTGTCGCCGCGCGTGGCGACCTCGCCGATCTCGCCGACCTCGACCGGCGTGCCGTCCGGCCGCAGCACCGCCAGGTCGACGTTGAAGGGCTGACGCCCGACGCTGCCCAGCTTGGCCGGCAGCAGCTGCGGCGGCAGCGCGGCGATCACGCCCATCTCCGACTGGCCGTAGATCTGCGTCAGCTTCAGCTGCAGCAGCCTGGCCATCAGCTCGGTCTGTACCCAGTCGGGCATCGGCGCGCCGGCGAACGACAGCTTGGTCCAGCTCTGCAGGCGCGCCGGATCGAAGTCCGGGTGCGTGACCAGCGTGTTGGCCTGCGTCGGCACCATGAAGCCGGCCGTGATGGCTTCCTGCTCCACCGCGTCCATGAAGGCGGTGGGCGACCAGGGCGTGATGAACACGCTGGTGGCTCCGATCAGCACCGCCGGCTGGAACATGATGTTGAGCGCCGCCACGTGGAACAGCGGCGTCACGATGGCCACCACATCCTCGGGCACCAGGCGCTCCTCGACCACCACCGTGTGCGCCGTCACCTCGCGCGCCCGGTGGCTGGCCAGCACGCCTTTCGGATGCCCGGTGGTGCCGCCGGTGTAGGTCATGCAGAACGGGTCGCGCTCGCTGAGATCGACCGCCGGCGGGTGCGTCGGCTGCCCGGCGATGAAGGCGCCGAAGCCGATGGCATCCGGTGCACCCTCGGCGCCGATCACGATCACCTGGCGGATGCCGGGACAGTGCGCGCGCACGTGCGCCAGCCGGTCGCTGAACTGGCTGTCCACGATCAGCAACTCGGTGTCGCTCTTGTTGAGCACCCAGGCCAGTTCGTCGGCGGCGTACAGGATCGAGACGTTGTTCAGCACCAGGCCGGTGCGCGCGACGCCGAAGAACACCACGCCGTATTCCGGCAGGTTGCGCGACAGCATCGACACCTTGGTGCCCTTGGCCAGCCCCAGCGCCAGCAGCGCGTGGGCCAGGCGGTTGGCCTGCTGGTCGAGTTCGAGAAAGCTCAGCGCCGAGCGCCGGCCGGGTCCGCGGTAGATGATGGCCGGCTTGTCGGGAAAGCGCGTGGCGCTGCGGCGCAGCATGTCTCCGGTCAGCATGGGGTCCTTGTACGGATCAGACGAGGAAACGGATCATCCTCGCAATCCATGCCCATCGCATCAGTGCAAACGCCGGGAATTCGTATCATGTATGGCAGATTCTTGTTCCGCCATCACGACCAGGAGACACACCATGCCCAACACGCATCTTCTCATCGGCAACGGCCCGCACAAGGTGATCGGCCTGCACGGCTGGTTCGGCCACGCCAAGGGCTGGGGGCCGTTCGCCCAGCACCTCAACGGCCAGGATTTCAGCTACGCCCTCATGGACCAGCGCGGCTACGGCGGCATGCGCGGCTCAGGCGGGCCGTACACCGTCGAGCAGATCGCCCAGGACGCGCTGGCGCTGGCAGACCACCTGGGCTGGCAACGCTTTTCGCTGATCGGTCACTCGATGGGCGGCGTCAGCATCCAGCAGGTACTGGTGGCGGCGCCGGAGCGCGTGCGCTCGCTGGTGGCGCTGACGCCGGTGTCGGCCGCCGGCGTGGCCTTCGACGAGGCCGGCTGGCAGCTGTTCAGCGCCGCCGGCAGCGACGGCCAGGCACGCCGCAACATCCTCGACTTCACGACCGGCAACCGCCTGACCGGCACCTGGCTCGACGCCATGGTCGCCAGCACCAAGACCAACTCCGACGACGAGGCGGTGGCCGGCTACATGCCGTCCTGGGCCAAGACCAGCTTCGTCGACCAGGTGAAGGACAAGAAGCTGCCGGTGCTGGTGCTGCCGGGCGAACACGACGCCGCGCTGGGCGAGCAGGCCTGCCGCGACACCTGGCTGCAGCACTACCCGCATGCGCAGCTGGAGGTGGTGCGCAACGCCGGCCACTACCCGATGGACGAGACCCCGGTGATCCTGGCGACGATGGTCGAGAAGTTCCTGGCCGGCGTGCCGGGCTGAACGCCGCTCGCTACTGTTTCGGGCCCCGGTGCTCCAAGCATCAGGGCGCTGCCGGAATCGCCAGCCCGCGCTGCACCGCCGGCCGTGCCACGAAAGCGTCCAGCACCCGCTGCACCTCCTTGAAGCGCCCGAACTGAACCAGATCGCCGGCTGCGTAGAAGCCCACCAGGTTGCGCACCCAGGGGAAGACGGCGATGTCAGCGATGCTGTAGTCGTCGCCCATGATCCAGGCGCGGCCTTTCAGGTGGCCATCCAGCACGCCGAGCAGGCGCCCGCTCTCGGCCACGTAGCGATTGCGCGGGCGCTTGTCCTCGTAGTCCTTGCCGGCGAACTTGTGGAAGAAGCCGACCTGGCCGAACATCGGCCCGACGCCGCCCATCTGCCACATCAGCCATTGCAGCGTCTGGTAGCGCGCAGCCGGATCCTGCGGCAGCAACTGGCCGGTCTTCTCGGCCAGGTAGATCAGGATGGCGCCCGATTCCCACAGGGCCAGCGGTTTGCCGCCCGGGCCGTTCGGGTCGATCAGCGCCGGGATCTTGTTGTTGGGGTTGAGGCTGAGGAACTCCGGCGACATCTGGTCCTGCGTGTCGAAGCTGACGCGGTGCGCCTCGTAGGGCAGGCCAGTCTCCTCCAGCATGATCGATGCCTTGACGCCGTTGGGCGTGGTCAGTGAATACAGTTGCAGCCGCTCGGGATGCGCGGGCGGCCACTTGCGGGTGATGGGGAAGTCGAGCAGGGTAGTCATGCCGCACACTCTACCCTGTGCCGCCGACCACCATGCAAGCCGGCGCGCATGGCGACAGGGGAGCAAAGGGCGTAAAGTGCCTGGATCGATCACTCCCACCCGAGCACCCGACCCATGAACGCACCGCTTCACAAGGAACTGCCTGCAGGCAGCACGCTGGACGTCGGCCAGGCATTGCAGCAGATCGGCGCCCAGTGGGACGGCGACATCCTGCACCGGCTGAGCGACTACATCGCCATCCCCGCCAAGTCGCTCGCCTTCGACCCCGACTGGGCGGCGCACGGCTTCATCGACCGCGTGGTGCGCGATGCCGCCGAATGGGTCGAGTCGCAGAAGGTGGCGGGCCTGAAGCTGGAAGTGGTGCGCATCGACGGACGCACGCCGGTGATCTTCTTCGAGATCGAGGGCACCAAGGCCAGTAGTGCACAAACAGTCCTGATGTACGGTCACCTCGACAAGCAGCCCGAGTTCACCGGCTGGCGCAATGACCTGGGGCCGTGGACGCCCAAGTACGAGGACGGCAGGCTCTACGGCCGCGGCGGCGCCGACGACGGCTACGCAGTGTACGCCGCCATCGCCGCGGTGCAGGCATTGAAGGCCCAGAACGTGCCGCACCCGCGCATCGTCGGCCTGATCGAAACCAGCGAGGAAAGCGGCTCGCCCGACCTGCTGCCCTACATCGACGCCCTGCGTCCACGCCTGGGCGACGTCGGTCTGGTGGTGTGCCTGGACTCCGGAGCCGGCAACTACGACCAGCTCTGGCTGACCACCAGCCTGCGCGGCATGGCGGCCGGCACCCTGCGCGTCGAGGTGCTGACCGAGGGCGTGCACTCGGGCGACGCCTCGGGCCTGGTGCCCAGCAGTTTCCGGATCCTGCGCCAGGTGCTGGACCGGCTGGAAGACAGCGCCACCGGCCGCCTGCTGCCAGCCAGCTTCCATTGCGAGATCCCGGCCGAGCGCATCGAACAGGCACGGGCCACCGCGGCGATCCTGGGCGATGACCTGTTCAAGCGCTATCCGTGGGTGCACTACGACTGCGGCGGCGAATCGCGCAGCGTGCTGCCGATGACGGGCGACCCGGTCGACGCCCTGCTGGCGCGCACCTGGCGCCCGACACTCAGCGTGACCGGCGCGGAAGGCCTGCCGCCGCTGCAGGACGCCGGCAACGTGCTGCGCCCCGCCACCGCCTTCAGGCTCAGCCTGCGCCTGCCGCCGCTGGTCGATGCCGTCACGGCGGTGCAGGAGGTCAAGCGCCTGCTGGAGGACAACGCGCCGTATCAGGCGAAAGTGACCTTCGACAGCCACGGCGGCGCCAGCGGCTGGAACGCGCCCGAATCGGCACCCTGGTTCGCGCAGGCGCTGGACGCCGCCTCGATGGCGCACTTCGGCGCGCCCTGCGGCTACATCGGCCAGGGCGGCACGATTCCGCTGATGAATCAGCTCAGCCAGGGCTTCCCGCGCTCGCAGATGATGGTCTGCGGCGTGCTCGGCCCGCGCAGCAACGCGCACGGGCCGAACGAGTTCCTGCACGTGCCCTACGCCAAGCGCCTGACGGCGGCCGTGGCCGAGGTGATTGCGCGGATGCCATGAGGCTGGAAGCAGTCAACTGCCCTTTCTAGCTTGATGCCAGCACCAATCTGGTCCGAGCTGCCAGGCGCGCGCGGCCAGACGCTGGCCGTCTGCGACTGGCCGATCGCGGCAGGCGAAACGGCGTGCGGCACCGTGCTGCTGGTGCACGGTCTGGGCGAACACATCGGCCGCTACCAGCATGTCGCCGAACAGCTGAACGCCTGGGGTTTCGCGGTGTGCGGCTACGACCAGCACGGCCATGGCCGTTCGGCCGGCGCACGCGGCAGCCTGCTGGCCGACGACCAGTTGCCGGCCGACCTGGCGGCCGTCATCGACGAGACTCGCGCGCGCATGGGCCACGGCCAGCCGCTGATCCTGCTCGGCCATTCGATGGGCGGGTTGGTGGCAGCGCGGCTGGTGGCGCTGGCTTGGCGGCAGGTGGATAGTCTGGTGCTGTCTTCACCGGCGCTCGACGCCGGCATGACGCCGCTGCAGCAGGCGCTGGTGCGACTGCTGGTCCGCATCGCGCCCACGCTGCGCCTGGGCAATGGACTGGATGCGCGCCATCTCTCGCACGACGCCGCCGTGGTTGCCGCCTACCAAGCCGATGCACTGGTGCACGACCGCATCAGCGCCCGGCTGGCGCGCTTCTTCAGCACCGCTGGGCCGGACGTGATCGCCGCCGCGCCGCACTGGTCGGTGCCGACGCTGTTGCTGTATGCCGGCGACGATCGGTTGGTGAACCCGGGCGGCAGCGCTGCATTCGCGCAGGCCGCGCCGGCCGCCGTGGTGACGGCGCACCGGTTTGCCTCGCACTGGCACGAACTGTTCAACGAAATCGACAGGGCCGAGGTGTTCGGGGTTCTGCACGACTGGTTGCTGGCGCGCCATCCGCCCGGTGCGCCGGACCGCCCGGCCGGCTGAACCGATCCGCGCCGTCGGCAGTCAGGCCAGCGCCGCTTCGCGCCGCTGCCGCAGACCAAGCCAGGCCAGCGCCGCGCCGACCAGCATCAGCACCGGTAGCGAACCGAGGTTGAGCCAGGTCCAGCCCTGCGTCGTCACCAGCGCACCGGAGGCGAACGAAGTCACCGCCATGGTGGCGAAGACACAGAAATTGATCGCCGCCTGCGCGCGGTCCTTCTCTTCCGGCCGGTAGGCGGTTAGCGCCAGCGTGGTGCTGCCGGTGAACAGGAAGTTCCAGCCCACGCCGAGCGCGAACAGCGCGATCAGGAACTGGTGCAGGTCGACCCCCGACAGCGCAATCACCACGCACAGCAGGTTCAGCGCCACGCCCGTGCCCATGATCGTCAGCACGCCGAAGCGCCTGATCAGGTGGCCGGTGAAGAAGCCCGGGGCGAACATGCCGATCACGTGCCACTGCAGCACCAGTGCGGTGGCATCGAAGTCGAAGCCGCACACCTGCATCGCCAGCGGCGTGGCGGCCATCAGCAGGTTCATCACGCCGTAGCCGAGCGCCGCGCCGACGGTGGCGACCAGAAACACCGGCTGGCGCATGATCTCGCCGATCGGCCGGCCGGCCGCCGCGCCGCTGGCCTTGGGCGGCGCGGGCGGGAATTCGATCAGCGCCATCACCGCCATGCCCAGCACCGCCACCACCGCCAGCGCCAGGTAGGCGCCGACGAAGGGCGTGGGCAGCAGCGCACGCGTCCAGGCCGCCAGGTTGGGGCCGATGATGGCGCCCAGCAGCCCGCCCGCCAGCACCAGCGACACCGCCTTCTCGCGCCAGTCGGGCGCCGTCAGCTCGGCCGCGGCGAAGCGGTACAACTGGCCGTTGGCGTTGTAGTAGCCGGCGATCACGGTCGCCAGCACCAGCACCCAGAAATGCTGCGCCGACGCTGCCCAGGCCGCCAGCAGCGCCGAACCCAGCGCCACCGCCAGGCCGATCTGGAACGAGGCGCGGCGCCCGTAGCGCGCCTGCGTGCGCGCCACCAGCGGCGCCGCCAGCGCGCCGCCGACCACGTAGCCCATCACCGGCAGCGTCGCCATCCAGCCGAACGGCGCCAGCTGCAGGCCCACCAGCCCGTTGATGGCGATGAAGGTGACGTTGTTGATCAGGAACAGGCCCTGGGCCAGGGTCAGCAGCAGCAGATGACGGTTCATGGACGGCACTTCGACAAGAGCGCTGGATTGTCGCCGAGCCGCACCACACGTGCAGCACGCAGCCCGGGGCGCATGCCAGGGACGGCGACAAGGATTTACGTTGCGCGGCCCCACGAGGCAACGTACATTAAAGTAGTATTTTGAATGCATCTTTAAGCTGTCTGCCGTACCACCATGACCTTTGTCGTCACCGAAGCCTGCATCCGCTGCAAATACACGGATTGCGTCGACGTGTGCCCGACCGACGCCTTCCGCGAAGGCCCGAACTTCCTCGCCATCGATCCCGACGACTGCATCGACTGCGCCGTCTGCGTGCCCGAATGCCCGGTCGCCGCAATCTATGCCGAGGAGGACGTGCCCAAGGATCAGCTCGACTTCATCCCGCTCAACGCCGAACTGGCGAGCCAGTGGAAGCCCATCACGCGCAGCAAGCCGGCGCTGCCGGACGCCGAGGAATGGGCTCAGGTCGACGACAAGCGCGGCGAGCTGAAGCGCTGACGCAGCTGCCCGCCGACGGCTTTTTCACCCCTTTCATCCACCGCACCAAGGAGAACCTGCCTCATGGCCCTGACCCAGCAAAACCTGCAGCCGCACGACCATTCGACGCCGGAAGCCATCTACGGCTTCGACGCCCGCGGCGTGGCCAAGCGCTTCCGCCATTCGGCGATCTTCGGCGCGCTGGACGCGCTGCACCCCGGCGAGGTGATGCGCTTCGTCAACGACCATGACCCGCTGCCGCTGCTGGCGCAGATGCAGGCGCGTTATGGCGACGGCATCCGCATCGAGTACCGCCAGCGCGCGCCCGAAGGCGTGATGATCGACTTCATCCGGCAATAAGGCGGTGGGCCGAGCGGCCTGCCTGTTCGGATATCGGCCCGTGCCCCATGGCCGCGGACCCCAACCAAGGCCGCTACCTACACACCTAGCATCGGCGCCGGCCTGGCGCCGGTAGTGGAGTTGCCGTCGACACGCTAGCTCGACAGCAAGGCCAGTGCCGCCAGCGGCGCGGTCTCGGCGCGCAGCACACGCGTGCCCAGACTGACGGGCAGCCAGCCGGCTGCGCGCGCAGCAGCCTCTTCCTGCGGGCTGAGGCCACCTTCCGGCCCCGACAGCAGGCACACGCCCGCATCGCCCACCCGTGCCGCCATCGCGTCGCGCAGCGGCGTGGCGTCCCCATCCAGCGACAGCAGCGCGCGCCACGCGGCAGCCGGTTCGCCCTGCGCGAGCAAGTCGGCCAAGTGGCGCTGCTCGCGCACCTGCAGCACACGATTGCGGCCGCACTGCTCGCTCGCCGCCACCGCGACCGCCTGCCAGTGAGCGCGCTTCTTCGCCGCGCGCTCACCGGACAGACGCAGGCTGCTGCGTGCCAGCAGCAGCGGCGTCAGGCTGACAGCGCCCAGTTCTGTCGCCTTCTCGACCAGCCAGTCCATGCGCTCGGCCGCCATCAGCCCCACGGCCAGATGCACCGCACACGCCGCCTCGCGCTCGATGGCCTGGTGCGCCTCGACCCACACCTCGACCTCGCTGCGCGCCATGCGCTCGATCACCGCCGACCATTCGCCGCCTTCGCCGTTGAACAGGGTGATAGCTTCGCCCGGCTGCAACCGCAGCACCTGCACATGGCGCGCCGCGCCGGGCGGCAGCGCGAGACGCAGGTCGGGGGACAGCGGCAGCGGAACGTGGAAGCGGGGCATGGCGACGTGGCGTGAGCGGATGGCCGATGCTACGCTGCACCCGTTCGCGCCGGCTACGGATACAGCCCGCGCACCCGCGCGTGCAGTCGACTCAAGCCCAGCAACGCATCGGTGAACGGCGTCGGCACCTGGGTCAGCTGACCCAGTTCGCGCACCGAGGCGACCAGCGCATCGAGTTCGACCGGCTTGCCGGCCTCCACGTCCTGCAGCATCGATGGGCGCATCGCCCCCAGCTTGCGCGTGACGGCGTGGCGGTCTTCGGGCTGCTCGGCGATCGGGATGCCGATGCGGGCGCCTATCTCTTTCGCTTCCAGCATCACCCGGCTGATGAAGTCACGCACCAGCCCATCGTCCAGCACGCGGTCGGAACTGGCACCGGTCATGGCGCAGACCGGGTTCACCGTCATGTTGCCCCACAGTTTGTACCAGACGTCCTTCTGGATCTGCGGCGACGGCGTGACGTCGAAGCCGGCCTGGGCGAGCAGGTCGGCCAGCGCGCGCAGGCGCGGCGTCTCGCCGCCGGCCGGTTCGCCGACGATCAAGCCGCGGCCCATGCGATGACGGATGATGCCCGGCGCATCGACCGAGCAGCTGGCGTGCACCACGCAGCCGATCACCTGCTGTGCGGGAATGGCCTGCGCGATGACGCCGCCCGGATCGACGGACTCGAGGTTGCGCCCCGTCACCGGGCCGCCAAAGCCCTGCAGGAACCACCAGGGCACGCCGTTCATGGCCGTGAGCACGATGGTGCCCGGGCCGATCAGCGGCCCGATGCGCCGCGCCACCTCGGCCATGCCCGGCGCCTTGACCGCGACGATGACCAGATCCTGCACGCCCAGCGCGGCCGGGTCGTCGCTGGCGGTGACGGCGTGCACGGTTTCGGCCTCGCCTTCGCGCAGCCGCAGGCCGTGCTTGCGCAGCGCCGCCAGCGTGGCGCCGCGCGCCACCACGCCGACCTCGCAGCCGATGGCGGCCAGCCTGGCGCCCATCCAGCCGCCGATGGCACCGGCGCCGTAGATCGCGATCTTCTTCATGGGCCTGATCTCCATGCTGGTCTGGCGCAGTGCTTCAGTTCCTGTAGCTGTCGTCGATGCGATCGACCTGCCGCACCAGCGCGTTGAACACGTCCTGGCCGGCGCCATGGCGGGGGTCGAACTGCAGCGCATCACGCGTGCACTTGGCGGCAATCGCCTCGGGCACCGGCAGCGGTGCGCCCATGCTCTGCGTCGCCAGCTGGATCTCGCACGCGCGTTGCAGCGTCCACAGCACGGCAAAGGCCTGCGGCAGCGTCTTGCCCCAGCTCAGCAGGCCGTGGTTGCGCAGGATCACCGCCTGCCGGTTGCCGATCGAGCGCAGCACGCGCGGGCCTTCCTCGGCATGGATGGTGATGCCCTCGAAGTCGTGGTAGGCCACCATGTCGTGCAGCTGCGCGCTGTAGAAGTTGCTCTGCGACAGGCCCGACGCCAGCGAAGCCACGGCCACGCCAGCCGTGGTGTGCGTGTGCATCACGCAGTGCGCGCCGTTGATGGCGTGGATGGTGCTGTGCAGCACGTAGCCTGCGGGGTTGATGGGGTGCGGCGACCCGTCGAGGATGTCGCCCGCCAGGTTCACCTTGACCAGGTTGCTGGCGGTGACCTCGGTGTAGTGCAGGCCGAACGGGTTGATCAGGAAGTGCTTGTCGCCGCCACTCACGCTGGCGGGCAGGCGCAGCGTGATGTGGTTGTAGATCATCTCGGTCCAGCCGAGCAGCGCGAAGACGCGGTAGCAGGCGGCAAGCTGGATGCGGGCGGCGCGTTCGTCGGCGTGCATGGTGCGCTCCTTGGTGTCAGTAGACGCTGCCGGCGGGCGGCGTCGCGACCGGCGCCTGGCCCGTGAAGCTGGCTGCCAGCGCGCTGGTGCCGCGTGCCAGCACGGTCATGTCGAGGCCGACGGCGACGAAGGTGGCGCCCAGCGCCAGGTAGCGGCGCGCCAGCGCCTCGTCGGGCGACAGGTGGCCGGCCGCCTTGCCGGTGGCGACGATGCGGCGGATGGCATCCGCCATGGCCGCCTGCATGTCGGGATGCGACGGGTTGCCCAGGTGCCCCATCGACGCCGACAGGTCAGCCGGGCCGATGAAGATGCCGTCGACGCCATCGACCGCGGCGATGGCCTCGATGTTGGCCAGCGCCGTGGGCGTCTCGGCCTGCACCAGGATGCACAGGCGCTCGTTGGCTTCGTGCAGGTAGCGCGGGTAGCGGCCCCAGCGCGAGGCGCGCGCGCCGCCGATGCCGCGAATGCCACCCTGGCCCTGCGCGTCGGGGTAGCGCGCTGCGCGCACGATGGCCGCCGCCTGCTCGGGCGTGTCGACCATCGGCACCAGCAGGGTTTGCACGCCGAGGTCCAGCACCTGCTTGATCAGCATTTCGCCGACGCGGCCGTGGCCCATGGGAATGCGCACGATCGGGTGCGTGGACGGATAGCCGGCCACCACCTGCAGCTGCGCCAGCATGCTTTGCAGGTCGTTGGGCGCGTGCTCGCCGTCGATCAGCACCCAGTCGAAGCCGGCGCCGGCGCAGATCTCGGTCGTCACGTTGTTGGCCAGCGTCAGCCAGAAGCCGATCTGGGCGCGTTTTTCGGCCAGCGCCTGCTTGAACGGGTTGCGGGGTGTCTCCATGGGTGCCTGCCTTCGGATGTGCTTTTCACACGAACTTGAACGCCAGCTTGCCGAGCGGGCCGTAGTCGGCCTCGAACAGGTCGCCGACCTTGGCCGCCACCGGCCGCGTGAAGGAGCCGGCCAGCACGATCTGCCCGGCCTTGAGCGATTCGCCCCAGGGCGCCAGCTTGTTGGCCAGCCAGGCGATGCCGATGGCCGGGTCGCCCTGCACGCCGGCGGCCAGGCCCGTTTCTTCCACCGCGCCGTTCTGGCGCAGGATGGCGCCGACCCACGGCCGGTCGGTGGCGCGCGCATCGGCACGGCCGGCGCCGACCACGATGCCGGCGTTGGCGGCGTTGTCGCTGATGGTGTCGAACACCTTGCGCATCACCTTGGTGTGGCGGTCGAACTGCTCGATGCGCGAGTCGATGATCTCGATCGCGGGCGTGAGGTAGTCGGTGGCGGCCAGCACCTGCTCGACATCCACGTCGGGGCCTTGCAGATCGGACTTGAGGACGAAGGCCAGCTCGACCTCGACGCGCGGGGCGATGAAGCGGTTCGCGGGCAGCGCCAGCAGCTGGCCGGGCGTGGCGGTGAACAGCATGCTGTCAAGCAGGGTGCCGTAGTCGGGCTCGTCGATCTGGCTGGAGATCTGCATGGCGCGCGAGGTCAGGCCGATCTTGTGGCCGATCACCCGGCGCCCCTCGGCCAGCTGCCGCGCGACCCAGGCGCGGCTGATGCGGTAGCCGTCCTCGATCGTCATGCCGGGAAAGCGCTTGGAGAAATGCTCGACCTGCACGCGCGTGGTTTCGCTCTCGTGCAGTTCGTCGGCGAGCTGCCGGATCTGCGGGTCGGTCAACATGCTCGGGTCAGCTCGTCTTGAACAGGGGATGCAGCGTGCTGTGCTTGGCGTCGAACACCTCGGGGCCTTCGTCGACCTGGATCGTCAGGCCGATGTGGCGCGTCGCCATCACGGCGTCGAGCCGCGCACGGGTGACGGCCAGCAGCGCATCGCCGGCGCGCTGCTGCGTCGCCGCCGTGCGGCCGCGCGCCATGCGCAGGTTGAGGTACATGAAGCCGTATTCGCCCGGGTCGCCGGTCGACAGCCCGGTCTTGCCGGCGCCAGCCGCGCGCCCGGCCGCGCCGCCGTCGCCGACGGCGAAATGCGGCGCTGGGTAGGCCAGCACGCGCGTGCCGCCGGTGGGAAACACCTGCGCGCCGGCTTCGTCGCGCACGGCCAGCATGGCATCGGCGAGTTCGCGGCACAGCGCGGGCATCTCGACCACGTGGTCGAGGTTGCCGGTATAGAGGATGACGAGATGCGGCATGGTCTTACAGCCTTGGAAAAGCCCGGTAGCTGGTGGCGCGCGACGCCTCTGGCGGCGGCACGGCGCTGCCATCCTGCTTGGTCACCGGGAACACCGCATTCATCTGCCCCGTGCCCGAGGCGGCGAAGTACGGCGTGATCACCTCCACCTTGCCGTCGTAGGCCGACCAGCCCAGCGCGCCCAGCAGCATCGCCGTGTCGTGCATGAAGCCCTCGCCGTGGCCCTTGGCGGCGTACTCGGGCAGCATGGCGCAGAAATCCTGCCAGTCGCCGTTCTTCCACATCTCGATCACTTCATGGTCCAGCCGCTCGAGGAAGGGGCTCCAGATCTTGAACGCGAACTCGGGCGCCAGGCCGTTCTGGGCGAAGCGGTGCGACAGCGAGCCACTGGCCAGGAAGGCAACCTTGCCGTCGTAGTGCTGCTCGACCGCCTCGCGCATGGCCCAGCCCAGGCGTGCGCTGTCGTTCAGGTAGTGGCTGGTGCACATGGCCGAGACCGACACTACCTTGAAGTGCTGGTCGGCATTCATGTAGCGCATCGGCACCAGGGTGCCGTACTCGGGCGCCAGCGTGGTGGCATCGTGCGCCAGCGTTTCCACGCCCTGCTCACTGCAGGCCTGGGCCAGGATGCGGCCCAGCTCCGGGTTGCCCGGGAAGGCAAACGGCATGTTGCTGATGAAGTGCGGCAGTTCGTTGCTGGTGTAGGTGCCTTCCCAGCGTGGCGCGCAGTTGAGATGGTAGTTGGCGTTCACCAGCCAGTGCGTGTCGAACACCACGATGGTGTCCACGCCCAGTTCACGGCAGCGCCGGCCGATCTCGATGTGGCCGTCGATGGCGTCCTGGCGCGTGCCTTGGCGTTCGCCCGGCAGCTCGCTCAGGTACATGCTGGGCACGTGGGTGATCTTGGCGGCGAGTGCGAGTTGTCCCATGGTTTGTCTCCTCGGTTCCTTGTGGTTCGGTCATGCACCCCAGTGCGGGATGTGGTGGCTGCCCATGCTGACGGCGACGTTCTTCGGCTCCAGGAACACTTCGTAGCTCCAGGTGCCGCCTTCGCGCCCGGTGCCCGATGCTTTGGTGCCGCCGAAGGGCTGGCGCAGGTCGCGCACGTTCTGGCTGTTGACGAAGCACATGCCGGCCTCGATGGCGGCGGCCACGCGGTGCGCGCGGCCGATGTTCTCGCTCCACACGTAGCTCGACAGGCCATACTCGATGTCGTTGGCCTTGGCAATGGCGTCGGCCTCGTCCTTGAACGGGATCAGGCAGGCCACAGGACCGAAGATCTCTTCCTGCGCGATCTTCATGCGGTTGTCGACGTCGGCGAACACGGTCGGCCAGACGTAGTTGCCCTGGGCGACATGCGCCGGCAGTTCGGCCGCGTAGCTCGGGCGCTCGATGCCGCCGCACAGCATGGTGGCACCTTCCTTCGGGCCCAGTTCGATGTAGCTGCGCACCTTGGCGAGGTGGCCCTGGCTGATCATCGGGCCGATGATGGTCTTTTCGTCCTGTGGATCACCGACGGTGATCTTCTTCGCGCGCTCGGCGAATCTGGCCGCAAAATCGGCGTAGATGCCCTGCTGCACCAGGATGCGGCTGCCGGCGGTGCAGCGCTCGCCGTTGTTGCTGAAGATCATGAAGAGCGCGGCGTCGAGCGCGCGGTCTAGGTCGGCGTCGTCGAAGATCACGAACGGACTCTTGCCGCCCAGTTCCATGCTGAACTTCTTCAGCCCGGCGGTCTTGACGATGCGGTTGCCGGTGGCGGTGGAGCCGGTGAAGCTGATGGCGCGCACGTCGGGGTGCGCACACAGCGGCTCGCCCGTCTCCTTGCCGAAGCCGTGCACCACGTTCAGCACGCCGGCGGGAACACCGGCTTCCAGCGCCAGCTCGCCCAGGCGCGCGGCGGTCAGTGGCGACAGCTCGCTCATCTTCAGCACCGCCGTGTTGCCGAAGGCCAGGCACGGCGCCACCTTCCACGTCGCGGTCATGAAGGGCACGTTCCATGGGCTGATGAGCGCGCACACGCCGACCGGGTGGAACAGCGTGTAGTTCAGGTGCGTGGGCGTGGGGTAGGTGTGGCCGTCGACGCGCGTGCACATCTCGGCGAAGTAGTGGAAGTTGTCGGCCGCGCGCGGCACCAGCTGCTTGCCGGTCTGGCTGATGGTCTGGCCGGTGTCGTCGGTTTCGGTCTTCGCGATCTCCGGCACGTGCTTCGCGATCAGCTCACCCAGCGCGCGCATCTTCCGGGCGCGCTCGGTGGCAGGCAGGCCGGCCCAGGCCGGGAACGCAGCCTTGGCGGCGGCGACGGCGGCATGCACTTCGGCCGCACCGCCGGCTGCCACTTCGGCCAGCACCTGCTGGGTGGCGGGGTTCACCGTCTCGAAGTAATCGGTGCCGGGGACGGCCTTGCCGTCGATGAGATGATCAATTTTCATGGCGGTAGCTTTCGGATGGATACGAGGCGTGCTGAATACCGGACGCCGAGGACGCCAATCCGCTTCTTGAAGCGTTCATTTCAGTTTCCGACGATGGTGTTGCGCAGCGCACCGATACCCTCGACCTCGGTCACGACCACCGAGCCCACCGGGCAATCAACCACCCCGTCGGGCGTGCCGGTCAGGATCAGGTCGCCGGGGTACAGCGTCATGAAGCTGCTGAAGTACTCGATCAGCATCGGCACGTCGAACACCATGTCGGCCGTGGTGCCCTGCTGCGTCAGCTGGCCGTTCACCGTGGTGCGCAGCGCCAGCTTCATCGGGTCGGCGATGTCGGCCGCATCCACCAGCCAGGGCCCAATGGGCGTGCCCGTGTCGCGGTTCTTCACGCGCAGGTTGGGGCGGTACCAGTTCTCCAGGTAGTCGCGGATCGCGTAGTCGTTGGCCACGGTGTAGCCGCGCACGAAGTCGTAGGCGTCCTGCTGCTTCACATGCCTGGCCTCGCGGCCGATCACCACCACCAGCTCGCATTCGTAGTGCATGTTCTGCACTCCGGCCGGGCGCACGGTGAAGCCATCGTGGCCGATCAGCGAGCCGGCACCCTTGGCGAAGGCCAGCGGCTCCTCGGGCGGCTTGAAGGCCAGCTCTTTCGCATGGTCTGCGTAGTTGATGGCCAGCGCCAGCACGGTGCGCGGGCGGTGCGGCGGTGTGTCGACCAGCGGCGGCAGCCAGACGACTTCATCGAAGCTCAGCAGGCGACCCTTGAATGCCGGTGTCTGCAGCTCAAGCCGGCCGTCCTGCTCGATGGCGTGGTGCACGGCGCCGGCCCAGGCGATGCGGGCGTGCTTGCTCATGGCGTCTCCTCCACCAGCGTGTGCACCAGCGGCGCGAAACCGGGGGTGCTGATCTCGACGCGGTCCCCGGCCCTGGCGCGCGGGCGTGCGCCATCCAGCAGGCAGTCGGTGCCGAGCATCAGCACGTCGCCTGGCTGCAGCGTCTGGAACTCGCCGACATCGGCCAGCAGCGTGGCGGCGTCGCGCACCAGGGTGGCGCAATCGACGCGCTGCACCAGTTCGCCGTTCACGCGCAGTTCGAGCACCAGGTCGGCGACGTCGGCCAGCGGCATCGGCACGCAGGCCGCGCCGCAGACCAGGAAGCCGTCGCGATTGCGGTAACGGATCGCCGGGCGGTAGTAGCTGGCGTGCGGCAGGCTCAGGTCGTTGAGCAGCACACAGCCACGCACGCGCGGCCCGCGGCCCGCGTCCTCGTCGATGCCACCGCCGATGACCAGCCCGATGGTGGCGCCCAACTCAACCTCACCCGGCACCGCCACGGCAGCACCATCAGGTGCAAAGGTATTGGCGGTCTTGACGTACAGCACCGGCGCCTTCGGTGGCGCCTTGTACGGCGCCTCGCTCATCTTCGGCGTCCACAGCGTCCACTTGCGGCGGAAGTTCAGCAGCGTGCCATACACGGTGCCGGTCGGCAGCCAGCACGGGGCTGCGGCGCTCATGCGTCGGCCTCCGTCAAGCGCGCGGGCTGGACCCCATCATCGACAGCGCCGACATCTCCGTCCTCGGTCGGATGCAGCGCGATCAAGTCGTCCAGCAAGGCGTAGAGCTGCGCCAGCTTGGGCTGGCCCATGTGGGCTTCGAGTTCGAGGTACTGCCCCTCGATGGTGGCGCGCAGCAGGCCGGCGAGCGCCAGCCCTTCACCCGTGGCGCTGACCACGCTGCGGCGCGCGTCCTCCGGGCTTCTGGCGCGCTGCAGCAGGCCGGCGGCCTCCATGCGCCCCAGCATGCCGGTCAGGCTGGGGCCGAGCAGGTGCGCCTCGTGCGCCAGCCGGCCGGTCTCCAGGCCGTCCGCGTGCGCCGGTTCGGCCAGCACGCGCAGCACACGCCACTGCTGGTCGGACAACCCATGGGCGCGCAGCGTGGGGCGACGGTGCTGCATCACGGCCTCGCGTGCCTGGAGCAGCAACAGGGGCAAGTTGCGATGAACGAAAGCCTGATGCTTGATCATTTATTTAATGTATTAAATAAATGACTGGAATGCAAGCCCCTGTCGCGGATGCGCCGCGCGCGCTGCGCCAGAATCGGTCGATGAGCACGAGCACCTTGGCCGCACGATTGGGCACGCGCCTGCCCCTGATCCAGGCACCGATGGCAGGCGCGCAGGGCAGCGCACTGGCGCTGGCCGTCGGCGCTGCGGGCGGCCTGGGCTCGCTGCCGGCGGCGATGCTGACGCCGGCAGCGCTGCGCGCCGAGCTGCAGACGCTCCATGCCAGCGGCCTGCCCTGCAACGTCAACTTCTTCGCCCACCGGCCGCCCGAGCCGGACCCGGCGCGCGAGGCCGCCTGGCGACAAGCGCTGGCGCCGTACTACGCCGAGTACGGGCTGGATCAGGAAGCGATCCCGACCGGGCCGGGCCGCCGCCCCTTCGACGCCGAGGCCGCCGCGCTGCTGGCCGAGTTCAGGCCGCGCGTGGTGAGCTTTCACTTCGGCCTGCCGGCGCCGGAGCTGCTGGCGCTAATCAAGTCCTGGGGCGCGTTCGTGCTGTCGACCGCCACCACGGTGCGCGAGGCGCTGTGGCTCGAGGCGCACGGCGCCGACGCCATCATCGCCCAGGGCCTGGAAGCCGGCGGCCACCGCGGACATTTCCTGCCGCCGGGCCGCCCCACGGCAGGGACGATCCACCCAGGGGACAGCGAACCACGCGAACCGGGGCGGCAGGGGGGCTACGGCCCGAACATCGACCTGAGCGAGCAGCTGGGCATCTTCGCCCTGCTACCGCAGGTCGTGGCGGCCGTGCGCCTGCCGGTGATCGCCGCCGGCGGCATCGCCGACGCGGCCGGGGTGCGCGCCGCCATGGCGCTGGGCGCGGCCGGCGTGCAGATCGGCACCGCCTACCTGTGCAGCGACGAGGCGCTGACCCGCCCGCTGCACCGTGCCGCGCTGCAAAGCGAGGCCGCGCGCCATACCCAGCTCACCAACTGCTTCACCGGCGGCGTCGCACGCGGCATCGTCAACCGCGTGATGCGCGAACTGGGGCCGATCAGTGCCGCCGCGCCCGCGTTTCCGCTCGCCACCCACGCCATCGGCCCCTTGCGCGCCGCCGCCGAACAGGCCGGCAGCACCGACTTCACGCCACTGTGGAGTGGGCAGAACGCCAGCGGCTGCAAGAGCGCACCGGCGGCGCAGATCACGCGCGAACTGGCCGAGGGCCTGCGCTGAGGCGTCGGCCGCGCCGTGGCGTGGCCTCATCCAGCGCCGGCGTGGTCCGCTGCGTGCTCGTGGCGATCGTGAGGGTGGCGATGGTGGTGCGCTAGCGGCACATGCAGCGGGCCGGTCTGGTCGAGGCCGCCGTCGGCCAGCCAAGCCGCGGTCTGCTCGGCCGAACGCTGAATCAGCGCGGCAGTACGTGAAAAATCGAACACCGAGACGTCGAGCGGGCACAGCGTCGGCACGATGGTGATGCGCGCCTGCGTGTCGTAGATGCGCACGTCGCGGTCGAGCTGCCGCATGCTCAGCAGGCTGAGCATGTGCAGCGCCAGCGCCACCATGTCGCGCGGCGGCTCCTTGGCGGCGCAGGTGGTACCGGTCGGCAGCACCACCACGCGCTGCGCGCCCAGGCGCACCGCGGTGGCGATCGGCGTACTGCTGCTGATGCTGCCATCGACCAGGAAGCGCCCGTCCAGCTCCACCTGCGGGAACACCACCGGCACCGCCGTGCTGGCCAGCAGCGCCGGTTCGAGATCACCCGACGACAGCACCACCTCGGCGCCGCTCAGGGCATCGGTGGCGACGATGCTCAAAGGCAGCGCGGTGTCCTCGATGCGACGGATCGCCAGCGCGCGGCCGATCAGCGCCTGCAGCGGGCCGGGATCGACCAGGTGGTCGCGCCGCAGCAGCCACGCCTTCAGGCTGGCGCCCACGGTGAAAGGAAAGATGTCGCGTCGCCGCAGCCCGCGCCACAGGTCGGCCAGCCGTTCGACACCATCGGCCGTCGGCGCGGCGGCAAAGAAGGCGCCGTTGAGCGCGCCGACCGAGGTACCGATCACCATGTCGATCGGCAGCTCGATGCGGCTGAGGGCCTGCAGCATGCCGACCTGGACCGCGCCCAGGCTGCCGCCGCCACTCAGGACCAGGGCTGTCTTCGTTTCCATCGCAGCGTCCCGCTTCGCCTTCCCGTCCACGACCGGTGGCACCGGCGCACGAAACAACACCGACCCGCGCGCCAGCGTGCCGATCCGGGACGTTGATCCGAATGGTACGCCCAGTCCGACGGCGGCGCAGCGTCAGGCGGTGCCGGATGCGGGCTGTTCGTTGCCGGTGTGCGCGGTGTAGGCGCCGACGGCTGCCGCGGTCTGGCGGCGCGTTTCGTCGACCAGCCAGTCGAGGAACACGCGCGTGCGCTGCGGGATGAACTTGCGCGTCGGCACCGCCGCGTACATGCTCAGCCGTCCGGTGATCCAGGGCGGCAGCACGCGCACCAGCTCGCCGCGCGCCAGATAGGGCGCGACGATGTCGAGCGAGGCCGAGGTGATGCCGGCGCCGTCCAGCGTAGCGCGCATCAGCGTGTCGGTGTGGTTGGCGATGAGCAGCGGCGCGATCGTCACCTGCACCGGCCGCTCCGGCTCGCGCGGGCACCACATGCGCCACAGCCGCGGGTTGGCGCCGGGCTGATGCAGGCGCAGGCAGGCGTGCTGCGCCAGATCGGTCGGCGCGTTCAGCGGCGTGCGGTGCGCCAGGTAGCGCGGCGCGGCGACCAGCACCGCCTCGGCATCGATCACCTTGCGCGCCACCACCTCGGGCCCGGGCCGCGCATCGGAGCCGAACAGGGTGATGTCATGGTCCTCCACCGGCGGCTCGTGCCGCGCCTCGACCACCAGGTCGATGACGATACCCGGATAACGCGCGTGAAAACCGGCGATCAGCGGTGCCACCACGTGGCTGGCCAGCACCGGCGGCGCATGCAGGCGCAGCGTGCCGGCGAGTTCGGCGGTGTGCGCGCTGGCCAGGCGCTCGGCCTCGTCGATGTCATGCAGGATCGCGCGCACGCGCGCCAGATAGGCGTCGCCGGCCTCGGTCAGCGCCTGGCGCCGCGTGCTGCGCTGCAGCAACCGGGTGCCGAGGTGCGCCTCCAGGTCGGCCAGCAGGCGCGTCACCACCGGCGGCGAGAGATCCAGCGCGCGCGCCGCGGCGGCCAGGCTGCCTTCGTCGACCACGCGCTCGAACACGCGCATGGAGAGCAGGCGGTCCACGGGTTGCTCCTTCAGTACAGTCGAAAAAGGCCGATATTATTTCTATTTCAGAAATTTACCAGTGCTTGGCAGATGATTTTCAGCCGGTTTCTATAAGGATAAAGTGCTCGCAGCGGCGGACGCACCAGCCGCGTCTTCCCTTTCAACACCAACACCTGTGGAGCACCTCATGTCCAAAGTCCTCGTCCTCTATTACTCCAGCTACGGCCACATGGAAACCATGGCGGGCGCCGTCGCCGAAGGCGCACGCGCGGCCGGCGCCACGGTCGACGTCAAGCGCGTCCCCGAAACCGTGCCCGAAGACATCGCCAAGGGCGCGCACTTCAAGCTCGACCAGCCAGCGCCGGTCGCCCGCGTGGAAGAGCTGGAGAACTACGACGCCATCATCGTCGGCGCACCGACGCGCTACGGCCGCATGGCGGGGCAGATGGCGTCGTTCCTGGACGGAGCCGGGGGCCTGTGGGCGCGCGGCGCGCTCAACGGCAAGGTGGGCGGCGCCTTCACGTCCACCGCCACCCAGCATGGCGGTCAGGAAGTCACGCTGTTCTCCATCATCACCAACCTGCTGCACTTCGGCATGACCATCGTCGGCCTGCCGTACAGCTACCAGGGGCAGATGACGCTGGACGAGATCGTCGGCGGCAGCCCCTACGGCGCCAGCACCATCGCCGGCGGCCAGGGCCAGCGCCAGCCGAGCGCCATCGACCTCGACGGCGCGCGCTTCCAGGGCAAGCTGATCGCCGAGACCGCCAACAAACTGTTCGGCAACTGAGCGCCGCGATGCGGGCGGCGTTCGGCTCCCGCGGACGCGCCCGGCCTCAGCTGACCGCCTGTTCGCCCCTGGTCTCGCGTCCCAGCAACGCCACCGCCGCCGCGCCGATGGCGATGGTGACGGCGAACAGCGCGAAGATGGCGCCGGTGCCCCAGCCCTGCGCGCCCAGGAACGGGATCGCCAAAGGCCCCAGGATGCCGCCGATGCGGCCGATGCCGGCCGCCGTGCCGACGCCGCTGGCGCGGATCTGGGCCGGGTAGTTCTCGGGCGAGTAGGCGTACAGCGCGCCCCAGGCACCCAGGTTGAAGAACGACAGCAGCGCGCCGTAGAGCAGCAACGCGCCCTCGGTGCTGGCATTGCCGAAGGCCCAGGCGCTGGCCGCCGTGCCCAGCAGGTACACCACCAGCACGAACTTGCGGCCGGCGCGCTCGATCAGCCAGGCGGCGGTGAAGTAGCCGGGCAGCTGCGCCAGCGTCATCATCAGCACGTACTCGAAGCTCTTGATCAGGGCGAAGCCCTTGCTCACCATCACGCTGGGCAGCCACAGGAACATGCCGTAGTACGAGAACACCACGGTGAACCAGAGGATCCACAGCATCAGCGTGCTGCGGCCGTGCTCGGCCGACCACAGCGCCGCCAGCCGCGCCGTCCACGGCAGGCCGGCCGAGGGCGGCGCCGTCGGCTTGTCGTCGGGCAGCTTGCGGCGCAGGTACAGCGCGTAGATGGCCGGCAGCGCACCCAGGATCAGCGCCACCCGCCAGCCCATGTCCTTCTCGAACAGCGGCATGATGAAGTAGGCGATCAGCGCCGCCAGGATCCAGCCCAGCGCCCAGAAGCTCTCCAGCAGCACCACGATGCGGCCGCGCTCGTGCGCCGGCACGCGCTCGGACACGTAGGTGCTGGCCACCGGCAGCTCGCCGCCCAGGCCCATGCCGATGAAGAAGCGCAGCACGAACAGCACCGCCAGCGTGGTGGCGAAGGCCGACAACCCGCTGGCGATGGCGAACAGCAGCAGCGTGATGATGAACACGTGCTTGCGGCCGATGCGGTCGGCCATCATGCCGAACATGACGGCGCCCACCGCCATGCCGATCGAGTTGATGGAACCCAGCCAGCCCATCTGGCCGGGCGTCAGGCCCCAGTCGACCCGCAGCGCCGCCAGGATGAACGACAGCAGTCCGACGTCCATGGCGTCGAACATCCAGCCCAGGCCGGAAGTGACGAGCAGGCGGTTTCGGGACACCGGCGGCTGCCCGGTGCTGGCGACGTGGGTTTGGGACATGGGGGCTGGTCCTTGAACTGATGGACGTGAGGTGGCGCATGGTACCGGTTCGCAAGCACCGCCAACGGCATCCATGTCAATGCCGCGCACCGCTACGATCACCGCATGGCCAAGGACAAGAGCATCTACACCTGCAACGAATGCGGCGCCAGCACGCCGCGCTGGCTGGGCAAATGCCCGGGCTGCGGCGCCTGGAACACGCTGGTCGAAAGCATCGCTGAAACACCGGTCGCGGGCAGGAACCGGCTCGGCGCCTGCTTCGCGGCGCTGGCACCGGCCAGCCCGGTACAGCCGCTGGCCGCGATCGAGGCCGTCGACGTGGCGCGCACCCCCACCGGCCAGAGCGAGCTCGACCGCGTGCTCGGTGGCGGCATCGTCGAAGGCGGCGTGGTGCTGATCGGCGGCGATCCGGGCATCGGCAAGTCGACGCTGCTCTTGCAGGCAGTCGATGCGCTGCAGCGCGGTGGGCTGCCGGCGCTCTACGTCACCGGGGAAGAAAGCGGAGCCCAGGTGGCGCTGCGGGCGAAACGCCTCGGCATCACTGGCTCGCAGGTCAGCGTGCTGGCCGAGATCCAGCTGGAGCGGATCGTCGCCACCCTGGCCGCGCAGCAGCCCGCGGTGGCGGTGATCGACTCGATCCAGACCGTCTATTCGGACCAGCTCAGCAGCGCCCCGGGCAGCGTGGCGCAGGTGCGCGAGTGCGCGGCGCAGTTGACGCGCTGGGCCAAGGCCAGCGGCTGCGCGATCGTGCTGGTCGGCCACGTGACCAAGGACGGCCAGCTCGCCGGTCCGCGCGTGCTGGAGCACATGGTCGACACGGTGCTGTACTTCGAGGGCGACACGCACTCATCCTTCCGCCTGATCCGCGCGATCAAGAACCGCTTCGGCGCCGTCAACGAGATCGGCGTGTTCGCCATGACCGAGCGCGGCCTCAGGGGCGTCAGCAACCCGAGCGCGATCTTCCTGAGCCAGCACGCGCAGCCGGTGCCGGGCTCGTGCGTGCTGGTCACGCTGGAGGGCACGCGGCCGATGCTGGTGGAGATCCAGGCGCTGGTCGACAGCGGCGGCGTCAGCCCGCGGCGCCTGTCGGTCGGCCTGGAGCGCGACCGCCTGGCGATGCTGCTGGCGGTGCTGCACCAGCACGCCGGCGTGGCCACGGGCGACCAGGACGTGTTCGTCAATGCGGTTGGCGGCGTGCGCATCAGCGAGCCGGCGGCCGACCTGGCGGTGATGCTGGCGATCACCTCGTCGCTGCGCGGCAAGGCGCTGCCCAAGGGCTTCATCGCTTTCGGCGAGGTCGGCCTGGCCGGCGAGGTGCGCCCGGCGCCGCGCGGCCAGGAACGGCTGAAGGAAGCGGCCAAGCTGGGTTTTTCCGTCGCCGTGGTGCCGAAGGCGAACGCGCCGAAGAAACCGGACCCGGCGCTCGAAGGCCTGACCATCCATCCCGTCGAACGCGTGGATGAGGCGATGGCGCTGGTGCGCGGGCTGGATTGAATCGCCAGGAACAAGTAGCGTCGATACGCCAAGCGCTGCCGGGGAGTTCACCCGCGCGCTGACGCATTCACCCCCGTGGCTGACCGCAACCACGGTGGCGGCACGCCGGTGGATCAGCTGGCGGGCGCGCCGCCTCATTCCATCGGAAAGCTGTGCGCAGCAGATTTCATTCTGAAATTGATATATAATCTTGCGCTTTCCGAGCGTCGGCGTGCGGCTGGAAGCAGCACACCGGGGCCCGGGCAGGCGGCGGGGAAACGTTTTCGCGCCGCTCTTGTCGGTGGACTTGCTGAAGCCCTGGCGCCTCACATCGCCCACCCGCGGACCTGAAAAGCGTCCGCGTCAAAACCCACTACCCGCAACCAGGCCCCGGCGTTTGCACAGCCTCCCGTTGTCGGCGTCATTGGCGTCGTCCTTGTAGCACCACCTTCGCCGCGGTCCGGCTGCCCCACCGGAGGATTCACCGTGGCCAAGCAAATCGTGATCGACCACCTGTTCAAGGTCTTCGGCGACGCGCCCGAACGCGCCCTGGCGTTGGCCCGCCAAGGCCTGAGCAAGCAGCAGATCGTGCAGCAGACCGGGCAGTCGATCGGCGTGTTCGACGCCAGCTTCACCATCGAGCCAGGCGAGATCTTCGTCGTCATGGGCCTGTCCGGCTCGGGCAAGTCGACCCTGGTGCGCATGTTCAACCGCCTGATCGAGCCCACCGCCGGCCGCATCGTGGTCGATGGCGAGGACATCGCCCGCTACGACGACAAGCAGTTGCGCGACTTCCGCCGCAGGCACATCAGCATGGTGTTCCAGTCCTTCGCGCTGCTGCCGCACCTGACCGTGCTGCAGAACACCGCCTTCGGGCTCGAGCTGGCCGGCATGCCGCGCGCGGAGCGCGAGGCCGCCGCCCGCGCCGCACTGGAGCAGGTCGGCCTCGGCGTGTGGGCCGGCAGCTACCCCGACGAGCTGTCGGGCGGCATGCAGCAGCGCGTCGGCCTGGCACGCGCGCTGGCGGCCGACCCCTCGATCCTGCTGATGGACGAGGCCTTCTCGGCGCTCGACCCGATCATCCGCAGCGAGATGCAAGACGAGCTGCTGCGGCTGCAGCAGATCACGCGCCGCACCATCGTGTTCATCTCGCACGACCTGGATGAAGCCATGCGCATCGGCGACCGGGTGGCGATCATGAAGGACGGCCAGGTGGTGCAGGTCGGCACGCCGGAGGAGATCCTGCGCCAGCCGGCCGACGATTACGTACGCCAGTTCGTGCGCGGGGTCGACCAGGCCGCCGTGTTCAAGGCCGGCGACATCGCCCGCAAGACCCAGGTGGAGGTCTCGGAAAGCCCCACGCGCGGCTGCCGCCCGGCACTCAAGCGCCTGCGGGACCAGGACCGCGAATGGGCCTACGTGGTGGACGCCCGGCACCACTACCTCGGCGTCGTCTCGGCCGATTCGCTGCGCACTGCGCTGCACGGGCACGAAGGCCCGCTCGGCCTGAAGCACGCCTTCGTGACGGCAATGGAGCCGGTGCCGGCCGACACGCCGATCACCGAGCTGTACCGCCTGATGGTGACGCAGCCGGCGCCCTTGCCGGTGGTGGCGCCGGACGGGCGCTTCATCGGCACCGTCAGCAAGAACCGGCTGTTCACCTTCCTCGATCCCTACACCGACACCGAGGGCAACCCGCTGCCCGGGGTGGCGCCGGCCAGCACCGAAGCCGCCGTGCCCGCCATCGCCTGAGCGCCGCGCCCGCCGCCAACACCTTCGGAACCCCACCATGAGCACTTCCACCTCGACATTCTTCGATCCCTACCAGGCCGCGCCTGCCGAAGCCAATCCCGAGTGGCTGGGCGGCCCGCCGGCCATCACGCAGAACCCGGGTGCCAGCACCCCGGCCGCCAGTACCTTCGAAGACCCCTACCAGGCCGCACCCGCCGATGCCAACCCCGAGTGGCTGGGCGGCCCGCAAGCCGTCACGCAGGATCTCAGCGCCACCACGCCCAGCCTGAGCGGCTTCGATGACCCCTACCAGGCCACACCCGCCGATGCGAATCCCGAATGGCTGGGCGGACCGGCGGCCGTCACGCGCGACCTCAGCGCCGCTGGCGACGTGGCGCTGCCCGGCGCAGCCACCGATGCAGCCACGGGCGGCGCCGACGCCGCCATCGGCAGCGTGGCCGCCTGGCTCGATGGCGGCTTGCCGGTGCAGGCCTGGATCAACCAGTTCCTGGGCTGGTTCGTCGATCAGTTCCGCCCTGCCTTCCAGCTCATGCGGCAGCCGGTCGACGCCTTGCTGTCCGGCATCGAAGCCACGCTGCTGTACCCGCCCACGCTCGCCATGGTCGGCCTGCTGTCGCTGCTGGCCTGGCAAGTCGCGGGCGGACGCCTGGCCGTGGCCACGCTGCTGTCGCTGCTGCTGCTCGGCCTGCTCGGCATCTGGCAGGAGTCGATGACCACCTTGTCGCTGGTACTGACAGCGCTGTTCTTCTGCGTGCTGATCGGCCTGCCGACCGGCATCTGGCTGGCGCGCAGCGACCGCGCCAACCAACTCGTGCGCCCACTGCTCGACGCCATGCAGACCACGCCGGCCTTCGTCTACCTGGTGCCGGTGGTGATGCTGTTCGGCATCGGCAACGTGCCCGGCGTCATCGTCACCATCGTGTTCGCGCTGCCACCGCTGGTGCGCCTCACCAACCTGGGCATCCGCCAGGTGCGGCCCGACCTGATCGAGGCCGCGCAGGCCTACGGCGCCTCGCCCTGGCAACTGCTGACGCGGGTACAGCTGCCGCTGGCGATGCCGTCCATCATGGCCGGCATCAACCAGGCTCTGATGCTGAGCCTGTCGATGGTGGTGATCGCCTCGATGATCGCCGTCGGCGGCCTCGGCCTGATGGTGCTGCGCGGCATCGGCCGCCTCGACATGGGACTGGCCGCGATCGGCGGGCTCGGCATCGTGATCCTGGCCATCGTGCTGGACCGCCTGACCCAGGCGCTGACCCACACCGAGCGCCATGGCGTCGCCTGGCACCAGCGCGGCCCGCTCGGCCTGCTGCGCCGCCTGACCGGTGGCACGCGCGCAGCGCGCCCGATCGCCACCACTTCGCTGCAGACCGCGCCCGCAGCCTGAGCGCCTTCGAAAGGACCCCGACCATGACCATCCGCATTCCGCATTTCCCCACCACCGCCAACGGCCGCTTCACGGCGCTGCGCCGCACCGCGCTGGGCCTGCTGGCCGCACTGTCGCTGGCCGCCGCAGCGGCCGCCGCCAACCCGCAACTGCCGGGCCAGGGCGTGACGGTGCAGCCGCTCAAGAGCTCGATCGCCGAGGAAACCTTCCAGACCCTGCTGGTGATGAAGGCGCTGCAGCAGCTCGGCTACGACGTCAAGCCGATCCGCGAAGTCGAATACGCCACCAGCCACCTGGCAATCGGCAACGGCGACGCCACCTTCCTGGCCACGCACTGGGAACCGCTGCACGACAACTACTACGCCAATTCCGGTGGCGACGCCAGGCTGTGGCGCGACAACACCTATTCGGGCAACGCCATCCAGGGCTACCTGGTGGACAAGAAGACCGCCGACGCGCACGGCATCGACAACCTCGGTCAGCTGGCCGATCCGGCCATTGCCAGGCTGTTCGACGTGGACGGCGACGGCAAGGCCGACCTCACCGGCTGCACCCCCGGCTGGGGTTGCGAGGCGCAGATCGAGGCGCAACTCACCGCCTACAAGCTGCGGGGCACCGTGACGCACGTGACCGGCAACTACTCGGCCCTGATCGCCGACGTGATCCAGCGCTACCGCGACGGCCAGCCGGTGCTGTACTTCACCTGGACGCCGTACTGGGTCAGCTCGGTGCTGGTGCCCGGCAAGGACGTGGTCTGGCTGCAGGTGCCGTTCTCGGCCCAGGCGGGCGATCTGGCCGGCCAGGACACCACGCTGCCGAACGGGCGCAACTACGGCTCGATCATCAACAACCAGCGCATCCTGGCCAACCGCGCCTTCGTCGATGCCAACCCGGCAGCCAGGAAGCTGTTCTCGGTCATGAAGCTGCCCGTCGGCGACATCACGGCGCAGAACAACGCCATGAACAACGGCGAGAACTCCGAGCGCGACATCGAGCGCCACACCGACGGCTGGATCAAGGCGCACCAGACGCTGTTCGACGGCTGGCTCGACGCGGCCCGCGCCGCCCACTGACGGCGGCGCGGGCCGCGGGCACTGGCAACCCCCGACCCAGCCGGCAAGCCGCTGCCGGACACATCCCGCCGGCGATTCGGCAACAGCGACAATCACGCCATGAACTGGCAACGCTGGATGGTTGTTCTCGGCGCCGTGGCGCTCGGTGCCGGTGCCTGGCGGGCCGGCGGCTGGCAGGGCCTGGCGCTGGTCGGCAGCGGACTGGTGCTGTGGTTCCTGCTGTACTACACGCGCCTGATCACGGTGATGAAGCGCGCCAGCGAGCGGCCGATCGGCCACATCGGCAGCGCGGTGATGCTCAACGCCCGGCTGAAGCCCGGCCTGTCGCTGCTGCACGTGCTGGCCTTGACGCGTTCGCTCGGCCAGCGCCTGTCGCCCGAGGGCAGCGAGCGCGAACTGTACCGCTGGACCGACGCCGGCCAGTCGCACGTCACGACGGAGTTCCTGAACGGGCGGCTGGTGCGCTGGCAGCTGGAGCGGCCGCCCGCCGATACCGAACCAGCGCCCGGGGCTTAAAATTGCCTTTTGCGCGCGGCGCCGCCACGCCTGACGCCGCGCATCGTTGGCAAGACAGCAAGGACACCCCATGAGCACCCCCGCCCTCACCATGGCCGATCGCGACGGCAAGATCTGGATGGACGGCCAGTTGGTCGACTGGCGCGACGCCAAGATCCACGTGCTGACGCACACGCTGCACTACGGCTGCGGCGCGTTCGAGGGGGTGCGGGCCTACAACACCGTCAGCGGAACCGCGATCTTCCGGCTGGCCGAGCACACCCAGCGCCTGTTCAACAGCGCCAAGATCCTGCGCATGCCGATGCCGTTCACGCCCGAGCAGCTGAACGAGGCGCAGAAGGAAGTGGTGCGCGCCAATAAGCTGGAAAGCTGCTACATCCGCCCGCTGGTGTGGATCGGCTCGGAGAAGCTGGGCGTCAGCCCCAAGGGCAACACCATCCACGTCATGATCGCCGCCTGGGCCTGGGGCGCCTACTTGGGCGAGGAAGGCATGAAGAAGGGCATCCGCGTCAAGACCAGCAGCTACACCCGCCACCACGTCAACATCACCATGACGCAGGCCAAGGCGGTGAGCAACTACAGCAACTCGATCCTGGCCAACATGGAAGCGCTGGACGACGGCTACGACGAGGCGCTGCTGCTGGATTCGGCCGGCTTCGTCAGCGAGGGCGCCGGCGAGAACGTGTTCCTGGTCAAGGACGGCGCCATCTACACGCCCGACCTGTCGGCCGGCGCGCTCAACGGCATCACCCGCAACACGGTGCTGCACATCGCCAAGGATCTGGGCGTCGAGGTGGTGCAGAAGCGCATCACGCGCGACGAGTGCTACATCGCCGACGAGATGTTCTTCACCGGCACCGCGGCCGAGGTGACGCCGATCCGCGAACTCGACCGGGTGCAGATCGGCGCCGGCCAGCGCGGTCCGGTGACCGAAAAGATCCAGAGCGCCTTCTTCGACATCGTCAATGGCAGGAATGCCAAGTACGCGCACTGGCTGGCCAAGGTCTGAGCCATCGGTGGCCGCGGCGCCGCTCGCATGCGCATCGCCCACCTGTTGTTCACCGATCGCTTCGCCGGCAGTGAACGCTATGCGATCGAACTGGCGAATGCGCAAGCAGAACATCACCAGGTCAAGCTGATCCTGCGCCGCAGCGCGGCGCAGGATCGCCCTGACGCGTTGGCACAGCGCGTCAGTCCGGCGGTCGAGTTGGCGCTAGTCGATAACTGGGGCACTCGCTGGAAGGCCCGGCGCCTGTTGCGCCAATGGCAGCCCGACGTGGCCCATGCCCACCTCAGCGGCGCCTGCAAGGCGCTGCACGGCCTCGACGGTCTGTGCCTGCGCGTGGCCACGCTGCACATTCATTACAAGTCGCAGCAGCATGCCGGGCTGGACGCCCTGGTGGCCATCGCGCCATGGCAACTCAACGCGGTGCCGGCGCGCCTGCGCGAACACACGGTACAGATCGACAACTGGACACAGCCGCGGCAGCCGGACGCCGAGGCGCGCACGCGTCTGCGGGCGCAGCACGGCATCACCGCGGATGCCTGGCTGGTCGGCGGGCTGGGGCGCATCGAGCACAGCAAGGGCTTCGATCTGCTGATCGAGGCCTTCGAGCGCGCCAACCCGCCGAATGCGCGGCTGGTCATCGTCGGCCAGGGCCCTGCGCTGGCCGAACTGCGCCGCCGCGCCGGTTCGCGGGTGCTGCTGCCCGGCTTCAGCACCACGCCGCAGGATTGGCTGGCCGCGTTCGACCTCTTCGTCAGCGCCGCGCGCAGCGAGCCATTCGGCCTGGTATTTCTGGAGGCCATGGAAGCCGGCCTCCCGGTGCTTGCCACGCGCAGCCAGGGCGCGCTGCACTTGGCGCCGCAGATGCAGCCTCTGCTGGTGCCGCCAGAGGACGCCGCCGCGCTCACCGAGGGCCTGCGCGAACTGGCGCGGCTGCGACCGCCGCGGCGCGCCTACCCGATGCAGGCCCATCGGCTTGAACGCCAATTGACAGCGTTCGACGCGTTTTATGCCCGTGAGCACGCCCGATTGGCACGGCCTGCGACCGGTTCAGGCTGATCGACATTGAAAAAGTCGGACAATCAGCCCATCTCCCGCTACACCACGCTTTCGAGTCATTCGCCATGCCTGCTATGAAGAACAGTGTCGTCGAGCTTCTGGCCCAGGATCTCAGCCATCACGGTCAGGTGTACTGTCCGCATCCCAAGGCAGACATGAAAATCTGGAACAACCACCCGAGGGTCTACCTAAACGTCTCGCGCAAGGGCGAGGCGACCTGCCCCTATTGCGGTACCGTCTACCGGCTGAAGGCCGGCGAGCATCTGGCGCCGGCTCACTGACACCCCGACCACCCGCTGCCGCGCGCAGCGCCCGGCCCGATACCGACTTTTGGCCGCCGCAGTTCTGATCTTGCCCCTGAGTGCCGAGACCCACATTCGCGTCACCAGCCTGTCGGCATTCCTGATCCCGGCACTGACGCTGTGGCTGCCTTCAGGCTACGCCTACGGCACCGCCCTGCTGCTGCTGGCGGCGCTGCTGGCCGCCCCAAGCTGGGCCAGGCAGACGCTGTCACCGCCAGCGACGCGCTGGCTGGTGATGGCATTCGGCCTCATGGCATTGGTCTGGCTGTATGGCAGCGACTGGAGCAAGGGCGCAAGCGTGTTCAACAAGCCGGCCCGCTACATCATGGCGCTGCCATGCCTGCTCTATGCCCTGCGATTTCCGCCCCGCTGGAGCCATTTGCTGGCCGGCATCACCTTCGGCGCTGCCGCCGGGGGCCTGCGCGCCCTGTATGACCTCCAGGTGCTGGGGCTCGAGCGGCCCTGGACCGATGCCCATCAGTCGGCCAACGCCATCCAGCTCGGCAACCTCAGCGGCTGGATGGGCTTGATGTGCTGGCTCTTCCTGCTGATGTACTGGGAGCGCTGGGACTGGCCGCGCCGCCTGCTGGTCCTGGGCAGCGCCGGGCTGGGCCTACTCGGTTCGCTGCTGTCGCAGACCCGCGGCGGCTGGCTCGCCCTAGTGCTGTGCGCACTGCCGCTGCTTTGGCTGCTGGCGCGCCACTGTTCGTGGCAACGCGCCGGCGCCGGCGTGCTGCTCATCCTGGCAATGGCCCTACCGCTCGGCTGGAACTTTGGCGCCACGCTGGAGCAACGCTTCGATTGGGCGGTGGCCGAAGTCCTCGACTACCAGCGCCACGGCACCGCCGACAATTCGGTCGGCCATCGGCTCGACCATGGCCAGCTGGCATTCGCGATGGGGCTCGACAAGCCGCTGACCGGTTGGGGCGATGCCGGCTACGTCGCCGAGAAGGCGCGCCGCGTGGACGCGGGGCAAGCCAAGCCGGCCGTGCTCGGCTTCGGCCACGCCCACAACGACCTGCTCGACCAATTCGCCAAGCGTGGCCTGATCGGCGTCTTCGGGCTCTTGGTGCTCTACGGCGTGCCGCTGATATTGTTCTTGCCACGGCGCCAGCAGCATGCGAGCACCGCAGCCTATGCGCATCAGGATGCATTGTGCGTGCGCCTGACGGGTGTGTCCGTGCCGCTGGTCTTCATGGGATTCGGCCTGACGCAGACCTTCTTCGCGCACTACAACGGCGTGGTCTTCTACGTGATGATGGTAACGCTGCTATTCGCCACGCTGCACGGGCTGGATCGCCAGACCGCGCGAGCCACCTGAGTCGAGGCTAACCTTCGCGCCGAACGGGCCACCGAGTACGAAACCGGCTCAAGCCAGCGGCAGCCGCAGCGTGAACCGCGCCCCGGCGCCGTCGCGGCCGCTGCAGCGCACCGTGCCGCCGTGGCGTTCGGCAATCGAGCGCACCAGCGCCAGCCCGAGGCCGACGCCGCCGTCGCGCTCGCTGGCGCCGGGCAGGCGGTAGAAGGGCTCGAAGATGCGCTCGCGCTGATCGGGCGGCACGCCGGGGCCGCGGTCGTCGACGTGCAGCAGCGCGTGCGCGCCATCCAGCGCCAGCACGGCATTCACCTCGCCGGCGCGTCCGGTGCGCCGGCCGTGGCGCACGGCATTTTCCAGCAGGTTGCGTACGGCACGGCGCAGCAGCTTGGCGACGCCGGGCACCACGATCTCGGGCGCCTCGCCGCCCACGTCCAGGCTGGCACCGACGCGCGCGCATTCCTCGGCCAGCAGGCCGATCAGGTCGACGGGTTCCACGCTGCCGAGGTCGGCCTCGCGCGCATCGAGCCGGCTGGCCAGCAGGATCTCGTCGATCAGCAGGTCGAGTTCGCCGATGTTGCGCGCGATCTCCTCACGGGCGGCGGCTGAGCTCGGTCCGCCGCCCAGTTCCAGCGCCATGCGGATGCGCGCCAGCGGCGAGCGCAGCTCGTGCGAGGCGTTGGCCAGCAGCGATTTCTGCGACTGCAGCAGCGCCGCCTGTGAATCCATCAGCGATTGCACGCGCTCGGCGGCGGCATTGAAGCGGCGCGACAGGTCGGCCACCTCATCATGCCCGCCTTCCGGCAGGCGCACCGACAGATCGCCCTCGCCCCAGCGCTGCACGCCGCGCTGCAGGCCTTCCAGCCGCAGCGTCAGGCGCCGCGCGACCGGGTAGACGCCGATCATCACCACCAGCCCGGCCAACGCCAGCATCCACAGGAAGCCGTAGGGCGGGCGCAGCCAGGCCAGCGCCGGATCGCCACCGCGCCGGGGGCCACCGGCAGGGTGGGCGCGGCTGCGCGGCGGCATCTGCAGGTGCAGTTCCTGGCCATCCTGCAGCCTGACGACGAACTCAAGGCCCTGGCCGGGCGTGCGGCGCGGCTGCGCCTCGGCCTTGCCGATCAGCTCGCCGGCGGCATTGCGCACCACCACCTCGCGCGGCGCCGGCGGCTGGCGATCGCGCTCGCGCTGCTGCTCGGCCTGGTGCCAGGCCCAGCCGACCAGCAGGCTCAGCACCGCCACGCTGCCGGCCACCGCGAGCCAGATGCGCAGGTACAGCTTGCGCGCGACGGGGTTGTCGCTCAAAGCCATGATCGGCGTCAGTCTTGCTGTTTCGCGAACACGTAACCGACGCCGCGCACGGTGAGGATGCGCCTGGGGTTCTTCACGTCCTGCTCGATGGCGGCGCGGATGCGGCCCATGTGGACGTCGATCGAGCGGTCGAAGGCCTCCAGCTCGCGCCCGCGCACCGCTTCCATGATCTGGTCGCGCGTCAGCACGCGGCCGGCGCGCTCAGCCAGGGTGACGAGCAGGTCGAACTGGTAGCTGGTCAACTCGGCCGGCTGCCCACCCACGGTGACGCTGCGGGCGTCGCGGTCGATTTCCAGCGATCCGAAGCGCATCGGCTTGTGTTCCGGCGCGGTGCCCGGCGCCTGGTGGCGGCGCAGCACGGCACGGATGCGCGCCAGCAACTCGCGCGGCTCGAACGGCTTGGGCAGGTAGTCGTCGGCACCCAGTTCAAGGCCGACGATGCGGTCCATCGGGTCGCCCTTGGCGGTCAGCATCAGCACCGGCACCCGCGCGCCCTCGTTCGGCAGCGCACGGATGCGGCGGCACACCTCGAGGCCGTCGATGTCGGGCAACATCAGATCGAGGATCACCAGGTCCACCGGCCGATCCTGCAGCGCCGCCAGGCCGGATTCGCCGTCGCCCGCATGCGCGACGGCGTAGCCGGACTGGGTCAGGTACTCACCCACCATCGCGGCCAGGCGGGTATCGTCTTCGATCATCAACAGGTGCTGGGTGCTCATCGTGGTGCTCGTACTCCCCGGCGGGCAGGCGCCCGCCTCGCGCCTTCCATGTTCGCCGCCGCCGGCGGCCGAGGCTTGAAGCCGGGGTAAAGATAAGTAAATCGCATCAGGCCTGCTGCGGCGACCGCGGGACCGGCTCGGGCGCCGCAGCCACCTGCTGGTGCGTCCGCATGGCCAGCCACACCAGCAGCAGCACCGGCACGCCGAGCAGCGCGGTGCTGGTGAAGAAGCCCGCGTAGCCGAAGGCGTTGACGTAGTCGCCCGAGAAGCCGGCGATGAACTTGGGCAGCAGCAGCATCAGCGACGAGAACAGCGCGTACTGCGTGGCCGAGTAGCTGATGTTGGTCAGGCTCGACAGGTAGCCGATGAACGCCGCCGAGGCAATGCCCGAAGCCAGGTTGTCGGCCGACACCACGGCGATCAGCGCCGGCACGCTGTGACCGTGACCGGCCAGCCAGGCGAACAGCAGGTTGGTCAGCGCCGACAGCACGGCCCCCAGCATCAGGATGCGCATGACGCCGAAGCGCAGCGCCAGCGAGCCGCCGACGAAGGCGCCCGCCAGCGTCATGATGACCCCGTAGACCTTGGTCACGGCCGCCACCTCGTCCTTGGTGTAGCCCATGTCGACGTAGAACGGATTGGCCATGATGCCCATCACCACGTCGCTGATGCGGTAGATGGCGATCAGCGCCAGGATCAGCGCCGCGTGCCACCGGTAGCGGCGAAAGAAGTCGGCAAACGGCTCGATCAGCGCGCCGCGCAGCCACTCGGCGGCACTGCGCGTCGGCGCCAGCGGCAACGGCGCCGGCTCGGGCGACAGCAGCACCGTCAGCACCCCGATCACCATCGAGCCCGCCATCACCAGGTAGGCCAGCTGCCAGGCCGCGTTGTCGTAGCCGGCGGCGCCACCCTGCGCGCGCGCGGCCAGCCACAGCACGCCGGCGCCGGCCCAGATCATCGCCAGCCGGTAGCCCATCTGGTAGCTGGCCGCCAGCGCCGGTTGCTGCTCGGTCGGCGCCGACTCGATGCGGTAGGCATCGAGTGCGATGTCCTGCGTGGCCGAGGCGAAGGCCACCGCCAGCGCGCACCACACCACCCCGGCCAGCGACACGCGCGGGTCGGCCATGGCCATGCCGACCAGCCCGGCCGCCACGCCCAGTTGCGCCAGCAGCAGCCAGCTGCGGCGCCGGCCCAGCCACGCGGTGAGGCCCGGCAGCGGCACCCGGTCGACCAGCGGCGCCCAGGCCCACTTGAAGCCGTAAGCCAACCCGACCCAGCTCAGGTAGCCGATGGTGCTGCGGTCGACGCCGGCCTCGCGCAGCCGGAACGACAGCGTGCCCAGCACCAGCAGCAGCGGCAGGCCGGCCGAGAAGCCGAGCGTCAGCATGCGCAAGCTCGCGGGCGCCAGATAGACACGCACGGTGTCGCGCCAGCTTGGCGCTGCGGCGGCGTCAGGCAAGAGCGGCTCCTCGGCAAGGCGCCGACAACAACGTCGTCCGGCGCTGGCGGTTCATGAATGGCTTCATCGGCGCCATTATTGACGCCGCCCTGCATGCCTTCCGCACTGGTCGGGGCGCAGCCGCGTGTCGGCCCCAGACCAACCGTCACCATCCATTTGCATCCGCCTGCGAACCAATGGGTATTGGTGCCGCCTGAAACCAGCTGCGGCACAATGAACGTGCATCCGCCCTCTCACCTGCCCAAGGTATGACGTCCATGCCTGCCACCCCTGACACTGCTGCCTTCGGCGCCGCGCGCGGCGATGCTCTGGTGCCGGTCTTGCCGTTGCGGCAGAAGGTGGTGCTGGTGATGGATCTGGTGGAGTCCGTGCGCCTGATGGCGGCCAACGAAGCCGCCGTGGTCCAGCGTTGGCACGCGTTCGTGCAGCACGCGCGTGCGCACGTGCTGCCGGCCCACCATGGGCGCCACGTCAAGAGCCTGGGCGATGGCCTGCTGGCCGAGTTCGATTCCGCGCCGGAGGCGGTGCTGGCGGCCAGCGACCTGCACCATTATTTCCAGGACATCAACAGCACGCTGGCGCCGGAACGCCAGTTCCACCTGCGCGCGGGCCTGAACGCGGCGCAGGTGTACGTCGACTCGATCGACATCTACGGCGCCGGCGTCAACCTGGCAGCGCGCGTGGCCGGGCTGTCCGGCCCGGGCGAAACCACGGTGACGGCCGAGGTGCGCGACCTGCTGACCGACGGCCTGGACGGCGAAATCCACGACATGGGCGAGTGCTACCTCAAGCACGTGCCCGAACCGATCCGCGTCTGGCGCGTCGGCGCCGCCGGGCCCCAGCCCCAGCTCACGCCGGCGGCGCAGCAAGGCGGGGCGCTGGTGCCCGGCATCGCCGTCATCCCGTTCACCGCCCGCAGCAACGATCCCGGCCATTACGCGGTGGGCGAGCTGATCGCCGACGCCGTGATCAGCCTGCTCAGCCGCTCGCGGCACCTGCGCGTGATTTCGCGCCTGTCGTGCACGGCGTTCCGCCAGCGCGACGCGGCGCTCGACGAAGTCGCCCGGCGTCTGGGCGCGCAGTTCGTGCTGTCGGGCAGCTACGTGGAGGTCGGCGAGGCCGGCGGCGGCAAGCTGGTCATCAGCAGCGAGTTGAGCGATGCCCGCACCGGCCGCATGGTGTGGACCGAGCGCTTCAACGCCGAGGTGGGCGACCTGCTGCAGGCCGAATCCGAATGCGCCCACCGCATCGCGCTGGCCGCTTCCAGCGCCATCCTGAGCGCCGAAACCGACAAGGCGCGCGTGCAGCCGGTGGCCACGCTGTCGGCCTACTCGCTGCAGCTCAGCGCCATCAACCTGATGCACCGATCGCACGTGCCCGACTTCGAGAAGGGGCGCGAACTGCTGCTGGCGCTGGCCGAGCGGCATCCGCGCGCGTCGGAAGTGCGCGCCTGGCTGGCCAAGTGGCATGTGCTGCGCGTGATCCGCGGCATCAGCGCCCAGCCGGCCGAAGACGCCCGGCGCGCCATGGACGCCTGCCGCGAGGCGCTGGACTTGGCGCCTGACAACCCGCTGGCGCTGGCGGTGCGTGGCTACACGCTGAGCCAGGTGATGGGCGATCAGGAAGGCGCACAGCGCGACATCGACCAGGCGCTGGCGCTGGCGCCCAACGAAGCGCACGCATGGCTGTACCGCAGCGTCTGGAATGGCCATGTCGGACACAGCGCCGAAGCCGTCGAATGCGCCTTGAAGGCGCGCACGCTGTCACCGCTCGATCCCCATACCTACTTCCTGCAAACCGTGCTGGCAAGCGCCTACGCCATCAACCGCCAGTACCAACTGGCGATCGAGAGCGCCCATGTCTCGCTCCGGCTCGACGCCCTGCATCCGCCGGCGCTGCGGGCCTTGCTGCTGAGTCAATGGGAATCCGGCGACATCGACGGCGCGCGAACCACATTGCGGGTGCTCAACCGCGCCACGCCCGGCTTCACGGTGCGCTCATACATGCAGGTCAATGCAAACCCGACGCGTTTGCGGGTGGTTGCGGCGCTCAGGGGATTGGGCGTAGCGGAAGCTTGAGTACGTTTGGTCATTGATCGAGGAGGCAACATGGGAATCAGGGAATTGCAGCATCCCCACGAGACCGCAAGCGTGGCGGGCGGCGGTCTGGGCGGCGGCCTTGGGGGAGGCTTGGGCGGTGGCCTCGGAGGCGGCCTTGGCGGAGGTTTGGGCGGCGGCCTGGGTGGCGGCCTGGGCGGCGGCCTGGGCGGCGGCCTGGGCGGCACCCCCGACTACCTGCCCAGCCCGGAAGCGCTGCTCCGCAGCAGCGCAGCCCTGGTCAACCCAGCCGACGCCACGCCTTACGGCACACCCCTGTATCCCGACTTCATCGCGTCCGGCACGTCGGCCGATCAGGATTGCGCACAGCGACTGGCGCGCTGGGACGCCTCGGTGCTGCCCTACATCGTGCTGCCGCAGCTGCTGAGCCTGCTGAGCGTCAAGAGCGAAGCCGACCGCACCGTCTGCAGGCTCGAGATCAACAGCCAGCAGGTACTCCGCATCAGGCGACCCAGCACCGCCCTGTTCCAGGCCCAGCTGGCCGACACCATCGCCGACGCCGAGCTGCGCGACGACCGCGCGCCCGAGATCCTGATGCAGACGCAGAACACGCTGGCTTTCTTCGCCACCCTGCTGCCGCTCTCGGCTGCCCGCACGCCGGCCACGCTGCAACTGCTGGGCATCGCGAACCAGCTGGCGCTGTTCGCCGAGATGCAGATGAAGCACATCTTCGCCTGCGCGCGGCCGGTGGAGTATTCGCCGCAGGTGCAGCCCATGATCACCACACCCGGCCATGGCAGCTACCCCATGGGCCATGGCTGCGAGGCGCAGGTGACGGCGCGCCTGCTGGCCGAACTGACCCGGCCGGACACCGGCACGAACACGGGCTGGAACAGTCTGGAAAACCAGCTGGAGCGCCTGGCCGACCGCATCGCCGAGAACCGCATCATCGCCGGCGTGCATTTCAAGATCGACCAGCTCGCCGGCAAGGTGCTGGGCGATGCACTGGCAGCCTGCCTGATCGCCTGCGGGCAAGAGGGCACCGTCGCCAGCATGCGGAAGACGGTGTTCGAGCCGCAGGACACGGGGCCGGCGCTGCAGACCCAGAGCGAAACCTCGATCACCCTGCCGGCGCCCGAGGAACGCCGCGAGATACGGCAGATCTGGCAGCACGCACGGCGGGAGTGGCGCTGGCTGACCAATGATGTCACCCAGAACCCATGAGTGCCCTCGGCATCGGAACGCTGCCGGCGGCGGCACAGGCGAAGTTCGACCCTTACCTGCTCGGTGCGCTGCTGAACCAGTTCGCACACTATGACGACCGTGCCGACGGCGGCACCGCACCACTGGTGTCGGTTGGCGTCACGCTGGAGTTCGCCAATGCCCCCGCGGCGGCGGCCGCGCAGCAGTCACTGACGCAGTGGCTGACCGCCCACCCGCGCAGCCGCGTGACCGAGGCGCACCTGCGTCCGCTGACGCAGGGCGCCAGGACAGCTTACGTGACGGCCGACGTCACCCCGGCACTGCTGGTGCTGCTCGGCCATGCGCCCTTCGTGACCGAGGTGCAGCTGTGCGCCGACCCGGCGCCGCGGCGGCCGCTGGCGCCCCGACCGGTCACGCCGGCATCGCCCGTGGCCGCACCGCTGCGCTCGTCCAGCAAGCGGATTCTCGCCACCATCGACCACGGGTGCGCCTTTGCCCACCAGGCGCTGCAGGATCCGCAGCACGGCTGCCGTGTATGGGCCCTGTGGGACCAGGATCCGCGCCCTGGTTTCGATCCCGCACAAGGCAGCACGCCCGCCGGCTACGGCTACGGGCGCCAGCTCGGCCGGACCCATCTGAACGCCTGCATGGCGGCAGCCCTGGGACCTGGTGGCGTGAACGAGGACCGCTGCTACCAGGCGGCGGGCTATGACGCCATGCGCAGCCGCGTGACCCACGGCACCTGGGTGATGGGCTTGCTCGGCGGTGCCCGGACACCGTCCAGCCTGACGGACAGCGGCCGCTCGGAACGCTGCACGGACGCCACCGATGCCGACCTGGTCTTCGTGCAGGTACCGCGCAGCATCACGGTGGCGCCCGGCCTGGGCAGCATCGACCGCACTGTGCTGGACGGCCTGCGCTACATCGCCGACTGCGCACCCGACGAGGCCGAGATCACCGTGGTGGTCGACTACGGCACCGACATGGGGCCGCACGACGGCAGTTCGTGGTTCGAGCGCGCCCTGGACGCGCTGACGCAGGAGTTGCTGGCGCAGCGCCAGATCCGGCTCGACGTGTTCTACGCCGCAGGCAACGCCCAGGATGCGCGCCGCCACGCCGTGTTCTGGGCCGATGCCGCCGAGCCGCAGGCGGCCACTACCCTGCCGTGGTGGCTGCCCGCCAGCAACGCGGCGCCGGTGGCCATGGAGCTGTGGTTCAGCGAAGCCACGCCAGCCTGCCGGCTGGACCTGCACCCGCCGGGGGCGGCCATGGCCCTGACGATCGACCTGGCGCAGGATTGGCTGGGCGCGCCACCCGGTTTGCTGCCAGCGCAGTGCGCGGTGGTAAGCAAGCGCATGCTTGCCCCGGGTGGAGGCTGGCAGCGACAGCTGCTCATCGACGTCGGACCGACCCAGGCGCCGGACACGCCGGACGGTGCACCCGCCGCACCGGCGGGCGTATGGCGCTTGACGCTCACGCCAAGCAGCAGCGCACCATTGAAGCCGGTGCATGCCTACGCCTGCTGGGGCGGCCAGAACCCCGGCATGCCGCAACGCGCGCTGCCGACCCGGTTCCTCGCCCCACCCGACGATGGCAAGCCGCCGACCGGACCGCTGCGGGTGACAGGCGATGGCAGCATCCTGGGCTCGGCATGCGGCGGCTCCAACCAATTGTGGATGGTGGGCGGTTACCAGCGCTGGGGCCAGTACCTGCGGGCGTCCTATTCGAGCGGCGGCGCGCCGCGGGGCGGCAGGCGCGCCGTGCCGGCCGGCGTGCCACCGCACGTGGGCGCCGACTGGCTGGCGCCGACCGAGCAGTCGCCCGCGCTGCCCGGCCTGCTGCTGCTCGGCACGCGCAGCGCCGGCCACGTGCGGGGACGCGGCACCAGCTTCGCCGCGCCGCAGGCCGCGCGCAAATGGCTGGCGGGCACCCTGGCCACCAACGCACCGCCAGCCAATCCGCAGCCGGGTCCGGATTCGGTGCGGCTGCCGCGCAGGGAGTACGGGGAGCGGCGCATCGTCTGAGGCGCCCCTGAAAACCCCATCGGCGGCGCCCGGCCGCCGCCGCAGTCGGGCGCAGATCGCCACCGGGAGACCGCCATCACCAGCGTGCCGGCAGCGCCTTCAGCAGCACCAGCCGTCGCTCGCGCAGCCCCACGTAGCCACCAACCTCCAGATCCTTCAGCAGCCGGCTGACCATTTCGCGCGAGCAGGCCAGGTGGTTGGCGATCTGCTGGTGGGTCAGGCGCTCGCGCAGGATGCGCTGACCGTGCGCATCGGCCGGCTCGGCCAGGCGGTCCAGCAGCTTGGTGAGCCGCCCGTAGACATCGATCAGCGCGACGCTGCGCGCGTTCTCGGTCGCCAGCCGCGCGCGGCGGATCAGGCGCGCCATCAGTTCCAGCGCGAAGTCGGGGTGCTGCGCGATGTAGCCAAGCAGCTCGGCGCGCGTGACGACAGCGCAGACCGTCGGCGCCATCGCTTCCACGCTGGCCGAGCGCGGCCCGCCGTCGAGCGCCATCTCGCCGACGTATTCGCCCGGGCCGTACACACCGAGCGTCAGTTCCTTGCCGCTGGCATCGGCCACGAAGGCACGCAGGCGCCCCGAGCGCACGATGTACAGCGTGTCGCCCCGGTCGCCTTCCTGGATGATGAGCGCCCCGCGCCGGTAGTGGCGCGCGTTGCCGCGGGCTGCCAGCGCCTCGACGTGCGCCGAAGGGCCGTTCAGGCCGGGCAGCGCGGCAGGGTGTGATGGTGGATGCGGGCCATCAGCTGTGGGGGACATTCGCCATCATACTAAGTGCAGGCCCGCACCCGTGGCGTAGCGCGGCCGGCAGCCGTCACCGCGCAGCGCCGGCACCACCGGCGGCAGCGCCAGTACCCGCTGCACCAGCTGGCGGATGCCGTTGGCACCGGTCTTGTCGCGCAGCGAACGCACCTGGGTGCGCACCGTCGACTCGGCGACGCCGTGCTGCACCGCGATCTCGTCCACCTCGCGGCCGTCGCACAGCGCGCGCAGCACCGCCTCCTCGGTCGGCGTCAGGCAGTGCTCGCGGGCGAACATCTGCAGCGCCAGGTTGTCGCCGATACGCTGGCGTGCCATCACCAGCAGCACGCTGGTGGACGGCCCCTCGAGCGCGTGCGTCAGCGGAATCACCGCCACCGGCATGTTGCGCTCGCCATGGCTCAGGTAGAGCAGTCGCCGCCGACCCTGGACGGCACCGTGGATGGCCGAGATCAGTTGCTCGGTCAGGCCGGCGGCGCTGCCGACGATGGTGTTGTCCGGCGTCGCGTACAGCAGCCGCCCCGTGGCCAGTTCGTGGCGCGCCAGGTGGTTGGCGTGCTGGATCCTGCCTTGTGCGCTCACCAGAACCAGCCCGTAGTCGATCTCGTCCAGCAAACGCAGCAGAAAGCCGGTTTGCAGTTCGTCGGCCTTTTCGGTCTTGACGGGCGGCTGGCGATTCTCCCTGTAGCTTGTGTTGACGGCTTGCATGTGAACCTCCCTGTGGTGCGACAGCATGGCAACCAGTCTAGGGACGACCGCGGGATGGGTTCAGTGACCGGATAACCCCGATCTTGTGATCTATTCACATGCCGGCATGGCGCGCGTCATGACCGCACAACAAGTCCTTGCCGGGCGGCGCCAGTGCCGTCCGGGATTTGCCGGCAGCTGCGGCAGCGCGGTCAGGCGTCGCGCACGAAGGGGTTGTAGCGGCGCTCCTCGCCGAACGTGCTCTCGGGTCCGTGGCCGGGAATGAACACGGTGTCGTCGCCCATCGGCCACAGGCGCTGGCGGATGCTGGCGATCAGTTCGTCGTGGTTGCCGCCCGGAAAGTCGGTGCGGCCGATGCTGCCGGCGAACAGCACGTCGCCGACGAAGGCGCGCCGGGCCTCGGGCGAGTGGAACACCATGTGGCCCGGCGTGTGGCCGGGGCAATGCCGCACATCGAGCGTGCACTCGCCGACTTGCACCGTGTCGCCGTCGTGCAGCCAGCGCGTCGGCGTGAAGCTGTCGACCTGCGGGAAGCCGAACATGCGGCCCTGCTCGGCGATGCCGTCGATCCAGAACTTGTCGCCCGGGTGCGGGCCGATGATGGGCAGGCCGAGGCGCTGGCTCAGTTCGGCCGTGCCGCCGGCATGGTCGATGTGGGCGTGGGTGAGCCAGATCTGCTTCAGGTCCACGCCCAGCCTGGCGGCCGCAGCCTCGATGCGCGGCAGGTCGCCGCCCGGATCGATCACGGCCGCCTGCCTGGTGGTGTCGCACCAGACGACCGAGCAATTTTGCTGGAACGGCGTGACGGGGATGGTGAGGTAGCGAAGACTTGAGGTCGGGGCATTGGAGGTCATGGGTCGATCAGGATGTTGGCGCGATGGCACGGTGAAGCCGGATCGCAGGTGGTCGATGACCACGCCATCAGCGCAGCTGCAGCTTGTAGTCGATGGTGATCGGCGCGTGGTCGCTGAATTTCTGGTCCTTGTAGATCGCCGCCGTGCGCGCCAGCTCGGCCACGGCCGGCGTCGCCAGGTGGTAATCGAGCCGCCAGCCGACGTTCTTGGCGTAGGCCTGGCCGCGGTTGCTCCACCAGGTGTAGGCCTCGCCGGTGGTCTCTGGATGCAGGTGGCGGTAGACATCGACCAGACCGAGCTCGTCGATGACCTTGGTGACCCAGGCACGCTCCTCGGGCAGGAAGCCGCTGTTCTTCTGGTTGCTCTTCCAGTTCTTCAGGTCAATTTCCTGGTGCGCGATGTTGACATCACCGCAGAGCACGAACTCGCGCTCGGCCTTCTTGGCGTGCAGGTAGGGGTAGAACTCGGCCAGGAAGCGGTACTTGGCCTCCTGCCGCTCGGGACCGGACGAGCCGCTGGGGAAGTAGCAGCTGATGACCGAGAATTTCCGTTGCGGCGTGTCGAAGCGCGCCTCGAGGTAGCGCCCTTCCTCGTCGAATTCGGGCGAGCCGTAGCCGGCGATGACCTCGCTGGGCTCGTGACGGGTGTAGAGGCCGACGCCCGAATAGCCCTTCTTGGCCGTCGCCAGGTGGAAGTGCCCGCGCATGCCGGCCAGGATCTCGAAGCGGCCCGCGATGTCGGGCATCTGGGCCTTGATCTCCTGCACGCAAATACAATCCGGCGCGTGCTGCTCCAGCCAGGCCTCCACGCCCTTGGTGGCGGCCGAGCGGATGCCGTTGAGGTTGAGGCTGGTGAGCTTGAACAAGAGGGGGTTTCTCCAATGAACGGACCACGGGCGGCCAGCGGCGATCAGGACGCGCTGGCGCGGGAATTCGTGCAATTCGCGATCGAAAGCGGCGTGCTGCGCTTCGGCGAATTCAGGACCAAGGCCGGGCGCATGTCGCCCTACTTCTTCAACGCCGGCCTGTTCGACGATGGCGCCAAGCTCGGCCGGTTGGCGCAATTCTATGCGCGCGCGCTGGTGGCCTCGGGGTTGGAGTTCGACCTCATCTTCGGTCCCGCCTACAAGGGCATTCCACTCGGCGCCGCCGTGGCGGTGGAGTTGGCGCGGCTGGGCGTGAACAAGCCGTTCGCCTACAACCGCAAGGAGGCCAAGGACCACGGCGAGGGCGGCATGCTGGTCGGCGCACCGCTGGTCGGGCGTGTGCTGATCGTCGACGACGTGATCTCGGCCGGCACCGCGGTGCGTGAGTCGATCGCCTTGATCAAGGCCGCCGGCGCCACGCCGCATGCGGTGGCGATCGCCCTCGACCGGCAGGAAAAGGCGACGGAAAACGGCCGCGACGTCGCCTGGTCGGCGGTGCAATATGTCCGCGAAACACTGGGCCTGCAGGTCTGCGCCATCGCCAAGCTGGCTGATTTGCTGGGCTTCCTGCAGACGACCGCCGACTTCTCGCGGCACCTGGCCGCCGTGTCCGACTACCGCACGCGCTACGGCGTCGATTACGACGTCGATATCGGCGTCAAGTAAGCGACGTCAAACAGGCCGCGCGTCCGAACGTGCACGCACGGCCGCTCCCGCGCGGTGTCAGCCGGCGAGCCTGGCGCGCAGCAGCTCGTTCACCTGCACCGGGTTGGCCTTGCCCTTGCTGGCCTTCATCACCTGGCCGACCAGCGCGTTGAAGGCCTTGTCCTTGCCGGCCCTGAACTGCGCCACGTTGTCCGGGTTGGCGGCGATCACCTCGTCGACGATTTTCTCCAGCGCCCCCGTGTCGCTCATCTGCTTGAGGCCCTTGGCCTCGATCACGGCATCGACCTCACTGGCTTCGCCGCTCCACAGGATATCGAACACCTGGCGCGCCGCGTTGTTGCTGATGGTGCCGTCCTGGATGCGCCCGATCAGCGCCGTCAGTTGCGCCACCGACACCTTGCTGGCTTCGATGCCGATCTCCTCGGCGTTCAGACGCCGGGAAATCTCGCCCATGATCCAGTTGCTGGCCAGCTTGGGCTGACCGCTGGCCTGGGCTGCCTGCTCGAAATAGGCGGCCATGGCCGGCGACTGCGTCAGCGTGGTGGCGTCGTACTCGGGCAGGCCGTAGTCGCGCACGAAGCGCTCCGCCATGGCGCGCGGCAACTCGGGCATCTGCGCCCGCGTCTCGGCTATCCATTGCTCTGAAATGCAGAGCGGCGGTAGGTCGGGGTCGGGGAAGTAGCGGTAGTCGGCCGAATCTTCCTTGCTGCGCATGGCGCGGGTTTCGCCGCTGTCGGGGTCGAACAGCACGGTGGCCTGCTGAATGGCGTGGCCGTCTTCCAGCTGCTCGATCTGCCAGCGGATCTCGTAGTCGATCGCCTGCTGCATGAACTTGAAGCTGTTCAGGTTCTTGATCTCGCGCCGCGTGCCCAGCGGCTGGCCGGGCTTGCGCACGCTGACGTTGGCGTCGCAGCGAAAGCTCCCTTCCTGCATGTTGCCGTCGCACACGCCGATCCAGGTGACGATCTTGTGCAGCTCCTTCGCGTAGGCCACGGCCTCGGCGCTGCTGCGCATGTCGGGCTCGGTGACGATCTCCAGCAGCGGCGTGCCGGCGCGGTTCAAATCGATCCCGCTCATGCCGTGGAAGTCCTCGTGCAGCGACTTGCCGGCGTCTTCTTCCAGGTGGGCGCGCACCAGGCGCACGGTCTTCTTCTCGTCGCCGACGAAGAACGACACCTCGCCGCCCTGCACCACCGGCTGCTCGAACTGGCTGATCTGGTAGCCCTTGGGCAGGTCGGGGTAGAAGTAGTTCTTGCGGTCGAACACGCTGCGCGACGCGATGCGCGAGCCCAGCGCCAGGCCCAGCCGGATGGCGCAGCGCACGGCCTCGCGGTTCATCACCGGCAGCGTGCCGGGCAGCGCCAGGTCGACCGCGCTGGCCTGTGTGTTGGGCGCGGCGCCAAACGCGGTGGCGGCGCGGCTGAACAGCTTGCTTTTGGTCTGCAACTGGGCGTGCGTCTCGAAGCCGATGACGACCTCGTAGCCCTGAATCAATGTGCTCATGGTGTGTGTGGCCCCTCGTCAGTACCCTTGGGGCTTGCGGGTGTGCCAGTCGCTGGCCTGCTGCAGGCGGTGCGCCACGTTCAGCAGGCGGCCTTCCCGCAGGTAGTTGCCGATCAGCTGCAGGCCGACCGGCAGCCCGCTGGCGCCAAGGCCGGCCGGCACGCTCATGGCCGGCAGGCCGGCCATCGAGGCGGTCAGCGTGTAGATGTCGGCCAGGTAGGCCGCCACCGGATCGGCGCTGTGCGTGCCCAGCGGCCAGGCCACGCCGGGCGACACCGGGCCGGCGATGACATCGCACTCGCCGAAGGCGCGCTGCAGGTCGTCGGCGATCATGCGGCGCAGCTTCTGCGCCTGCACGTAGTAGGCGTCGTAGTAGCCATGCGACAGCACGTAGGTGCCGATGACGATGCGGCGCTGCACTTCCTCGCCAAAGCCCTGGCTGCGGCTCTTCTTGTACATGTCCTCCAGATCGACGTGCTCGCGCGCTCGGTGGCCGTAGCGCACGCCGTCGAAGCGGCTCAGGTTGGTGCTGGCCTCGGCCGGGGTGAGGATGTAGTAGACCGGGATCGACAGCTCGGTGCGTGGCAGGCGGATGTCCACCAGCCGGGCGCCCAGCTTGCACAGCTCGGCCAGCGCGCCGTCCAGCGCCGCGCGCACGTCGGCCGCCAGGCCATCGCCGAAGAACTCCTGCGGGATGCCGATGCGCAGGCCGTCGATCGAGTCGTGCAGGCCGCGCGTGAAGTCCTCGGCCGGCAAATCGAGCGAGGTCGAGTCGCGATCGACATCGGCGCCGCTCATGGCCGAGAGCAGCAGCGCGCAGTCCTCGGCGCTGCGCGCCATCACGCCCGCCTGGTCGAAGCTGGAGGCAAAGGCAATCATGCCGTGGCGCGACACGCGCCCGTAGGTCGGCTTGATGCCCGTGAGGCCGCAGAAGCTGGCCGGCTGGCGGATCGAGCCGCCGGTGTCCGAGCCGGTGGCCGCCGGCGTCAGGCGCGCGGCCACGGCGGCGGCGCTGCCGCCCGAGGAGCCGCCCGGCACGCGCGATGGATCCCAGGGGTTCTTGACCGGTCCGAAGGCCGAGTTCTCGTTGGATGAGCCCATGGCGAACTCGTCGCAACTGAGCTTGCCCAGGCACACCATGCCGGCCTCGGCCAGCCTGGCCGTCACCGTGCTCTCGAACGGCGAGCGGTAGCCGGCCAGCATGCGCGAGCCGGCGGTGGTGGGAAAGTCGGTGGTGACGAACACGTCCTTGTGCGCCACCGGCACGCCCGTCAGCAGCGGCGCATCGCCGCTTGCCAGCCGGGCATCGGCGGCGCGCGCCTGCGCCAGCGTCACCGCCTCGTCCTGCGCCAGAAAGGCGCCCAGCCCGGCATGGGCCTGGCTGCGCGCCAGCAGGTGCCGCGCCAGCTCCAGCGCCGACACCTGCCGTCCACGCAGGCGGCTGGCCAGCTCGGCCACGGTGAGATCATGCAGCGCGCTCATTCGATCACCCTCGGCACCAGGAACAGGCCGTCCTCGACCGCCGGCGCGCCCTGCTGGTAGGCGGCGCGGCGGTCGGGCTCGCTCACCACGTCGTCGCGCAGACGCAGCTGCACGTCCTGGATGGCGGCCAGCGGGTGCGCCAGCGGCTGCACGCCGGTGGTGTCCTCGGCCTGTATCGCCTGGGCGATGGCAAAGAAATCGTTCAATTGCGTGAGCATGCGCTCACTTTGTTCGGTAGTCAGCTCAAGTCGCGCCAGGTGCGCGATATGGCTGATGTCGTCAGGTGTCAGGGCCATGAAAAAGGCACGGAATGTCGGGGATCGATGGGGTGTTGCGCCGCCGTCGCCGCAGGGACGCCGGGCGGCGATGCGTTATTATCCGACCTTTGGCGCAACGGCCCCGAATTGGCCGATATTGGCGCCAAATCACGCTCATTTCGCATTGAATCAACGGTTGCCGGCGTCTGGTGCTGGCCGGCAGCCCAGAAGGGTATTTCATGTTTGGAGCTCTCCGTCGGTACTTTTCCACCGACCTGGCCATCGACCTGGGCACCGCCAACACCCTGATTTACGTCCGCGACAAGGGCATCGTGCTCGACGAGCCCTCGGTGGTCGCCATCCGCCACGAAGGCGGCCCGCAGGGCAAGAAGACCATCCAGGCGGTGGGCAGCGAGGCCAAGGCCATGCTGGGCAAGGTGCCGGGCAACATCGAGGCCATCCGCCCCATGAAGGACGGCGTGATCGCCGACTTCACCGTCACCGAGCAGATGCTCAAGCAGTTCATCAAGATGGTGCACCCGCGCGGCCTGTTCAAGCCCAGCCCGCGCATCATCATCTGCGTGCCCTGCGGCTCCACGCAAGTGGAGCGCCGCGCCATCCGCGAATCCGCCCTGGGCGCCGGCGCCAGTGAGGTCTACCTGATCGAGGAGCCCATGGCCGCCGCCATCGGCGCCGGCCTGCCGGTGTCCGAGGCCAGCGGCTCGATGGTGGTGGACATCGGCGGCGGCACCACCGAGGTCGGCGTGATCTCGCTCGGCGGCATGGTCTACAAGGGCTCGGCGCGCGTCGGCGGCGACAAGTTCGACGACGCCATCATCAACTACATCCGCCGCAACTACGGCATGCTGATCGGCGACCCGACGGCGGAGTCGATCAAGAAGCACATCGGCAGCGCCTTCCCCGGCAGCGAGGTCAAGGAGATGGAGGTCAAGGGCCGCAACCTCTCCGAAGGCGTGCCGCGCGCCTTCACCATCAGCAGCAACGAGGTGCTGGAGGCGCTGACCGAGCCGCTCAACAGCATCGTCTCCGAGGTCAAGAAGGCGCTGGAGGAAACCCCGCCCGAGCTCGGCGCCGACATCGCCGAGCGCGGCATGATGCTGACCGGCGGCGGCGCGCTGCTGCGCGACCTGGAACGGCTGCTGGCCGAGGAAACCGGCCTGCCGGTGCTGGTGGCCGAGGAGCCGCTGACCTGCGTGGTGCGCGGCTGCGGCATGGCGCTGGAGCGCATGGACCGCTTGGGCAGCATCTTCACGAATGAATAGGCTCCCCCCTGAGTCGCCTGCGGCGCCTTTCCCCCGGAGGGGGGACAACGCTGGTGGCCGGCGCAGGTCCGGCCACGGCGTTCCCGAATGGCCTGCTCCGCGGCCTTTTGAACGGGCTTGCTGCGCAGCCCCTTGACGCGCTCCGCGCTGAAGGAGCCTGCGCTGAGAGCCAGCGGCGCTGCTGAAGCAGAACAGCCATCTGGCGCACGTGTTCGGCGGATAATGCTCTGATTTTGCTAGTACCCTGGTTCCCGCCGCACTGACGCCATGCCGCTCGAAACGCTCGACCGCAGCCCGCCGCCGCTGTTCAAGCAGGGGCCGTCGGCGCTGTCGCGGCTACTGTTCTTCAGCGCGCTGGCGCTGTTCCTGATGGTGGCCGACGCACGTTTCCACGTCGTGCAGCCGCTGCGCGCGGCCATCGCGACGGTGCTGTACCCGGCACAGTGGCTGGCGCTGCAACCGGTGCAGATGGTGCACGAACTGGCCGGCTACCTGACCGAGCTGAAGACCGCCCACAAGACCGAGGAGGCGGCGCGCCTGAAGCTGACCGAGCAGTCGCGCCGCGCCGGCCAGGTCGAGCAGCTGCTGCTGGAGAATGCCCGCCTGCGCGCGCTGCTGGACTTGCGCGCGCGCGTCCAGGTGCCCGGCACGGCGGCGCAGGTGCTGTACGACGCCACCGACCCCTACAGCCGGCGCGTGGTGATCGGCAAGGGCCAGTTGCAGGGCATCGAGCCGGGCTCGCCGGTGATGGACGAATCCGGCATCCTGGGCCAAGTGACGCGGGTCTACCCCTTCGTCAGCGAGATCACGCTGCTGATCGACCGCGACCAGGTGATCCCGGTCATGAACGCGCGCACCGGCACCCGCAGCGTCGCCTACGGCGACCCATCGCCGCGTGGCGGCATGATGGAACTGCGCTACATGTCGGTCACCGAGGACGTGCGCGAAGGCGACCTGCTGGTCACCAGCGGCGTCGATGGCGTCTATGCGCCCGGCCTGCCAGTGGCCCGGATCACCAGCGTGGAACGCCGCAGCGACACCAGTTTCGCGCGCATCCAGTGCCAGCCGCTGGCACAGTGGCAGGGCGTGACGCACGTGATGGTGCTGGCGCCGTTGACGCGGCCGTCGGCCGAGGATCTGCCGGCGCAGGGCGCGCAGCCGATGGCGGCCGCCACGCCGGCTTCGGCCCCGGCGTCGAGCACCACCGCTGCACCCGCCGCTGCATCGGCCCCCGCACCCGCCGCTGCATCGGCCCCCGCATCCGCCGCTGCATCGGCCCCCGCATCCGCCGCCGCATCGGCCCCCGCGCCAGCACGCCGGACCGATGCTAGTCGGAGGACACGCCCATGATCCTGCCGCGCGGCCGCGCCCTGTTGCTACCCGCCAGCCCGGGCTTCATCTGGGGCAGCCTGGTGGTGGCGCTGATGCTGGGCCTGCTGCCGCTCGGGCGCCTGGTCTGGGTGCCGGACCTGCTGGCGGTGGTGCTGGTGTTCTGGAACATCCATCAGCCGCGCCGCGTCGGCCTGACGGCGGCCTTCCTGTTCGGCCTGGCGCTCGACGTGCACCAGGCCTCGCTGCTGGGCCAGCACGCGCTGGCCTATTCGGTGCTGATCTATTTCGCCATCATGGTGCACCGGCGCGTGCAGTGGTTCAGCGTGCCGGCGCAGGCGCTGCAGCTGCTGCCCTTGTTCGCGCTGGCGCACGCCATTACCATCGTGCTGCGCCTGATCGGCGGTGCCGTGTTCCCAGGCTGGCAGGTGCTGCTGGCGCCGCTGCTTGAAGTGGCGCTGTGGCCCATCGTCAGCTGGCTGCTGCTGGCGCCGCAGCGACGCGCGCCCAATCCCGATGCCAACCGGCCGCTGTGATGGCGATCGCCTGCCCCGTGCCGTGAACCTGTCCGCACCATGAAGGAACTGCACAACGTCGAAGCCGAGCTCAGGCGCTTTCGCCTGCGCCTGCTGGCGGTCGGGCTGCTGGTGCTGGTCTGCTTCGGGCTGCTGGGCTGGCGGCTGTACAGCCTGCAGGTGCTGCGCTACGAGGAACTGGCCGAACGCGCCGAAACCAACCGCACCGCGGTGATGCCGATCGTGCCCAACCGCGGCGAGATCCTGGACCGCAACGGCGTCGTTCTGGCCACCAACTACAAAGCCTACACACTGGAGATCACGCCCTCGCGCACCGGGCGAGCGCTGGAGGAAACCATCGACGCCATCGGCCAGGTGGTCGAGGTGACGACGCGCGACCGGCGCCGCTTCGAGCGGCTGCGCCGGGACACCCGCAGCTTCGAGTCGCTGCCGATCCGCACCCGCCTGAGCGACGAGGAGGTGGCACGCTTCGCCGCCCAGCGCTACCGCTTTCCGGGCGTGGAGATCAAGGCGCGGCTGTTTCGCACCTACCCGCTGGGCGAAACCGGCGCCCACGTGATCGGCTACATCGGCCGCATCAACCAGCAGGAAAAGGAGCGCATCGAGGACTCCGACGACGCCGCCAACTACCGCGGCACCGACTACATCGGCAAGCTCGGCGTCGAGCACGGCTACGAGCGGGTGCTGCACGGCACCACCGGCTTCGAGCAGATGGAGACCTCGGCCGGCGGCCATGCGGTGCGCCGCCTGCACAGCCAGCCGGCGACGCCGGGCGACTCGGTGCGGCTGTCGATCGACATCAACTTGCAGAAGCTGGTCGAGGACATGTACGGCGAGCGGCGCGGCGCGCTGGTGGCGCTCGATCCGCGCAACGGCGAGGTGCTGGCCTTCGTCAGCAAGCCCAGCTACGACCCCAACCTGTTCGTCGAGGGCATCGACCACGAGACCTGGGCGGCGCTGAACGAATCGATCGACAAGCCGCTGCTGAACCGCGCGCTGCGCGGCACCTACCCACCAGGGTCCACCTACAAGCCCTTCATGGCGCTGGCGGCGCTGGAAACCGGCAAGCGCACCGTCGACACCACCATCATGGACGGCGGCTCCTGGACCTTCGCCGGCCACACCTTCCGCTCCGGGCACGCGCTCGGCGCCGTCAACCTGCACCGCAGCATCGTCAAGTCGAGCAACGTGTACTACTACATGCTGGCCAACGACATGGGCGTGAACGCCATCCACGACTTCATGAAGCCGCTCGGCTTCGGCCAGATCACGGGCATCGACATCCCCGGCGAGACACGCGGCGTGCTGCCTTCCACCGACTGGAAGCGCAAGACCTACAAGCGCCCTGAGCAGCAGAAGTGGTACGGCGGCGAGACCATCTCGCTCGGCATCGGCCAGGGCTACAACAACTTCACCATGCTGCAGCTGGCCAGCGCCACCGCCACCGTGGCCGCCGGCGGCGTGCACCACACCCCGCACCTAGTCAAGGCGCGGCAGGACGCGGTCACGCTGCAGATGCATGACGTGGAGCCGACGCCGGCACAGAACCTGGGCTACAAACCCGCGCACGTGGCCGCGGTCAAGCGCGGCATGGTCGGCGTGACGCTGGAGGGCACCTCGCGCCGCGTGTTCGCCGACGCGCCCTACCTGTCGGGCGGCAAGACCGGCACCGCGCAGGCGGTCAGCATCAGCCAGAAAGGCCGCTACAACGCGGCCCGGCTGGCCGAACACCAACGCGACCATTCGCTCTACATCGCCTTCGCTCCGGCCGACGAACCGAAGATCGCCGTCGCCGCCATCGTCGAGAACGCCGGCTTCGGCGCCGCCCACGCGGCCCCGCTGGTGCGCCGCGTGATGGACTACTGGCTGGCCGGCCTGTACCCGAGCGAGCTGGACCTGCAGGCGATCCAGCAAGGTCAGGTCGGTGCCCCCATCGGCACGCCGCGTCGCGTCGCCGACATGGCGCTGATGCAGGCGCCGGTGATACCGCACTGACGTCACGCACCGGCACGCAGTCCGGTTGATCTGCGCTCGTGCGGCCCATTGGCCAATGCCACCGGCCGTCAGGTACGCTGGGCACAGCACCCATGGCCACGCACTGCCTGAACCCCCTCACGCCTGGCTATCGCCTCAATAGAAACTATTGCTTTTGATTATCAAAAGAATTTTTTCTATCATGCCCCTGTCCGCTCCCGCAGCGGCTCTACTCCCTGAACCACCCTAGGAAGGACAAGCGATGAACGACGACAGCAAGAAGTGCCCCGTGACCCACCTCACCACCGATTTCGGCGCCCCGGTGCCGACCAACCGCAACAGCCTCACCGCCGGCCCACGCGGCCCGCTGCTGGCGCAGGACGTGTGGCTGAACGAGAAGCTGGCCGGCTTCGTGCGCGAAACCATCCCCGAGCGCCGCATGCACGCCAAGGGCTCGGGCGCCTTCGGCACCTTCACGGTGACCAAGGACATCACCAGGTACACGCGCGCGAGAATCTTCAGTGAGGTCGGCAAGCAGACCGAGATGTTCGCCCGCTTCACCACCGTGGCCGGCGAGCGCGGCGCGGCCGATGCCGAGCGCGACATCCGCGGCTTCGCGCTGAAGTTCTACACCGAGGAAGGCAACTGGGACATGGTCGGCAACAACACGCCGGTGTTCTTCATCCGCGACCCGCGCCAGTTCCCCGACCTCAACAAGGCCGTCAAGCGCGACCCGCGCACCAACCTGCGCTCGGCCACCAACAACTGGGACTGGTGGACCCTGATCCCCGAGGCGCTGCACCAAATCACCATCGTGATGAGCGACCGCGGCATCCCGGCGACCTACCGCCACATGCACGGCTTCAGCTCGCACACCTACAGCTTCTGGAACCAGGATGGCGAGCGCTTCTGGGTCAAGATGCACTTCCGCACCCAGCAGGGCATCAGGAACCTGACCGACGCCGAGGCCGCCGAGTTGGTCGGCAAGGACCGCGAAAGCCACCAGAAGGACCTCTACGAGGCGATCGAGCGCGGCGACTTCCCGAAGTGGACCATGTACGTGCAGGTCATGCCCGAACTGGAGGCCGAGCAATACTTCCAGCACCCGTTCGACCTGACCAAGGTCTGGTTCAAGGGCGACTACCCACTGATCGAGGTCGGCGAGTTCGAGCTCAACCGCAACCCCGAAAACTTCCACGCCGACGTCGAGCAGGTGGCCTTCGCGCCCAGCAACCTGGTGCCCGGCATCGGCGCCAGCCCCGACCGCATGCTGCAGGCGCGTCTGTTCAACTACGCCGACGCGCAGCGCTACCGGCTGGGAGCCAACTACCACCAGATCCCGGTCAACCAGGCGCGCTGCCCGGTGCACAGCAACCACCGCGACGGCCAGGGCCGGGTCGACGGCAACTACGGCGGGCTGCCGCACTACGAGCCCAACAGCTTCGGCCAGTGGCAGGCTCAAGCCCAGTTCGAGGAGCCGCCGCTGAAGATCAGCGGCGATGCGAAGCACTGGAGCTACCACGAGGACGACAGCAACTACTTCGAGCAGCCGGCCAAGCTGTTCATGCTGATGAACGAGAGCCAGCGCGAGGCGCTGTTCGGCAACACCGCCCGCGCCATGGGCGACGCGCCCGAGTTCATCAAGTTCCGCCACATCCGCAACTGCAACGCGGCCGATCCGGCCTACGGCGCCGGGGTAGCCAAGGCGCTGGGGCTAGACCTGGCCAAGGCGCTGGCCTCGAAGAAGGACGACCCGATGTTCGGCAACCCGCTGGTGGCGCTGCCGGTCTGAGGTTGATCGGTCAAAGGCGCCGACCCGCTCCACTACAAGACGCCCGACCGCGCAGCCGCTGTCGGGCGTTGTGCTGGGCGTGCTTCAGTGCGCGATGCGGCGCGATGCGTCGTCGCACAACTCGTCGAGCACCAGCACGTCCGGGTCGGCGTCGAAGCGCCAGTAGACCATCATGATGATGATCTTCAGGTCGTCCAGCGCCAGCGGCGACTCGGGCGCGGCCAGCGCGCGGTCGATCACGACTTCGCGCAGGGCCGGCGCCAGCGCACCGGCGTTCTCGAGGAAGTGGATGCAGGCGATGCCTTCGGCGCCCAGGTGTTCCAGCTCGTGAGCGCTGTAGACGCGGCGACTGAGGGGCGATGCGGCCCATGTCGGTGGTATGGACACCGATTCGGCAGTGGCCTCGCCCTCGGCTGGCGCCAGGCGGATGCCCTGCGCCGCGCTGTCGAGCCCGTCCAGCCAGTGCAGCGCCTGCTGGATCTCGCCGCGCTCGAAGCCGGCTCTGTGCAGTCGGCGCCCCAGTTGTTCCCGGTCGGGGCTGGTCTTGCCGCCCCAGAAATGCTCGTACACGTACACGAGGACTTCGTACATGGGGTCAATATAGCGCATCCATGGGCCGCGGATGCCACGGCTTGCCCGGCTACGGCGCGGCCGCCAGCCGCTTGGCCACGCGCCCGGCCTAACCCAGCGCCAGGCGCTGGAACAACCCACCCGGCAGCCGGCCGACCTGCCCGTCCAGTTCCAGTTCGAGCAGCCGCGCCTGCAAGGTGGCGGTGTCCAGACCGGTGCGCGCCAGCAGCGCGTCGAGGCTGACCGGATCGGCGCCCAGCGCCTCCAGCAGCAGCGCGCCGTCACCCGACACCACGCTGCCACCCAGGCCGTCACCGCCCGTGCGCGCCGGCGCATCGTCGGGTGGCACTGGCCAGCGCAGTTCCTCCAGCACGTCCTGCGCGGTCTCGACCAGCTTGGCGCCCTGGCGGATCAGCGCGTGGCAGCCGCGCGACTGCGGGCTGTGGATCGAGCCGGGGATGGCGAACACCTCCTTGCCCTGCTCGGAAGCCAGTCGCGCCGTGATCAGCGAGCCCGACTGCAGCGCCGCCTCGACCACCAGCGTGCCCTGCGCCAGGCCGGCGATCAGCCGGTTGCGCTTGGGAAAATTGGCGGCCAGCGGCGGCGTGCCGAGCGGGTATTCGCTGACGATCAGGCCGTGGCGCGCGATCCGGCGCGCCAGTTCCAGGTGCTGGCGCGGGTAGACGCGGTCGATGCCGGTGCCGATCACCGCGATGGTGGCCAGGTGCCCGGCCGCCGCCACATCACCGCCATCCAGCGCACCCTCGTGCGCCGCGCCATCGACGCCCAGCGCCAGCCCCGAGACCACCGTCAGGCCGGCGGCGCTGAACGAGCGGGCGAACTGGCGCGCGTTCTGCGCCCCCTGCGGCGTCGGGTTGCGGCTGCCGACGATCGCCAGCACGCGCGCGGGCCACCCGGCGTGCGGCCCGTCGCCGATCGATCCGAGCTGGCCCGACAGATACAGCATCAGCGGCGGATCGGCCATCGCCAGCAGGCTGGCGGGGTAGGCGGCGTCGCCCAAGGTCACCAGCCGCCGCGCCAGACCATCGTCGGCGCCGGCGAGCCAGTCGAGCGTGGCCTGCAGCTGCGCCGGCAGCGCCGGTGGCTCGACCGCCAGCGCCTCGGCCTGCGCCGGCGTCACCAGTTGCCGCCAGGCCGATGACTTCTGCTCGAAGATGGCCTGCGGCAGGCCGAATGCGGCCAGCAGGCGCCGGGCGGCGTCGTTGCCCACACCGGGTGTCAGCGCCAGGCGCAGCCATCCGGCCAGTTCGTCACGATCCATGGGCGCACAGGTTAACAGCGCGGCGCGCGCTCCGCGCCGACGGCGCTGCGGCGCCGGGGGCGCTCAATACGGGCCGACCAGCTTGTCGCCCACCTGCACCGGCTGGCTGATTTCCATCACCAGCGCGTAGGCCACGCGGTCGAACAGGCGAAACACCATGGCCACGCCGTTGCGCTCGTCCGGCAACTGGATGCGCGTGCGCGCCTGGTCGGTCTTGTCGACCATGCGCGCACCGGCCGACAGCAGGGTCAGCACATGGCCGTGCTCGACGCCATCGCGCAGGCCCTTGTTGATCACCACGATCTGGTTCTGGCCGGCATAGCGCACTGAACTGCCATGCACCAGCACCACACGCGCCTCCAGCGGCGAGTCCGGCGCATGCGGCACGTAGCTGCGGAACTCGCGCGGCGGCTCGGGCAGCAGGCGGTCGCCGGGCCGCATCTCCTCCTTGCTGCGCGTGATGTCGACCGTGGCCGGCACCGGCATCACGGTCCGCTCCGGCTCGGTGGACGCCGGCTCGGGACTGAGCTCGCCGGCGGTCGGGCTGCGCGCCGGCTGGTAGCGCACCGCGTGCACCTCCTGCTGCGCCTCGCTTTCACCGCGCGCCAGTTCGGCCTGGCCGACGTACTGCCCCTCGTAGCCGAGGATCTCGCCGCTCACCGGGTCCTTCAGCGGCGTGGCGGTGCGGAACACGCGGAAGTCGGTCGGCAGCCCGGCCGCTTTGAGCAGCGGCGCATCGGCCGGGCCACGCGCGTAGGCACGGTCGCCCTTGGCCACCAGCACCCGGCTCTGGTCCGCCAGCGCGACGATGCGCGGCGCGCGCTGGAAGGTGTCGTCATCGACCACCAGTGGCTCGGCCAGGAAGGGTTCGATCAGGCGCGGATCGAGCGTCGGCAGCGGCCCGGTGCCCAGCATCTCGACGCGGTTGCGCGGCGACACCCGCACGGTCTCGGTGGGCGCGCCATCGACGCCACGGCGCGCGCGCAGCAGGGCGCGGTCGCCGACGCGTTCCAGGAACAGGCGCTGCCCGGGGTAGATCAGGTGCGGGTTGCGGATGTCGGCCAGGTTCATGCCCCACAGCTCGGGCCAGCGCCAGGGCGAACGCAGGAACAGGCCGGAGATGCCCCACAGCGTGTCGCCGCGGCGCACGGTGTATTCATCCGGCGCATTCGGCGCCAGCGCCGACAGCGGCACGCCCTGGGACGCCACCTGCTGCGCGGTGGTGCGCTGGCCGGACGCGACGGGAAACTTGGGGGCCGGTTGCGCCTGCACCGGCGTGGCGCCGAGCAGGAGCAGCGCCGACAGACCGACGACGCCGGCGCAACGACGCGGCGCGCTCGTAAGCATGTGTTTCATTGTTTTGCCGAAACTCCCATTTGACGACATAAAGTCAGCGGCCATTCTGCATTCAAGCCCTTCATCCGGCAACGCCCATGGCCGCCTTCGCCTGCGCCGAGCGCCGGAAGTGGAGAAAATAGCGACAGTCCCCACATACCGAGCCATGGCGCTGCTTCCCATTCTTCGCTATCCCGATCCGCGCCTGCACAAGGTGGCCAAGCCGGTGCAGGCGGTCGATGCGCGCATCCGCACGCTGATCGACGACATGTTCGCGACCATGTACGAGGCCAAGGGCATCGGCCTGGCGGCCACCCAGGTGGACGTGCATGAACGCCTGATCGTGATGGATGTGTCGGAAGAGCGCAGCCAACGGCTGGTGCTGATCAACCCCGAACTGCTCTGGGCCAGCGACGAGCGCGTGAAGGGTGAGGAAGGCTGCCTGTCGGTGCCCGGCATCTACGACGGCGTCGAGCGCGCCGCCGCGGTGCGCGTGCGGGCGCTGGACGAGCACGGCAACCTGCGCGAGATCGAGGCCGAGGATCTGCTGGCGGTGTGCATCCAGCACGAGATGGACCACCTGATGGGCAAGGTGTTCGTCGAATACCTGTCGCCGCTCAAGCAGGGTCGCATCAAGACCAAGCTGCTGAAAGCCGAGCGCGAGGATCTGCGGGCCGCCACGCGCCCGCAGGAGCGCCTGTGACGCCGCCGGGGCCGCGGCGCGTCCTGCGGATCTTGCGAGCCAGCCTGCTGGCCGGCCTGGTGGCGGTGCTTGCCGCCTGCGCCAGCCCGGGCAGCATCGCGCCCGGGACGTCGGCGGCCGAGGTGATCCAGACCCTGGGCGCGCCCACCGGCCGCTACCCGGCACCGGGTGGCGGCGAGCGCCTGCAGTACTCGATGCAGCCAGCCGGCCAGACCGTGCACAACATCGACCTCGACGCCCAGGGCCGCGTGCTGCGCGTCGAGCAGGCGCTGAGCGAGGCGCTGTTCGGCCAGCGCATCGCGCCCGATCGCTGGACCCGCACCGAGGTGCTGCGCGAGTACGGTCGGCCGGCGCGCGTCATGGGCGTGCACAGTTTCGAGGGCGACGTCTGGGTCTGGCGCTACCTCGACGGTCCGACCTGGCGCCTGCTGTTCATCGACATCGACCGCGCCGGCATCGTGCGCGGCTGGTCGAACGGCGACGAGGACCTGCCCGACCTGCCCGATCCACCCGACGTGCGCTGACGCACGCTCTCCTGTCCAAGCCAGCATGAGAGTCGCCTTCGCCGGCACGCCCGAATTCGCCCGTGTCGCGCTGGACGCGCTGCACGCCGCCGGTCACGAGATCGTGCTGGTGCTGACGCAGCCGGACCGGCCGGCCGGGCGCGGCATGAAGCTGCAGGCCTCGCCGGTCAAGCAGTTCGCGCTGGCGCACCAGATCCCAGTCATCCAGCCGCGCAGCCTGCGCCTGGATGGCAAGTACCCCGAGGACGCGGCCGCCGCACGCGAGGCGCTGCTGGCAGCTGCGCCCGAGGTGATGGTGGTCGCGGCGTACGGGCTGATCCTGCCGACCTGGGTACTCGACCTGCCAAGGCTCGGATGCCTGAATATCCACGCCTCCCTGCTGCCGCGCTGGCGCGGCGCGGCGCCGATCCACCGCGCCATCGAGGCCGGCGACCAGGCCACCGGCATCACCATCATGCAGATGGACGCCGGCCTGGACACCGGCGACATGCTGCTGGTCGATCGCATCCCGATCGCGCCGGGCGACAGCACCGCCACGCTGCACGACCAACTGGCCACGCTGGGCGGACGACTGATCGTGCGCGCGCTGGGAGCGCTGGAATTGGCCGCACGCGGCGCCCTGCCATCCACGCCGCAACCGGCCGAGGGCGTGAGCTACGCACACAAGATCGAAAAGCACGAGGCGGCGATCGACTGGTCGTTGCCGGCGGCGGTGATCGGGCGCCGCATCCGTGCCTTCGATCCCTTCCCCGGTGCCAGCAGCGTGCTCGGTGGCGAGACCATCAAGTTCTGGCGCGCCAGCGCCGATGACACCGCCCAGGCTCCGGAAGCGTCGGCCGGGCAGGTGCTTTCCGTCAGCGACGCCGGCGTGCGAATCGCCTGCGGCCAGGGCGTCCTGTGCGCGACCGAACTGCAGCGCCCCGGCGGCAAGCGCCTGCCGGTGCGCGACTTCCTGCGCGGCTTTCCGATCCACGCCGGCCAGCGCTTCGGCTCGGCCGATGAGTCCGAGGGCAGGGCGCCATGAACATGCCGCTGCCACCCGAGCCGCAGGGTGACCTGACGGCAAGCGGACGCCTTGGCAACTGGGTCGCCGGCCGCATCGAATCCTTCGCCCATACTGCGCGGCATCCGCTGTTCTGGGTCGGCGCGCGCGAGATGTCGGGCATCTCGGTCGGCCTCACCGCCTGGTCCTTCATGACCGGCGTGGCCATGGTCAAGAGCGGCATGACGCTGACCGAGGCGGCGCTGATGTCGTTGCTGGTGTTCGCCGGCAGTGCGCAGCTGGCCGCGATCCCGCTGATCGCCGCCGGCGCGCCGCTGTGGGTGGTGCTGGCGGCGGCGTTCTGCGTCAACCTGCGCTTCGTGGTGTTCAGCCTGCACCTGCGCGACTACCTCATGTTCCTGCCACGCGCGCGCCGCCTGTGGCTGGGCTACTTCACCGGCGACGTCACCTACGTGCTCTACACACGGCGCTTTCCCAAGCCGGCCGAGACCGAGCGCCAGCGGCGCGCGCAGATGGCCTACCTGTGGGGCGGCAATTGCACCAACTGGGCGTTCTGGCAGACCTTCGGTCTGGCCGGCGTGTTCCTCGGCGCGGCACTGCCGGAGCGCTGGGGGCTGGAGTTCGCCGGCACGCTGGCCTTGCTGGCGGTGACCTGCTCGCTGGTCACCACCCAGATGCGCGCCCTGTCGGCGCTGATCGCCGCCGCCGCCGCGGTGGCGCTGTTCGGCCTGCCCTACCGGCTCAACATCGTCGCCGCCATCGTGGTGGCGGTGGCGATCAGCCTGGCGATCGAGCCCCGGCTGCGCAAGCCTCCCGCGCCCCCGGATAAGGGTGGCGGCACGGATCCGGACCGCCAGGCTGCCCCCGAGCTGCCCCCGGGCAGCGGCGCCGCAGATGAATTTGTGCAGAACGAGGGTTTGTCCCGTGCATGAAGTCGACGGCTGGACCCTGCTGGTGATCCTTGGCATGACGGCCATCTCGGTCGTTACGCGCAGCTTCTTCTTCATCAGCGAGCGCGACTGGCGCCTGCCCGACTGGGCGCAGCGCGGCCTGCAGTACGCGCCGATCGCCGCCCTGACGGCCGTGATCGCACCCGACCTGGTGCTGACCGACGGCGTGTTCGGCGACCTGCTGCGCGATGCCCGCACCTGGGGCGGGCTGGCAGCAGCGGGGTTCTACTTCTGGCGCCGCCACTGGAGTTTCGCCCTGGTCGGCGCCATCGGCGTCGGGCTGGCGGTGTACTTGCCCTTGCGGGTGCTGCTGGGCTGGTGAGCCCGCGCCGCCCAGGCGCAGGACCCGTCCGACGGTCCAGCGCGCGTCATCGGCCGGCAAGCAGCGGCTCTTAGAATGATCGCCCCGCCGCGGTGGCGTGCGCCGCGCGCCACTTCATTCACCGAGATCAAACTGCGACATGAACATCCTGCGTTTCACCGATCTGTGCGCCCAGGGCAAGGTCAAGGGCCAACGCGTCTTCATCCGCGCCGACCTGAACGTACCCATGTCGTCCCCCACGCTTGGCTGCCCCCCCGAGGGGGACGCAGCCGCCTTGGAGCGGCCCGGCGGCGGCTCGAACGACAGCGGCGCCATCACCGAGGACACCCGCATCCGCGCCAGCGTGCCCTGCATCCGGATGGCACTGGACGCCGGCGCCGCCGTGATGGTCACCTCGCACCTGGGCCGCCCGACCGAGGGCGAGTTGAAACCCGAGGATTCGCTCGCCCCCGTCGCCAAGCGCCTGGGCGAACTGCTCGGCCGCGAGGTGCCGCTGGTTTCCAACTGGGTCGATGGCGTCTCGGTCGCCCCCGGCGAGGTCGTCCTGCTCGAGAACTGCCGCGTCAACAAAGGCGAGAAGAAGAACGACGAGCAACTCTCACGCAAGATGGCCGCGCTTTGCGACATTTACGTGAATGACGCCTTCGGCACCGCACACCGCGCCGAGGCCACCACACACGGCATGGCCCGCTTCGCGCCGGTGGCCTGCGCCGGCCCGTTGCTAGCAGCCGAGATCGATGCGCTGAACCAGGCCCTGGCGAACCCGAAACGACCGCTGGTGGCCATCGTCGCCGGCTCCAAGGTGAGCACGAAACTCACCATCCTGCAGTCACTGGCCTCCAAGGTCGATCAACTCATCGTCGGCGGTGGCATCGCCAACACCTTCATGCTGGCCGCCGGTCTGCCGATCGGCAACAGCCTGGCCGAGGCCGACCTGGTGGGCGATGCCAAGGCTGTCATCGAGGCCATGAAGGCGCGCGGTGCCGAAGTGCCGATCCCAACCGACGTGGTGACGGCGAAGGAGTTCAAGGCCGACGCGCAGGCCGAGGTGAAGCAGGCCGGGGACGTGCAGCCGGACGACATGATCCTGGACATCGGCCCCGAGACGGCGAAGAAACTCGCCGCGCAGCTGAAAGCCGCCGGCACCATCGTCTGGAACGGCCCGGTGGGCGTGTTCGAGATGGCGCCGTTCGAGCACGGCACCCAGACGATTGCCCGGGCCATTGCCGACAGCAGCGCCTTCAGCATCGCCGGTGGCGGCGACACGCTGGCGGCGATTGCCAAGTACGGCATCGAGCAGCAGGTGGGCTACATCTCGACTGGCGGCGGGGCCTTCCTGGAGGTGCTGGAGGGCAAGACGCTGCCGGCCTTCGAGATCCTGATGGAGCGCGCGGCCGGCTGACGCGGTCGTCCGGACTGCGGCGGGCCGGCTGACACGCGACGGTCGCGGTCGCGTGCCAGAATGTTCGGCGATCTGTCTGCCCACCCCGATCCGAAGAGCCTCATGACCCACCGCGCCACCAAGATCGTCGCCACCCTCGGCCCCGCCTCCAGCGAGCCCGCCCTGCTGGAGGAAATGATCCGCGCCGGCGTCAACGTGGTGCGCCTGAACTTCAGCCACGGCAAGGCGGAGGACCACGTCGAGCGCGCGCGCCTGGTGCGCGAGGCGTCCGAGCGCGCCGGCCGCGAGGTGGCCATCATGGCCGACCTGCAGGGGCCGAAGATCCGGGTCGGCAAGTTCGAGGATGGCCGGGTGATGCTGGAGCCCGGCGCGCCCTTCATACTGGATGCGGCGCGCCAGGAGCCGGGCGACGTGCACGGCGTGGGGCTTGACTACAAGGCGCTGCCGCGCGACGTCAAGGCCGGCGACACGCTGCTGCTGAACGATGGCCTGATCGTGCTGTCGGTGACCGAGGTGCGCGGCGAGGCCGTGCACACGGTCGTCAAGCTGGGCGGCGAGCTGTCGAACAACAAGGGCATCAACAAGCAGGGCGGCGGCCTGACCGCGCCGGCACTGACCGGCAAGGACATGGAGGACATCAAGACCGCCATGGCCCTGCGCGCCGACTACGTGGCGGTGAGCTTTCCCAAGAGCGCCACCGACATGGAAATGGCGCGCCAGCTGTGCACCGTCGCCGGCGCCGAACACGGCCACAAGCCCTACCTGATCGCCAAGATCGAGCGCGCCGAGGCGATCCCGCGCCTCGCCGAGATCCTGGCCGCCAGCGATGGCATCATGGTGGCGCGCGGCGACCTGGCGGTGGAGGTCGGCAACGCCGCCGTGCCGGCGCTGCAGAAGAAGATGATCAGCCTGGCGCGGCAGAACGACAAGCTGGTGATCACCGCCACCCAGATGATGGAAAGCATGATCACCAACCCGGTGCCGACGCGCGCCGAGGTCAGCGACGTCGCCAATGCCGTGCTCGACGGCACCGACGCCGTGATGCTGAGCGCCGAGACCGCCGCCGGCAAGTTTCCGCTGGAAACCGTGCGCGAGATGGCCTCGATCTGCGAGGCCGCCGAGGAGCACGATCCGGTCGAGCTCGACGCCGACTTCAGCGGCGCCGCGTTCCAGCGCATCGACCAGTCGATCGCCATGGGCGCGCTGTTCACCGCCTACCATCTGGGCGCCAAGGCGATCGTGGCGCTGACCGATTCGGGCTCGACCGCGCTGTGGATGAGCCGCCACCGCGTGCGCATCCCGATCTACGCGCTGACGCCGAAGATCGGCACGCAGCGCAAGATGGCGCTGTACCGCAACGTGCGCCCGATGCTGATGGACACCAGCGCCCACCGCGACGAGGCGCTGGCGCAGGCCGAGAGCTACCTCAAGCGCCAGGGCGTGGTCAGCACCGGCGACGTCTACGCCATCACCTGCGGCGAGCCGATGGGCGCGCCGGGCGGCACCAACATGCTCAAGATCTGCCGCGTCGGCTGAGTCCGGCGCGATCCCGCTGCGCGCACCCGTGGCCGGTGGGCACGGACGCTGTACCCGCTCGACGCCCCGGCTGCCGCGCCGCGCCCGCAGCGTGGGGCCCTCGGTAGAATCGAACGGATCCCTTGCCGCTGCCGCGCAGCGCGCAGCGCGCATCGCGCCGCTTTCTTTGACTCTTGGAGATCCTTGCCATGCCACTCGTTTCCATGCGCGAACTGCTGGACCATGCCGCCGACAACGGCTACGGCATCCCCGCCTTCAACGTCAACAACCTGGAACAGGTGCAGGCCGTGATGGCCGCCGCCGACGAGGTCGGCGCCCCGGTCATCCTGCAGGCCAGCGCCGGCGCGCGCAAGTACGCCGGCGAGCACTTCATCAAGTACCTGATCCAGGCCGCCTCCGAGGCCTACCCGCACATCCCGATGGTGATGCACCAGGACCACGGCACCAGCCCGGCGATCTGCAAGGGCGCGCTCGATTTGGGCTTCGGCTCCGTCATGATGGACGGCTCGTTGAAGGAAGACGGCAAGACCCCGGCCGACTTCGACTACAACGTCGACGTCACCAGGCAGGTGGTCGCCATGGCGCACAAGCTCGGCGCCACCGTCGAGGGCGAACTGGGCTGTCTGGGCAGCCTGGAAACCGGCGAGGCTGGCGAGGAAGACGGTGTCGGCGCCGCCGGCAAGCTGAGCCACGACCAGCTGCTGACCGATCCCGAGGAAGCCGCGCAGTTCGTCAAGGCCACCCAGCTCGACGCACTGGCGATCGCCATCGGCACCAGCCACGGCGCCTACAAGTTCACCCGCCCACCCACCGGCGACGTGCTGGCGATCAGCCGCGTGAAGGAGATCCACGCCCGCATCCCCAACACGCACCTCGTCATGCACGGCTCGTCCAGCGTGCCGCAGGACCTGCTGGCCATCATCAACCAGTACGGCGGCAAGATGAAGGAGACCTACGGCGTGCCGGTGAAGGAAATCCAGGAAGCCATCAAGCACGGCGTGCGCAAGATCAACATCGACACCGACATCCGGCTGGCGATGACCGGCGCGGTGCGCAAGTTCCAGGCCGAGAACCCGGACAAGTTCGACATGCGCGAGTGGATGAAGCCGGCGCGCGCCGCCGCGCAGGCGATCTGCAAGCAGCGCTACCTCGAGTTCGGCTGCGAAGGCCAGGGCACCAAGATCAAGGGCGTGCCGCTGTCGGTGATGGCGGAGAAGTACGCCAAGGGTGAGCTGGCACAGCAGGTGATCTGACGCCCGGCCACCGGATCCCGATGATTCGCACGGCTGCCAGCGCCTGCCAGACAGGCGCCGGCAGCTTTTTTGATGCAGCAGCCCGAACGAGGACGAACCGCCATGAGCCAGGCCACCGCCCTGCACACCAGCCAGCTCCACAGCCTGCCCCTGCTGGCGCGCGGCAAGGTGCGCGACAACTACGCCGTCGGCGACGACCGTATCCTGATGGTGGCCTCTGACCGCATCAGCGCCTTCGACGTCATCATGGGCGAGCCGATCCCGGGCAAGGGCGAGCTGCTGACGCGGATGGCGCTGTGGTGGTTCGAGCAGCTCAAGGACATCGTGCCCAACCACCTGACCGGCGAGGCGCCCGAGAGCGTGGTCGCCGCGGACGAGGTGGCGCAGGTCCGGGGGCGCAGCATGCTGGTCAGGCGCCTCAAGCCCATTCCCGTCGAGGCCGTGGTGCGCGGCTACCTCGCCGGCAGCGGCTGGAAGGAGTACCAGGACAGCCGCAGCGTCTGCGGCGTGCCGCTGCCCGCAGGGCTGAGGAACGCCAGCAAGCTGCCCCGCACCATCTACACGCCCGCCGCCAAGGCGGCGGCGGGCGAGCACGACGAGAACATCAGCTTCGAGCGCACGGTGGAGATGATCGGCCCCGAACTGGCGGCGCAGATCCGCGACATCAGCATCCGGCTCTACGAGCGCGCCGCCGCCATCGCACTGGCCAAGGGCATCATCATCGCCGACACCAAGTTCGAGTTCGGCCAGGACGACGCCGGCAACCTGGTGCTGATGGACGAGGTGCTGACGCCCGACTCGTCACGCTACTGGCCGGCCGACAGCTACCGGGAGGGCAGCAATCCGCCCAGCTTCGACAAGCAGTTCCTGCGCGACTGGCTGGAGCAGGCACAGGTCGATGGCCTGCCCTGGGGCAAGAAGGCGCCGGCACCCCGGCTGCCCGACGCCGTCATCGCCCAGACCGCCGCCAAGTACCGCGACGCAATGCAGCGGCTGCTGGCTTGAACGGTGCCGCAAGCGTGGCAAGCAGAACTCTATTGCGCCGGACTGTCTGACCAGCCGCGCAGCAGCAGCGCCTGCTCCTGCTCGGGGCTCAGTGCACCGCCGGGCAGGTGCCGGCTGACGTAGGCATCCACCGCCTCATGCAGGGCGTCGCCCGCGGTCTGGTAGGCATCGGCCTGCTGCTGCGCCCGCTGCACGAAGGCCACGCGCCACTGGCCGTCGGCCTCACGGCAGGCGATGCCGACCTCGTCCTGCCCGATGGGCGCCGGATGGCTCGCACTGAACTCGCGGCAGACCCGCCCGCCAGCACCGGCAAAGCTGGCGACCAGCTCGATCTGGTCGTCGCCAGCACGCAGGCGACGGCCGCTGGGCGCGGTTTCCAGCGCCACCATCAGTGCCGGCTGGCGCAGCAGTTCGCCGGCGCTGGCCAGCGGCACGGCGCCGGGGCCCGGCGCGTGCAGCTGGTAGCCGATCAGGCCGCCCAGCGCGACCAGCGCCAGGCTGGCGAACGCGGTCGCAGCGCCGAAACCCGGCCGGCCCAGACCCAGCCAGCCACGCAGACGTTCGCCCGGACCGGGTGCGGCAGCCTCGGGACAGCGAGTTGATGCGGGCGCGGCCGGCGCAGCGGCGCGCATCGGCGCCGGCAGCGGCGCCTGCAGGATGGCGGCGATCAGCGCCGATGGCACCGGCGCCTCCAGCGTGGCATCGAAGGCGCGGCGCGCCTGCTCGCCGCTGTCGACCAGCGCCTGCAGGCGCGCACGCAGGGCGGGCTGCGCATCCAGCGCCTGCTCGAGCTCGGCATAGCGCGCCTCGTCGTCGAACTGCGCATCCAGGTAGGCCAGCAGGACCTCGTCGTCGATGGGCGTGGAGTTCACGATCGCGCTCCCGCCCGCCCACCCAGGCCGTCGGCCAGCCGCGCGCGGGCGCGCGCCAGCCGGCTCATCACGGTGCCCACGAGCACGTCGAGGGCCGCCGCCGCGTCCTTGTACGACATGCCATCCACGGTCACCATCATCAGCACCACTTTCTGCTCCTCGGGCAAGGCGGCGATCAGGCGGCGCACGGCGCGCGCGTCGCTGCGCGCCTCCAGCACCTGCCGACCGTCCTCGCCGGCCATGTCGGCCAGCGCGTCGGTGTCGGCGTCGGTCTGGCGCCGCTGGCGCGCCCGGTGCTCGTCCAGCCAGGTGGTCTGGATGATGCGGAACACCCAGCTCGCCAGGCTGGTACCCGGCTGCCACTGATGCCAGCGCTCGATCGCCTTCAGGCAGGCCGACTGCACCAGGTCGTCGGCGGCATGTCCGTCACCCGTCAGGCCATGGGCGAAACGGCGCAGGCGCGGCAGCAGGCTGACCAGTTCGGCACGGGGATCGGAAACCGGTGGCATGCGCGCTCTTGCTTGACGGGACAACGCGGGCGGAGATGGACTTATTCCATCGATGGCGGCATGCTGGGAATGAACACCCGGCCTGCGACGTTGTCGATGGGCCGGGTCATGCTAACCCATGCCCATCGGTGATCCGCCGGATCGGCCGGCCTCCATTTGCCTCTTCCATGTCCACTGCCGCGCTTTCCACCCTGTCCGCGCGCCTGCTGCTGGCCCTGACCCTGTTGCTGGCGCCGGCGCTGGCGCCCTGGCACGGCGCCGACGGCCAACCGCTGCGACTGGCCACGGCCTGGGCCGATGACGGCGATGGTGATGGCGGCGGAGGCGGCAACGGCGGCGACGCCAGCACCGGCCCCTACCCCTGGGGCGATCACAGCCGCCCCGCCACCCGCCCGGCGCGGCGCACGCCCAAGCGCCGGGCTCCGGCGCCCCCGCCGGCACCATCGGACCTGGTGCCGAACGAACTGCTGGCGCTGAATCCCAGCGCCGCCGCGCTGGAGCGCGCCAGCGCGCTGGGCGCGACCGCGCTCGAGACCATCGCCGCCGGTGCACTCGAACTGCGCGTGGTGCGCCTGCGCCTGCCGGCCGGGCTCACGGCGCGCAACGCGCTGGCCCAGCTGGTGCGCACCGACCCCGGCGTGTTCGAGTACCAGCACCGCTACACGCTGGCGCAATCCCGGGTCGATCCCGCGGCAGCCGCGCGCTGCGAAGGCCCGGCATGTGGCACGCCCGGCCGGCTGGCCGGCATGATCGGCTGGCCGGCCGATCCCGGCGCCTGCGGCCGCGGCCAGATCGTCGGCATGGTGGATACACCGGTGCTGGTCAGCCATCCGGCCCTGGCCGGCAGCCAGTTGCGCGCCCAGGCGTTCCAGGACGCCGGGCGCCGCGCGGCAGCCGCGGACCACGGCACGGCGGTGGCGGCGTTGCTGGTCGGGCGCGCGGACAGCGGTTTCGCCGGCCTGCTGCCGCGCGCACGCCTGTTCGCGGCGGCACCGTTCCATCAGCCGCCGCAGGGCGCACCGGTGGCCGACGCCAGCGCACTGGTCAAGAGCCTGGACTGGCTGGCCGGGCAGCACACGCAGGTCATCGGCATGAGCCTGGCCGGACCGCGCAATCTGGTGCTGAACGCCGCGGTGCAGGCGGCAGCAGGAAAAGGCATCGTCATCGCCGCGGCCGCCGGCAACGGCGGCCGCAACGCGGCGCCGGCCTACCCGGCGGCCTTCGAGCGCGTGCTGGCCGTGACCGCCCTCGATGCCCGGCAGCAGATCTACCGGCGCGCCAACCAGGGTGCCTACATCGACTTCGCGCTGCCCGGCGTCGACGTCTGGAGCGCACGCCCCGACGGCGCGGGGCACCAGCGCAGCGGCACCTCGTACGCCGTGCCGTTCATGCTGGCCTTCGTGTCGCAATCGCTGGCGCAGCGCACCATCGTGCGCGAGGAACTGCTGCAAGGCCGCGCCGGCCCGGTGCTGGACCTGGGCACCCCGGGGCACGACCCGGTGTTCGGCTGGGGCCTGCCGCGCTTCGAGGGCGGGTGCAGCTGAGTCTGGCGCGCGTCGGCGTTCGTGCGCATGGTGCCGCCGTGGTCTGGCGACCGCGCAGCCGCTGACGCCCACTCGAGCCTGCGCTTCAGCGCAGCGCGAGAACCAAGGCAATGCGATGCCGCGCGACTGATGGAAAAAGCTGTTACATCCGCAAGCACCACTGCGGGAATAGCTGGTCGCCACAGGCGTTTTCATGGGCGGGACATCGAAAGGTCCATGCGCTTATTCACTGACGCCAAGGAGAGACCCATGAGGATCGAACAAGGACTGATTGCATTGAGCTGCGCGCTGCTGCTGGTGGCCTGCGGCGGCGATGACGATGGCGCCGCCACCGGCGCACCCGGCACCCCGCCGGGGCCGACCACCGGCGACACCGGTGGCACCACGCCACCGCCGGCCAGCCAGTTGCCGGTGGACCCGATGCCCACCGGCGGCACCTACCAGTGCCGCAACGTCACCCTGCTGAACGTGCGCATCGACAACCTCGAAGTGCCGGCAGGCTTCCAGTGCGCGCTGCGCGGCACCCAGCTGATCGGCAGCGCCAAGGTCAACCAGGGCTCGTTCCTGGACGCCCGTGACGTGCGCATGAACGGCAACATCCAGTCGCAGGGCGCTGCCGATATCGTGCTGAGCGGCGCCAGCTGGATCGGCGGCTCGGTGCAGATCGAGCAGGGCCAGTCCGCCACCTTGCAGGGCGCGCGCATCGATGGCGACATTCAGCTGACCTCCAACCGCGGCGCGCTGCTGGCCGAGAACAACCAGGTCGGCCAGAACATCCAGGTCAAGCAGAACCTGGGCGGCGTGACGCTGAACAACAACCGCGCCGCCGGCAACCTGGAGTGCCAGGCCAACCAGCCCGCGCCCACCGGCGGCGGCAACGTCGCGGCGCTGAAGACGGATCAGTGCCGGGCGCTGTGAGAAACAGATGAACTTCGAAGCTCTCGATTCAACCTGTTGCCGGCCAAAAGCCAGCATCGATTGCGTCGGGAGCTCGTCTCATGCGGGGCAACTTTGCAGCGCACGCTGGTCGACGGCGAAGAACGTGAACTCACCATCTGACGAGGAGAGCGCCTTGCGCAACGCCTGCGGACATCGTTCAGCCAAGCCGAGCAGCAAGGCGGACTGCTGCCCGTAAGCGTAGCGGCCCGCGCTGACGGCATAGTCGGCGCCGAAATCCTGCAGTTGCTTGATCAGGTCGGCTGGCCGTTGATTGGGCACGTGATCCAGCGGCCGACCCACTGGCAAACGACCGTAGAACAAGCCGTAGCTGTAGTTGCTGGTGGTCCAGATGCGCGATTGCGCACTGAGGCGTTGGTCGAAGAAGTCCGCCGCCTGCGGTCCCATCTGACGTACGAACGCCAGTTTCTGCCCGTCACCGAGGTCGATGCCCCTGCGCTCAGCCAATATCGAACTGAGCCCGAACACGAGCGCAATGAGTGAAGCACCCATCGCCAGCGCCGCGGGCCTGCCGATCAATCTGATGGCCGAGACATCCGCCGGGTTGGCCCCGGCTTGTGCATCACGGCGCAACCCAAGCGCCGCCAGCAGAATCAAGCTGCCCAGCCACAGCACATGCAGGCCATGCCGCACCTCGTACGACCCGAGCGTGAACCATAATCCGGTCAACGGCAACATGCACAGCCACCAGAGTCCGTGCAAGCGAAGGTCACGGCGCGAGAAATACCAACTGGCGGCAAGGATGAGCAGCCAGTGCGGCTGCTTGACGAGGTACTTGAAGATGGAGGACAGCACCGTGGCCAGCAGGCCGCGCTCACCCAGGCCCGCCTGCAGCACGCCCTGGTTGTCAACCATCTCGGCAAACGCCGCCAGCAACCACACGCCCACCGCAAGTACACCACCTGACGCGATCAGCAGGCTGCGCCAGGGCCAGGACCAGCGCCATACCCCGATCAACACCGCCAAGGGCAACATGCCGCAGGCCCACAAAATCGCCGGCTGCTTGACGTAAGCGGCGATCACACCACAAGCGACACCAGCGACCAGATAACGCTGCGTCCCGGGTGCCGCCGCATGGGCAAGCAGCAAGGCAGCGGAGGCGAGCAGCGCAGCTGCCATCAACGGATCAGCGTAGCTCAGCTTCAACGTCCGGAACGTGCTGAGCAACACCAACAGTGTGAGCAGGCCGGCCGCCACCGTGGTTCGCGCTTTCAGGGAATTCGGTCGAGGCCAGAATGCGCCGGCCACGCCGACCAGCACTAGTGTGGGCACGGCGGACGCGAAGCGCGTCAGCAACTGGCTTTGAAAACCATCCTGTGCCGCGTAGATCGACGCCAGCCAGTAGGCATACAACTGCGGGTAGGCGGCCTGCGTGTAACTGCGGTCGTAGGGTTCGCGCAGCAGATGCTGAATTGCCCAGAGATTCCAACTGTAGATCTCGTCATGCCGCGCAAAACCGCTCAGCATCATGCTGACCGCCAGACCAGCAAACACCACCAAGGGCACGATGCCGAGTACCAGCGCAAGGCGATGCGCTCCAAATACCTTGCGCTGCAGCCAGAGTGCGATGAGGCCGACGATCAGGGCCAAGGTCAACAACTGCGCGGCAACGAACAGCACGCGCGGCACCGGTGCCAGATTGGCATGAACGACCGCCAGCAGCGCAGACGCGCCAAGGCTCAGCACAATGCCGGCCGAGCACGTCAGCAAGGTGTTGTCGACCTCCAGCCGCAACGGCGCTGAACTCACGTCAATGATGTTGGCGGTTCATCCGGACAACACGTGCCATTGCCTTGTTCGACGCCACGTATTCACACCACCCGCACGCTGATGACGCCATTCACCGCGCGGATCGCGTCGATCACCGCGTTGTCTGGCGCCGAGGCGACGTCGATGATGTTGTAGGCCAGCGCATCGCGGCTGCGGTTGCTCATGTCGAGCACGTTGACCTTGGCGTCGGCCAGCACCGACAGCACCTGGCCGAGCACGCCAGCGACGTTGTCGTTGGCGAAGGTGACGCGGGTCGCACCGGGCGTGCGGTCCATGCGGATGGCGGGGTAGTTGACCGAGTTGCTGATGTGGCCGTTCTCCAGGAAGTCGATCACCTGGTCGGCCGCCATGACGGCGCAGTTTTCTTCCGACTCCTCGGTGCTGGCGCCGATGTGCGGCATGGCGATGACCCTGGGGTGGGTCACCAGGCCGGGCTCGGGGAAGTCGCACACGTAGCGACCCAGGCGGCCGCTGTCCAGCGCCTGCTGCACCGCCTCCGGGTCGACGATGGATTCGCGCGCGAAGTTGAGCAGCACCGCGCCCTCGCGCACGTGCTGCAGCGTGTCGGCGTTGATCATGTGGCGCGTGGCGTCCAGCGCCGGCACGTGCAGGCTGATGTAGTCCGAGCGGCCCAGCAGCGACGGCAGGTTCTCCATCCGCTGCACCGCGTTCGAAAGCCGCCAGGCGGCATCGATCGACAGCGCCGGATCGAAGCCCAGCACGTTCATGCCCATGGCCAGCGCGATATCGGCCACCAGCGAGCCGATGGCGCCGAGGCCGACGATGCCGAGCGTCTTGCCGCGCAGCTCGCCGCCGGCGAAGCGGCTCTTCTCCTTTTCCAGCAGCGCGTGCATGGCGGCCGAATCGCCCATGTCGGCCAGCGACTGCGCGTAGGCGATGCCCGGCAGGATGCCGCGCACCGACAGCAGCATGCCGGCCAGCACCAGCTCCTTCACCGCGTTGGCGTTGGCGCCGGGCGTGTTGAAGACCACGATGCCGCGCTTGCCGTAGTCGGCGATCGGGATGTTGTTGACGCCGGCGCCGGCGCGCGCCACCGCCAGCAGCGAATCGGGCACCGGCTCGCCGTGCAGCTTGTGGCTGCGCAGCAGGTAGGCGTCGGGGCTCTCGATGTCCTTACCGACTTGGTACTTGTCGCGCCCGAAGCGCTCCAGGCCCTTGGACGAAATGGCGTTGTAGGTCTTGATCTTGAACACGGTGGTATTTCCTGCGGTTGACTCCCGCCAGCAAGCATGCAAGCGGGTCGGCGTGAAAGAGACGGCGCTCACCCGTGGCGGCGCCGTCGGCCTTCAGCCTGCCCTCTCCCGGCGGGAGAGGGAAATGGCCTGCGTCAGCCCTTGACTTGCTGGTAGCCCCATTCCAGCCAGGGCAGCAGCGCTTCCAGGTCGCCCTGCTCGACCGTGGCGCCGCACCAGATGCGGATGCCGGGGGGCGCGTCCTTGTACGAGCCGATGTCGTAGGCCACGCCTTCGGTCTCCAGCAGCTTGGCCAGTGCCTTGACCTGGTCGGCCGGCAGGTCGACCGACAGGCAGACGCTGGTGTTGGAGCGCGTCTCGGGCGTCTTGGCCAGGAACGAGATCCAGGGCGTCTTCGCCACGAAATCCTCGATCACCTTCAGGTTGGCCTGGCTGCGCGCCACGGTACCCTTCACGCCGCCCACGCTCTCGCACCACTTCAGCGCGTCGAGGTAGTCGGCCACGCACAGCATCGACGGCGTGTTGATGGTGTCGCCCTTGAACAGCGCCTCGTTCAGCTTGCCGCCGCTGGTCATGCGGAAGATCTTCGGCAACGGCCAGGGCGGGCTGTAGCTCTCGAGTCGCTCGACCGCGCGCGGACTCAGGATCAGCATGCCATGGCCACCTTCGCCACCCAGCACCTTCTGCCACGAATAGGTGACGACGTCGAGCTTGTGCCAGGGCAGCTCCATCGCGAACACGGCGCTCGTGGCGTCGCAGATCACCAGGCCCTGGCGATCATCGGCAATCCAGTCGCCGCCCGGCACCCGCACGCCGCTGGTGGTGCCGTTCCAGGTGAACACCACGTCGTTGTCGAAGTTGACCTTCGACAGGTCGGGCAGTTCGCCGTAGCCGGCTTCGTGGCGCGTCACGTCCTTCAGCTTGAGCTGCTTGACCACGTCGGTCACCCAGCCGGCGCCGAAGGATTCCCAGGCCACCATGTCGACGCCGCGCGCGCCCAGCAGCGACCACATCGCCATTTCCATCGCGCCGGTATCGGAGGCCGGCACGATGCCGATGCGGTAGCCCTCCGGCAGGCCGAGCAGGCGCGCCGACTCGGTGCAGGCCAAGCCGAGCAGCTTCTTGCCCAGCGCCGAGCGGTGCGAACGGCCGAGGCCCGACTGGTCGAGGGCGGCCACGTCATAGCCCGGCCGCTTGGCACAGGGGCCGGACGAGAAGTTGGGAATATTCGGTTTGCGGGAAGGTTTGGTCATGCGCGACTCGCGTCGAGGAGAAAAAAGGCAAACGCGAATTCTAGGACTCGCGCCCTAGAATGTGCCGTCATGAACTTCATTGACCAGCTTGGCGAAGCGGAATCATCCAACCGCTCGATGCTGTGCGTCGGCCTGGACCCGGAACCGAGCCGCTTTCCGGCCGGCATCACCCGCGACGCCGAGGGCATCCACGATTTCTGCGTTCGCATCGTCGAGGCCACGGCCGACCTGGTGATCGCCTTCAAGCCCCAGATCGCCTACTTCGCCGCACACCGCGCCGAGCCGCAGCTCGAGCGCCTGATCGCCCGCATGCGCGAGATCGCCCCCCGGGTGCCGATCATCCTCGACGCCAAGCGCGGCGACATCGGCAGCACCGCCGAGCAGTACGCCAGGGAAGCCTTCGAGCGCTACGGCGCCGACGCCGTGACGCTGTCGCCCTTCATGGGTTTCGATTCGGTCGAACCCTACCTGAAGTACCCCGGCAAGGGCGCCTTCCTGCTGTGCCGCACCTCCAACCCCGGCGGCGACGACTTGCAGAACCAGCGCCTGGCCAGCATCGACGGCCAGCCGCTGCTGTACGAACACGTCGCGCGCCTGGCCCAGGGCCCGTGGAACCTGAACGGCCAGCTCGGCCTGGTGGTCGGCGCCACCTACCCGCAGGAGATCGAGCGCGTGCGCGAACTGGCGCCGACGCTGCCGCTGCTGATTCCCGGTGTCGGCGCGCAGGGCGGCGATGCCGCGGCCACGGTGCGTGCCGGCTGGCGCGGCGATGCGCAGGGGGCCAGCAGCGGCCCGATCATCGTCAACAGCTCGCGCGCCATCCTGTACGCCAGCGGAGGCACCGACTTCGCCGCCGCCGCGCGCGCGGCGGCGCTGGCGACGCGCGACGCACTGAACGCCGCGCGCGGCTGAGCGCCATCGGTCCATGCAGCTCAAGTGGCTGGAGGACTTCGTCGCGCTGGCGCAGACCCGCAGCTACACCCGCGCGGCCGAGCTGCGCCACGTCACCCACCCGGCCTTCGGTCGGCGCATCCGCGCGCTCGAGTCCTGGGCGGGCACGCCGCTGCTGCATGACGGGCGGGGGCCGCTGGCGCTGACGCCCGCCGGCGAGTCGTTGCTGGAAACCGCGCAGCAGACCCTGCGCGGCCTGCACGGCGTGCGCGAGGAGCTGCAGGATGTGGCCGGACGCCAGGCGCGCAGCGTCAGCCTGGCCACCGGTCGCACACTGGCGCGCACCCTGGTGGCCGACTGGCTGGTGCGGCTGCAGCCGCTGCTGCGCGACGCCGAGCTGCGCGTGATAACGCGCTCGCTGGCCGACACGGCGCAGATGCTGGAGCAGCGCGAAGTCGATTTCACGCTGGCCTACCACCACCCGGCGCTGGCGCTGCGGCTGGACGGGCGCCAGTTCAGCCACCTCACCCTGGCCAGCGACCGCCTGCTGCCGGTCTCGCGCGCCGATGCGCGCGGCCACGCGCAGCATGGCCTGGGCGGCAGCGCACCGACGCCTTATCTGGCCTACGCATCCACGCTGGCGCTGGGGCGGCTGGTGGCCGACCATTTCGCCCACCACCCGCAGGCGCCGCGGCTGGCGCGCCGCGTCGAATGCGACTCGGCCGACGCCATGCACGAGTACGTGCTGCGCGGCCTGGGCGTGGCCTGGCTGCCGGAATCCATGGTGCGCGAGGACTGCCGGGCCGGCCGCATGCAGGTGGTGGGCGAGGGCGCGCTGGCGGTGGATTTCGAGATCCGCCTGTACCGCCCCAAGCAGCGGCTGGGCGAACTCGCGGAATCGGTCTGGCAGGCCTTCTCGGCGCGTTGACCGGCGCGGTCACGATCGCCACATCGGCACGGGCTGGTGCCATCTTGGCACCAAGAAACACCTGTGACAGCCCACAATGCGCTGACACATCCAAGGAGCACGCCATGACACTGCCTCGCACCGTCCGACTCGCCACCACCCTGTGCGCCGCGCTGGCGCTGGCCGGCACCGCCGCCCTGGCGCAGGCGCCCGCCTACCCGAGCAAGCCGGTCACCCTGGTGGTCGGCTACCCGGCCGGCGGCAGCACCGACCTCACCGGCCGCACCCTGGGCGAAGCCCTGGCCAAGCAGCTCGGCGTACCGGTGGTGATCGAGAACGTGGGCGGCGCCGGCGGCGCCATCGGCGCGCAGAAGGTCGCGAATGCGGCGCCCGACGGCTACACCCTGCTGGTCGGCGCCAACAACGAGGTGGCGATCAGCCGGCTGGTCACCAAGACCACCAGGTACGAGCTGAAGGACTTCACGCCGATCGGCATGGTGGCCTCGCAGCCGATGGTGCTGGTGGCCTCGCCCTCGGCCGGCGTGAAGAACCTCGATGAGTTCATCGCCAAGGTCAAGGCCGCGCCGGGCAAGTACAGCTACGGCAGTTCGGGCGTCGGCACCGGCCTGCACCTGGCCGGCGAGATGGTCAAGCAGCGCGCCGGCCTGTTCATGACCCACATCCCCTACCGCGGCGTGGCGCCGCTGACCACCGACCTGATCGGCAACAACCTGGAGTTCGGCGTCTTCGTGCTCTCCAGCGGGCTGCCGCACATCAAGAGCGGCAAGGTGGTGGCGCTCGGCACCACCGAGGTCAAGCGCTCGCCGATGACCCCCGATATCCCGGCGCTGGGCGAGCACCCGGCGCTCAAGGGCATGGAAATCGGCACCTGGTTCGCCCTGCTGGGTCCGGCCAAACTGCCGGAAGCCGTGGTCGCGCGGCTGAAGAGCGCCCTGGCCGAGGCGCTGAAGTCGCCCGAGTTCCGCCAGAAGATGGAAGCCAGCGGTTCCACCGTGGCGTCGTCGAACATCGACATCGGCCCGTTCCTGCAAGGCGAAGTCGAGAAGTACCGCAAGATCGTGCAGTTCGCCAAGATCGAGCAATGAGCCAGCTACCCGCCCTGCGGTTCGATCTGCCGCTGCCGGACATCGGCGCCTGGCGCGCCGGCAACACCGGTGTCGAGGGCGTGTGGCGTTTCGACTCCGGTCAACCCGGCCGCCACGTGCTGATCAGCGCGCTGATCCACGGCAACGAACTGTGCGGCGCCTGGGCGCTCAAGGGCCTGCTGGAAGCCGGCCTGCGTCCGCAGCGCGGCAGCCTGACATTGATGCTCTGCAACCTGGCGGCGTTCGACCGCTTCGACGCCGCGCACCACGACACGGCGCGCTTCGTCGAGGAAGACCTGAACCGGCAGTGGTCGCCCGAGCGCATGCAGGGCGGCGAGACACTCGAGCGCCGCCGCGCCGCCGCGCTGCGGCCGTTCGTCGAGCAGGCCGACTGGCTGCTCGACCTGCATTCCATGCACGAGCCGTCGGCGCCACTGCTGCTGACCGGCGTGCAGCCGCGCAACCTCGAGCTGGCGCGCCGCCTGCGCGCGCCAGAGCACATCGTCATCGACGCCGGCCACCAGGACGGCGTGCGCATGCGCGACTTCGGCCGTTTCGGCCGGCCCGACGGGGAGGCCGGGGATTCGCGCTCGCTGCTGATCGAATGCGGCTTCCATGGCGACCCGTCCAGCCGCGCCGTGGCGCAGGACATATGCCTGCGCTTTCTCGAACAGGCCGGCACGCTGGACGCCGACCAGCTCGCCGCCGCGCTGCCCGGCTGGCGCCTGCCGGACGCGCCGCACCAGTGGGCGCTCACGGTGGACGGCGCGGCCGTCGCGCGCAGCGAACGCTTCGCCTTCACCGGGCCGTTCACCGGGCTCGAGGTGTTCGCGCACGCCGGCACGGTGATCGGCCACCACGACGGTCCCGGCCAGGGCGAGGCGGTGACGACGCCGTACGACGACTGCGTGCTGGTCATGCCCTCGATGCGGCAGGCGCGCGCCGGCGTGACGGTGGTGCGCTTCGCGCGCCGGGCGGCGCTGCGCGATCGGGCATGATGCGGCGGTCGGCCGATCGCCGAACGAACGTCCGCCCATGGAACTGCGCCAGCTGCGCTACTTCGTCAAGGTCTGCGAGGCCGGCAGCATGGGCCGCGCCGCGCTCGAACTCGGGCTGGCGACGTCGGCGCTGAGCCAGCAGATCAGCCGGCTGGAAGGCGAACTCTCGACGCGCTTGCTGCAGCGCCAGAGCACCGGCGTGGTGCCGACCGACGCCGGCCTGGCGTTCCTGCAGCAGGCGCAGCTCACCCTGCGCCACGCCGACGACGCCGTGCGCGCCGCGCAGACCGCGCGCCTGTCGGGCCACGTCAGCATCGGCCTGGCGTCGACCACGGCCTCGGTGCTGGGCGTGCCGCTGATGCAGGCCATGGCCGAGCGCTACCCCGCCGTGCGCCTGCACCTGGTCGAGGCGCTGTCGGGCCACCTGACCACCATGCTCAACGCGCGCCAGCTTGACCTGGCGATCCTGTTCCGCGCCGACGCCGGCCGGCGCTGGAGCGTTACGCCGCTGCTCGACGAACAGCTCTACGTCATCGGCGCGCCCGGCCTGCCTGGCATGCCGCCGGGTCCGCAGGTGCGGCTGGCGGAGCTGACGCGCCTGCCGTTGATCCTGCCGTCCGGCAGCCACGGGCTGCGCGCGCTCATCGACACCGCGTTCGCACGCCTGCGCCTGGCGCCCACGGTGCTGGCCGAGGTCGATGGGCTGTCGCTGCTGATGGCCGCCGTGCGCGCCGGCCACGGCGCCACCATCCAGCCCAGCGCCGCCACCGGGCGGCTCGAGCCCGGCGCCGTGCGCAGCGTGCTGCTGACCGACGCCCACACCAGCCGGCGCAACCTGCTGGCCAGCCTGTCGGAGGACGAGCTGTCGCCCGCCGCGCTGGCCGCGCGCGTGGTGCTGGCCGACGTGGCGCGCACGCTGGTGACGAGCGGTCGCTGGCCCGGCACCAGCCTTCACAAGAACTGAACACCCGTTGTCCAGGGCCGTCTTGCCGCTGCGGCAGCCGGCTCCTACAGTCGCTTCGCTCAAGCGACAACCTGGAGGCAATGTGGTCGATGTGCTGGTCATCGGCGGTGGCAACGCCGCCCTGTGCGCCGCGCTGATGGCGCGCGAAGCCGGCGCCAGCGTGCTGCTGCTGGAAGCCGCGCCGCGCGAATGGCGCGGCGGCAACTCCGGCCACACGCGCAACCTGCGCTGCATGCACGACGCGCCGCAGGACGTGCTGGTCGACGCCTATCCCGAGGAAGAGTACTGGCAGGACCTGCTCAAGGTGACCGGCGGCCAGACCAACGAGCACCTGGCGCGGATGGTGATCCGCGCCTCCAGCAACTGCCGTCCCTGGATGCGCCGCCACGGCGTGCACTTCCAGCCCGCGCTGGCGGGCACGCTGCACGTGGCGCGCACCAACGCCTTCTTCATGGGCGGCGGCAAGGCGCTGGTCAACGCCTACTACCGCAGCGCCGCGAAGCTGGGTGTGCAGGTCCGCTACGAGGCGCCGGTCGATCGCATCGAGATCGAGGGCGGCCGCTTCGTCGCCGCGCACGTCAAGACGAAGCACGGCAGCGAGCGCATCGAGGCCCGCACCTGCGTGCTGGCTGCCGGCGGCTTCGAATCCAACCGCGACTGGCTGCGCCAGGCCTGGGGCCGCAACGAGCGCGGCGAATGGCCGGCCGACAACTTCCTGATCCGCGGCACCCGCTTCAACCAGGGCGTGCTGCTCAAGCACCTGCTGGATGACCACGGCGCCGACCGCATCGGCGACCCGACGCAGGCGCACATGGTGGCAATCGATGCGCGCGCGCCGCTGTACGACGGCGGCATCTGCACCCGCATCGACTGCGTCAGCCTGGGTGTGGTGGTCAACCGCGAGGCCGAGCGCTTCTACGACGAGGGCGAGGACTTCTGGCCCAAGCGCTACGCCATCTGGGGCCGCCTGGTGGCGCAGCAGCCGGGCCAGATCGCCTGGTCGGTCATCGACGCCAAGTCCATCGGCCGCTTCATGCCGCCGGTGTTCCCGGGCGTGGCGGCCGATTCGCTGCCCGAGCTGGCGCGCAAGCTGCAGCTCGATGAGGCGACCTTCGTGCGCACGCTCGGCGACTACAACGCCGCCTGCGTGCCCGGCCACTTCGACCACACCACGCTGGACGACTGCCTCACCCAGGGCATCAGCCCCGCCAAGACGCACTGGGCGCGCCCGATCGACACCGCGCCGTTCTACGCCTACGCGGTGCGGCCCGGCATCACCTTCACCTACCTCGGCCTGCGCACCGACGACACCGCGGCAGTGCGCTTCGGCGACCGGCCCAGCGACAACCTGTTCGTGGCCGGCGAGATGATGGCCGGCAACGTGCTGGGCAAGGGCTACACGGCGGGGGTCGGCATGTCGATCGGCACCGCCTTCGGCCGCATCGCCGGCGCCAACGCAGCGCGCGCCGCCATGAACCAGGAAGTCGTGCATGGACTCGCTTGAATCGCTGACGCGCGAGGCGCGCACGCTGGCCGGCGCCCTGCCGGCGCTGACCGCCTCCGAAGCCGAGGTCGCGCGGCAGATGGCGATCTGCAACGCCTGCCGCTACTGCGAGGGCTTCTGCGCCGTGTTCCCGGCCATGACGCGCCGGCTCGACTTCACCCGCGCCGACGTGCACTACCTGGCCAACCTGTGCCACAACTGCGGCGCCTGCCTGCACGCCTGCCAGTACGCGCCGCCGCACGAGTTCAAGGTCAACGTGCCGCAGGCCATGGCGACGCTGCGCGGACAGACCTACGCCGACTACGCCTGGCCGCCGGCGCTGGGCCGGCTCTACCAGCGCGCCGGGCTCACGCTGTCGCTGGCGCTGGCGCTCGGGCTGGCGCTGTTCCTGGCGCTGGCGGCGGCCCGCAAGGGCTCGATCTGGGGCGCGGCGCAGGGCGGCGACTTCTACGACATCTTTCCGCACAAGCTGATGGTCGGCCTGTTCGCGCCGATCTTCCTGTTCGCGCTGCTGGCGCTGACGCTGGGCGTGCGCCGCTTCCTGCGCGAGCTGAAACCAGCCACCAGCGGCGCGAGCGCCGGCAGCGCCGCCACGGCCGAAGCCGCGCACGACGTGCTGCGCCTGAAGTACCTGGACGGCGGCCACGGCGAAGGCTGCCACGACGAGGACGACGCCTACACCCTGCGCCGCCGGCGCATGCACCACCTCACCTTCTACGGCTTCGGGCTGTGCTTTGCCGCCACCAGCCTGGCGACGGTCTACCACTACGTGTTCGGCTGGGTGGCGCCGTACGACCTGCCCTCGATTCCCAAGCTGCTGGGCGCGGTCGGCGGTGTCAGCATGGTGATCGGCACCGTGGGCCTGTGGCGCCTGAACCTGCGGCGCGACCCGATGCAGGGCGACACCACCCAGCGCCCGCTGGACCGCGGCTTCATCGCCCTGCTGCTGCTGATCAGCGCCAGCGGCCTGCTGCTGTGGTGGGCGCGCGGCACGGCCGCCATGGGCTGGCTGCTGTGCCTGCACCTGGGCGCCGTGATGGCGCTGTTCGCCACCATGCCCTACGGCAAATTCGCCCACGGCATCTTCCGCGGCGCCGCGCTGCTGCGTTACGCGGTCGAGAAGCGCCAGCCGAGTCCGCTCGGCTTGGGGGCCGACTGACGCCGTGCCCTCAGCGCCGCGCCCGCGCCTGTTCGTACAGCGGCATCACCTTCGGCATCGCCGCCTGCAGCGAAGCCATGCGGTTGCCCGGCGCCGGGTGGGTCGACAGGAAGTTCGGCCCGCCGCCGCTGCCGAGCTGCGACATCTTCTGCCACAGCGTGATCGCCGCGCGCGGGTCGTAGCCGGCGCGCGCCGCCAGCTCCAGGCCGTACAGGTCGGCCTCGCTTTCCATGTGGCGCGAGAACGGCAGGTCCATGGCCAGCTGCTTGCCCAGGCCGGCCAGCTGCGTCACGCCCTCGCCCAGGCCGAGCAGCGCGCCGCCGATGGCGACCGCCATGTCGCCGGCCGCCGTCTGCGAGATCTTCTCGCGCGTGTGCTCGCGCAGCGCATGCGCCATCTCGTGGCCCATGACGGCGGCGATCTCGTCATCGGTCAGGCGCAGCTTGCGCAGCAGGCCGGTGTAGAAGGTGATCTTGCCGCCCGCCATCACGTGGGCGTTGACGGCATCCTCGTTGATCAAGACCAGCTGCCAGGGCCAGCGCGCGGCGTCGGGCCGGAACGCCGCCACCTGCGGCACCAGGCGCTGCATGACGGCGTTGACGCGGCCCCACTCCGGCCCGCTGGTGATCAGCGTGCCTTCCGAGCGCGCCTCGTTGTTCTGCTGCGCGTAGTACTGCAGCGACTGCTGCATCACCTGCTCGGACGACACCAGCAGCAGTTGCGAGCGCGCCTGCCCGCCGGAGGCGACGCTGCCGCTGGTGGTGCTGGCGCAGCCGGCCGCCAGCGCGGCGGCACTCAGCGCGGCGACAAGGGTGTGGCGGAATTTCATGCCCGAAGACTCCCATCGGTCGTGACGAATCGCCCCGAATTGTGCCCCGATCGGGTCTGCATCCGCGTCGGACAAGGGCTTGCCCCCAGGCGCGCCCGATTCGCCTCTTTTCCCGGCGTGCCCTATTTGGGCATGGCGCAGTGTCCGGCGTTGGTC